>JAJDZD010000010.1 GCA_022824865.1 Chloroflexota bacterium | reverse complement strand
TCGGTGAGCAACTGTGTTGAGTGTCAAGGGTTAGGCCATGGTGGGATCCCACATCGTCTGGTGCTGACACAGGGCGTTACAGATCACCAGCAGCTTGCGCATGCAGGCGGTCAGGGCCACCTTGGGCGGCTTGCCGGCGGCCTGCAGCCGCTGGTAGCAGGCCCGCAGGCGGGGGTTGGCTCGGATCGCGGCGACGGTGGCCATGTACAGCACCGCCCGGATCTGGCCGCGCCCACCCCAGACGCGGCGCGGGCCCCGCCAGGCGCCGCTGTCGCGGTTGAAGGGCGCCACGCCGACCAGGGCGGCGACCTCCTGGCGGGTGCAGGCGCCGAGTTCGGGCACTTCGGCCAGCAGGGTGGCCGCGGCGACGGGGCCGATGCCGGGGATGCTCTGCAGCCAGCGGGCGCGGGCCTGCAGCGCCGGGTCGGCCTGCAGAGCGGCCCCCAACTCGCGGGCCAGCTCGCGCAGGTCGGCCCGCAGCAGCGCGAGATGGGCGTCCCAGCGCGGCCGGCGGGCGGGCGGGGCCTGGCGGCGCCGCTGCTGGGTGGCGACCCGCACTTCCACCAGCTGACGCCGTTCGCGCACCAGGGTCCGCAGGTGCTGCACGGCCTTCGAGGGCGCGGGCCGCAGCGGGGGCCGTACCTCGGCCGCGAAGCGGGCCAGCATCCGGGCGTCGAGCCGGTCCGCCTTGGCCAGGAGGCCGAGGGCGCGCGCGAAGTGGTGCGTCTGGCGCGGATTCACCACGACGACGGGCAGGCCGGCCAGGGCGGCCACCACGCGGCGTTCGTACCCGCCCGTGGCTTCCAGCACGATGCGCGTCGGCTGCCGCGCGGCAAGGTCGGCGCGCAGCCGGCGCAGGCCGCCGCGGGTGCGCGGCACCGTCCAGGTCGCCGCCGTCGGATGCACGGCCACTTCCAGGCGCTGCTTGGCGACATCGATCCCGACCGCGACGTCCGCTGGCGAAGGCATTCGGTACCCTCCAGTTGCGCCGACCTCGCGCCCCGCCTTGCAGATTCGGGCTCGTCATGACGGCCCCGGCAACTGTTCGGGCTCTGGGTCAGCGCTGGGGCCGGGACGACCCTGCTCACCGACGGTCTCAAGGGACCCAGAGGTCAACGGTCTGTCCCGGCCCACTAACACTGCCCTTGGCCAATCCAAGGACCCAGGAACATACAAGGGGTCTTTCGCGCACCCAACTCACCCGCGCGCACCCTCCTCCGCGGCCGCCTCAGCTCCAAAGCCGATCGACGGCCACTACAACACCCGTGGCAAGGCTCACCACCAGCATCAGCCGTACTGTCAACCGGGTTTCCAGGCTTCGGAGATCGCTCGTCAGTCGCAGCTCCAAGTCCTTCAGGTCCGCCTTCGTCGCCAGGTGCTCATAGGCCCCTTCCAATCGCGCCAGCCGCTCAGAGTCGGACATCATCGGATACCCCGAACACGGCTGCTTCTTCGACTGTGGACTCGGTGATGCACGTGGGCGCCCCTTCGTACTGACGGCGAACTCGCCGACCGGATCTCAACCATCCCCGCTGCACGCACCGGGGCCGCCCCTCTGATACTGCCCCCATTGTAGCCGTCAGGTCCCGTTCTCAGAGTTCGCTGAGACCGCGTCCTGAGCCTGCCGAAGGGACCTGCCCTGAGCTTGTCGAACGGGGGATTCTCGCCTTCCTCGACTTCCCTTTCCGTCTCACTGCTCTGCTCTCTCACCTCTCCCCTTCCTCACTGGACACATCCGGCCGGAATCTGGACACATTGCCCTCGAAACAGGACACATTCAGCCAAAAACCGGACACATTGGCCCGAAAACGTGACACATCGGGCCAGAAATGGGACACATCCAGTCAGAAACTGGACACTTGGCCCTCGTCTCTCACCTCTCACTCCTCTGCGCTCTCCCCTCTCCACTTCCCCACTGAACACCTGCAAAGTCGCGGCCAGCGCGGGCCGCCGCCCCGCCTCCTCGTCCCAGGCCCGCTGGCACTCGGTATTCAGTTGGTGTACAATCAGGTGTTTCGCTCCCCCGTCCCTGTAGGAACCCCTCGTGTCCGCCCTTCCGTCCCGCTCCCCGCCCTGGGCGCCCCACCCCTGGTCGATTTTCTTCCGTGCCCTCCTCGCCCGTCTGCGACCTTTGCACAACACTCTTTGTCCCCCGGCACGCGGCCGCTCGTGCTCTTTCTCCCCTTCCCCTTTCCCCCTCTCACTCCTCTGCCCTCTGCCCTCTCCCCTCGCCCTCTTCCGCCTCAGCCTGGCGCCTCGTCGCCCAGCCTCCCCGCCAACCCCTGACCTGCCGGTGCCCGACCTGTCCAATCCGCGCCCCAGGGCCGCAATCCCGTCGGCCCCAGTCGCCGCCCTCCGCCTCGCTGCGCGGCGCCTGTCGGCTCTGTGGCGGTGCGCGCCGGGTTCTCAAAACCGCGTCAATCCCGCAAAAATCCGGCCAAAACTATCCCTCGCCAGCCCGCACCCCTTAAGGGGTGCGGGCTGGCGAGGGATAGTTCCCCCTTTAATCCCCCACCCGCGGCCGGTCGGCGAGCCGGTCCCCGCGCCTATCATGGGCGCACCTGCCCGCCCGAGACCCGTCGCGTGACCACCACCAGCGCCGTCCAGGTTCAGGTCAATCGCCGCGTGCGAATGCGCGACGGCGTCTATCTGTCGGCCGATGTCTATCTCCCCCGTGGCGCGGGCGAAACTCCGGGCTCAAGCCTTCCCACCGTCCTGATTCGCACCCCCTACAACAACGCCTCCTACCAGAACATCCGCAAGGGCCGTGCCCTCGCCGACAACGGCTACGCCTGCGTGATCCAGGACGTCCGCGGACGCTGGGACTCCGACGGCTCCTGGTCGCCATTCGTCGCCGAACCCGGGGATGGCTACGACACCCAGGCCTGGATCGCCGAACAGCCCTGGAGCAACGGCCGCATCGGCATGTCCGGCCGCTCCTACCTCGGCTCAGTCCAGTGGCTCAGCGCCCCGCTGCAACACCCCGGCCTCACCTGCCTGGCGCCCCAGTCCATCTGCATCGACTACCTCACCGGCCTCATTCGCCCCGGCGGAGCCTTTCAGCTTGGCGTGATGATCAACTGGGGTCTCCGCGTCGACGGTCGTACCGCCCAGTCCATCGACTTCGAGAACTGGACCGAAACCTGCCGTGTCCTCCCGCTCCAGGACATCCCCGGCCATGCCGGTCGCGATCTGGACTTCTGGAACGACTGGCTCCACCTGCCCGCCGCCGATCCCTACTGGGCCTCCATCGACACCCGCCCGCACTGGAACGACATCACTGTCCCCGCATTCGTCATGGGCGGCTGGTACGACCTCTACGCGCCCCAGGCCTTCGACCAGTTCAACGGGCTCCGCCTGCACGGCGGGTCCGCCGCGGCCCGGCAGTCCCGCCTCATCATGGGTCCCTGGCCCCACCACCTGGGCAACGACCTCCCCGGCGCCCCGCGCTGCGGCGACATCGACTTCGGCGCCGGTTCCGTCGTCAACATCAACGGCCTCGAACGCGCCTGGTTCGACCGCTGGCTCAAGGGCGACGGCGAGCCTTCGTCGGACGAGCCTCCGCTTCGCCTCTTCGTCATGGGCGTCAACCGCTGGCAGGACGAGCATGAGTGGCCGCTGGCCCGAACCGATTGGCAGCCCTGGCACCTGCACTCCGGCGGCGCGGCCAACTCCGCCCGCGGCGACGGCACACTCTCACTCGAGCAGCCCGCCGACGAACCTGCCGACACCTTCGAGTACGACCCCGAGTTCCCCGTCCAATCCCTCGGTGGCGCCAACTGCTGCACCCCCCACATCGAGCCCTGGGGTCCCTACGACCAGCGTCCCGTCGAGGCCCGCCACGACGTCCTCTGCTACACCTCCGCCCCGCTTGAGCAGGACCTCAAAGTCATCGGCCCCATCAAGCTCGTCCTCCACGCCGCCACCGACGGTCTGGATACCGACTGGACCGCCAAGCTCGTCGACGTCTCACCCACCGGCTACGCCATGAATCTCTGCGACGGCATCCTCCGCGCCCGCTACCGCAACGGGCAGGACCAGCCCGAACTGCTCACGCCCGGCGCCGTCGAGCGGTACGAGATTGAAGCCGGCGTCACCGCCAACGTCTTCAAGCGCGGCCACCGCATCCGCCTCGAAGTCTCCTCGTCCAACTTCCCCCGCTTCGACCGCAATCTCAACACCGGCAACAACCTGACCACCGACTCAGAGATCCGCGTCGCCCACCAAACCGTCCTCCACAACCCCGCCCACCCCTCACACCTGCTCCTTCCGGTGATTCCCTATGCCTCGTAGCAAGGGTCGGCCAGGATTGAATCGTGGGTCCTAAACGCCTTCGAATAGCGCCCGCTACTCGAACCACCAGTAGTAGACAGGATTCAGCGCACGCTCCGAGGCAGCCTGCTCGCCAAAGAATGGAGCCTGTCTACCCAGGTCGTTCTTCCAGTTACCGTGAAAACCCTCCCGCGCAGCCAGGGCTGCCAGCACGGCGTCGCGGCGGTCGTCGTTCTGCTCTTGGCCGATTTCAGAGTCCATCTCGAGGTTGAACTCTTGGGCCAGGCCACCAAAGTCCTTCCCTCGCGCATGCAGTAGCAGCTTTGGGTGCGCTTCAGTCACCGGGACACTGGGGAATCGCTCCCGCAGTTCGGCGGCAAACAGAAAACCCTGGATCAACACCCCACCGAAAATGCTATTGGTAAGCATCACGCTGTTTCTGGCCCCGGGATAACGAGCCCGCAACCACTGGTCGGCCGCCCGTGCGCCGGATGGTCCTGAAGACCACCAAAGGGGCGCATCAACGCCGACGCCGAGCAAATCCACATTCAACTCGGCAACCCACACCACGGCCTCGCGTGCGCAGGAAAACCGGGTCGATTCCACATGGCCGTTAGGTGACAGCGCTGCTACTCCGAACTTATTCCTTCCGCCCGGATCCGCGCCGATCCATACGCCTTGGGGCTCGATACCGTCAACCCTCAAAGGACGGTCTGCCGTTCCCTTTATTTCACGAGGAGACTTAGCTCGCCGTCACCCGCGCGTGAATTGCATTCACGGCCGCGTGGGCGGCGAGGACAGCGCCTTCCTGCCAGCCGGGTAGGGCCGTGGCCTGGTCGCCGGCGAAGTAGATGGCCCCATCGGGTTGTTGCAGGGCGGCCGGCGCCTGGTAGTTCTCCGGCCAGCCGCCTTTCTGAAACGGAACCTTGGGCCAGGCGCGGCTGACGCCCGACTCAATCTCATCCGCGTAGCCGGGATGAATGTGTGCACCCTCGGCCATAGCCGCCTTCAGGCGTTCAGGCGGGGTCATCTGGCTGTAGCGCAATCCCTGGCCGGGCCGGTCGTCCCAGATATAGGCGCCCATGATGACGCCCTTCTGACGGTGATAGCCGTAAGCCGGGTACCAGATCTGCGTGATGTCCTGGTCCGTCCAGGAAATCCCGCCGTAGATGGCGTGGTCTTCTTCCCAGAACCGCCGACGCGTCTGGAACCCGATCTTGACCGCGGGCACGAACTCGATCGAAGCAATCGCTGCTTGGGTCTCGGACGCAAAGTCGTTGGGAATGTCCTTCAGTACCGGCGCTGGAATCGTGCAAATGGCAAAGTCCGCCTCGACCGCCTCGGTCGCGTTGCGCCGCTGATCCCGGTAGACAATCTGAACGCCCCGCGGCGTCCTGCGAATCTCCTCGACGATGCTCCCGAAGTGAATCAGGTGCCCCACGCGCGCCTGGAAGGCCTTGGGGATGGCGTCCATACCGCCAACCGGCTGAAAGAGCGTAGGGTTCTGATTGAGGAACTGACTGAAGTGGAGCTTGTACTGCCAGAAGTCCGAATTAAGCAGTTCACCGAAGTCCAGCGGGTCGTTCACGTCTCCCGGGGCTAGCCCGGCATGGATCTGCTCACCCTGATAGCCGCCGCGATTCGATCCGGTGTAGAGGTGGTCTGGGTCAAGCCCGCCGAACGAGGTGAGCATCGCCAGCACGCGCTCCTTGTCATCACCCGTTAGCTCGTCGTCCAGCGCGTTTCGATTGACGGCCTTGGCGAGGAGCTCCGCGATATAGCCGCGCAAGTCCGTCATTACCTGCCGGCCAACGACCGACTGGCCGCCAAATCGCTCCGTGTTGTGGAACAGGGCGCCGCGGTTGTCGTTGGTGAAGACCTCAAGCTCAACCCCGAACTCCTTGCAGTAGCCCAGGATGGCCCGGTGGTGATACGGAATGCGCGCCGGGCCCATGTTGGCGTAGAGATGGTCCTCCTTATCGAAGTCGACCCACTGACGGCTGTCGACTTCGCGGATCACATCCCCGCCTCGCACCGTCAGATTTCGACCGCCGGCTCGGTTCGAGGCTTCGAGAATCGTGCAGTCGTAGCCGGCTTTCGATAGTTCGTAAGCCGACGTCATCCCGGAAATCCCGGCGCCCAGGATCACCACATGTCTGCCGTAGCCCGAACCGAGCGGAATGTCAGGTGCCGCTGTCTGGGCCTCGGCCGGTCCAAGTAGACCCAGGGCGCTCATCGTGTGGTACGCCGCGCCAACCCCGGCAACTGCGCCGACGGACCGCAGGAAATCTCGCTTGGTCATCCCCATTGACAGGCTCTCCCTCGTTGGATCGCTTAGAAGGATTCTATGCGTCGCGTGGTCAGTTTCGATCGGTCGGTGCTGCGTGTGCGGTCTCGGATGGGCCTAGCGCTCGTTCGGCCGCGTCCCCGCGATGCTCAGCCCGCCATCCACCACCAACTGCTGCCCCGTTACGTACGACGACTCGTCGCTGGCCAGGAACAGCACCGCGTTGGCAATATCCTCGGCCTCACCGATCCGCTGCAAGGGAATCCGCGACGCCGATTCGTCGATGAGGGCCTGGATGTCCGGCACGGCGGCAACCTCGGCCCTCCACATCGGGGTGTCGATCCCGCCCGGCAACACGGCGTTCACCCGGATGCCGTGGCACCCGTAATCCACGGCCATCTGCCGAGTCAGGCCGAGCATCCCTGACTTGGCGGAGGCGTAGGCCGAGTACGTGTCAAAGCCCATGATGCCCTGCACCGACGAGGTGTTGATGATCGACCCGCCACCCTGCGCCTGCATAATCGGCGCGGCTACGTGGCAGCCCCGGTAGACGCTCAAGAGGTTAATGTTCAGGCACTCCAGGAAGTGCTCCTCGCTGGCATCGCCGATCAAGGCGTGAAAGTTCACACCGACGTTGTTGTGTAGCACGTCCAGGCGACCCCATCGGTCCGTCGCCGTTTCGATGGCTCGTCGCACGTCGTCCATCAGCCGCACGTCGGCGGCCACCCCAACGGCGTGTCCGCCGGACTCCTCGATGTTCGCCGCATGGGTCGCCACGGCCTCGCCCATGTAATCGGCCAGCACTACCCTGGCACCCTCACGCGCAAACAGCCGTGCGGTCGCCTCGCCGATTCCACCGGCCGCGCCGGTAACCACCGCGACCTTGCCGTCCAGCCGTCCGCCGCTCATACCAGCGAGTAAAACTCTCGCGCGTTTCCGCCCAGCACGGCCGCGCGTTCGTCCGCGCTCAGCCGGTCCAGCGCCCCCGTGACCGTTTCGAACGTCTCTTCATACCCGGCTGCCAGAAGCGCCACAGGCCAGTCGCTGCCCCAGATCAGCCGTTCGATTGGAAAGTTGTCCAGCACCGGGTCCACTGCCGCTCGAATCGTGTCCGTCGTCGGCGACGTCGGGCACTCCACCAGAAGTCCTGAAACCTTGATCCGCAGGTGCTCGTAGGGCGCCAATGCGAGGAACCGTTCCTCCCATACCGCCATCTCGGGCGTCTCGAACGGCGGCTTGGCCAGGTGATCGACGATCAGCCGTCCGCCCTCGTTCTCGCGCGCGATCAGCGGCACGTGCGGCAAGTGCGGTGTCTTCACCAGCAGTTCCACCACGTGCCCGCGGCTCAACACCGTGCTGATGCCGCGCCGAACGTCCTCGCGCGCCAGCCATGCCGTGTCCGCCTGGTCCTCGGCTCCCGCCCGAATTCCCCGAAACCACGGACTCGTCGCCAACTGGTCGACCTTGTCTCCAACGTCCGGCGCCTCCAGGTCCACCCAGGCGATCACGCCGGTTATGTAGTCGTACGTTTCCGCCATTTCCAGGTAGGCCAGCTGGTCCTTCCACGCGTGCGACGCCTGCACGATCACCGACTGCGCCACCCCAACCGCGTCCATGTGCGGCTTCAGGTCCGGCGGCAGATAGTCCTGGCCCAGCACCGGATGCGTCGGATCGTCCAGCCAGTAGAGATCGTCGGTCCCCACCTGCCAGTAATGGTTGTGGGTGTCGACTACGGCTGATTGCTCATGTGCCATTGGGAACTCGGTGGACTCGCCAGTCGCCAGAGGCTAGCAGCGCCCCGTCCGTCACGCGCTCGGACCCTCGTCGTCGTGCAATTCCTTACCGCAGTGCGGGCAGATCCGAGCCTCGGGTTCACCGGCACGGCGCCGGTCCAACTCCTCCACGAATGCCGATCCCAAAATGCCGGCCGGCAACGCGAACAAGCCAATCCCCAGCAACGCCACCACCGCGCCGAATCCACGTCCCAGCGGCGTTACCGGAAACAGGTCGCCGTATCCCACCGTGGTCAGCGTCACCATCCCCCACCACATCGCCGCCGGGATACTCGAGAAACCATCAGGCTGCGCCTCACGCTCCGCGAGGTACATAAGGGACGACGCGAACAGCAAGAGCACAAACCCCACGAACAGCGTCGAGATCAGGGAGTCACGCCGGCTTCGCAGCACGTCGCCGATGATCGACATGGATTCCGAGTACCGCGTCAGTTTCATCAGCCGCAACAGTCGCAGCACGCGCGCGAAGCGCAGATCCTGGCCCACATAGAACGGCAGGATCGCCAGCAGGTCCACCAGGATGAGAGGTTGCACGGCAAATCGCAGGCGGCCTTTGAGCGGGTGCGCGAAGTCAGGGTCCTCGGTACATGACCACACTCGCAGCACGTACTCGAGGGTAAAAACTGCCACCGTGACGACTTCGATCACGGCGAAGGCTCCGGCGGCAGCCTGGCGGATCGGCTCTATCGTTTCCAGCACGATCCCGAAGGCCGTAAATCCGATCAGAACAAAGATGGTCTGGTCGAAGATCCGGCTCGCGCGCCCGCCGTCTTCCGGGCTGTTTACGATCTGGTGCGCGCGGCGCTTGGCTCGGCTGTACATCGCTGCCAAACTCAATCTGTCCAGGCGTGAGCCTCGGCGACCTTCGGAGTCACGCCCACCGCATACAAAATCCGCTCCGCCAGCGCATCCACGATTGCCTCAACCGAATCCGGACGCAAGTAGAACGCCGGGTCCGGCGGCAGGACTACCGCCCCCGCCTCCGCCAGCGTTGTCAGGTTCCGCAGGTGAATCAGCGACAACGGCGTTTCCCGCGGCACCACCACCAATCGGCGCTTTTCCTTCAACGTCACGTCAGCCGCGCGGTGCAGCAGGTTCTGGCCCGCCCCGGACGCAAGTGCGCCCACCGTCGCCATGCTGCACGGCACGATCGCCATCCCTCGCGTCGGGTACGACCCGCTGGAGATCGGTGCGGCCACATCCTGCGGCCGATGCACCGTCACCCGGCCCCGCGCAGTCCAGCGCTTCACGGCGTCTGCAAACCGCTCGTCCGTCTCCTGGTGCCACATCAGCGCCCCGTAGTCGCTGCACACCACGTCGAGCGCAACATCCAGGTCCTGCAACCTGCGAACCGTCGCCTCGGTCAGGACGGCGCCGCTGGCCCCGGACACGCCGAGCACCAGCCCCGGCGGATCAGCCAAGCCACACCCCCAGGATCGTGAACACCAGCGCAGCCACGGCCACGTACCCGTTGATGTTAAAGAACGCCAGGCTCAGGCGGCTCAGATCGTCCGGCTTGAGCAACCGGTTCTCGTAAGTCAGCAGCAACCCAATCACGGCCACGCCGACCCAATACGGCCAGCCCAGGGCAGCCACGAATCCAAGTAGCAGCAGCACGCCAATGGTCAACGCGTGCGAAGCCCGCGCCACCCACAGCGACGCCGCTAGGCCGAATCGCGCTGGGACTGAATGCAATCCCTCGGTCCGGTCGAAGTCCACGTCCTGCGTCGCATACAGCACGTCAAATCCACCAATCCAGAACGCCACCACCAGGGCCAGCAACGCCGCCTCGGCCGAGAACTCCCCTGTCACCGCAATCCACCCGCCCACCGGTGCAATCCCGTCGGCCAGCCCCAGGATCCAGTGACTGCTCCATGTAAACCGCTTCGTATACGAGTAAAACGTAACCGCCACCATCGCCACAGGCGCCAGCGCCAGCGCCAGGCTGTTCAGTTGCCACGCCGCTACGTGCAGCATGGCGAACCCCGCCAGCGCGAGCCCCAGCATCTCGAGTCTTGACATAATCCCCGTCGGGATCGCTCTCGACGCCGTCCGTGGATTCCGCGCGTCCATCTCGGCGTCGATCAACCGGTTCGCCGCCATTGCTCCGGTTCGTGCCCCGGCCATCGCCAGCGTGGTCCAGATAAACACCGGCCATCCCGGCCAGCCCCGCGCCGCCAGCACCATCCCCAGGTACGCAAACGGCAACGCAAAAACCGTGTGCTCAAACCGGATCGCGTCCAGGTAAACCCGGGCCCGCCGAACCGACACCGCCAGACTCATAGAACCGGCCTGTGGCGCTCCATCAGTCCAACCCGAACCAGGGCCCGCTGTTCAGCAGCCGATCGAACGCCGCCCGTTCGTGCGCATCCTCGATCAGTTCGCCGGCCTGCCGCGCCGTTTCGCGCCGGTTCGCGGCGTCTGCCAGCCCCGCGCACGCGTGCGAGCGCGCCAGGCACTCGAGCGCCGCCGCCCGGTCGAACGCCGTCTGCTTGTCGCCGTTCGCATCGCTCAGCTTGATGCACGCATCGGCGTGGTGCACCGACAGCGAGACAATCCCAAGAAAGGAAACTGCCGTCGCCACCAGGTGCTCGGCGCGCTGCTTCTCCAGCGGCCCGCCCACCTCGAACCAGTGGCGATGCGACGCATACGCCCTCGAGAGCAATTCCGAGGCATGCAAGTAGTCGGGGCTGCTCTCGATCAGCTCCCACGCCTGGTTGTTGTTCTCGACTGCAAGTCGGCGCTTAGCTCGCTGAGTGTCAATCCCCGTGTCCTTGTCAGATCCCATAGCTCAACCACCGCTCGTCCACCAGCTTCACGATCTCGTCGTCCATCCTGATCTCCGGCGGCCACTCCCGTGGGAAGCCCTCCTCCGGCAGTTTGCGCGTTGCGTCGATACCCAGCTTTCCGCCAAAGTGCTCCGTGGTGGTCGCGAACTCCAGGTGGTCCATCGGCCCGCGCGCCTGCTCCAGGTCCCGTGCCGGATCCGTGGTTGCGCCCACTCGCCACATCACTTCCTTGAGATTCTGCACGTCCACGTCGTGGTCCACCACGATGACGTATTTCGTGAACATCAGCTGACCCACGCCCCAGATTCCGTGCATCACCTTCCGCGCCTGTCCGGGATAGCGCTTGTTGATCGACACGATGCAGAAATTGTGGAACACCCCGTGCACCGGCAGGTTCATGTCCACGAGCTCGGGCACGAACAGCCGCACCAGCGGCAGGAACAGCCGCTCCGTCGCCTTGCCGATCCAGGCGTCCTCCATCGGCGGCACGCCCACGATCGTCGACACGAAGACCGGGTCCCGTCGACGCGTCACCGCCGTCAGGTGAAACACCGGGAACGGTTCCGCCAGCGAGTAGTACCCGATGTGGTCGCCGAATGGTCCCTCCAGCCGCGACTCCGACGGATCGACCCATCCCTCCAGCACGATCTCCGCGTGGGCCGGAACCTGGATGTCCACCGTCTTCGCTTTAACCGTCTCCACGGGCGACCCGCGTAGGAACCCGGCAAAGACCATCTCATCGATGTCCGGCGGCAACGGCGCGCTGGCCGAGTACATCAGCGTTGGATCGACTCCTATCGCCACCGCAACTTCCATTCGCCGGCGCGCTTCCTTGCTCCGTCGCCAATGCTCCGCGCCTCCCTTGTGCCGTTGCCAGTGCATCCCCAGGGTGCGGTTGTCGAACTTCTGCAGGCGGTACAGCCCCACGTTGCGCTTGCCAGTCAGCGGGTCGTGGGTCAGCACCAGCGGAAAGGTGATGTAGGGACCGCCGTCCAGCGGCCAGCAGGTCGGAATCGGCAGGTCGGCCAGCGATGGATTCTCGGTGTCGAACACCTCGTGTACCGGCGCGTTGCTCACCTCTCGCGGCCCGATCCGCCCGACCTTGATGATCTCGTTCAGCACCTGCAGCTTGCCCAGCAGGCTTTTCGGCGGCGGCCCCATCGCCATTGCGAGCAGATCGTCCAGCCGCCGCTCCAGTTCCGACCATTCCTCCATCCCCAACGCCCAGGCCATGCGCTGCGGCGATCCCAGCAGGTTGATGGCAAACGGGATGTCGCTGCCCTTGACGTTCTCGAACAGCAGCGCGGGACCGCCGGCCTTCATCACCCGATCCGCGATCTCGGTGATCTCCAGGTGCCGATCCACCTCAACCCGGATCCGTCGCAGTTCGTCCCGATCCTCCAGCAGGTCCAGAAACTCGCGCAGGTTCTTGAAGGCCATGGCCATCCCCGCCTACGGCGCTAGCAGAAGGTCGTACGGAAGCTGATAGAGATTATCGATCACGAGGTTCGGCCGTAACTCGCCGGTTGCCGCCTCAGCGGCTCTGCGGGTCGTACTCCCCGTCAGCACCAGCACGCCCGTCGCCCCGATCGCGTTGGCGCCCGCAATGTCGGCGTCCAGCAGGTCCCCCAGGATCACCAAGTCCTCGGTCGGCACTTCGCTGCGCTCCGCCGCCAGGCTGAACAGGTGCGGCGATGGCTTCCCGACCACGAGTGGCTCGATCCCGGTGGCGGATTTCAGCGCCCCCACGATTGCCCCCGCACCCGGCATCGGCCCGTTCGCCATCGGCAGCAACGAGTCCTGGTTGACCGCGATGAACGTCGCGTCGTGCATCACCAGTCCCCGCGTCGCTCGCGAGAGCCGGTCGTAGGTCAGCCCAAAGTCGCAGCCGGCCACCACCACGTCCACCGGCTCATCG
Source organism: Chloroflexota bacterium (assembly GCA_022824865.1). Classification (GTDB taxonomy): domain Bacteria; phylum Chloroflexota; class UBA11872; order UBA11872; family UBA11872; genus UBA11872. Next base: position 61,665 of record JAJDZD010000010.1, on the reverse strand, counting down.
TCGTCGAAGCTGGCCAGCTGGAACCCGGCCGCCTCGATGTTTGCCGCCAGCCCGACCCCGCCCAGTACCAACACCGAGTACGGGGCGGGGTCCAGACGCTTCAGGTATTCCACTGTCGCGACCACCGCCGAGATGATCTCTTCCGGACCCGCGTCCACTCCCATCTGCTGCAGCTTGGCCGCAAGTTCCACCGGCGTTTCGCGGGAGTTATTCGTCACAAAGAACAGCGGCAGCCCCAGGTTGCGAACCGTCGCCACCGCTTCGGCGGCGCCGTCAATCAGCTGACCGCCGCGGTACATTACCCCGTCCATGTCGAACACGAACGCGCGCCGCCGCGCCGGGATCACGGCGGGCTCGCGGTCGGAATGCTCGTGGTGGTGGTGCGTGTTGCACGCACCGCAGACGGTCACGCGGGATAGACCCCATTCACCACCATCTCGCGGTCCCAGTCGCCTTCCAGCACGCCCACCACATTCCTGGCGGCGCCAATGGCCATCCGCTCCACCGACTCGACGGCGACGCCCGCCATATGCGGTGTCGGCAGCACCTTCGGATGGGCGGCAAGGTCGTCGCCTTCAGGCGGCGGTTCGCTGGTCCGCACGTCCAGCGCCGCGCCCGCCAGGTGACCCGAGTCGAGCGCCGCCCGCAGCGCCGCCTCGTCCACCAGTCCGCCGCGAGCCGTATTGACCAGGAAGGAGCCCGGTTGCATCAACCCGAGCGTTCGTTCGTTCACGACCTCGCGAGTTTCGTCGTTCATCGGTGTGTGCAGCGACAAGAAGTTGGCGCGCCGAAATACTTCGTCAATTTCCACCAGATCGACGCCGTACTCAGCCACGAACTCCGCGTCCGGATACGGCTCGGCCGCCACGACATCCACCTCGAATCCCTGCAGACGTTGCACAACCGCGCGGCCAATGCGGCCAAGGCCGATTAAGCCGATCGTCTTGTCGCGTAACTCCGTGGTCGGAGGACGAACCCAGCCGCCGGCCGACGTCGTCTCGAAGTACCGGCCCAGGTCACGTGCCAGCGCCAGCAACAGCGCCACCGTCGTCTCCGCCACCGTCGTGTCGTTGGTGCCCGCCGCGATCATCACCGGCACCTCGTGATCTCGCGCCGCCTCCAGGTCTATGGCGTCGTAGCCCACGCCCATCCGTGCGACCACCTGCAGCTCCGGGAACATTCGGAAGGTCTCGGCGGTGTATGGCTCGCTACTGGCCATCGTGCCGGCGATCCCCGACAGTTGCGCGTGCAACTGCTCGCCGTCCAGGTAGGCACCTGGTACGGAGGCGATGACCGGCTCGTGCCCGGCCTCTCGGAGAATGTCCAGCGCCGCTTCCGCCGGATTGGAGGTGAAAATCCTGGTCGTGATCAATACGCGCGCCACGGAGGATCCTGTCAGTGGGTGGGCGAAACTGCGCGCATTCTAGCCGCGAGCCGTGCGTGCTCTGCGGCTTAGCCCTTGTCGAAGGGGCGTCTCGCTACAGCCCCTCCGGCCGATCCACAATCGCGAAACTGATTTCCCCCGAAGCGCACAGCTTTCCGTCGATACTTGCCCGACCCGCCGCCCGGCCAAACCCGCGCCGGTAGCGGATCACCTCTGCCTCCAGCCGCAACTCGTCACCTGGACGCGCCGGATGCCGGAACTTCCACTTGTCCAGACCCGTCAACATGGCGATCTTTCCTGAATTCTCAGGCATCCCCAGCGCCGCCACGCCGCCGACTTCCGCCACGGCCTCCACGATGATCGCGCCCGGCAACACCGGAAACCCCGGGAAGTGCCCGCTCAGCACGTGCTCGTGGTGCGCCGCCACGTCATCCATGATCCCCACCGCCCGCTGGCCGTATTCCAACTCCACGATGCGGTCCACGAAGATGAACGGTTCCCGGTGCGGGATCAGTGCCTCGATCCCGTCTCGGTTCAGCAGCGCGTCAGACATGGGCGGCCTCGCCTAGCGTGTAGTGGCGGCCAGCATGGCACAGGCGCTCCCTGGACCTGCGCCGTGGGGCGGCCGGCATTTGGGAAGGTCCCTCAGAAACTTGTTCCAACGCACATTTCTGCCGTTGTCACTTGCGCAAAACGATTCCAGACCGTATAAATAGATCACCGAGTTTGTGAATCCCTTCACAAACTCGCCAAATTCCCAATCGGCCGAGCTTGGCAAGGGTGCCGCCGGCCCAAAGTCTCAAGAGAGGTGTTCCGATAGCCGCGCATCGCAACGGGTCCGCCAACGGGGCGGCCAATGGTCATCACAGTCTTCAAGAGTCCACCATCCACCGCTTGCTGGTTGGATCACACCGCCTCGCCGGTCACCTCAATTCGGCCTGCGACGAAGCTGGTGTCTCCCTGCCGCTGGCGCGGGCCCTTCAATTCCTCGCCGGCGCCACCGAGCCGGTCACGCCGACCCAGCTTTCGCGTGAACTCGGCCGCAGCCCGGCTGCCACGTCCGAGCTCATCAAGCGTCTGGTGAAGACCGAGCAGATCACCGCCGACGTGGACCCGGACGACCGTCGCTCCTTCAAGCTCATGCTCACCGAGGCCGGCCACGCTAAGTGGAACGAAGTCCGCGGTGCGCTGCAGCAGGCCGAGGCCGTGATCGAACGTGGCTACGGTGGCCGACGCCTCGAAGCCCTCGCCGGCGAGCTCGACCAACTCGTCGTCGCCCTCGACAAGGTTCCCGCCTAACCCAAGCTGCCGCTGCCCCCGACAGCGGCGCTCCCGCCCCTCCCCCAGGGCGAGTCCGAACGATGTTCCGGCTCGCCCTGGGGGATTCTTCTTCCTTTGCCCAACGTGACCAAAGCTGTGCTGTACGTCTGGGAGCCTGCCCTTTGCCCGACTCCTGACTGCGCCTCCCCGTTGAGTCGATCTGACGCCTCACCCCGAGGTCGCGCTCAAGATCCGTGCTCGGCGCTCGCCGTCCCTCGCCTCGTAGAACATCCGGAACCGTCCGTCCGGCAACTCCATCACACACGGCTCCGAAACCATGCCGCAGTCCATGGGGCCGTCCAGGTCCAGCAGGGGCGCAGGCGACTTCGTCCACTCGATCCCGTCGTCCGAAACTGCGGTGAAGATTCCCCCGTCGATCCCCTCGGCCCACCCGGCATAGAACATCCTGAATCTTCCGTCACCCAGTCGAATCACCTCGGGGGCGTACACGGCGTACGTCTCCCGCTCGGTCTCCTGGGCAATGCGCACGCCCGGCTCCATCTCGAAGTTGAGACCGTCCCGTGACACCGCGCTCACGATGTGATTCTGCGCGTCCAGACCCGACGCCATCGGAAACGAGTAGTGGTGAAAGTAGAGCCGGTAAGCCAGCTCCCGATCGGTCGGGAAGTACACGCAGCGCGGCGACCCGTATGACCACGCACCGTCGCCAATCCTGACCCCTTCTTCCAACTCCCAGTCCAGCCCGTCCGCCGACGTCGCGCTCAGAATCACCGTGGGAGCGTCCGGCCTTCGGGCCTCGTAGTACATGCGATACCCGCCCCTGGGAATCGGCACCACATCGGGGCACAGCGTGCGCTGGCTCGCGTGCGGACCGTGGACATCGATCCTCACGCCGTCATCGCGCGTCCACGACCACCCATCAGTCGAGGAGGCACTCAGGATGTGGCCCAGGAGGTCGGTTTTCGTAAACCCGGGCGCGAATCCCGTGTAATACATCCGAAAGCCGCCCCCGGCCAGGGCCACCACGTTTGGAGTTAGCACTCCGTTCGCGGGCACCAGCGGGTTGAACTCAATCGCGGGCGTCGCAGCCTTCGTCCACGTCGTCCCTGGATCAGTCTCGTGGAAGTGAACCGAAGTCAGTGGATCGAACTCGCCGTCAGTCATGGCCTCGTCTCATGTGGTGTGCCGCACCCATGTGCCCAACTGCCGCTTCAGTGCCCACCAAAGTCAAAAATACAGTCGAACTGTCGGAACCGTCGAAGATCTAACCGCCCAGATACTCCTCCACGGCCCCCGCAAACTCCTCTGCCTCATCTTCATAGCTCTCAAACGGATCCGGCATCTCAAATATCCGCCCCCGCACCCCAATCCCATCCCAGTCCACCAGGTACGGCACGAACGACCAGCCTCCAAACTCATCCAGCTCCCGCCAATGCTCAATGTACTGATATACGAGGTATAGCTGGTTCTCCCAACTGGCCAGCGCGCCCAGGTTGTGCTGGATGTCCTTCCAGTCGATGTGCGAGTCCGCCCGCGCCTCGGAAAGCGCCCGCACAATCCGCCCCCGTGCTCCGGCCCGAGTCCCCTCCGGAATCGCCAGCGGATTCACCGGCCCCGAAACCAGCCGGTACATCAGCCCCCGTCGCTGCAGTTCGCTGAACAGGCTCACCGTCGGGTCCACGTGGTGATACGCCAGGTCCAGCTTTACCAGGTCCGAGTCCGCCCAACCCTCCGGCGAATCGTCCGCGTATTCCCGCAGTTCCGCCAGCTTGGTCACCCAGTCCACCTTGCCCACCAGGCATTCCGGGTCTGTCTCCAGCCCGTCCAGGCACTCCGTCCACGCGGCCAGCGTCCAGTCCGTATCGGCGTCACGGTCCGCAAACGCCGAAGTCGCGGCCGCCAGGTAGACCCGCTGCACGTCGATCGCCGAAATCGTCCGCCCGTCCACCAGTTCCACCGGCCACGGACCGCCCGGGTTGCGCGAAATCGACTTGATCGACCGCACCGCCTCGTCCAGGTACAGATCGGGGTTCCATCCCGCCGCCAGCAGTTGCGCCACCAGCGCCGTGCTCCCCACCTTCAGCGCCGTCGCGTACTGCGACTGATTCGCGTCCCCAACCACCACGTGCAGCCGTCGCAGCCCCGTCCGCTCGCTCAGCGGCTCGTCCCGCAGGTTGATGATCGGCCGCCCCCCAAACCGCACCCGGTGGCTCACGTCCACCGACACGAACGCCGCCCGCTGCGACATGTGAAACGGCAGCCGCCCGCCCGCCTCCTGCGGATTCAGTGTCATCCCCGCCCCGGCGTACAGCTGCCGCGTCGTCAGAAACGGCAGCAGCCCCAGCACCAGTTCCCGGCTTCGCGGACTCGTCACGATCGAGTAGTTCTCGTGGTACCCGAACGTATTCCCCAGGTGGTCCGTGTTGTTCTTGATGAAGAACAGCTTCCGGTTCATCTCCTGCCGTTCCACCGTGTCCAGCAGCACCGCCGAAGCCGCGTTCTCCTGCTCCACGATGTCCCGTAGCGTCCGGCACTCCGCAGAGGCGTACTCGATGTGACCCGAGTCCAGGTACAGCCGCGCGCCGTTAAAGAGGTGCCCGCCGTTCCCCGGTTCCTCGTCCCACTCCCGTGGCGCCGGATCGATCAGCCCGAAGCGACGGTCCTGGAACAGGATCGACTTCACCAGCCGCGCCGCCTGCCCCGGCGGCAACGCCCCGGCCGACGCGAACTCGATCTCGGTCCCAAAGACGATGTCGTCCATGCGCTGGCGCTATTGCCCGCCGGGCTGAGGCGTCGGATCCGGAATCTCGCGGATAATCCGCCGCCGACGCTCCCGCAGGTCCTCCTCTTTCTCCGGCGCCGCCGGCTCCGTCGGAGCCTCGGCGGGCTTCGTTGGCGCCTCGGTTTCCGCATGCCAACTGCGGCCGGCAACTACAAGATCCCGCATGTTCTCACCTTCCCTCCGCGTCCAACGCGGTCAGCAATCCATCCAGTGTCTGCGCCTTCCCGACCAGCCGCCCCAGCCGGTCCACCTCGGGTCCCGCAACGTCGTCGAATCGCAGCGTCACGTCGTACCCGTTTCTTCGGAACACCACCCGGTCCCATTCCACCGCGCTGATGTCCTTGCCGAACCGCCGCAGCACGTCCCCGCGCACCGCCGCCCGAGTGCCCGCTGGCGGCGTCGTCAGCGCCCGCTCGATATCGGCATCGCTCACGATCCGCCGCATCTGCCCCTCGTCCACCAGCATGTCGTACACGCACCAGTCCGGATCCAACACGTGATACCCCAGGTCCACCCGCCGCGCATCCTCGTCGTTCCACTCCGGCCCAAAATCCTCACGCATCTCGGCGATCAGGCGCTCCTTTGCCACCCAGTCCACCCTGTCCGCCGCTAGGGACCGGTTCCGCCCCAGGTCCTCCAGCACCGCCGACCACTCCTCCAGCACCCACGTCGTTTCCGCGTCCCGTCCCAGGTACCGCTGCGCTGCCTCGCAATACCACTGCTGAACATCAAGAGCCGAAACCGGCCCGCCCCGCTCTATGTCGACCACATCGCCGAATTCCAGGTCATGCGACGCCCGCCGCATCGCCCGCACCGGGTCCGTCAGCCACTCCGAAGGCCGCCAACCCTTCATCGCCAAGTCCAGGACCAGGGCCGTGGTCCCCACCTTCATCGCCGTCGCCCACTCGCTCCGGTTCGCGTCCCCTGCGATCACGTGCAGCCGCCGGTACTTCCCGGCGTCCGCGTGCGGCTCGTCTCGCGTGTTGAATATCGGCCGCCGCGCCGTCGTGTTGATCCCGGTCACTTCCTCGAAGAAATCCGCCCGCTGCGACATCTGCAACCGCAACTGATCCCCACGCTCGATCCCAACCCGCCCGGCTCCCGCAAACGCCTGCCGTGTCGCCAGGAACGGCACCGTCACCCGGATCAGGTCGTCAGTCGGAATCCTCCGCGAGGTCAGGTAATTCTCGTGGCAGCCGTAGCTGCGGCCGTGATAGTCCGTGTTGTTCTTCAGCAAACGGATCTGCCCATAACCCAGCTTCGCGTTCCGCGCCGTCTCCGCCGCGAACATCACCCGCTCGCCCGCCTTGTCCTGGGCCACCAGGTCCTTGAGCGTCAGGCAGACGTCCGTGCAGTACTCCGGATGGTTGTGGTCGTTGTACAGCCGCGCCCCGTTGCGCAGCACGGTGTTCGAGAGCAGCTCGTCGCGCGACATCCCTCGGCTACGGTCCGTCGACCCCGTCAGATCCCGCGGGTCCGGCTCCAGCCGATTCGCTCGCCCGCCCCGCAGGTCACGGTACGGGTCCTCGCCCACGTAGTCCCAGCCGCGAAACGCGCCCTCAACCGGCGCCGCCTGGATTAGTCGGGCCGCCTCGTAGGCGAAATCGGGTTCGCCCGCAAAGCCCTCGCAGTTGAGCCCGTATTCGGTCTCGATGCCTGCGGGACGGTTCATGCGCCGCTCGTGCCGGGAAGTGACTCAATACTAGCGCCGGCGCCGGCTAGGGAACTTGTCGGCCTCGTCCCGCGGCCTCCGCCCGTTCCACCACCGCCTGCGCCATCGCAATATCCCACAGCGCGATTCCCTGCGAGGCGAACAGCGTGATCTCGTTGTCCGCCGTGCGACCGGCCACCTGCCCGGCCACCACCTGGCCCAACTCAATAACCTGCCCCCACTGCAACACCCCGGCGCGCTCCGCCGCCATCAGGTCGCCGGCCTCCACGTGCGCCCCGTCCAGGTCGTCCACGAACACCCGGTCCGCCCGTGCCACGACGGCCGGTTCTACTTCGCCATGCACCGGGTTGTTGCTCCCCATTGCCACCACGTGCATTCCCGGCTCCAGGTCGTTCGCCATCAGCACCGGCCCAGCCGCGGTCGTCGCCGTCACCACGATGTCCGCGCCTCGCACAGCCTCCGCCACTGACGAACAGGCAACCAGCTCCGCGTCAACCCACTCGCTCATCGTCTTGACATAAGTCTCAACATTCGCCGGATTCCGCGAATACACCCGCGCCTCGGCCAACTCATGCACCCCATTCAGCGCTTCAAGCTGCGTTCGCGCCTGCCGACCACTCCCGATCAGCCCCACCACTCGGCTGTCCGATCGCGCCAGGTACTTGCTCGAAATTCCACTCGCGGCCCCCGTCCGCAGCTCGCCCAACCTCCCGGCCTCAAGCACGGCCCGCAGCGAACCCGTTGCCACGTCAAACAGCACCACCACAAACCGTGCGCCGCCGCCGAACGTCCCATAAATCTTGGCTCCCGCCGCGCCCAGTTCCTCGTCGGCGCCGCCCATCACATTCAGCGACCCGGCCGGAACCGACGCCCGCCGTCGCCCAACGTTCCCCGCCACGCCCCGACCCTGCCGGTCAAACGCCCCCTCAACCGCCTCCAGCGCCAACGCCATATCCCCCAACGCATCCACGTCCGCTTCAGTCAAATACAGGGGCATCACATCTCCAGACAGGAACTGCCGCGCGGCCGTGCGCCAAGTGTAGGCGCCCACGCCCCCGCCGTTCCCGCGAACCAGGGCTGGAATCCACCTCTTCCCCGCACCCGAGATTCTTTCATGCAACCAGACACTGTCGGCCTACCAGATGGTGGGAATCTGTGGCGATGCCGTGAGGGTCTTGTCCCGGGTAAGCACCGGGGCCTCAAGGGTCAGCGACTCCGCCGCAATGAGCCGGTCATGCATTTCAGGAATGTCCTGGCAGAACTCCAACTGCTCAAGCTGGGCTCGGCCCAGGTCCGAGAGCTCGATTCCGCCCACCGACTCCAGAGCCGATAGCAGGTCGGATGGCCCGACAGGTTGCCCCAGCTTCACCGACAGGAAGTAGAACTCGGCCACGGCAATTGCAGGTATCACGATGGTCGCATTGCCCGTCTCGGCCAGCCGGAACACTGCAGTGGCCGTGGCGCTCAGACGCTCAGGCGACTTCAAATACCACCACAAGGCGTGCGTGTCCGCGACGAACCAGAGCTGACTAGTCGTCATTGCCCCCGCTACGCCTCGTCAGACGGCGGCGCCCCTGGCCTCCACAACGACTTGATCTCCAGAAAGTCCTCATAGCTCGCATCGGGCAGGTCAACCATGGCGCCCCGCAGCGAACGCAGCGACGGCTTGTCGTCGGTAATCTCGCGCACCGGCGTCAGTCTGGCGCACGGCTGTCCCCGACGGGTGATGATGACGTCATCCCCGTCGTCTAAGTCGCGCAGGATTGCGCTGACCCGAGCCTTGAACTCGCGAATGCCGTAGGTGGTCATGTTTTACGTACGAAGAGACTATTTGAATACAGCCAAGTGACTACATCATACCTCCAATAGGACCACTTAACGGAACGCCTCTTGACTCTGCGCCCTGCCAACTCCGCGCAACCGAGAGTCTTAGCAGTTTCCCTCCCATTTCATGGAACGACTCCCCCCAATCCCGCGTATCTATCTATGCGAATCCACCGTTCCTACTCAGACATGAGGCTGCTCATGACCGACACACAGGCGATTCAACGCTGCCGGCAAGGCGACCGTGAGGCCTTTCGCCACTTGATTGACCGATACCAGGATGAACTCCATGGCACGGCCATCCTGATGACAGGAAGCCGGAACCAGGCGGCACAGCAGGTCCGGGACGCCCTGCGCCTCGCCTGGGGGGCCATCCACGGCTTCAGCGGCGATTGCCCGGCCAAGCCTTGGCTCATGCGCAGCCTGGTCCGCCAGGACGCATCGCGGCGACGGCTGGCGTCGCTTCCCGGCGTCGCCTCGAACCGTCCCTCCCAACCGCGGAAACATCCCGAATCCAACCGGCTTGGCCCGGCCCGGTGTGCGGGCCAGGCTATTCAACAGGCGCTCGCGGCCCTTGACCCAGGCCACCGGAACGTCCTGATCCTTCGCTACTTCGTCAACCTGCAAGGAACCCAGCTGGCTCTGGCCCTGGACACCGTCGACCACACCGTCGAATCAAGCCTTCAACAGGCACTGGGCCAGCTTCGCGAACGTCTCCAGGACCTCGATGCTGAGAGAGCGTCCGGCCAGGGCGCGCCGTGCTCCGACCAGTCACTGGCCAACTCCCTGCGGACCTACTTTCGGCATAGCGCTTCCACGGCGCGTCCTCCCGAGGATCTCTGGCCCTTCATCGAGAGCCGTCTCCACGCCCCCTCCCGCCTCGCCGGCATCCGGCGCAAGCTGCTCGCGGCCGCCGGTCGGTTGTGGACCCCCGTCATGGCCAGCGGCGGGGCGGTCGCGGCAGCCTCCATACTTGTCGGTGCGGCAACAGTCGCCTGCGGCGAATCCGAGACCGTCGACCGGACGGTAGTCAGGGAGCCTCCAGCCGCAATGGCCGTCCCGGCATCCGCCCCAGCGCCAGCCGCGACGGCGGCCCCGGCAGCCGCCTTCGAGACGGTGGTCAAGGAAGTGCCCGTTGAAAGGGCTGTTGCCAAGGAAGTCCCGATCGAAAAGGTCGTGGTCAGCGAGGTCGTCGTCGAAAAGTCCATGACGGCCCCGCCAGCCGCTGCCGCCGAGGCTTCAGCCCCGCGGCGCCAGTACCGACCCGTCGAACTCGCGGCCGGCGAGGTCAACGACAACGAAACGTGGACCGAGTACCTGCGCTACCGCGACGACTACCGCGGACCGCCGATCCACGACGTCGACATCTCCGAGCGCTTCACCATCACTGTGCTCGATGCACTCGAACGACCGGTGCCAAACGCCGCGGTCTCCGTCTCGGCCGGCCAAACCCCAATCTTCCAGGGCCGAACCTACGCCAACGGCCAGACCCTTTTCTTCCCGCGGGCCTTCCCCGACGCGTCTAACGCCGGGGTTTTCCGTCTCCACGTTGAAAAGGACGGCGTCAGCCAGTCGCTCAACGCCGAACGCGGCGGCGAATCGGAGTGGGTCATCCAGCTGGAAGTCGATCAACCCTACGGCGACCGGGTTCCTCTCGACCTCCTATTCCTCCTGGACGCCACCGGCAGCATGGCCGACGAGATTGCCCAGATAAAGGCCACGCTCCTCTCGGTCTCGCAACGCATCGGCGCCTTGCCCTCGCGTCCCGACCTTCGCTTCGGGATGGTCACCTACCGCGATCGCGGCGATGACTTTGTCACCCGCCACTATGACTTTGAAGCCAACGTCCCAACCTTCCTCAGCACCATCCAGGACGTGGTCGCCGACGGCGGTGACGACTATCCCGAGTCGCTCAACGAAGCGCTCCACGTAGCCGTCCACAAGCCGGCCTGGCGCTTAGACGAGGCAATCCGGCTGGTCATCCTCGTGGCTGACGCCCCGCCCCACCTGGACTACCCCCAGGACTACGACTACGCCGCCGAAATGATCGAGGCCAACCGCCGTGGTATGAAGATCTTCACCATCGCCTCCAGCGGCCTGGACGAGCAAGGCGAGTACATCTTCCGCCAGCTCGCCCAGCACACCATGGGCCGGTTCCTATTCCTCCTCTATGGGGGCGAGACGTCGCACAACGTCTCCGGCTACTCGATCGAGCAGCTTGACGACCTCGTCGTCCGCCTCGTCAGGGAGGAACTCGACCACCTAAAGCCCCGCTAACCCCGCCCTGCCCGCGACGAGCTCGTGCCCTCCCGACGCCGGCCTCGTCGCGGGCGGGTGCCTCTCTGCTTCCGCGGCCCTCAGCCCTCCGTGACCGCGGCCAACGCCCACTGTTGCCCGTAAGCCCTGTGCACTCCCCAATTGCCAGGCTCGTCCCCTGCCCTGATCATGCGCGCTTGGCATGGCCTTGCTTGCGCTCCACATCGTCTTCAACGTCGGCTTCGCGCTCAGTACGCGCGTGGCCCAGTTCCGGCGTTACGATTACTTCCTGGTCGCCGCCGTCAACTACTGCCTGGCCGCACTGATTGCCTCGGTTTGGGCCATTCTTCGCGGCCCGTTGGACTTCGACGCTCCTACCGTCATATTTGGCGCCGTCCAAGGCATCCAGTACGCCGGAACCATGATCGGCGTCTACCTGCTGCTCGTGCGCTCCGGCGTCGGTATCACCTTCATATTCCTGCGACTGTCCGTCGTCGTGCCCACGCTGGCCGCCATCGTTTTCTTTGCCGAACGACCCACTGGCCCCGCCATCGGCGGCCTCCTCCTGATGCTCATCTCAATCCCGCTGCTCGTCGGTCCTAGGTCCGCCGTGCGCGGCCCACGGTCTCGCTGGTACTGGCCGCTGGTCGCGCTAATGATGGTCTTCACCGGCGCCGGCCTCTCCGCCTCCAAGGCCTTCAACGAACTCTCCACCCCGGATCGCGCCCCGGACTTCGTCATGGCCTCGTTCCTGGTCTCCGTCCCCGTAGCGCTCGCCATCTTCGCCATGCGCCGCCGCTTTCAGGCTCAAACGCCCCCGCTGCGTCAGAGCCTTGCCATGCCCGGTCCGCTGGCCACCGGCGCCGCAATGGGTCTTTGCAACGTCATCCAACTGGCGCTCCTGGTGGCCGCGCTTGAACTCATCCCCGGCACCATCGCCTTCCCCATCCAGACCTCTGCTTCAGTGCTGCTCACAACCGCCGCCGGCGTCATCGTCTGGCGTGAACGCCACGGCCCGGTCGTCTGGCTCGGCGTGACCGCCGCCCTCGCCGGCATGGTCATCGTCAACTTCTGACAACGTGGGCTATTCGCGTCACCCTGCCGCCCGGGGGACTAGATCTCCTCGCCCGCGGTCCTTAGTCGAACCGGAACCGCCAAATTCCAACCGCCGTAAACACCGCCGCGAAGATCAGCAGCACGCCGGCTTCCAGCCACACGCCGCCCACGCCCTGACCGCGCACCAATACGTCCTGGTAGCCCTGGATGGCCCAGGCCTGCGGCGTAATGTTCCCGATCTGTTGCATGGCCTCGGGCATGATGAAGCGCGGCACCATCACCCCGCCCAGCGCGGACGTCGTTAGCACCACGATCACCGCTAAGCCCGTCCCCTGCGTTTCCGAGCGAGCCACGCCCGCCAGCGCGATGCCCAGCCCGGTGGCCACCAGAGCCAGCGCCGCCGACACCATAACCAGCGCCGGCACAAATCCTAAGTCCAGCCCGAATGCTAGTCGCGCGATCGCGAACATGATCACGATCTGGATCAGGTTCACCACGTAGAACGGTACGAGTTTGCTGATCAGAATTGGCGCCCGGCCCACCGGCGCCGCCCGCAGCCGCCGCATCGCCCCGCTTCGCCGCTCGACGAAGATCGACTCGATCATCACCGTGGCGATAAAGAACACCCCCATCACGGTGTAGCCCGCCGCGTTCTGTTGGAACTGGTCCGGGAACTGCTCCCGCTCCACTCCCGGCGGAACCTGCCGTCGCGTAGTCACGGGCAACGCCCCGCCGCCCTCGCCGTCCTGCTGCATCGACGCTGCCAGCTGTTCGCGAACCTCCGCCGGCAGTCCCGCCGTCACCTGTTCAAACCACACGGCCGCCCCGGCCTCGCCCAGCCTGCGTCCCACGACCTGCTGCAGCACCGCACTCAGAGCGCCTTCCAGCGGACCCGTTACCTGCGCCGTCGTCGCCGGATCCACGATCACGTCCACTTCCAGCGGTTGGACCTGCTCGCCCCTCAGGATGCGCGGATCTTCCAGTAGCGCCGTCAAGCCCTCGGGAAACACCACCCCCACCGGGTACTCGCCGTCCGCGACCAGTTGAGCCACCGTCTCGGCCGTCAGCGTTTGCCCGTCCTGCTCTCGCACCATGGCCAGCCCCTGCGTCGCCTCCAGTTGCTCCACCACCTGCTCGGCCACTTCGCCAGCGCCGCCGATCGCCACCGGCACCTCTAGCGCCCGCGCCGAGCCACGCGCGGCTCCCTCCTCGAACAGCCCGCCCAACGCCAGGCTGAACACCACCATGAACATCACCGGCATCAGGAACAGCACGAACAGCCCGCCCGGATCCCGCACCAGCACCTGGAATTCCTTGATCGTGAACGCCAACGTCGCTCGCATCGCTCAGTCCCTCAGGCTGCGACCCGTATAGCGCAGGAACACGCTCTCCAGGTTCGGCTCCAGGATTCGCACCGTTTCCACCTCCAGCGCCGCCGCGTTCATCGCCTGCATCACGTCCACCAGCGCGTGCCGCGCGCTTTCGGCCTCGATGTTCAGCAGCCGCTCGTCAGGTCCCGGCCCCACGGCTTGCACCGATTCCAACGCCGCCAGGATCTCGGTGACCTGTTCCGCCTGATCCGGATCGATTCCGATCTGGATCACCCCGCCGCCCAGCGACTCGATCAACGCCCGCGGTGTATCCAGCGCCACAATCTTTCCGTGGTCGATGATCCCCACCCGGTCGCACAGCCGCTCGGCCTCTTCCATGTAATGGGTCGTGTAGACGATCGTGACGCCCTTGTCTTGGTTCAGCCGCTCCACGTTGTCGAAGATGTGGTTCCGGCTCTGTGGATCCACCCCCACCGTGGGCTCGTCGAGGATCAAGAGCTCCGGCTCATGCAGCAGCCCCGCCGCCAGGTTCAGCCGCCGTTGCATGCCGCCCGAGTAGGTTTCCGCCCGATCGTCCCCCCGATCGCTCAGCCCCACCACGTCCAGCACGGCCTCCACCCGCTCCCGCAGGCGACGCCCGCCCAGGCCATAGACCCGCCCGAAGAATCGCAGGTTCTGCCGGCCGCTCAGCTTCTCGTAGAGCGCGATGTCCTGAGGCACCACGCCAATCCGCTGCTTGGCGCTCCGCGCTCGCGGTGTGACTGGCACGTCGCCCAGATGCACGCTCCCGGCCGTGGGCGCGAACATGCCGCAGAGAATTCCGATCAGCGTTGACTTGCCCGCCCCATTCGGACCCAGTAACCCAAACACCTCGCCCCGCCGCACTTTCAGCGAGACGTCATTCACCGCCGTCAGGTCCCCATACCGGTGCACCACGCCGCCAGCCTGCAACAGCGTTCCGCTATCCGCGCTACTCATCAGTGCCGTCCCCACATGACTGCACGCAGTGCAACCCCGATCTGCCTGTCCAAAGTTTGCATTGCAAAGTAGTTTGCCTCAATCGGCGTGTGGCGGCAAGTCGCCAGTCCCAATCTCAGCTGGCGCCGCCCACCGCCGCAAACTGTCCGAAGCCTCCAACCCCGCGTCCTGCCCGCTCGCGAACGCGCTTGCAATCAAATTCCGTTCCCCGGCTACGATGTCCCCCGCTGCCCACAAGCCCGGAATCGGCTCGCCCGATGAATCCAGGACTTCGTGGTCGGCACTGCACCGCAGCAACCCGTCGTCTGCGTGCGCCACGTCGAATCGGTGTAGGAACTCGTCGTTCGCCTTCAGCCCCTCGTCCACAAAGAAGCCGTCGAAGAAGAGCTCCCGCCCGTCCGCCATCCGGAATCCCAGCAGGTTCAGCCCCTGCCCGATGTGCGCCTCGATCTTTCCTTCGTCTAGTTCCGTGCCCCGCTCGCGCAGCGCCGCCAGCACCTGCGGCGACATCCCATGCGGCCGGCCGTTCGTCAGCACCGTGATCCGGTCCGTGAAGTCCTGCGCCCCCTGTACCACCTCAAAGATGTAGTCGCCCACCCCCACGACCGCGAGGTGCTCGTCCACGTGCAGGTGGCCGTCGCAGCGAATACACAGGTGCCAGCCCCGGCTGTTGCCTGCGTATCGATAGACCAATTGGTACTTGCGGTACATTCGCGCCGCCGAGTCGTTCGTCTCGATGTCCGGCCAGCCGTCCTCGAACCCGCTGGCCACCACCACCGTCCGGCCTCGCGCCGTGGTCGTCGCGCCAACCTGCCCGTCCCGCGACAGCGCTTCCGTGGCGTACGTCAGTTCAAACGTCCTGTCGTCCAGCCGTTCCAGGTCCAAAGCAAACCCGTCCGCCCGCCGAATTCCAGCCATGCGTTCCTCGCCGCCGCGGCGGATCGTCCGTTCCGGCTGACCTACCGTCCACCCCTGCAGCGCCTTCGCAAACTGCGCCCCGGTAATCCCCGCGAACACCGGCGCATCCTCGATCTTCACCGTCTTCGACCAGTACGCCCGACCCCGTCGTCGGCTCACCTTGCTCGCATCCAGTAACAGCACGTGGCGCATCTGGTGCGCCGCGCTCACGGCCGCCTGTGTTCCGCCCGGCCCCGCGCCGATCACGAGTACGTCAAAGACCTCGCGCATCAGACCACTCCTCGTCGTGCCGCGCTCCGCCTCAGCCCGCCGGTCTTGGCGCCCACTCCTCGGCCCCCGTGATCTCATCGATCAGCTTCATCGTACGCACGGCGTCGTCCAGCGTCGGTGCCGGAAACGACACAGGCTTACCCGTCTGCACCGCGCGCAGGAACGCCCGCGACTCACCGGGAAATCCCGGCTTCAAGCGCCGGTCCAGCCCTGTCAGGCCAAACCGAACCGGCTCGCGCCCCTGCCGAACCAGCGTGCACGAGCTCAACCGGTCGCCGGGCGAAGACGATGTTGCCGCCGACGTCAAGACCGCGGTCGCGGTCCGTGCCTCGTACCAATGGCCGGTCCCTTTCGGCCCAAAGTGATCCGCGATGGCTCGTCCCACCGCGCCCGATTCGTACTCCAGCAGCGCATTGAAACTGTCGGGCTTCGGCAGTCGCCGCTGCCGCACCACCGACCTCACCGTCTTGACGTCGCCGCCCAGGTACCGCAGCAGGTCCAGCGCATGAATGCTGTTCGCGTACGCCCAGCGCATCGCCACTTCCGGCGGGAACTTCGTACCCGCCCACTGGGCCGCTACATCCTCGTCCGCATGCACCGTCACCGACACCACGTCTCCCGTGTCCAGCAGCGCCTCACGGCCCGCCTGTAAACACGAATAGAACCGGCGGTTGAACCCCACCATCGCCGTTGTCCCGGTCTCCCGCACCGCCGCAGCCAAACGCTCCGTGTCCGACGAATACAACCCGGGCGGCTTTTCCAGGAACGTCGGGGTCCCCGCCCGGATAAACCGTTCCGCCACTTCGGCCACCGCCAGCACGCTCACCAGCACGTACACCGCGTCAAACTCACCCCACGCCTGCAGGTCGTCCACGCTCGTAAACGTTTGCGCCACGCCAAACCGGCGCGACATCTCACGTACGGCCTCCGGGTCGATGTCGCACAACGCAACCACCTCGGCCTCCGGCAGCGTCTGCAACACCGGAATGTGCTGGACGGCAATGGTCTTTGTACCGATCACGGCGCAACGAACGGGACTTGGCGTCGGCATGGCAGCCTCCTCGGTAACGGCGGCGTATCCTCTCACGGCCCCTAGTATCTACCTGTCAGACATGGTCCTAACCCAAGACCGCATCGTCGCGGACCTCAAGAGTCTCGGTGTCCGATCCGGCGACGTCCTTATGCTCCACAGTTCGCTCCGCAGCCTGGGATACGTCGTCGGGGCCGCCGCGACCGTTGTCGACGCCCTTTTAGAGATCCTCGGCTCCGCCGGCACCCTCGTCGGCCCCTCGTTCAACTACGAAACCGCCCAGGCTCCCGACTTCGTCTTCGACCCGCTCAACACGCCGTCCGATATGGGCGCCATCGCCGACGAGATCCGTCGACGCGCCGGCAACGCCCGCAGTCGCCACCTCACCCACAGTGTCAGCGCCATCGGACGACATGCGGAGACCATCGTCACCGCAGGTGGCAAGTCGGCCTGGTCCATGGATGGCCCGCTGGGCGCCGTCTTCAAGCTTGACGGCCGCTTTTTGCTACTCGGTGTTACCTATCAGAGCTTCACGGCCTTTCACCTTCTCGAAGTGGCGTTCAGGCTCCGCTTCCGCAAGATCGACACCCTGCGCCGTCGCCTCCGCCGGCCGGACGGTTCACTAATCCCGTTTGACAGCACCGTCTACCTCCGCGACGTCGGCTATCCCGGTTACGACTTCAACCGCGCGGGCCAGGCCATGGAAGACGCCGGAGTCACGTCGGTCGCGCCCGTAGGTAACGCCGTCGCGCGCCTCATCCCCGCTCGGCCCATGCGCGAGTTCGCCAGCCCACGCGTCCAGCGCGACCCCGACTACCTCCTTCAGCGGGGATCCTGCGTCACCCCGCTCAGCCATGGCGTCACGCTCCCGCTCCGGACCGGTGTCCTTTCCGTTGTCGATCCCCGGGGAGTGTTCCAAGCGCGTCGGCCCTGATTCAGCGGCACCGTTCGCCCGTTTGTGCTAAGCATGAGACAGGAAGCTCCGGAAGGAGTCGCAAATGCGTTGCGACCAGACCAGAGACCGCGCTCGGAACCCCCGCCTCACACGCCGCCGCGTCCTTGCGGGCAGCATGGCTGCCGCGGCGGCCCTCACGCTGCTGACGGCCTGCGGCGACGAAAAGGTCGAGCACGGAAAGTTTAAGCTCCGCAGCGGGGCGAGCTGGTAAGCCACGTCGCTCCCGAAGCGTCGCCAGGTCGTCTGGCCACGTGTTGACATCGCTGCCGTGCTTGCAGCAAGCGTGTCACGCTCCGACGCCCCGCGTCACCGCCAACGGTGGCGTGTGTGCAACCGCTCGGCTACATCCTGGCCGAGTGTCCAGCTTCCGCCGAGACTAGATCGGATGCTCGCTCAATGTGGGCTATCCTCGTTCCCGGTTTTCCGTATTCGCGCGGACGCGCTAACATCCGTTTGGCTCTAACCAAGTGCCGCGGGTCCTACGGGACGCAGGAGGGGATATGCGGAATCTGACACGTCGAGAAATGCTTCGAGCTGGGAGCGCGGGCGCGCTTGGCGCGGCCGGGGTCGCGGTCCTGGCGGCCTGCGGCGAGGGTGAGACGATCGTAGTCGAGAAGGTCGTCACCCAAGTCAAACAGGTCGAAAAGATCGTTGAGAAGGAAGTCCCAGTCACGGTCGAAAAAGTCGTCATGGCCCCGACCGCTGAGCCCGTAGCGGGCGAAGTCAGCGTACGCTTTGCCACGGACCACACGTCCGGGCCGCGAGGCAACGCCATGAAGTGGGGGATGGAGCAGTTCTCGCGCCAGTTCCCCAACATCCCAGTCAAGATTGACGTCATCGGCGGTGACTACTTTGACTCCGTCAACCTCCAGTTGGCGGCCGGCAGCATGGCCGAGGCCATCCTCTTTGAGGGCAACCTCTTCCAAGCCCACTACGCCGCCGGCTTCTTCCCCGACATCACCGACCTGGTTGGCAAGCTCGGATTCTCCTTGGACGACTATTGGGTTCTCCCCACCGGCTGGCTGCCGTGGGAAGGCGCTCTCTATCAAGCCAACGGTCGCCTGCACGGCCTCCCCTTTCAGGGCGGAATGAACGGCATCGTCTTCAACGTCGACCTTTTCGACTCCAACGGCGTGGGCCAGCCCGCCGAGGACTGGGACTGGAACGACGCCATGGAGGCCTCCCGGCAGTTGACCGACACCGACAACGACCAGTACGGCATGTGGGCGCCCACCAGCGACCAGTTCGGCTGGGGCCCAATGCTTTGGTCCAACGGCGTTGAGTATTGGTTCAACGAGCAAGGGGTCTCACAGTTCGACACGCCCGAGTCCATCGAGGCCCTGACTTGGGCCCACGGCACCATGCACACCGAGGGCGTTGCCTTCACCAACGAAGCGCGCCAGCGCGTGGCCGGTGAATTCGGTGACCCGTTCTCCGCCGGCAAGGTCGGCATCTGGCCTGGTGGCCGGGTATACAGCACCGGGTTCGGCATCCCGCGCATCAAGGACCGCTTCACCTGGTCCGTCGGTCCCATGTACGTGTCGCCGAACACGGGTGTCGCGCGGCATGGCTGGAACGACCAGCCGCACATCGTCACGATTGCAGCCGAGCGGCTGGGCAACCTTGAGCAGACCGTCCAGTTGGTCACCTACCTCGCCGGTCCGGAATACCAGACCCGCGTCGGCATTGACCGTGGGCACTTCCCGGTCTTCAAGACCGTGGCCGACTCGCCCGAGCAACTCGCGGCTCCGCCCGAGGGCATGCACTGGCTCAAGACCTACGCCACCACGCCCGAACCGCGTACGCCGGGCTACTTCCCGTACTGGGACGAGTTCCGCGGCGCCCACCGCGTGTGGCAGTCCAAGCTTTGGGTCAACGAGGTTGGTCCCGAGGAAGCGGCCGTCAACATGGCCAAGGACACCAACGCCGTCATCAACTCGTACGGCGATTGGGCGCCTGTTCCGGCCTAGTCCGCAACCGCTCACCACAACGGCCCGCCGCCCCCAAAGCGGCGGGCCGTTTGGCTTAACCGTCATCCCTGCGAAGCCGGAGACGTGGAGTCACACTTCAAGTGCAACAAGTGGGTCCAGAAAACCTCGGCGGGGCTTGGTAGCCGAGTCATCTGCGTGGTGAATTGTTGCAGGCTGGCACGAGCCGCGTGAAGCAGGCAGCCAAGAGGGTGGCCAGATTGGTCGTGCGTGGGAGGGTACAGCGCAGGCGCCCGACGGTATTCTCGATGCCGCCTTTCCGCCAAGGCGCATACGGGCTGCGGAAGAAGGTAGCGATCTCGAGTGCAGGAAGGTCAGCGTGCCGGGCGAACCTGGTGCCAGGCCGGGGGAAGCGGGTCCAGCCGGGCGGCCAAAGGCCTGCACTAAGGGAGCGGCAGCCTTGCAGGGCGAGGAGTGGGCGACGGTGGTCTATGGGCGCGTGGTCGTTTAATTCTTAGTCAAGCCTTGGCGATACCTGGAACAGCGATCTGATCTGGGGCGGCGAGACGCAGGCGGCTGACATCCGGCGACGCTCGGAGCCCCGTGGCGGGACTGCTTGACGGCAAGGTAGCGGTCCGTTCACGACTTGGATGGTAGTGGGGGCACTCCGTGGAATAGGGCAGGACAAGCTCTTGCCGCAATGTCGGCACCTTGCCGGATTCGCGCGAAAGAAAGGTTCAGAGCCAAAGTATTCTTGATCGAGAATTAATGTGCGGACTCTTGCCGAGTGTTGTTCTACGTAGGGATTTTTTGAAAATCGGGCAATAGCGAATTGGAGGCCCTATCAACTGAAGATGAAAGCGACATTGGTAGCATCTGTCACATCAGCATGGCCGCCAGATTTCTACACTGCAGCGGAGACGGTAGGGCGGAAGTGGGCGTGATCACCGCGGGACGGGAAAGATGAGCGCAAGACTGAAGTCGTCGGCGATAGTTGCTACCTGCGTGACGTTTGTAGTTGTGGCGCTGGCGGGATGCGATCCCAGCTCCTCCCCTGCCGCGGATCCGCAGCTCACGGCCACATCGGCTCCGGTTCCAGTTGCGTCATCTGTCGAGGGCGCAGCTCGATCAACAGCCGCGACGCCCATTGCGAGCCCGGCGCCGACGGCGGCAACCTTGCGAGTTGCGGTGACGCCAACGGCACGTCCGCAGCCACAGGTAACAGCCGCTCGAGCCGCTTCAACTCCTACGCCACGTCCAGAGCCGACGTCGACCCCGAAAGCAGCGGAGCCCACGCCTGCACCCACGCCACGTCCCGAACCAACGGGAGCGGCCACACCCGCATCGGCCACACCCGCGGTGATCACGCCCTCGGCGACTACGGAACTGGAGGCCGACGGCGCGCTGGCCTTTGATCCCCTCGTGACTCGCGGCACGCTCAGCAACGGGATGGTCTATTACATCCGCCAGAACCAGGAGCCGCGCGAGCGGGTTCAGCTATGGCTGATCGTCAAGGCTGGATCAATCCTTGAGGAAGAGGAAGAGCGAGGCCTCGCGCACTTCGTGGAGCACATGGCCTTCAACGGCACGGAGCGCTTCGCCAAGCAGGAGATCGTCGAATACCTGGAGTCCATCGGCAGCAACTTTGGGCCCGACGTGAACGCGTCAACGGGCTTCGACAGCACCAATTACTTTCTGGAGATCCCCACCGACGATCCCGAAGTTCTCGAGACTGCATTCCAGATTCTCAGCGACTGGGCCTACGCGGTTGCCTTCGATCCGGAAGAAGTTGAACTGGAGCGCGGAGTCGTCGTGGAAGAGTGGCGTCTGCGGCGGGGCTTCGGCGCGCGCTTTCAAGACAACTGGTTTCCGCTGATCTTCGGCGACTCTCGATATAACGAACGAAGTCCGATTGGATTGCTGGAGGTCATCGAAACCGCGCCGCCGGAGCGCCTGCGCGGGTTCTACGAGCGCTGGTACCGGCCTGACTTGATGGCCGTCATTGCCGTCGGCGACATCGATACCGAAGAAATCGAAGCCAAAATCCGCCAGCACTTTGCACCGCCCCCAAAGGGCGAAGCCGGCCAAACGAGCGCGGCCGCGGCGGAGCCAAGCACTCGGCCGCGCTTCGACCTGCCCGAGCATTCAGAACCCCGGGTCAATGTGTTCAGCGATCCCGAGGCGCCGGGCACCCAGCTGTTCCTGCTTCGAAAGCTGTCCCCGGAATCTGGTCAGGACGTGGCGGCCCTGCGGCGAATCGTCGTGGATCGGCTTGCGTTCATGATGCTGAACGCACGGCTATTTGAGCGTGGACAGGTAGAAGACCCGCCCTACCTCTGGGCCGGGGGCTCGAGGGGGCGTTTTGTCGACCCAACAGACCTCGTGCAGTTTGGCGCCTGGGTGGAACAGGACGGCGTCCAGCCCGGCTTCGCGGCCGTGCTGGAGGAAACCCAACGCGCTCGACAGCACGGATTCACCCAAAGTGAGCTGGCTCGAGAGAAAACCAACCTGCTGAGTGCTATTGAACGGATTTACAAGGAACGGGACCAGCGAGAGTCAGCTGCCTTTGCCCAGGAGTACACGGACCACTTTCTCAACGGGATTCCGGTGCCCGGCATTGAGGCCGAGTGGGAGCTGTACCAGGCGTTGCTTCCCGAGATCTCGCTGACGGACGTGCATGAGGTCGCCGCCAGCTGGGCAGAGCCCGGCAATACGGTGCTCCTGGTCATGCGGCCCGAAGGAGGCGAGGAGCTGGACGACGAAGCGTTGGCCTCGGTGTTGCAGGCACAACTCGCGGAGGCTGACTCGCTGGTGGTCGAGCCGTACGCCGACGAATTCGCCGATGTCCCGCTGCTCGCGGAGCTGCCAACGCCGGGGGCCATCGTCGATGAAGAGCAGATTGAGTCCATCGACTCGGTCAGGTGGACTCTGTCCAACGGAATCACCGTGATCGCCAAGCAGACCGATTTCAAGAACGACGAGATTGTGTTTGGCGCCTTCAGTCCGGGCGGGCACTCCCTGGTCGACGACGCCGACCACGTGTCTGCGTTGTACGCCGACCAACTGGTTGCCGGAAGCGGCGTCGGTGAGCACGACAACGTTGCCTTGGACAAACTGCTGGCCGGTAAACGGGTTTCGGTTTCTCCGTTCATCGGGGAACTGTTCGAGGGCTTTCGGGGCCAGACTTCGCCGGAAGACATTGAAACGCTGTTTCAACTGGTAACCCTGTACGCGACGGCGCCGAGGCTGGACCCGGTCTACTTCTCGACGTATGAGAGGAGCCTGCGGACCCTGGCCGAAACGCGAGCCGACCAGCCGGATGCCGTGTTCTCCGACACTGGGAACACGGTACTGAGCCAGAACCACTTCCGCAGGCGACCGCTAACGCTTGAATTGGTGGACGAACTCAGCATCGAGCGCGCCGAAGTGGTGTATGCCGACCGATTCGCGGATCTGGGCGACGCGACATTCGTCTTCGTGGGCGCGTTTGAATGGGAAAACCTGCGGATCCTGACCGAGACTTACCTGGCCAGCCTTCCGGCCACAGGTCGCGTGGAGCATTGGAAGGACGTGGGGATCGATCCGCCGACCGAACTGGAAGACCACGCGGTACACATCGGCATCGAACCGCGCAGCCGGACACGCGTGTACTTTGCGGGGGACATGGAGTGGAGCCGCCACGAGGCGCTGACACTAACGGTGATGGCGGAAATGCTAACGACCCGTCTGCGCGAGCGATTGCGTGAGCAGTTGGGCGGCACCTATAGTGTCGGCGCGAGCGCTCGCGCAAGTCTGCTGCCGGACGCTGAGTACCGAATATCCATCGGGTTCGGCAGCGATCCTGCGCGTGCGGACGAGCTCTTGATGGAAGTGTTCGCAGAATTGGCCTGGCTGCGAGACGGAGGCGATCAGGAGTATCTGGACACGGCGAAGGAGTTGCTACGCAACCCCAGAGAAGAGCAACTGCGGGATAACGGTTTCTGGCTTGGTCAAATCCAGTCTTCGGTTCAGCGGGGTCTGGACTTTGACGGGACCATCGACTTTGAAGACCGCCTGGATGCATTGACTCTGGAAGACGTCGTCGCGGCGGCCCAGCGCTACCTGACCGAGGACCGCTACGTGCGCGTGGTGCTGCTGCCCGAAGAGGGGTGATGCTCTAAGGGGTTGATAGGCCGCTCGCAATCCGAACGGCCAACAATCCTAGATTGCCGGCGACGTCGAAGTGGCCGAGGCAGGAGGCTTTGGTGAGGTTGGCCGTTTCGGGAGAGCCGACGGAAGACGCGCTCGCCTTCGGGCGCCGGATAGGCGCTTCCGAGTTCGTGGGAAAGCCAAGTCTGCCAATGCATCATGGGTACTATCTATCGCTACCAGGATTTGTTGCTGGCTCGCAATCGGGTCCAGGATGCTGGTCTTCGGTATGATGTCACGTGCATGCCGGAGGCGTGGACGTACAAGATCAAGCTGGGGCTGCCCGGACGTGACGAGCAGATCAATAGCTGGCGACGCTCGATCGAGAACCTGGGGGCGGCGAGTTTCAAGGCCAGTGTCTACTTCTTCTCTCTGCGCAGCAGTATCGGGCGCTACGGTCTGAGGACCTCCCGAGCCACGCCGGAACGCGGCGGCGCCCGGATCACAACGTTCGATTACGACCTGATCATGAACGCCAGCGAAGACTCCTGGGAGGCGCCCCTGGAGCGTGGGACGCAGGTGACTGACCAGCAGGCGTGGGACAACCTCACATACTTCTTGGAGGCTGTAATCCCCACGGCTGAAGCGGCAAGCGTGAAGCTGGCGCTGCACGCTGACGATCCGCCCATCTTGCCAATCGCGGGCACGGCCAGAGTGCTTCGAAGTCACGCGGCCCTGAAGCGGCTGCTGGAGATCGTTCCCAGCGACTCGAACTGCCTGACGTTCTGCGTGGGGACGATTACGGCGATGCCGGAGAAGGTCTTTGAGGCGCTCAGGCACTTTGGGGATCGCAAGAAGATCTGTTTAGTTCACTTCAGGAACGTGACGGGCACGGTTCCACGATTCCGGGAGTCGTTCATCGACAATGGTGACGTGGACATGCTGAAGGCGATGCGATTATTCGAGGAGATCGGCTACGACGGCCCGATCGTCTATGACCACGTACTGGAGATGCTGGGCGACGCCGATAAGCAAGTACAAGCGGCAGCCTTTGCCGTGGGCTACATCAAGGGTCTGATGAAGGCGGTGGGCGTCGACGGAGAAGTGCCGGTCGCGGCACGTTGATTGCGGCCTCGATTGATTCGGCCTGATTGCCGCAAGAACGAGCGGCGGTGTAGCCGTAGGCCTCGCGCTAGTTGTCGTCGATGCGTCGCTCGAGTCGCTGGAGTTGATCTTGCGTAGCGCGGATTTCTCGCAATAGTTCTTCGCGGGATACGGGTTTCTCCAACTCGCGAAGAGTTTCGAGTTTGGCTTCATCCAGGTTATTGAGAATGATCGCAATGAATAGATTGATTACGACGAACGTACCAATCACAACGAAGCTGACGTAGTAGATCCAGGACAGCGCATTCAGTTCCATCGATTTGAACATAACGTCTGTCCATCCTTCAAGTGTAATGATGTTGAATAGCGTGAGCAGGGAAGTTCCAAGATCCCCCCAGTTGTCAGGGTCATGATCACTGAATAAATGGTAGCCTATGATGGCATAGATATAGACCATGATCCCTATCAACAGCATGACGTGTCCGACGCTTGGAATTGAGCGAACAAGCGCCGAGACGATGAGACGCAAGTCTTTGACCGTCGATACCAATCGAAGCACCCGAAGCAGACGAGCAAGCCGGGCAATCATGGCGAATTGACCGGTTGCGGGTATAAGCGCGAACACAATGATCAGAAAGTCGAATATATTCCAACCATCGCGGAAGTAGCCGACGATACGTGGAGAAGACACCGTTATCTTTAGAACAGCTTCGACAATGAATATGATGAGCGTGACCTGGTGACCAAGGTCGATCCACCGTCCATAGCTCTCATCGATCGCTGACGATGTCTCGAGCCCCAACAACACGGCGTTGACAATGATGATGGCGATGATTGCGGCATCGAACGCCGGCGCTACGGTAATCCGACGAATCGAATCCAGGACGGTTTGCATGGCTTGGTTCTGTGGCATGTGCAACGGGGGCAGGTCACATTTCGGCGGCCGCCGGTGGGGACTCGGTGGACTACATCTGACGTGGTGCGGATAGACCGGCGGCTATCCTATCAGACGGTAATTCGAGTTGGCACGACCGCTTCGAGTCTGCGGCGGCTGCGGTGCGTCGGCTGCTTTCCCCTGGTCTGTCATGCGGTGAAAGCGGCTCGGGCATAGTTTCGCTGGCCGGACTCCAGGTGAACCCTGGTCGAATCAGTTCGGCCGAGGCCTCAAGGAGCGCAGCCACGACTTGTGAGCCGTGAGTGTGTCCCTCTGGCAGCGAGCGTGAATCGGCGGCCTTTACGGCACTTGCGGTATTCACCTACCCGGGGCAATTGAGGGCCTGGGAGCATCGGCTGGGAAACGAATGATGTAAGCAATGTACTGTGACGCGATCAGGCCGGTGTCGGCATCGGAGAGTCAATTGAATCTGGGTTTTAGTACAATGTCTAGTCATTCAAATGTGAGAATACCAAGCTGTCATCAACACGCAAATGACCTGGTTCGACGGGTTCGCCTTGAACGCTGCGATTCTCATGGTTGCCGTGGCGCTGGATATTCTGCTTCCGGAGCCTCCAAATGCCATTCATCCCGTGGTCTGGATTGGCAGGCTGACTTCCGCACTCATGCGCATAGCGCCCACGGGAAGCGTCTCGGCCTTCGTGTTCGGTTTCGGCATGGTCGTGGCGGTGGTCGGAACCGCTACTGTTGTTGCGTGGATTGCCATGATTTATCTATTCATGATTCACCCTGCGGCGTATGCAATTGTCGGTGCCGCGTTGTTGCGAACCACGTTCACGGTGACCGGACTTTCGTCGGCCGCCCACCGGACGAGGCGCGAGCTTGCGAACGGTCGCCTGGATTCCGCGCGCACGAGCTTGCGGAGCCTTGTCAGCCGCGACGCTTCGTCACTTAGCTCGTCGCAGGTTGCAGCTGCGGCAATTGAGTCGGTTGCCGAGAACACAACCGATAGTGTTGTCGGTCCCTGGCTGGCATTCGCGGTCTTTGGGATTCCCGGCGCCGTGGCATATCGAGCCGTCAACACCATGGACAGCGTCGTGGGCTACCGCGGCGTCTACGAATACCTGGGCAAGGTCGCGGCCCGGCTTGACGACGCAGTCAATCTAATTCCGGCCAGATTAGGTGCGATTCTGCTGCTATTGAGTGGATGCGTCGCAGGGTTTCCAATTGGAAGAGGCTGGCGTGTGATGCAGCGGGACCGGAGCAAGACCGCCAGCCCGAATGCGGGCTTGACGATGAGCGCAATGGCCGGGCTGTTAGGCGTTCAATTGGAGAAAGTCGGGCACTATCGCCTGGGCGAGGGACTGCGGGAACCGACTCCACGCGACATTGATCGTGCCGTTGCCGTTCTCAACCGAACCGCGGTGCTGATTGCTCTGCTAGCGCTCGGACTGCTGGCGCTACGGCATGCCATCGGTGGTTGAACGATCGATGTGGGCCGGTGCGTCAACCGTACATGGCGGGCTGGACGACGAAGAGTTGCGCGCCCATGGGTTAGCCCGCGACGACGTTATGGACTTCAGTTCGAATGTCAACCCGTTGGGGACGTCGCGGCTCGTCAGGAAAGCTGCGGCGAAGGCCGATCTGTCGGCATATCCGGATCGGCAGAGTCTGGATTTGCGGGAAGCCTTGTCGTCAAGGCTGGAGGTGGGCGTTGACGAAATCCTGGTCGGGAACGGTTCAACGGAGCTGATTCATCTGCTGGCCAGGATGTGCCTCGGTCCTCGGCGCCGATGCCTGATATTGGGTCCGACGTTCGGGGAGTATGAAACGGCCGCAACACTGGCGGGCGCCGACGTGCATTTCGTCGAAGCATCTGCCGCGCGGGGATTCGCCTGGTCGGTCGATGCGGCCACGCAAGCAATCGAGAACGTTCGCCCGTCGCTGACCTTCCTGTGCAACCCGAACAATCCCACCGGTGTCTATGTCGATCGGGATTTCGTCAAGCGGCTGACCACGGCTATTGGCCGCGACGGATTGCTGGTACTGGATACGTCGTACGTCCCGTTTGCCGAGGCGCCGTGGGACGAGCGCTCGCTCCTGACGTGCGGCAACGTTGTTCTGCTTCGATCGATGACGAAAGACCACGCGCTGGCGGGCGCGCGGCTCGGCTACCTGCTGGCCGAGACGACTACGGTCGAACGCGTCCGTCAGCTTCAGCCGTCATGGAGCGTTAGTGCGGTCGCCCAGGCCGTCGGGCTGGCAGCGCTGACCGACGACGCTCACGTGACCGCCGCGCGATCCCTCGTGGTGGAAGCTAAGGCGTATCTGCATGCCCAGTTGAGCGCGCTGGGCTTGCGGGTGTTGGACTCCGCCGCCAATTTCGTGCTCGTGCGCGTCGACGATGCCGGCGAACTGCGCCGCGAGCTGCTTTGTCGGGGAATCGCCGTGCGCGACTGCGCCTCGTTTGGCCTGCCCGAATACATCCGCATCGCCGTACGGCGGCCTGATGACTGCGCGCTGCTGGCCGGGGCGCTGCGGGAGGTGTTGAGGCGTGGGTAGCGACGGGCGAGCCAGGATGCTGATGGTTCAGGGGACTTCGTCCCACGCCGGCAAGTCGGTCATTGCGGCGGCACTGTGCCGGATATTCGCGCAGGACGGCTACCGGGTTGCGCCGTTCAAGGCGCAAAACATGTCGCTCAACTCCTACGCCACGCCTGATGGCGGCGAGATTGGTCGATCTCAGGCAGTTCAGGCGGCGGCCGCTCTGGTTGAACCGTCCGTGGAGATGAACCCGATCCTTCTCAAGCCGGAGGCCGATAACCGTTCGCAGGTGGTGTTGCTGGGCAGGCCGCGCCATCTGACCGCGGCGCGCGAATACTATCGGCTCAAACCCACCTTGTGGTCCATCGTGACCTCGTCCCTCGACCGGCTGCGTGCGGAGCACGACATCGTGGTGATTGAGGGTGCCGGGAGTCCCGCCGAGGTCAATCTCCGGCAGCACGACATCGTCAACATGCGGGTGGCCTTGCATGCCAACGCGCCGGTGCTACTGGTTGGCGATATCGACCGCGGCGGGATCTTTGCTCAGCTTGTCGGAACGATGGTGCTGCTGGAGCCGGAGGAACGGGCGCTGGTCTGCGGGCACGTGATCAATAAGTTCCGGGGCGATGTAACGCTACTGACCTCCGGACTCGACTTTCTTCACGAACGAACCGGAGTGCCTGTCGCCGGCGTCGTGCCGTTCTTCAAGGACATTCACATTCCCGAAGAGGACTCCGTGGGCCTGGACGAACCCGGTTCCCCGGCGACGGCCGGCGAAATTGACGTAGCCGTCATGCGCCTGCCCCACGTTTCCAACTTCGACGACTTCGATCCGTTTCGCCATGAAGAAGGCGTGCGGATGCGGTACGTGGCCCGCGCGGCGGAGTTCGGCAGTCCGGACCTGATCGTCATTCCCGGCAGTAAGACCACCGTCGCCGACTTGGATTGGCTGCGCGCGCAGGGTCTGGCCGAGCAGGTCATCTCGGCCCGTCAGCGGGGAACACCGGTGATCGGCATCTGCGCCGGATACCAGATGTTGGGGACGGAACTCCTGGATCCCCACGGCGTTGAGTCGAAAGCGGAATCGACACCGGGCCTGGGCCTGCTACCGACTACGACCACCTTTCTCCGACAAAAGGCAACGCACCAGGTGAAGGGACGCGTGCTCGGCCGCCACGGTCTGCTGCGCGAATGCCGCGGCGCCGAGGTTGTCGCTTATGAAATCCACATGGGCGTGAGCGCCACGACGGGCCTGGCCAGCCCATTCGCCCTCGACGTGCGATCACGACAGCCGGTCGACATGCCCGATGGAGCAATCGACGTCGACGGGCTCACGCTGGGCACCTATCTGCACGGCCTCTTCCACAACCGGGCCGTGCGGCGCTCGATTCTTGCCTGCGCCGGCGCCCGACGCGGCATCCGCCCGCCATTCGCGGACGACGATCTGGATCCCAATGTCGAGTACGACAAGCTGGCCGCTTTCGTCCGTCAGCATCTGGACATGGAGTTGGTCTGTAAGGCCATGGGGCTTCAGCGATGAAGGCGCCGTCGGCTGCGCGGCGAGCCGAATCGTCCGCCATGCGCGGTGTCGCATGGTCGCCCGGAACCTGCGGGGAACTGGCCCAGGGTCACCTGGATGGCGTGGCCGTGATGGTGACCTGCCCGATCGACGTTGGATCGCAGGCAATCGTCGAGCTGTCCCACGGCTCGGGGTGCGTCCACGGGCCAGGCGATGCACCGAAGGCACGTCGGGCCGTCGCGTCAACCCTGGATATGCTCGGTCGCCCGGAACTGAACGCTCGGCTTCAACTGCAAAGCGCCCTGCCGCGCTCGAAGGGCATGGCCAGTAGTACAGCCGATGTGGCGGCGGCCATTGCCGCGACCGCGGCGGCCCTGGATTCGTCGCTCTCGCCGCGGCGGCAGGCCGACCTGGCGTTGGCCATCGAGCCCAGCGACGGCGTCATGCTGCCGGGCATCGCGCTCTTCAATCATCTCGGCGGTCGAATTGCCCGAACGCTGGGGCCGCCGCCGCCGATGCGCGTGCTCGTGCTCGAGTTTTCCGACGAGGTCGACACCGAGGCTTTCAACGCGGGAAGCCGAGCCAACGGCGTTTACCAAGACGAGGGCCGCTTCCGAGAAGCGCTCGAAATCATCGCCGCCGGACTGGCGAACGGAGATCCCCGGCAGATCGGCGAAGGCGCCACGCTCAGCAGCCAGTTAAACCAGTGCATCCTCCCAAAGCCGCGGCTCCCGCATGCAATGAAACTGGCCAGAGACGCTGGCGCGCTCGGCGTCAACGTTGCACACAGCGGCACGGTCATCGGGTTGCTCTTCGATGCCGACGCCGAGCGAATCACATGGGCCGCACATTCGGCACGACAGCGGCTGCCGGAAATCGTGGCGATTCACGACTGCCGAATAATTGGCGGTGGCGCCGTTGTGTATCGAGGCAGGCGACGGACGGTGGCTCCCACCGCCTGACCGCAGCCCGGCATTGCGGATTCGATTCAGCCACCGGGGATTGGCGGGTGTGCCGCCGTGCGCTTCGCGCGAACATGACCTCGGGGAAGCGTTCAGACACCCGGAACCGTCGGGCCGCGGCTTCGGCCTCGAACCTTGTATTAGGGTTTGGCTCGCGGCACGATCTGGCTGGCAATGCGCGTCTCCGGATCACCGCGGCGCACAGGCCAGGGCCCAGACGGTAATAGAAGTCGAGGCAGGAATGTGACAGGCCACGCGAGCGAGCCAATCGATCTCGGCACTCGAAAGCATCTCTTTATCGACTTCTCGCTTATCGATCAAGCGGACGATGTGTCGCTGCGAGTGAATCCGCCGATTGTCGGTGGGGTGGCCATTCACCGGGATCGGGCCTGGGAGCACCACATCCACTTCATGAATTCCGTGATTGACGACAACGGTTTGGCCCGAATGTGGTACGCGTCCAGCAACATGGGTGCCGGCAATCTCCACTCGTATCGCTGGGGATATGCGGAGTCGCTGGATGGCGTCCATTGGCGAAAGCCGGACCTCGGACTCGTTGAACTCAACGGCGTCCGCTCAAACAACCTCCTTCCCAGGGTGCCGGGGAGCGTCTTGAAGGACCCCACGGCGCCTCCGGAGGAGCGCTACAAGGGGTATTGGCTTAACTGGGATCCGGACCTCGGTCCACTCGGGTTCGGCTATTCCGTGTCGCCCGACGGCCTTCGGTTCACCTGGAAAGGCGGAAACGGCGTCGCGCTGCACGGTGACTCGCAGAACCAGGTCTTCTGGGATGAGCGGATCGGACGTTACGTGGCGTATTTCCGCAGCTGGGTCCCTGCCGGGCGCGACGGGCAATCGCTGAGCGCCAACGGGCCCTGGCGGCGTGCGATCGCGCGCTGGGAAACCGATGACCTCACGTCGCGGGATGGGTGGCAGCTCACCGATTCGCCGGTTGATATTCGTGGCCCGCGACTCACCAGCGAGCTTCCCACGGTGCTCGCGCTCGACGAGCAGGACCCGCCTGACATGGACATCTACACGCCCTCGGTCGTCAAGTACCCGGGGGCCGATGACGTCTACATCTCGACCTTCTCGGTCTACCGGCACTTCACCGAGGCCGAAATCCTCGACGCGGAGACGCGACGGAACGACGGCCTGATGGAGATTCAACTTGCCGTCAGCCGCGACGGGATCACCTGGGAACGCCCGGACCGTCGACCCTATGTCCGTATCGATCCCGACGGACCGCGATCCAGGATGCTCTATTCGGCGCTCGGCATGCTCATTCGGGACCGCTCGATCTACCAGTACGCGACCGCGTACGACCAGTCGCATGGGCTCAAACGCAGGAACAACCCGGCCGGCCAAGTGATTTGGACCCAGCAGCGTCTGGACGGATTCGTCAGCGCCGAGGCGGCCTACGGCGGCGGACAGTTGATCACGAAGCCAGTCGTTATCGCCGGCGCCCGCCTGGAGCTCAATGTCGATGCATCCGCAAGTGGTGACCTCCGCGTTGAGCTGCAGGACGCCCAGGGACGGAGCATCGAGGGCTACACGCTGGATGAGTGCGACCGGGTTTTGGGCAACCACATTCGCCACGTCGTGACCTGGAAAGGCAAGGCCCGGCTGCCAGCGACACAAGGTAAGCCGTTGCGCCTGCGGATCGCGATGCGCGGTGCAAAGCTCTACGCGCTTCAATTCGCGGCGGCATAGCGAAGGGTCGCAGGGTTCGCGGCCCGCGCCGACCCGAGGCCTATTCAGCGGCCCGTGACGCCCCCGCCTGTCAAGGCCACCGGCAGCCCCGCGAACATCACGATCACCTCATCCGCCGCGGCGGCGAACTGCTGGTTGACTCGCCCCAGGGCATCGGCGTAGTCGCGTCCCAGCCTGGTTGCCGGTATCACGCCGAGCCCGACCTCGTTGCTGACGACAATCCAGGAGGCTTTGCTTCGCTCGTACAAGTCGATCAGCTGACTGGCCTGCGACCGGATGTGTGCCTGCACCTCACCGTCGTCAGGGTCTTGGAGCAGCAGGTTGCTGACCCACAGGGTCAGGCAGTCGATTAGCACGGTGTCGGAGTCCGCCAAGAGCGGCTCGAGTGCTCCGGCAACGTCGATCGGTTCTTCCAGCGTCGCCCAGTCCGATGGGCGCTCTTCCCGGTGCGCCTGGATCCGAGCGGCCATCTCCTCGTCGCCGGCCTCGGCCGTGGCGACGTACAGAACTTGACCACCCTCCCGAGCTAACTCCTGCGCGTAGCGGCTCTTTCCGGCGCGAACGCCGCCCAGCACAAGGGTCAGGCGCTTGCTCACTCCGACTTCGTCGCCTCTGGGGATGCAAGGTGGCTCGTGTCGTTCCAGGACTCGAGCACGCGGGTGCTGTCATGATCGCTGACGATGGCCAGCGCGGTGTTGTCGACGCGGAACTTCCAGAAATCGTCGTCCGCCAGATCCAGCAGGCAGACCGCAAGGGCGCGCACAGACCCGCCGTGCGCCACGACGAGAATGTCCTCCCGAACGCC
Source organism: Chloroflexota bacterium (assembly GCA_022824865.1). Classification (GTDB taxonomy): domain Bacteria; phylum Chloroflexota; class UBA11872; order UBA11872; family UBA11872; genus UBA11872. The sequence continues at coordinate 28,330 of JAJDZD010000010.1, read as the reverse complement.
GAGACTCTCACTCGCACGCGTAGTGAAGCGGCGAACCCGCTGGAGCGCGTCGACTGCGCTCTCGCCGCCGGGTGCGGTCCATCCCAGGTTGCCGCCGGCCTCGATCCGCTCGGCGAGCGCGCCCGGATAGCGCGTCTCGACTTCCTCCAGCGTCAGCCCTTCCCACTCGCCGTACGAAAACTCGCGAAGGTCCGATTCGTCGCTGATCGCAAGGTCGCGGTCGGCGGCGATGATCCGGGCGGTTTCCGCCGCGCGTGGCAGGTCGCTGCAATAAACCGCCGCGAAGTCGACGCTCCGCAACCGCTCTGCCAGCAGGGTTGCCTGGCGGCGGCCCTCGGCGCTCAGCGGCACGCCCGTGTGCCCCTGCATCCGGCCCGTTCGATTCCACTCGGTTTCGCCGTGTCGCACGAGGTACCAGGTGCTCATGTCCGCGCGCCTACCAGAACGGTGCGCCGACGAATTCCGGCGTCAATTGAATTAGCGTAAGTCCGGCCACAAGGACTACCACCTCGGCAATCTCGTTGGTTGCCCCGTAGGTGTCGCCCGTCATGCCGCCGAGCAGTCGCCTGATCCAGAGTCCCAGCCCGAGGGCAACCCCTGTCGCGATCGCCAGCAATATCAGCCCGGCAATTCCGAGCAACAAACCGGCGGCAACCGCGGCCGTCACCAGCGCAGTGGCGAGCTGACGCCAGCCGGCGCCGACCTGAAACGCCGTGCCGAGTCCCTGCGTTCGTGCGTATGGGAATACGGACATCGAGGTGACCATGGCAAAGCGCGAGAGGCAGGGAAAGAGAACCAGCAGGCCAATCCGTTCGGTTTCCGGAATGCCGACCAGCAGCGTCCACTTCAGCAACAACAGGCTCACGCCGCCCACCACGGCAAACGCGCCTACGTGCGAGTCGCGCAGGATGGCAAGCCGCGACTCGCGGTCGCGCCCGCCCAGAAGGCCGTCGCACGTGTCCAGGAAACCCTCGGTGTGAAGGGCGCGGGTTAGTACGAGCAAAGCCGCGGCGAGTAGTGCGCCAACGACGGGCGGCGGCAACACCTGGCTGGCCGCAAGGTCCAGCCCGGCCAGCAGCCCGCCCAGCCCGAGCCCAACCAGCGGGAAGTAGGCCCGCGCGGCGCCCATTGGTCCCGGGCGAATAGGCCCCACCGGCAATACCGTCAGAAAACCGATGGCCATCCGCAGGCCCTTCACGCCGTCGATCCAGCGGCGTCCGCCGCCTCGCGGTCCGAAACGCCGGCTTCGTCAAACGTGGCCATCTCCGACAGGCACGCGGCCGAAATCTCAACCAGTCCCGTCGCCAGCAGTGCCCCGGTGCCTTCGCCCAGTCGCATGTCCAGGTCGAGCAATGGCCGCAGCCCCAAGCGCCGCAATGCAATGCGATGACCCGGCTCGGCTGACAGGTGCCCGGCAATGACATAGTCGAGCACTGCGGGACACAGGCTCGCGGCAATCAGCCCGGCGGCCCCCGAAACATAGCCATCTAATACGACGACCCGTCGCGCCAGCGCCCCGCCCAGCACCACCCCGGCCAGCACCCCGATCTCGAAGCCGCCCACCCTCGTCAGCACATTCAGCCCGCAGTCCGGATCCGGCCGATTGACGTCCAGCGCGCGTTCCACGCACGCAATCTTGTGTTCCAACTCCCGGTCGCTGCGACCCGTCCCCCGACCCGTGGTCTCACGCGGCGACGCACCGGTGAGCGCGGCCGTGATCGCGCTGGCGGCCGTGGTGTTGCCGATCCCCATGTCGCCCGTCGCAATGACCTGTGCTCCCCGCTCGGCGGCGGACCCCGCCAGCTCGGTTCCGGCCTCCAGGCAGGCTTCCGCCTGGGCCCGACGCATTGCCGGTCCCCGCGTCATGTCCTTGGTCCCGCGCCCGGGCGCCACAACCCGCAGGTCGGAATGTGCCGGCAGCGGCGTGGCAATGCCCGCATCCACGATCACCAGTTCAGCGCCGCGCGCTCGCGCCATCACGTTGATCGCGGCCCCGCCCGCCAGGAAGTTCATCACCATCTGGGCGGTTACGGTCTGCGGATATCCGGTCACACCCTGCGCCACAACTCCGTGATCGGCGGCGGCCACGATCAGGGTGGTGTTTCGAACGATCGGGCGCTCGGTTCCGAAAATGCCGGCCAGCTGAATCGAGACGTCCTCCAGCCGACCCAAACTGCCCGGCGGCTTTGTCAGCCGCTGCTGACGCTGCTTCGCCGCTTGCTTCGCCTGGTTGTCTGCCGGACGAATGCTGGCGACGACCTCGTCGAGCGTCACCTCTAGAACTCGATCCCCCGTTGCGCCCGGATGCCCTGCTCGCGATACGGATGTTTGATCATCTTCATTTCCGTCACTAAATCCGCGCAGTCGATCAGTTCCTCTGGCGCATAGCGTCCGGTGATGATCACGTGCAGCGGCGCCGGCCGTGCCTTGAGCGTCTCCACCACGTCCTCAACCGGCACCCAGCCGTAGTGCATGGCGTAGGTGAACTCATCCAACACGATGATGTCTTCTTCACCCTTCAGGATTGCCTCTTTGCAGTGGCCCCACTGCTCCACCGCCAGCGCCGCCGTTCGATCCATGTCCTTCGAGAGCCAGGTAAACCCGTCGCCCAGCGCCTCGATGGGGATCTCCAGCCGCATCGCCGCCCGGTGCTCCCCGAACGTTGCGGTGGTGTGCTTGATGAACTGGAACATCCGGATCTTGAAGTCCCGTCCCCAGGCCCGAAAGATCACCCCCAGCGCGGCCGTCGTCTTGCCCTTGCCCTCGCCGGTATTGACGATGACCAGACCGTGTCGGCCGCGTGGGCGCTTGGGCGGTGCGTCGGGTCGTGCGTGAGGTTCTCGAACGGTCATGAGTCAACTCCCGGTTGGCTCTGTGGAAAGCGTCACGGCCGATGTCGGATGGGCGCTTCGACCGTTGGCGCCGTTCGATCGCGAGGTGTCGTTCGCATCGTCCGCCGGGGCAATCAGGCTCACCACCAGCGATCCGGTGACGGGATCGCGATAGACGGCCGATCGAACCCCAAACGCCGCCTCGATGATGTCTGGCGCGAGCACGGCCTCGGGCGGCCCTTCCGCCAGCACGCGACCTTCACTGAGCAAGACCAACCGGTCGCAGTAGCGCGCCGCCATTCCCAGATCATGAATGGCCGCCACCGCCGTCAGTCCCTCGTCCACCAGTCGCCGAACCAGGTCCAGCACACGCAGCTTGTGCAGCACGTCCAGGTTGGCCGTCGGCTCGTCCAGCAGGAGGACCCGTGGCTGCTGCGCCAGGGCGCGCGAAACGAACACGCGCTGACGCTCGCCGCCAGACAGGGTGTCCAGCGTTCGCTCGGCGAACTCCTCCGTCTCCGTGAGCTCCATGGCCTCGCGCGCGATCGCCTCGTCGGCTGCGCCTTCAATCTGAAAGCGACCGAGGTGCGGATACCGACCCATCAGCACCAGCTCGCGCGCGGTGAACCCGTGCGTATAGGGCGCGATCTGCGGCACCAGGGCCATCCGGGCCGCGACGTCCCTGGCCGGGATGGACTCAAGCTCCTCGCCCTCCAGCCACACGGCGCCTTCCTGCGGCCGCAATACGCCCGCGATGGCGCGGAGAAGCGTGGACTTCCCCGCGCCATTCGGGCCGATCAGACCGACCAGTTGACCCCGGTCCGCGTGCAACTGCACGCGCTCGAGCAGCGCCTTCGCCTCGACCCGGAAGCCGAGTTCGTCCGCCCGGATAGACGCTGCTCGTTCGGTCTGCATCGTCAACTACTCCGCCAGGCTGAAGGCCGGGCTCTCGGAATCGCCCAGCTCATCCGGCCACAGAATGCGCGCCAGGTCTTCGGCCCCGCGGATGTTCCAGTAGGACAGCGTGGTGAAGTGCTTGCTTTCCACCACGTAGATCGCCTCGTTCTTCACCGCTGGAAGCTCTGCCAGCGCCTCATTGTCCAGCAGGCTCTGCCTGAACTCCGCCGCGCCGAACTCCAGCGGCTGCGCGATCACGATCACCTCCGGGTTCATGGCAATCACGCCCTCCAGGCTGGTGGTCTGATTCCCCTCGATCCCGGCCTCCGCAGCCACGTTCAGGCCGCCGGCCGCGGAGATCACCCCGCCTTCCGTCGAGTCCTTGCCCGCCGTCCAGATCTTGTCCCCGTACTGCGTAAGGGCCAGAACGCGGGGTTGCGTCTCAACCTCGCCGGTTACCGCGATCAGGGCCTCATACCGCTCGCGAACTTCCGTGGCGAACTCGACCGCCCGCTCTTCTTCCCCGTAGATGTAGCCCATCAGCAGGATGTTGTTGATCCGGGCCTCCGGACCCTGCTTGAGCTCGGTCTGGATCACCGGAATCCCCGCCTTCGACAGGGCGGCAATCCCGTCGGCGGAGAAAAAGGGACTCGTGACGATGATGTCCGGTTCCTGGGCAATGATCGTCTCCGGGTCACGCGAGATTTCGGTCTTCTCCTGCAGCAGGTCGGCCACGTTCGAGTACGTCGCGTTCTTCGACGAACCGCCGACCGCGACGAGTCGCTCGATCGGAACGATCGCCAGCGTCATCTCGTCGTGACCCACCGACGCCGTGATGATGGTCAGCGGCTTCGCCGCAATGCTCACCACCCCGTTCAGCCCCTCGACCTCGCGCGGCCAGCCGAAGTTGGATGGATCTACGATCCCGCGCACACCCTGGAACGCCTCCGCAGACGCCGCGGCTGCAGGGGTGGCTTCCTCCGTCGGGGCCGGCTTGGGTGTGGCTTCCGGCGTTGCCGTGGCCGTAGCCACAGGCGTTGCCTCGGCCGTCGGCTCCGGAGTCGGCGTGGGCTCCTGGGTCGGCGTTGGAGTCGCCGCGGGCCTTGGTGTTGGCTCGGCGGTCGCCGCCGCCGTCGGCGTCGGCTCGGCCGTGGCCTGCGGGGTCGGGCTCTCCGTCGCCGCCGCCGCCGGCGTGGCCGGAGCGCTCACGACCTGCGCCGTGGCTGCGGGCGGTGCGGCCGTCTGAACCGGTGGCGGTGGCTCGGATTCGGGTCCGCATGCCGAGAGGCTGAATGCCAGGGCTGCACTGAGCAGAGGCAGAATGGCGAACCTACGAAGTCGTTGCATTGAAACGTAAAGCCCTTTCTGCGGCCGCACGCTTCTGTGTGTCGGCCCAAGAGTTGGAAGAAGAAGTCGGTCTATACGGGATTGTTATTGCGAATGTTGTCGCTATGACACCACGGGGCCTTTCAATGGCTCGCGCGCCCACCGCTGTTCGGCGAGTGCCGGATTCGGTCGCTGCAACGCAATCTCCTTCAAACTCCAGCCAGGAGGTCTAATGCACCCACGCAAGGCATGGATTGCCTTCTGACACAGGGCTCGAAGTCGATTGCAAGATATGGATGAGCTCACGTGATCGATCTGATCCACCGGAGCGGATCGAGACTCGTGCTGCCATGCAAGCATCGCTACAGCTCGATCCCCAGCTGGGCCTTGATGCCCTGGTCCCGATACGGATGCTTGACGACATCCATTTCCGTCACGACGTCAGCGAAGTCAATCAATTCCTGCGGGGCGTAGCGACCCGTGATGATGACGTGCATCTCCCGGGGCCGGCGCGTCAGCGCATGCGCAACGTCATCGAACGAAATCCACCCGTAGTGCAGCGGATACTTGAACTCATCGAGAACCACAACGTCGGAGCCTCCGTCTGCCATTGCGTTCTTGCAGCGTTCCCACTGGGCCACGGCCAGGTCCCTGGACACATCCAGGTCCTTAGATCGAGCGGTACAGCCATCGCCGTGAGCTTCAATTGGAATGTCGAGCTTTCGCGCGGCTCGGTGTTCGCCGAAGTTTGCGTTCGTGCTCTTGATGAACTGAAACATCCTGGTACGCAAATTGCTTCCCCAGGCCCGCAGCATCACCCCCAGGGCTGCGGTTGTCTTGCCCTTTCCGAGCCCGGTGTTCACGATAACCAGCCCTCGGGCGTCCCCGAACTCGTCATCGCGCATTTCACGGTCGAAGTCGTTTGTTAACTCAGTTATGGACATAAATTGCTTCTCTTTTGAAATCGCCATCCAATAGCCGCAAGCTGTGCTTGAGCCACTGGCTGGATGCGGCATTGACACTAATCACTGAGGTGCAGCTCACAGCGCGTAGGCCTGACGCTTATTCCGAATCAGCAACAACACGAAAAACGGCGCCCCCACGAAGGCCGTGAGAACGCCAACCCGAAACTCCGCCGGCTGGATGATCGTCCGCGCAAAGGTGTCCGCCACCACCACGAACACTGCCCCGGCAATCGCGCTCAACGGAATCAACACGCGGTGATCCGGGCCAAGCACCAGCCGCAGGATGTGCGGCGTCACCAGTCCAACGAATGCGATCGTCCCGCTCACCGCCACCGCCGCGCCGGTCGCCAGCGAGGCCGCCGCCAGCAGGGCAACCCGCGTCACCCCTACGCGCACCCCCAGGGCCTGTGCCTCGTCGTCGCCCAGCATCAGCAGGTTGAGGTCGCGAGCCCGCAGCAGGATCACGACCGTCGCGCCCACGATCAGCGGCGCCGAGATGTGCACGTGCTCCCAGGCCCGCGAATCCAGCCCCCCCGCCAGCCAGAACAGAATCTCGCGCAACGCTTCGTTGTCGGGCAGCAGGATGATGATCGCGGAGATCACCGCACCCAGGAACGCGTTCACCGCCACCCCCGCCAGCAGCAGCGTCGCCATCGAAAAGTGCCCGCCAACCGCCGCGATCCCGTAGACCAGGAACGTCGCCGCCACGGCGCCCACAAAGGCAAACGACGGAAGCGCCAGGAAAAACAGCCCCGTCAACCCCGTGGCAATCGCGATCACCGCGCCCAGCGCCCCGCCCGCCGAGACCCCGATAATCCCGGGATCCGCCATCGGGTTGCGGAACAGCCCCTGCATCGTCGCCCCGGCCACCGCCAGGGCCATCCCCACGAACGCGCCCACCAGGATCCGCGGCAGCCGGATCTGCTCGATCACCAACTGCTCGGTGCGTCCGACCTCGGCAACGTCCAGGCCCACGAACGACAGCACGATCGCCGCCACGTGCTCCACCGGGATATCAACCGGCCCGAGGCTCAGCGAGATCAGCGACGTGACCAGAACCAGCCCGCCCAGCACAACGCCGCCCACCGCAAGGCGCGCGGAAACGCCGGACTGTCGGAATGAACGCACCGAAACCGGTCGAGCGGCCTCTCGCAAGTCCTGCCTCCAGCGAATCTCCGCTGAAAACCAGGGCTTCCGTCGGCCAGGCCCTACGACCTGACTCCGAGGAACCCTCTCTTAAAGCGGAGAGCGGTCACCTCTCGTTCAGGCAGGTCTCCTGGCTTACGGGCTTGGGTCTATCGCCGGCCCCTTCCCATCGATTGCTCGACAGTGGGCCCCGGCCCCGAAATCCCGCTTACAGTGGCGCTACCGTGGCGGATTCTCACCGCCTTCCCTATTCTCCCTGGGACGGGCACCTGAACGAACGATGCGTAAATGTGTTCGGTCAGGCGGAATTGTTGGTGCATGCTCAGGGCCTGTCAAGCGGCTTCCCGCCGAGACCATTGAGCCCGTCCCTTATCGGGCCAGCCCCGCACGCGAGGCTCTGCCATGACGGGTTCCAGCGGTGGCTGGTCGATTCCACCAGAGACGGTCCAGGGGCCGTGCAGTTCCTTTGTCTACGAACTATTTGACAGCGAGATTTTGGCGTTCGTAGTATCCAGGGCGTGTGCGGGATCCGCGACACACGGTCCGGATGCGTGACCGGAGCTCGCGATCATTCTGAGGAGGATCCCATGATTGGTCCGGTAACCCGACGCCGAATGTTGCTCGCAAGTGCTGGGGCGGCCCTTGGATTGGCGGGCACCGCCCTACTCGCGGCCTGCGGCGAGGAAGCGGCTGAGGAGGAACCGGCATCCCCGGCCGCGGCTTCCGCCGCGTCGCCAGCCCCGGTGGTCGAACCGGCTGCAGCACCGCAGGCGGAGCCGGTGAATTTCCGGTATGTGACCGATCACACGTCCGGACCGCGTGGAGAGGCGATGCAGTGGGGCCTTAGCAAGTTTGCCCAGACCCGGCCCAACGTCAATGTCCGATTCGTACCGCAACCCTCGCAATACGAGGACGTGTTCGCCATCCAGATGGCCGCCGGCACGCAGGCCGAAGTCGGCATGCTGAATGGCGGCACCTTTAACCATTTCGTTGCGGCCGGCGGCTTCACGCAGATCAACGATGCTCTGGACAAGCATCCGGATTTCAACCCCGAGTTCTGGTACTTCAACGCGGACAGCTACACGGTCAACTACGAGTACGGGCAGGCGAACGGTGAGCTGCCACCTCAGGTGATGGAAGGGCCGCAGTACGGCATGCCGTTCCAAGGCGGGCTGAACGGACCCGCGCTCAACCTGACCCTCGCCGAGGAGTACGGCATCGAATTCCCGTCCCCTGGCTGGTCCTATGAGAACGAGTTTCTGGAGGGCGCTAAGAAGGCCACCGATCCTGAGAAGGGCACGTGGGGGAACTTTGGCGTCCACCAGAGTTTCGACTTCAACTGGGGGCCCATGATGTTTGCCGACGGCGCTCGCTCACACCGGAATGCGAGCGAGACCGAGCTCTATGTCTTTGAGAACGGCGGCGACACCGGCTTCCAGTTTGCCGTTGACCTTATTCACAAGTACAAGGTCGCGCCGCCTGCCGCCATTGCGAAAGAGATAAGCGGCGAGTTCGGCGACCCAATGACTGCTGGAAAGGCGTGGGTCAATCTTTGGTGGGCCGGCTATACGGGGTTCTTCATACCGCGGATCAAGGACCGGTTCCAATGGTCGCTCTGTCCGCAGCCTGTCGGGAGAACCGGCAATCCGGGGCACTGGTGGTCGAGCACGGGCAACCTGGTGACGAGTGCCGCAACAACGTTTGGCGTGGTGGAGGAGGCCGCTGACTTTTCGCTCTTCACGGCCGGCCCCGTATTCCAGGATCGGATTGCCATTGAGCGCGGCACGTTCCCGATCTTGAAGTCTTCCCTCGATCGACCGGAGACGCTTGCGGCGCCGCCGGAAGGCATGAAGTGGCAGAAGACCTTCATGGAGTATGAGGACAAGAAGCCCATGATGATGCAGCTCCCGAACTTCTGGGAGTTCTATGAGTGGCGGAACTTCGCCGAATTGGCGTTCATCGGTGAAAAGTCGGTCGATGAGGTTGTACCGCAGATGCTGGATTACGCCCGCAGGGACCTGATCTCTCAGCGAGATCAATACGACCAGAATCGCCAGAAGCTCGGCCTGCCGCCGCTCGCGTAGCTAGGACGTCGTTGTGTAACGGGCGGGTTCCACAGCCCGCCCGTTACAATTTTGCTGCGACGAGTAGCGTCGCGACGAGCGGCCCCTAGGGTTCGCGTAGCACAATCACCACGGGTCCGAGTCCTCGCCGAAGCTTTGGTCCGCATGGCGCGGAACGAGCCGCGGGGCGTGATGTCCGCGTGCGCTTGATGGAGCCCGTCAGCCTGCCCGGTCTATCGCCTTGGCCGTCACACGGTGGTCAGCGGTCGTTCGCAGCCTTTGCCAGCCTCGTCATCATGCGTCGATAGCGGCGCGCCATCTCCGGACCCCGCTCGGCGAGGTAGGTTCGCTCGGCCTGACGTGCCCCGGCGGGCGAGGGAGGCATTGGCACTTCGATCTCGGCGCTGGTGATCTGATCCACACCCCATTTGTAGGCGACCACTTCACCCTTGCTCACAATCAGGTTCACGCCCACATTGGCTTGCACCACGGGCACGCCGTTTTCGCGCCCCCGTGCCAGCACGGCTTGGTTCTGCCACTTCTTGCGTGAGCCATAGGATGGGATCAGGATGAACTGCGCCCCGTCCAACACCAGCGTTCGGCTGATCAACGGGTTGGCACGGTCGGCGCAGATCACGATGCCGGCGCGTCCCAGCGCCGTATCGAAGGCTCGGATCTTCGTGCCTATCCGGTTGAACGACCAGGTGGGATGCGTGCCTTCGGCAAAGTAGGTCTTGTGATAGGTCCCGCGGATCTGCCCATCGGGTCCGATGAACGCGGCGCAGTTGTAGACCTCACGGCCCACCCGCTCGGCGAAGCCAAAGCACAGGTTGACGCGCAGCTCGCGCGCCAGGCGTCGAAACCGCCGAACATAAGGCCCGTCACGCGGCTCGGCGATCTCGTGCATCAGCGCGGCCTTCTCGGGGTGCGCCACCACGTCCATGACCACGTAGCCCTCGAGAAACCCCTCCGGGGCTACGATCAACTCGGGCGCCTGGCGAGCGGCTTGACGCACGTACGCCTCGAGCTTGTCGGCGTTGGCTGGCTTATCCCATTTCTTGGGTTTGATGGAAAGCGCCGCGACTCGAACGGTCCGATACATCCCTGCGCACTCCCTCCGCGCGGGTGCAATCGGGCACGGGTCGTGGCACCCGTGTGCCACCATTGATGCATTCAGATTGCGCGCTACGCTCAGCCGCCCCGGCGCCCCAGGAGCAATCGTAGGCGCGCTGTCAGGAGGCTTCAAGTCGGTATCGTGCAGAGGCCGGCACGGATGAGCGCCGCGCTACTAGCGCCCACTGCCTCACCCGGGCCCACGCCTTCGCCCGGCAGCCCGGGGTCACTATCCAAGCGGTCATAACCGATCGCGCCTTCACCTACACCAAGGCACTGTGGAACGCTTGGCTCATGTTCAGCCGCCGTACCCGAGCTTCTTCCAACTCAAAGCGCTTCACCACCGCTTCAACCGCCGCCACAGGGCTGCTTACCACTTGGTGGGCTCGGTTGCCCGCCGCAATGCGCAGACCCCAGCCGTTTGACGCCACGTTCGCCTCACGCAGCAGCGCCGCCTCCATCTTCCGCAGGCTGTGTACCATCGCCACGCTCGGCTGTATTCCCATTCTCGTCCACGGCGCGGTCAGCGTTCTTTCCGCGAAAAGAACGGCGGCGAATCAGGTCAGATGATCCCCAATTCGCGCAGACGCGCGTTACTGCCCATAGGGGATTGGTACTGGTGGTGGAGCAAATGCTGCAACTTCCTCACGTCCAGGGCTCGCGGCGTGGTGCCCGTCTTGGCTGCCAGCGCTGCTGCCGCGCCTGCCGCCTGTCCCATGAGGAAGATCATCCACCGCGCCCGCATTACCGGCGGTTGGATGATGGCTGCTCGTCCCGTTACCAGCAGGCCCTCGACCCCTCGCGGTAGGAACTGCCGGTAGGGGAAATCGAATCCCTCTATACGACCTCGCCTCGCCTCGCCTTCTTTGGCGGACCTGTTCTCCGGGTCATCGCCCACGAAAACCACGTCGTCGTAGAGCCGCCCCGCCTGGGCATCTGACGTCGTTACGGGACACTCGCTCACGATGCTGCGGCCGCCCCGTGAGTGAAAGTAGGACGAGACGACGTGAAGGTACGCGTCTTTGAAGCCTGGTATGTGCTGGCGCAGGAAGTGGGACGTCTCAAAGATGTACGCGCGGCAGCCCACCTCCAGTGACGTCATCACCGCGGCGTCTCCGCTCAGATGACTTTTCCCTCCCTGTACCCCCACCAGCGCGCCGACAATGCCGTACTTGCCAATTCGAATCGGATCTCGCACAGGTTGCGCGCCCGACACGCTCCTGAAGAGGCCGTGATCCATGAGGATGCTGCCCAAATCGTCGACCTTGCGGATGATCTTGTATTCGCCCGATTCCCAGGCGGGCCTGAAATAGGAAACCAGTCGGTTGAGGCGTCCCACACCACGTCCAAGCTCTCGTTGGAAGAGAGCCTTGGCCCATCGCAGGTCCTCCCGATTCGGCTCGCGGTTGACAACCTGGGCCTCGTATTCCTCCATGTCGACGTTGGCCATGGCGAAGTACATTCCTGGATGGCCGTAGGTGCTGCGGGTGTCCACTGGCGCACCCGCTCGGCAGGCCACATCGGCGTCGCCCGTGGCATCGATCACGACGTTGGCGCGGATGGCCTGGGCGCCTGACTTGTTCTCGACCACCAGTCCCCTTACCTGATTTCCATCCATGATGGGGTCGGCTGCGTAGGCGTTGAACATGAACTGAACGCCGGCCTCCTGCATCATCCGCAACCACATGTAGATCATGACTTGGCTATCGCGGAAGTAGTGATTGAGCAGCGGCGCGTTGCAGTACGCCTCGCACCGGCGCACGAATTCGCCCGGAATCCCTGGCAGGCCGTCAGGCATTGTGTCGGGCAACTCCAAAGTCGGCGCGCCGCCTATCAAGCCTGGTCCTGAACCTCCGCCAGGAAAGCCAAAGCGATCGACGACCATTGTCGTGGCTCGGTTCCTCGCGGCGGTTACGGCAGCCGTAGCTCCCGCGATTCCACTGCCGACGACGAGAACGTCCACATCGGCCACGATCGGGACGGACTTCCTGATCTCAACGGTTGTACTCATGGCAGCCGCTCCCTAGATGCACAGTAGCTCGCACGCGCGATCCGGCTCCCTTGGCGGCCATCCGCCCGTCAGCCGTGTCTCACACTTCTGTGGTCACTACAGCTAGGCAGTGAACTGCTCGATGTTCAAGCGGGCGACGGTGATCTTCTCGAGGTCACGGACGTTGCCCACGCTATACAGGCAGAGCACGGTGCCCTCGGGGGTAACGGCAAGGTCGGAGTAGCGGCAGGGTCGGGGATCGATGATTTTCGAGATTGGCCATGTGCGCCCGGCGTCCGTGCTCGCATAGATGGTCATTTCGGTACCGCCGGGGATGCGGTGGTTGACGCCGATGGGATGGGAGAACAGGAGAATCTCCGGTCGGTTATCGTCGCCCGAGCCATGGCGGGCGAGGCCCACGTTGACCGGCCGGCCGCTGATTTCGGGATGCTCACCCAGTTCGTAAAAGCTCCGTCCGCCGTCGCGGCTCCGTGCGTAGGTTCTGCCGTCGCGGCGCTGGGTGTTTCGGCGATAGCTGACGTAGATCTCGCCGCCGCTGGTTTCCACCAGCGACGCCTCGTCGGATCCATTGGGTAGGACTGCGCCGACCGTCCACGTCGTCCCGTGGTCGTCGCTGTAGAGCAGGCCGCCGCGCACGCCCGGGACCTGTCCGGGCTCGCCTTCCTTATATAGGAAACCAGGAATCACCAGCCGACCGCGGTGCGGCCCGGCCATGAGTTGAATCCCGTGCTCGTTGTTGTTGGGCCACCCGGTCCAGCCCTCGGCATTGGGGCTTGGATTGACGCGTACGGCTTCCGACCAGGTCTGGCCGTCGTCGGTGCTCCTGACGAGCCCGAACCCGCCGCCCTGCTCGGCATAGGTGCTGAAATACCCAAGGTCATCTCGGACATCGGCGGGAATGTTCCAAAAGGTCACGAAAATCGTTCGCGTAACCCGGTCTTCGACAATCGCCCCAAGGAACGTGTACTGGCCTTTTTCGGCGTGGATGACCTGCTGGCGGGTCCAGGTCTTGCCGTCGTCCACGCTGCGCGCCGAAAGGAGGTCGTTTTCATGGCCGCCGTCGCTCATTGAATCGTGGCGCCGGCAACACACGGCCACCACGTTCCCGGCGCCCGTGACGATCAGTCCGGGCATGCCGACGCCGAAGCCGTCGTAGTTGTGGTATTGCAGGTTCGTGAAATCGACGGTCACCTTGGCCTGGGCCATTCGCTTGCGCATCGGGCGGTCGGTGCTGATGACCGCAATTAGAAGCTCGTTCGGGTCTCGAGTACTGGTATAGAAGTTCGCGGTCACCCCGAACGTGTGAATCGCATTCGAATCCGGCTCGTTCTGCTCCGAGAGGCCTTCCTTTGCCGAAACCTCCGCCGGCGCCTCCGTCCGATCCCAGTGATAGGCCGGCGCCTGGGTCAGCGTGTCGCCCTGACCCGGAAAAAACACGTCGACGTTCTCGACCAATGGAGTGGACACGCTGGCCTCCCGATAGCGGCTTCCGAACGCACTGTGCTCCTAGGGTAAGGGTCTCGTCGAGATTTCCTACCTACGCGAGTTAGTTGCCGGCCGAACTTTCCTGCATCGCCTGAACCGCTCTCTGCAACCCCTCGCCCGGGTCCGTGTCACCGAGGAATACGTCGCGAACGATCGTGTCCCTGAGCGATTCCGACTCGGACCGCGAGGAGTCGTCGAACGCCGCGTTCTCAAGCATGTGCACGAGCACATTCTCGTCGTCGCCGTTCAGTTCGGGCATGAGCTTCCGAACCGCTGCCGCATCCACGCGAAGTGGCGGCAAAATCGAGGCGGGCGCGACGGCTGAGTACAGATGCCGCAACGCGTCGTAGGAAACCTGGGGATCCCTGGCCGACTTCACGATGCCGAGATGGAACGTATGGGTGGGGTTTCGCCCCGATCCGAACGAGGGAAAGGGGTACACGCGATTGTCGCCGCGGAACTCGCCGATGTCCGAGAAGGCGATGGTTCCGAATCCAATGCCCCACGTGCCGGCCTGTACATACGGGAAAATGTCATAGTCGCCAATCTTCAGCAAGCGGTGGCGGTGGATTAAGTCGCCGTAAAACTCCAAGACCTCACGAGCTTTGTCGCTCTGAAGTGAAGTAAAGCCGCCGCTGGCATCGCGAAATCTCCCCAGCGCGGAGAGCAACGCAACCGTCACCGGCGGAAACACCAGGTAGTCGCCGCTCGACGTCGGCTCGGCGAGGACTCCGCCCAGAATGCCTCGGGTACCGAGGCCACCGTCAGGTGGATCAGGCTCGTGGAATGCTTGCGCGGTTCGCAGGAAGGCCTCGGCGGTGAAGGCCTGCAGGGTTGGCTCGGGCAGTTCAATGTCCCGCTCGGCCGCCAGTTCGCCGTTGACCAGTGTGAAAGATGGAGAGACTGAAAACGGCAGCCCGAATTGCTCGCCGTCGTGACGGCCGCTCTCCAGGACGCCGGGCCAGAATGCTCCGGGATCGAAGTCCGGATCGGCAGCCAGAAAGTCGCCCAGCGGCGTGAGTTGGTCGTGGGCGACCAGGTCTTCAAGATCGATGTCGAAATAGGCGACGAGTTCGGGGGCCGAAGCTTCCACTGCCGCAAGCGTGCGGCTCATGCTCCAATCCTCAGATGCAAAGAAATCGAGAGGCACGTCGCTGAACTTGTAGCGGCCCTCGGACTGGCGGCCGGCCTCCAGCAGCCCATTGGCGAATAACGCGAAAATCCTGGGGCCCGCGACTTCCAACGACATGACGGCTACGGGCACTTCGCGCCGCTCCCCGGGCTGCGGAAGTGACGGACCCGGCGCCGGCGCGCGCTCGGTCACGGTGGCCGTCGCGGTGCGAGCCCGCTGCAGGGCGGCATCCAGGTCGCGGCGGCCGGTGCTGGGAGAGGGAGTCTGCTGAGCAGGCTCTTCGCCGCAGGCGGCGCCGATGATTGCGGCGGCTCCGCCGCCCAACATTCGCAGCACGTTGCGCCGCGTGACGCCCGGTCTGACCCTCACGAGGACATTCGCATCATCACCACCGGTACCTCACGATCGAGCCGCAGTGCCCTCACATAAACCATACCGTCCGCCCGCCATGCCATAGCAGGCGGCCTATCCTGGCACCGCCGGTGACTACCCCCGCGAGGGCTCGCTCATCTCCTGGCGCGCCTTGCGCACGAGTTCCGGCAAGTGGCTGTCGTTGGCCAGGCGCTGTTCCAGGTGACGCATGCGCTGTGGCCCGGCCGTTCGGATCATGGCGTTGCCGTAGGCGCGCTCGATCCAGAAACGGGCCGCGTGCCCGATGTCCTGGCGCAGTTCGTCGAGATCCTTCTCGGCAAAGCGTTCGGACACATTGATGGTGAACATGCGCCGCCGGGTGCCGCCGCCAAAGGATGCGTGCTTGAGGTCCTGGTTGAACATCAGCAAGTCGCCCGGACGGGTCTCCAACGCCACGGCCGGCATCTCCCGGCCCGTGACGCCCACGCGTTCCGCCATCGTCCAGGTCCGCTGGCTGGACATAATGTCCTGCAAGCCCTCCGCGTAGTCGTCGCCCCGATGGTGGCTGCCGGGAATGACCCGCAGGCACCCCGTGTCGCGGTCGACCGGATCCAAGTAAAACGCGAACTTGATGTTCCGGTACTTGCTGCGCGCGTAGCCGTCGGAGTGCCAGCGCGTGTCGCCCACGTAGAAGTTGCCGTCGCTGCCCGTGTAGTTGTAGTCCTCGCCCAACAGGTCGCTGGCCACGTCGTTGATGCGCGGGTCGTCCAGCCGCGCGCTCAGGTACTCGCTCTGGTCGATAAAGGGCACCAGCGCCGAACGCTGCTCATGGTCATGCGCCTGCCCGTGATGCCCGCCGCCATGCTCGGCCCAGAGGCACTCGAACTCGGCGGTGATGGCCTCCGCTTCCTCCGCGAATCGCCCGGGAAAGCCCAGGTAGCCAAAGGTCTCAAAGAAGGCGCGCTGCTGGCTGGTGAGCTTCATGCCTCGACTCCGGCAGGAAAGGCGGCCGCGCATGGCAAGTGTAGGCGGTGTCGCCGGATGAGGTCTCTCCTCGATGAGGTGAATTGCCCGCGCGTTGCTCTCGGTGGTTTCAGAGGGCAACGGTTTCCGGCATGCTGGGTTGCACGGTCCCGCCAAGCCAGTCTGCGAGCTCCAGTCCATGAGCACGTCCGGGCGACCGCTGCCCATCGAGGTCCGCAACCTCAACAAGCAGTACAAAGACGGCCCGCAGGCCAACCGGGACATCACCCTGACCGTCAACTGGGGAGAGGCCCTGGGCGTGTTGGGGCCAAACGGCGCGGGCAAGACCACGCTGGTACGTCAGATCACCACGGAACTGATTCCAACTTCCGGCGAGGTGCGCGTGGTCGGAATCGACGCCGTGGCGAATCCGGACGACGCGAAGTCGCGCATTGGCGTGGTTCCGCAGGAGGCCCGGCTCTTCGACGGGCTGTCGGTTTACCGGCACCTGCGCATCTTTGGCGTACTACGCGGGCTGTCGCGGCGGGATGCGCGGGAGCGGGCGGAGGAGTTAATCGAGGAACTCGACCTGACGGCCCACCGCGACTTCACCAGCGAACGGCTTTCCGGCGGCCTCCGTCGCCGGCTGCTGGTGGGCATTGCCATGATGGCCCAGCCCGACGTGCTGATCCTGGACGAACCCACCGTTGGCCTGGACGTGGAGTCCCGCCAGCGGCTCTGGGAGGTCCTTCATAGCTACCGCCAGCGCGACGCCGCCGTGCTCCTGACCACCCACTACATGGAGGAGGCCGAGACGCTCTGCGACCGCATCGGCATCATCCAGGACGGGCGCCTGATCTCGCTGGACACGATCGCGAACCTGCGGGCCTCGATCGGCCATGAATACAAGTTGGTCTACGAAACTCCCGAGGGTCCCCAGACCGTCTTCGGCGACGACCACCTGGACCTGGCCGCCCAACTACGTGCCGAGGGTATCGACGAGTACGCGGTGATGCGGACGAGCCTGGAGGACGTGTACCTGGCGCTGACGCAGCAAGCACGCAGTGAGAGCGAGACCAATGGCTCGAACTGACCGCCTCAGCCAACCCGGCCCGCGCAAGTTCCTGAGCGATTCGTTGGCCGTGCTGGAAATCCACGTGCTGCCGATGATCCGCCAGTGGTATCTCATCGTGCTGGGAACCCTGGTGTTCCCGATCCCCATGTTCTACGTCTTTCGTTCAATAGCTCCGGACGACGCGGCCGTCTGGCAACGCCTGCTGGCCGGGACGCTGATCTTCGGCGTGTCCTTCAGCACCGCCATGCTCGTCGGGCAGCAGATCGTGGCGCAGCGGTTCATGGGCCATCTGAAGCTCGTCATCACCATGCCCGTCTCCAAGGCCGCCTATGTGGTCGGAACGCTGTTGTACACCGCCGTGTCGGGCACGCTTTCCGCACTGTTTCTGCTTGGATTCGCCCTTATCGCCGGCGTGGAGATCTCGCCGACCTGGGCGCTGGCCCCCGCGCTGCTACTGACGGTGTTGGCTCTGGCCGGCATTGTGCTGTTCGTTATGAGCTTTGCGCCGTCGCTGCCGGTGGGAAACATCATCGCCAGCCTGATCGCCATCGTTCTCGTCATCATCTCGCCGGTGTACTTCACGCTGGAGTCGGCGCCGTTGCTTCTGCAGTGGTTCGGGTACGTGTCGCCGCTGCGCTACGCGGCCGACGCCATTGCCGCCGCGCTTGGGGGACGCGTGGATGTCTGGCTGGAGCTTGCCGTGCTGGCGGCCTACGCCATCGTTGCTATGGGTCTTGGCCTGTGGCGCTTACCCTGGCGAGAGACGTAGGCGCGTGCCGTTGACTCCTCCCGAGCGTGAGTTCCTGAGAACGGCGTAGGCTCCGGGGAGCAAGCGCGCTTCGGCGCAATAGCGGGAACCACTCATGGCTTGGCGTGACTCAACAGCACTATCAACCGACGAGCTCGAGGAAGGCGGCGACATCGCGCTGGACTTCGGGCGCTTCTCTTCGGCCAGCGGCGACGGAGTGATACCGGTTGTCGCGCAGGACGTCGAATCCCGTGACGTCCTAGTGCTGGCTCACGCAAACCGGACGGCGGTGGACTACACCCTGCAAAATCGCGTCGCAGCCTTCTGGAGCTTGTCCCGAGATCAACTCTGGGTAAAGGGCGAAACCTCAGGCAACTTCCTGGACGTCGTCGAGGTCCGCGTCAACTGCGAGCAGAACTCGCTCTTGTACCTGGTCAGACTTCGCAACGAGGGCGTCTGCCACACGCTTGAGGACGGCGTGGCGCGGCACAGCTGCTACTACCGGCGAATCACAGGCGACCGGCTGGAGCCCGCAAAAAGGTAGCCGCTGCCAACTCGCGTGTGCCCCGGCTCACGAGAAAATTCAGAACTGCCTGCGCCCCAGAGTCCGGCTGTCAGCGAGAGAGCGCAGCCGAATCTCCTCAAGCTCGTCACCTGTGAACACGACGGCACGGAAGAGATTCAGGTACTCATCCGAAACGCTCTGCCCAAAGATCATCAAATCGTCCGTGTTGATCGTCACATCCACCCCGTGGTCGTACAGCGCGCGGATTGGATGTGACGCCAGGTCGGCCACGGCGCCCAACATCACGTTGCTGGTGGGGCAGATATTCAACCGAATTCGATGGTCGGAGAGCCAGTTCATCACGGCCGTGGACTCCGCGGCGGCGATCCCGTGCTGCACCTCGTCAAGCTGAAGTACCTCGACCGTTCGCTTCACCTCGTCGGCACCCCCGAATTCCCCGACGTGCGCCTTGAGTTTCAGGCCGTGCGACCGCGCGTGGTCGTAGACGTCTTGTACGGCTTCAGGATCGCAGTCGTCCTCGAACGCATACATGTCGATTGATCGAAAGACGCCCGACTCGATGGCTTCCCAGACCGAAGTCATCAGATCATCCTTTGACACGTACGAGCGTGAAAACCCCACTTCCGGCCGAACGTCGACCTGGCCGTGGAACTTGGATTCCAAGGACGCAGCAAGCGCCGTAAGGCCGCGGAGCCCATCGGGGTGGTGCCGGACGGCCCAGATGTCGAAGCTCGTTTCAAGCAGAACCACGCCGTCGCTCTGAGCGTGTCGCGCGGCGGCGCCTGCCACAAATTCAAAGGCCGTCCAGTTGTCCATGTAGGGGCCGATTGCCTGGCGCGCGTAGGCCCGCATGCCGTCCAGGCCATCCATCCTGGGCGGCGGACGGTCAATCGCGCGGCCGAGCCATTGTTCGACGTCGGCAATTGGTGCAGCGAAGTAGGAGTGCGAGTGGAGGTCAGACTTAGGCGCTCGTCGGATGGCAGCGGTGTCTCCTGCTGCCAGGGCCTCAGCGAATGCGGATGACATTTCTGCTACCGGCCGAGCGACGGCTCAGTGGCGAAAACAAGCGTCTCTGCATTTCGCACGACGAACCTCAGCCTCCGGATAGCAATGAAACGAGTGTAAGGGGCACCGGAGTTGGCGCATTGACTCGCGGCAAAGAACTGTCTCCGCGCCAAGCGATAGACTGTTCCAGGAACAACCATGGGCGGTAGAGGGAAAACCGTATGACGGTGGACTTGACCGCCATTGAGACCACGCTGGAAACCATGCTTCCGACGTTGGCAACCAAAGCCGACCTTGAGGCCGCCCGCGCCGAATGGAAGGCCGACCTCCACAGCCTGACCCGCTGGATGGTGATTGCGGTGCTGGGATCGGTAACGGCCGCGGCCACCATAACTGGATTGATCGTTCGATTCATCGGCGCCTGAGGCGTCGTGGCAGGGCTGGTGCAAGGCGGGATCTCCAGATCGGGCGCTACGCTGAGCCTGAAGCAATCATGGGCGGGAAAGGAAAAACCGGATGACGGTGGACTTGACCGCCATTGAAATTGAGCGGCGGCTAACCGCTATTGAGACCGCGCTCCCGACCTTCGCCACTAAGGCCGACATTCAGTCGTTGAGAGCCGAGATCCAGGCCTCGCGAGCTGAATGGAAGGCCGACCTCCACAGCTTGACCCGCTGGATGGTGATTGCCGTGCTGGGTTCGGTAACGGCCGCGGCAACCATTACCGGATTAATCGTTCGGTTCGTCGGCGCCTGAAGAAGCCTGGGCCGGGCAAGCGGTTCTCTGGGTTGGGCTGACTATCCGTCGGTCGACCGCTCCACGGTGAAGGAATACAACTCTGCGTTCCGCACCACGAACCGCAGCCGCCGGTGCGGGATGAATCGGGTGTAGACCGTTCCAGAATCCGCGTCTGGCGGTATCGGGAGATTGGCGTCGCCCTGCCAGGTGACGGCGTGGCTGACGCTGTCGCCGGTAATCGCATCGCAGTCGTCCAGTCCATGTCCGGGCAGCACCCGGTCCCTCGCGTCACGAACTTCCACCTTCAGGTAACCGCCCGGCCCGCACGCGGCATTAACGACCAGCCGGTCGCCCTCCGACACGAACGGCTGCGTGGCCACCATGCCCTCGCGCGTCGAACCGGCTCCAACCGAGACAAACCCGTTGCGCCGCAGCTTGCCGATGCCCAGCGCGTACCGAGGGTCGCTCGCGGCCCGCGATGCCGAGTCTTCCGAAGACTCCTGGTCCTCCGCGTACCACAGGTCGTGCTGCGAAGTCGCGCCGCCGAAGTACACCCACGTCTCGTCATCGCCAACGTCCACGATGCGCGGAATCCCGATCTGGCTGGCGCACCAGCTCCCCGGCTCGCCCAGCCCTATCCAGTCATGCGTCGGCGCCAGCCGTTCCCAGCGTCGCCCGTCGCGGCTATGCACCAGTTCAACCGTCGACGTGTTGGACACCTGGTGGAACACGCCCAGGAACCCAATCCAGTGACCGCTCAGTCGGAACGGCCGCATGCCGTAGAAAGCCACGTCCAGGTTGTCCAACACGGGATCCGGCGCCAGGATCAGCCGCGGCTCGTTCCAGTTCACGAAGTCGCGGCTCTCGCACATGAAGATGCGGCGGACTACTCGCCGATTGGACGTGGCCGTCACCGCGTCAAAGCTGGGTGCCCCGCCAACCATCGGCGCGTGCGTCGGACGCGTGCGCGGCGCCAGTTCCATCAGCGGGTGGCGCGTGAAGATGCGGTAGCTGCCACTATCCGGATCGAATGTCGGGAAGATCGTGTCGCCGAGTCGATCTCCCAGGGACCCAAACGTAGGTATCTCCTCAGCAGAGGTCCACTGGACCCCGTCTGACGAATAGGCCAGCCGGATGTGGGCGCCCGGCGTCTCGTCGGCTACCCGGAAACCAGGAGCGCCCAATTCGTAGAGCATCTTGTAGCGGCGCGCCGGATCCTGCTCCAGTGGGTCGTCCAGAACCGCCGGACCCCAGACGTTCCCGTAGGTCTCGCTGCCAAGGACGATGTTGGTGTCGCGCCCGCCCTCGTGCACGAGGCCCATCGCTGGCTTTTCCCAGTTCAGCCCGTCCGCCGACCATGCATACATCACCCGGAAGCGGCTGACGTGCCAGTCGATCAAAGTCCCGCCCTCGCGCGCCAGCTTCTCTCGGTCCAGTGCCATGTCCGTGTACAGACAGTGAAACTCGCCATCGTCGTCTCGCCACAACGCCCAGTCGTCCGCCCCGAAGTTGGTGAAGTGCTCCCAGGGCCGATCCAGCTGCAGCACCGGATTCCGCTCAAGCTGCTTGGGCGCATGCACCGTGCGCCTGATGTTCTGAATCTCTTCGATCAGCCCGTTGTCAAAGAAATACTGCGGCCGCTCGCCGATGATCAGTTCGGTGGAGTCAAGTCCGGTCACGCCTGCCACTCCGGCGATACCAACACCAACCTAAGAAAGAAGCTGGCCTTGGCGCTCGACGAGCTGGTTTTGCCCTGCATCGAGTCCAACGAACCTCACGGCATCCATCTCGGCAAATCGCCTGGCCATGACTGCAACAGCTTCTTCGTTGTCGTCAACCAGCACGAATCTCCGACCAAGCTCGTAAGCGGCCTCTCCGAGCGTCCCGCTGCCAGCGAAAAAGTCCAACACCATATCGCCAGGCCTGGATGATGCTTGGACGATGCGGCGCACGATGCCGAGTGGCTTTTGCGTGGGATATCCCGTGCGTTCCCTCCCATTCGTCGGAACGATCGTGTGCCACCAGGTGTCCGTCGGGAGCTTTCCGCGTGCTGCCTTCTCAGGCCCTACCAGTCCAGGGGCCATGTAGGGAATGCGCTCGACTTCCTCTACGTTAAAGAGATACTGCTCTGGATCGCGTACATAAACCAATATGTTGTCGTGCTTGGCTGGCCATTTCTTCTTAGTTCGAGCACCGTAGTCGTAAGCCCAGATCACCTCGTTGAGAAAGCACTCACGTCCAAAGATTCCATCGAGTAAGACCTTGGCATAGTGAACCTCGCGATAGTCGAGATGAAGATACAGAGAACCTGACGTAGTAAGAACGCGATGTGCCTCTTCAAGTCGAGGCTCCAGAAATGCCATGTAGTCGTCAAAGTCGTCGTCGAATGCGCGTGAGGCGACTTTGATTGAGCGATACCGTTGCCCCTTGAACCCTGTTCGGTCACCGCTGAGATCTCGGACTGTACGCAGTTGCGTCCGCGCCTGCTTCTTGCCTGTGTTGAACGGTGGATCCGTGTAGATGAGATCGACAGATTGCGGCGCCATCTTTCGCAGGATCGGCAGGTTGTCTCCGAAGTAGACGATGCCTCGTTCCTCAACGTTGCTTTGAATCTCGCCAATTGCCACCGTGCTGAGTTCACTCGTCATGCGGTCGAAGCGGCCTCGCTCAACAGTTCCACCAGCCACGGCTCGGCAGTTACCCCGTACCACCGGTGCTCCCCCGGCTGCACGTCATGGACCAGGCAGTCGCCGGCGCCGTGCAACTCGTAGGCCTCGCGTGTGATCGCCACTTGCTCGTACACGTTGTCCAGCCCGCGCGCGCCGTTCAGCGGATCCTCGTCGCCGGTTTCCACCAGCAGCGGACGCGGCGCGATCAACGCCCCCAGGTCGCCCATGTCCACGGCCTGCCAGAGGCCGGGGACGAAGTTGCAGCCGCAGTTGTCGTTGATGTCCAGCAGCGAGTCGCGGTTCCCATAGAAGTAGCCGCTCACCACCGCCGCGCAAATTCGGTCGTCCATCGCTGCCAGCCACAGCGTTTGCAGACCACCGCCGCTGAGTCCCGCGCACGCAATGCGCTCGGGATCGCAGTCATCTCGCGACTGCACATAGTCCACCAGCCGCATCAGGTCCCAGGTCCACATGCCGGTCACCGTCTGGCCCAACGAGATCGCCGCGTTGTTCAGCGGCGTGCAGGTCGACCGCATGAACGAGTCTTCGTCGTTCGCCTGCCCCACCGGCTCGCGCCGCTCCCCGAAGGCCCTGGCATCGGGCGCGAACACGATCAGCCCTGCCTGCGCAAAGTGCTCCGCGTAGGCGCCGTTGTACTTATCGATGGCGTCGGCCACGGCCGGAATGTCGCGCCGACCGGCCGTCATGTTCTTGCCCCCGCTGCCGTGCCCGTGCGGCGCGATCACGACAGGCCGCCGCTCGCCAGCCTCCAGGTCGTCCGGCAGCAACGCATACAAGGGCATCACCACGCCCGGCTCCGTATGAATCTCAATCCGTTGCCGCACGTAACCGTCGCACTGGACCGACTCGGTGACCACCGGCTGCGGATCGGCGGGCCGCAGGCTGTTCATGCCCGTGATCGCGGACAGATGCCGCCGCGTCGCCCCCCGCCAAGTCTCGAAGGCCGCCTGGCTGCTGACATCCACCGGCATCCGCCGCGCCTCGCGGTCAAACCGCGCCCGTAACTCAGCGTGCGCCGGAAAGAAGCGCGTGAGCGTGGGAACTCGGGGAGTCGCCATAGCTCCGTACTTTAGGGCGACCCGCAAAGCCACGCGAACGTCAGGACCACTGTCTGTCGCCGAGTGAAGACGGCGGACGCCTCGTACTTAGGCCAGAAGCATCTCGCTGCGCGCCCGGTCAGCGTTCAGCCGCGCTGTAAGCACCCCCAGCAGCATGTCCGCCAACTCATCCTGGTTCACCGGCGTCGCGGCCTGCACCTGCGCGGCCCACTTGGGCCGAATGCCGCTGGCCCCGGCCATCGCCCCGGCCACCGGACCGCCCATGGCGCCGATGGAGTCGGCGTCGCGGCCAAAGTTCGCGGACATCAGCGCCACCTCGTTCGGGTCGCCGTCGGCCAGCAGCAGCAGGGCCAGCGCCACGGACGCCGACTCGCGCGGGTCCACCGCGTTGCTGTGCCCCTCTTCGGGTTGCTGCGGCCAGTCCCACAGATGGTCGGCGTAGTAGGCGGCGCGGAACTCGGCAAAGTCACCAGTCGACCGCGCCAGGCTCACCGCCGTGTCGATGGCCGCGGGCACGTCGCTTTCGCTGTCCAGATTGCTGACCGCCGCTTCTATGACCGATTCGGCATTGGCGTTCGGATCGAAGGCCGCGGCGGTGGCGGCGGCCATGGCCAGGGCGCCATCCTGCGGCGAGCCGCGATGAATCAGGCTGGTGACCTCGTAAGCCTCCAGCACGGCCCGGCGCGGGTCGCCCGCGTTGATGATGCCGATCGGCGAGATGCACATCGCCGTGCTGTTGGAAATCATGTTGCCGATGCCGGCCTCTCGGGCTCTGACCCCGCCGATTGAAATCTTGTAAAAGGAACTGGCCACCGGCGGATAGAACTTGAACGGGTTCATGCGCTCGCGCCACACCTGCGCCCAGTCCGAGGCCATCACGTTGCCGTTCGTCCGCGCGATCGCCTCGCACAGCATGTGCTTCAGCGCCGAGTCGTCCGTCCCGGCCCCCGGCTGCAGACCGCGGTGCTCCTTCAGATCCGTGACTTCGCCGTGGCGCTGCTGGATGAACTCGTAGTGCAGCCCTTCAACCGGCCCGCCCATCGCATCGCCCAGCAACCCGCCGGTCAGGCAGCCCAGGATCTTGTCGCGCAAATCGTTCATGGTCTCGTCCTCTCTGGTCCGACTGGTTTGGCCCGGCCGCCGCGTCCCGAACGATGGGCGCCGATCCGCAGACGTTCGCCGAGTGTATTGTGAGCCACCGAAACGCCGCCGCGTCGCCCCACCAAGGCCGGTCAAATGCTCGACTTCACCCGCTCCTTCATCACCTGGACCACCCATCCCAGGAAACCCCATCCGTATTACCGCTGGGATGGCGGTTTCGTCGGCGACCTTGGCGACGTCTACCGCGTGCGAATGCAGGTCGACTCGACCATGGACATCGTCAATCATTCGGGATCGTCGATCACTCACTACCTCAACTATCCCTGCCGCGCCGAGCTCACCATCGCGACCGAGCAGTTCTTCATGATCCCCAGCGGCGAGTGGCGGGCGGTCTTTACCCGCGAGCACGGCGTGCCGATCGCGCGGGGTCTGTCGGACGTCCCCGAGCCCGTCGCCCGCAGGCCGTGGCCCGAGCGCTACGCGGACATGGATTTCCGCCCCGTCACGCTCCCCGGCGCCGACCGTCTCCTCGACGGCCACGCGGTCAACGACGCCACCCAGGCCGGCGCGGTCATCAACGGCCAGACCACCTACCGCGACAAGACCACCGGACTCGATGTTCGCATCGAGTTCCCCATCCGCCTCATGAACCTCCACCCCGACTCCGGCAAATTCCAGCTCTGCTGCGGACCGGTCATCCTTCCCGACATGGCCACCTGGGACGGCGAAGGCGTCGACCGCGTCTTCCTGGCCGAGGTTGCCTTGAGCGAATTCGACTACGTCGAGTTCATCCTCCGCCGCGAAATCGAGCCGGCCGAAAGCGAAAAGGAATGGTTCCACCAGGTCCGCGGCCGCGATCGGCTCGAACTCTGGGACCCCGACAACCCACCGCCCACGCCGCTCAAGCTCCAACGACCCCGCCCCCACGTCTACCACGAAACCTGGGCACTGGACGCCGAGAACGTAATTCTGCGCGCGCCCTAGCCCATTCTGCTGGGTCCTGGAATAGACTGGACCATGTTGAATCACGGCGGATATCGAGCCGCAGTCTCGTACGACTATGACGCTGGCGTCTTCCACGGAGACGTGATTGACACTCGCGACGTCATTACGTTCCAGGGCGCGTCGGTTGCGGAGCTGCGTCAGGCCTTTAGGGACTCGGTGGACGAGTACCACAAGGTCTGCTCCGAGCGTGGCCGCAGTCCCGATAAGAAGGCGTCGGCACGCTAGTCGTTCGGACTGCGCACCTGGCGAGCGCAACGACGACCTGGCGGAACTAACAGCAACCGTCGTCCACGTACGCGTCCGCCTCAATCTCCAGCACCGACTCACCGCCAACCAGGCTCGTGCAGCCAATGAAGGCCGACGCCGGCATTGCATTGCCGAACGCTTCCAGGTGCGCTCGCCCCACCGCGTCCGCGTCGCGGTCGATGTCGGTCAGGAACACCCTTGTCCGCACCACGTCATCCAGCGTCGCGCCCGCCTCGCCCAACGCCTTCTCGATGATCCCGATCGCGTGTTTCGCCTGCGCGTAGGCGTCCCCCGGCGCGTCGGGATGCTCCGGCGGCAGCGGACCCGTCGTTCCGGCGATCCACACGTGCGGACCCACCCGAACCGCTCGCGAATATCCGATCACCGCCTCCGTCGGCTTGCCTGACGAGATGCACTGACGTTCCATGTCCGTCCTCCTGGAGATTCCGCTTCCGCGCATCGTGGCCGTCAGACCGTCCGGCGCGCAATCCGGGTCAGGGCGCATTCCGCAAGAATCCGGATCGACCGACCCCGCTACGTCAGCGAATAGGCGTGCAACCGGGCCGCCCCATGAATGTGGAACCTCAGGCGTACCTGCCGCCGATCGCAGGCGCCGAGTTCCATGCCCTGCCAGGTAGCCCGCGCCCGCACGTTATCGACCGCCAGCGGCACGCAGTCCTCGCGGCTGAATCCCGGAATCACCTCGCCCGTCTCCGCGTCCAGCACATCCACGTCCACCCAGCTCCGCCGCGCGATCACTTCGGCCACGTTCGCGGTCAACCGCGTGTCCGCCTCAATCTCCAGCGCCGTCGTCTCCACCGATCCCGAGATCTCCCGGTCTACCGTCTGCATGCACGTGAACCCATCCAGCCGCAGGGTCGCCAGGCCCAGCTGCGTCAGTCGAACGGACCCACTCTTCCCGCCCCCGAACTCTTTGGGATAGTTGCCCGGCGGCCAGAGGCTCCAGTCCTCGCCCTGTCCGCTGTAGTAGATGTAGATCGTGTCGTCCTTGACGATGATCCGGTCCCCAATCACCAGGAATCCGGCGTCCCACGTGCCCCGCTCGCCGCGTGGGACCACTTTGTCGGTCAGGCAGATGCGCGAGAAGTGTTCGCCGTCCTTGCTGACGGCCAGCCGCAGGTCCGCTGCGTACTGTCCGAACACCCCGAGCCCGTTGGGCACGTACCAGCCGAACTCGTACACCGAAATCCAGCCCTTGCCATAGCGGTCCAGCGTCAGGAAGTGGTTCTCCTGCTCCAGCCCGTCCTTGGGATCAAGGAACGGATTGTCGGGACTGGACGTGAACTTCTCGATGCTTGGCCCGTAGGCGATGAACTTGCCCCGGACCGTTGCCGGCCCTGGTTTGGCGGCCGGCACACGCTCTTGCCAGATCAGGATGTAGCGCCGATCTGGGTCCGTGGCCTGCTCGTCCAGCGCCAGGACCACAATGTCGGGACCGTGCGCCAACGCCGGCAGGTCGACTTTCGGCCCCTTGGTCCAGTGAATGCCGTCTGGCGAATAGGCGGCACGGGCCGGCCCACTCCCTACGAGATCTTTCGTGACCATCTTGAACCGCCGGTCCAGGTCGGGTTCCGTCGGATCGCGAATCACCGCCCCCAGCATGTCCCAACAGATGTTGTTGTCCGTGGACCCGTTGAACTCGAAGAGCCCCAGCTTCGGCTTGATCCAGCGGATGCCGTCCTCGCTGTAGGCGTAGCCCATGCGCCGCCAGCGCAGGCGCTCCTGGT
Source organism: Chloroflexota bacterium (assembly GCA_022824865.1). Taxonomy (GTDB): domain Bacteria; phylum Chloroflexota; class UBA11872; order UBA11872; family UBA11872; genus UBA11872. Next base: position 107 of record JAJDZD010000010.1, on the reverse strand, counting down.
CGGCCCCCGTGTACCAGCACTTGAACAGCCCGTCGTCCGGGTCGTACAGCACCGTCCGCACCGACCACACGCTGGCCCGAACCGCGTCCCACTCGTCTAGCCGCCCA
>JAJDZD010000047.1 GCA_022824865.1 Chloroflexota bacterium | reverse complement strand
TTCGTAGAGGCGCCCTGAGCCAGCCCCATGCTAGAAGCCGGGGCGCGGGATGGGCTTCTCGCCCCGATCCATGAAGGTCCTCAGCTCTCTGCCGGATAGCGGGAGGAAGTCGCCGCGAATGGCGTAGATGCGGGCGTTGTTCATTTCGACCTCGAGGCGAATCGCCTGGCCGGTGAAGGACGCAAGGCCGCGACCGCCGCTCCAGCGGGGCGTCCAGTCGAGCGCGTCGCCGGTAAACGGCTGGCAGTGGTCGTAGCTGTAGCCCTCGATCACCTCGCCGGTCGGGTCGGTGACCTGGACTCGGGTCTCAAGACCGGACTGGATGTTGAACCTGGCTTCGCCGCCCTGCCAATAGAGGGAGCGGGTGCCGATCATGCCCGGACCGAAGCAGGACTCGACGTAATAGAAGCCGTCCAACCGCAGCTTGTGCATGAGCAGGGCGCCGGTGTCATTGCCCTCGCCAGCCGGTCCGCGTTCGAGTCGTTTGGGTCCGATATGGGGGTTGATGTGGTAGCCGTGCTCGAGCTTGGACGCACTGGAGTAGATGCGGATCTGGTTGTCGTCGTCGACGACGAGGCTGTGCGGGCGCATGGTTCCCGCGCCGTATTCGCCCTGTTCGGCGTTGGGGATGAAGGGCTCCCGGATGGAGCGGTTGAAGTGCCAGCCGTTGTAGCTGTAGGCCAACTGGCAGTCGGTCTTGCCTCCCCAGTACTTCACCAGGGGAACGGGATCGGTGTGATAGATCCAGACCAGGCCGACAAACTTGTCGGCGTACGGGAAGGCGACCATGCCGTAGATTTCGGCCAATGGGGTGTCGAGGGCGTCGGTGGCGAGCACCAGTTCAGGCTCGCTGTAGGTGCGGAAGTCCTTCGTTTCGGACAGGGCCACCCGCCGCGGGTGCGCGTGAGGCGCCGGGCGGGCGCTGATGACGTAGCAGTCGCGCACGTGGTTCCAGTAGGCGGTGCTGGGCGGGTCGGGGCTGTGCTTGCGCCATTCGACGCCTTCAACGCGCGTCCAGTTCAGGCCCTCGGGCGACGTCCAGAGGTGGTTGCCCTTGCCGACCGCAAAGCCCTTGACGCGCTCGTTCGGGTCTTCGGCTCGCTCGTCGAAGTAGCAGTCCCACTGGTGGAAGTCCTCGGACTTCCTCAGCACTTGGTTGGGGTAGCGGCGGTCGGGAAGGGGAACGCGGTCGGTGAGGTCGGGCTTCTCCCAGTGGATGCCGTCGTCGCTCTCGGCTACGAGGGCGTAGCTATCGGGCTGTTCCTCGGGGACGACGGACTTGCCGTTGTAGAGGATTCGCCAGACGCCCGATTCGTGCTTGAAGGCGGTGGGGTAGCCGGAGCCGAGCCAGAATCCGGGCTCTTCGAGCGTGGCCTCCGGGACAAGCTGCGGCTGGCCGATTCCCCGCCGGCAGTTGTTCCAGCGACTCAGGTAGTTGTCGTCCCAGAAGAGGAGTGTGAAATCGCCGGAATTCAGCATGGCGGAAACTCCCTGCGTGGCGCACAAGGCACCGGGTTGCACTGACGATACCGCGCGGTGAGCGTGGGGCTGAAATCGCGCCGATGCACTGGCGCTAGGGGACGGCTACGGAGAGCGACCACGATTTGCCCCGGCGATTGATGTCGGGGCGGATCTGGTCGGGCAAGAGTTGCGGACGTCCCGCGACAAGGCGTTGGCCGTCCACGAACCCCTCCGGGCGGTTGCGTAGCTGGTCCAGCATGCGCCGGCGCCAGAGGGCCACGCGGGATGCGGCGGCGGGGTCGTCTGCCGCGTTGTGGAGCTCGTGCGGGTCGCGTGCCAGGTCGAAGAATTGCTCGCGGCCGTCCGCGGGGTACCAGATGTATTTTTCGCGGCCATCGGTCAGGTACTGATGGGCCGGCGCGTATTCCGCCCAGCGTGCGCTGCTGCGGCCGCGTCGGCCGCCATGGTGCTCGCCGTGGAGGAAGGGGCGCCAGGACGTTTGGTCGCCGCGAGCGAGCGGGAGGACGCTGCGGCCGTCGACTGAGTCTGGGATCGGGACGTCCGCCGCGTCCAGCAGGGTTGGCATGACGTCCTGGAGGCCGACCGGCTGATCGATCACGGCGCCGTGTTGCGGTTCGAGCCATTCGGGGAGCCGCAGGATGAAGGGGATGTTGGCGGAAGGTTGGTGCGCCCAGGCTTTGCGGAAGAGGTTGTGGTCACCCAGCATCTCGCCGTGGTCGCTGGTGTAGAGCACGACGGTGTCCCGCCACATGCCGGCGGCGGAAAGCGCGCGAAAGACGCGGTTGACCTGGTCGTCGATGTGATTGACGAGCCCGTAGTAGGCGGCACGCATGCGGCGCATCCAGGCGTCGGGCAGGTTGATATCGACGGGTTGGATGTTGAGGCCGAGGTTGGGTTGGTCGAACTGCCTGGCCCAGTCGCCGATGAAGGGCTCGGGGATGTCGTCGGCGCGGGCCATGTAGCGGTCGAAGTACAGCTTGGGCGGGGTGAAGGGCGGGTGCGGATCGACCACTGAGACCCACAAGAAGAGCGGGGCCTCGGGATCGCGCTTTTGGATGAGCTTGAGGGACTCGTTGACGCACCAGGTGGTGAGGTCGTAACCCTCGGGCAGGTGGCTGGGGCGGGCGTTGAAGGAGTTGGTCTCGACGCCGTGCAACTTGCCGGCCAAGACTTCGCGGCGGCCCTGGGCGTTGAGCCAGTCGGCGTAGTCGTTGCCGTCACGCTGGCTGTTGGCGACGAGCATGTGCTGAAAGCCGAAGCGCTTGCGGTCCGGGTGCCAGTGGGTCTTGCCAATGAGCTCGGTCTGATAGCCGGCGTCCGCAAGGGTGGAGGCGATGGAGTGGCGGAGGTTCCAGTGGTAGCCGCCGTAGAAGCCGACCATGCCGTTGGTGACGGGGGCCTGGCCGGAGAGGATGACGCGGCGCGCGGGGATGCAGGTTGGCGACTCGCTGAAGGCCGAGCGGAACCAGGCGCCGTTGCCGGCCAGGTAGTCGAGGTTTGGGGTTCGCAGGACGGGATGGCCGTCAATGCCGAGCGCGTCGGCGCGTTGCTGATCCGAGGTGATCAGGAGGATGTGCGGGCGGCGGCGGGGCATGGGGATCAGGCGCTCACCTGGTTGGTTGCGGGTTGTAGCTGTTCCGGGCGGAGTTCGTGCTGCCCGGCGACCAGGCGGCCGTCGCTGACGAAGCCTTCGGGGCGAGCGGCCAGTTCGTCGATGAGGCGCCGACGCCACTTGTCAACGCGTTCGCTGGCGTCGTTGAGGGCGTTGTGCATTTCGAGTGGATCGGCGTCGAGATCGAAGAACTGTTCCTCGCCGGTCTGGGTGTACCAGATCAGTTTTTCGCGGCCGTCGGTGACCCACTGGTTGCCCTGGTCGGGCTCGTAGCAGGCGGTGTGCTCGCCGTGGAGGTAGTCGCGCCACGCGGGTGAATCGCCGCGCATGAAGGGGAGGACGCTGGCTCCGTCGACAGACTCGGGGATCGGGACGCCGGCCGCGTCGAGGATGGTCGGCATGACGTCCTGCAGGCCGACGGGGCGTTCGATGGTGCGTTCGGCGGTGCAGTCCATCCACTCGGGAGCGCGGGCCAGGAACGGGACGCGGATGGAGGCCTCGTAGGGCCAAGTCTTTCGGAAGAGGTTGTGATCGCCAAGCATTTCGCCGTGGTCGCTGGTGAAGAGCACGAAGGCGTCGTCCAGCAGGCCGCTTTCGCGGAAGCCCTTGAGCAGGCGCGAGACCTGATCATCGACGTGGTTGACGAGGCCGTAGTAGCCGGCGCGGCAGCGGTGGAGATCGTCTTCGCGGAGGCGCATGACGGAGGCGTCGGGGTTGAGGCCGGGCGGCGGCGTATCCAGCCGGGGCGCCCAGTCGCCGACGTAGGGCTCGGGAAGGTCTATCGACTCGTAGCGTTCCCAGTAGACGAGAGGTGGAGTGAGGGGCGGGTGTGGATCGACGAAGGAGACCCAGAGGAAGAACGGGGCGTCGGGGTCGCGCTGGCCGATGAAGCGGAGGGCCTCGTTGACGCACCAGGTGGTGTGGGAGAAGCGTTCGTCGAGATGGCTCGGGCGTCCCACCCAGCCGTTGGTGGAGACGCCGTGGGCGAGGCCCATCTCCAGCGACGTGGCGCCGTTGTCGGCCAGCCACTCGGCGTAATCGTTGTTGTCGCGTTGGCTGTCGGCCCAGACCATGTTGTCGAAGCCGTAGCGCTTGCGCCGGGGGTACATGTGGAGCTTGCCGACCAGTTGGGTCTGGTAGCCGGCCCTGGAGAGTTCAGCCGGCAGCGAGTGGTCGAGCGCCCAGCCGACGCCGCCGTAGAAGCCGACCATGCCGTGGTTGAAGGGCCGCATGCCGGACAGCATGGTGCGGCGGGCGCCGATGCAGGACGGGACTTCGGCGTAGGCGCGGGTGAAGTTGGTCCCGCTGGCGGCCAGGAAGTCGAGGTTGGGGGTGGCCAGGGGATCCGCGCCGTTGATGCTGAGGGCGTCGCCGCGCTGCTGATCCGTCGTGATGAAAATGACGTGCGGGCGGCGATCAGCCAAGGCGCGGGACCTGTTGCAGCAGACGCGGCTTGATTATGGCGCACGAGTGGTTGGAGGTCGCGTGCGGACATCTCAGAGTCCGGATCGACATTACCGTTGGGAGTGGCCTGGCTGACCGGTGCGGCGAATTGGGCATATAGTCAGCGACGCGGCCGGGGTTCGCTACAGGGGCGATGGTGATGGCTGAGTTGCTGCCGGGGCGGGTTCCGCCGTTCGACGTTGCCGCCGGGTATCACCCGATCATGGACTACCGGTTCGTCAGCGCCGGACAACCGCGGTGGGTTGGGGCGGACGGCACGCCGATTCACTACTGGGAGACGGCGGACCCGGATGAGATTCGCGCCGAGCACGCGAATGTTCCGCGCGGCATCGAGTTGCGGACGCAGCCGGCCGAACGGTCGGATCCGATTCTGACCTGTACCGAGCCGTGGGAGTACAACAACGGCGGGCCGGCGATCATTCGCGACGGCGGGCTGTACCGCATGTGGTACCACGCGATCGCGCCGGACCACTGGGATCCCGAGATCGCGGCGACGCTGAAGTGGGGTCCCGACTGGGGCGGATTCGTGTGTTACGCGGAATCCGACGACGGGGTCGAGTGGCGCAAGCCGGATTGCGGTCAGTACGCGTGGCAGGGGCAGGAGGCCACGAACATCGTGTTTGGCCGAGAACTGGCGGGCGAGCCGGGAATCCATGGAGAGTCGGTATTCCTGGATCCTCAGGCGCCGGCGCATGAGCGGTTCAAGGCGATTTACATGGGCCGACTCTCGAAGGACGTCATTACTCATTGGGCGCGGGAGCATCCGGAGCGGGTGGACCCGTGGATTGCGGTGCATCCCGATCGCGGGTTCTTCGTAGCTACGTCGCCGGACGGGATCAAATGGACCGCGCATCCGGAGCCCGTCGTGATCTTCATCAGCGACACCATGAACGTGGTGGATTGGAACGCGGAGCGGCAGAGCTACGTATGGTATTCGCGGGGATGGTCGTGGGACCGGCGGACGATTGCGCGGGCCGAGACACGCGACTTCTACGAATGGCCGCTGCCGGAGCAGGTGTTGACCACGCCGCCGGACGACCTGGCATTCACGGACATCTATACCAACGGCAAGGTGACGTATCCGGGCGATCCGTCCACGCACATCATGTTTCCGACGCTGTACGACCGGGCGCTGGACACTACGTCGCTGGCGGTTGCGACCAGTTCGGACGACGTGGTGTGGAATTGGGTGCCTGGCGGACCTGTGCTGGAGCCGGGGCCGGAGGGGACGTTCGACTCGGGCTGCCTGTTTTCCTGCAAGGGCCTGGTCGAGCTGGCGGGCGACCGGATTGGCACGCCGTATGGGGGGAATGACCTGCCGCACAAGTACCCGCGACAGAATCTGCAGAGCGCAACGGCGTATGCCACATGGGAGCGCGGGAGGATTGCGGGGCTGGTTGCGGAGGGGCATGGGGAGTTCGCGACGCCACAGTTGCAGCTGCAGGGGCGTGAGGTACGGCTGAACGTGAAGACGGCTGCCGACGGCGAGGTCCGGGTTACGGCGCTGGAGCGCGGGCCGGGGTGGACGTCGCGTCCTGGTCATGGCGCCTGGGTCGAGGTGGGCCAGAGCCGGTCGATCCAGGGCGATCACCTGAGTGTGCCGGTGGACTGGAACGGGAGCAAAGCGTTGCCGCTTTCGAGGCATGGACCGGTGGTTCTTCAGTTCAAGCTGCGGAAGGCGACGCTGTACGGCTTCGAGGTCGCGAGCTAGCCGCAGCGGAGCAGCCAGCGGGTCGGCATAGACTTACGGTGGCGCCTAGTTGCGGGAAGCACCGAGGGTGACGCGCTGATGAAGATTGTGATTGGAACCGGTCAGTTCGGCGAGGACTACGCGGAGCGGCTGGAGGCGCGCTTTCCCGAGGCCACCTTCTCCATGGCTCTTACCGATCCGGACGAGGTGCGCGAGATCGTGGATGCCGATGCGTTCCTGGGCTGGCCGGAGCCCGAAGCGATAGCCGCGGCGCAGCGGCTGCGCTGGATTCACGTGCCGGGGATGGGGATCAACAACACGATGCTCAGCCCGGGTATTGCCGAGTCCGGGATCGTGGTGACGAATTCGCCGGGGGCGCACACGAGTCCGATCGCGGACCACGTGATGTTCTTCGTGCTGTCGCTGGCGCACCAGGGTCACCGGCTGATGGACGATCAGCGGGCTCGGCGTTGGGACACCGGGTCGTACGAGCGCCAGCTGCGCGACCTTGACGGCTCTTCCATGCTGCTGATTGGACTGGGCGGCATTGGGCGCGCCGTGTTTCAGCGGGCGCAGAGCTTTGGGATGCAGGTGTCGGCGATCGATCCGACGCCCACGGACGTGCCGGCGGGCATTCGCGAGATTGGCGGTGTTGAGCGGCTGGATGAACTGCTGGCCGAGACCGACTGGCTGGTCGTGACCGTTCCCATAACCCCGGGCACGCGGAACATGATCGACGCCCGACGGATCGGGCTGCTGAAACAGGGCGCCGCGGTGATCGTGATATCGCGCGGCGGGATCGTGGACGAGGACGCGCTGGCGGAGGGATTGTGTTCGGGTCGCCTGTCGGGGGCCGGGCTGGATGCGACGAAAACGGAGCCGCTGCCCGCCGAGAGTCCGCTGTGGGACATGGACAACGTGCTGATCTCGCCGCACTGCTCGGGGGTTACACCGAGCATGTGGAAGCAACGGCGGCAAACGCTTGAGGACCAGGTCTGTCGCTTTGTCGAGGGGCGGCCGCTGGCGTATGTCTGCGATCTCGAGCGGGGGTATTAGGTTCGGGGGAGACTCGCGGTCGTTGCGGGCGCCGGAGAGAAGTGCCTTGCGCTTCAATCGAGATGTGGAACTTTACATAAAACTCAGCAGCAGGAATTGAGTCCTGTGTGCGGGCGTAGCCTGGGTAGTTGGGGCGGCGCCTGAGGCTAGGTCAGAATATTTCGGCGGCAGTCTGTAACCCGGCCAGGGATGCTTCGGGAAGGCGCAGGTGCAGGGCCTGGTGCCAGCGGTGGGGGACGAAGAGGTTGAGGACGCCGTCGTCGACGAAGGCATCGATGTAGGAGCACTGGTGGTTCATGAATGGGATGTCGTAGACGGGGGCGAGGGCGTTGGCGAAGACGAAGCGGGGCCGGCCCCAGGTGCGTCCACCATCGGAGGAGACGGCGACCCAGATTTCGGAGCGGTCGCCCATCAGGGATTCCTTGTCGCCGCTGAGGCCGGTGTAGTCGAGGTCGTGGTGGCGGTTGTGGTGGAAGGCCGCGAGGTCGCCGTTGGAGAGCTTGAAGAGCATGGGCGGGGCGTCGGGATGTACCAGCGGGGTAGGTTGAGGGTCTGACCAGGTGCGGCCGTCGTCGTGGCTGCGGAGGTTCCAGAGGTGGCCTTCGGGGGTTCGGGCCATGGCGTAAATCTCGCCGCCGCCCAAGTCGATTGGGCGCAGCTCGTCCATGCGGTTGAAGCCGCCGGCGTGCCAGCCGCCGTGACGGGCGTGGGGCAGCAGCTCCCAGGACTGGCCCTGGTCTTCGGAGCGGAGGATGTACTGGCGGGTCATGAGCGGGCGGTAGGACCAATCGGCTTCGTGGGCGCCGAGCAGCCAGGTTCCGGCCTCGGTTTCGCACATGCGCATGACGGACATGCCGGTGAAGCCGGGATCGTTGGTTGGCTGAATCAGCCGTACCTCGGACCAAGTGTGGCCGTCGTCGTTGGAGTAGCGGAAGCCGATTGGCGCGTTTTCGTGCAGGCCGCGCCTGGTCGTGTGGAGGGCCCAGATCGGCTGGGTGCCGAAGCAGTAGATGCGGCCTTCGGGGACACCGCTGCCGGCGCGAGGCATAAGCGGGATGAAGCCGTGGAGGTTGTAGTCGATGTCGATGGGCCGCGTCGGCCCGTGCCAGGTCTCTCCCCGATCACTTGAACGGAAGGCCACCAGATCGTTGGCCTTGCGTTCCTGGCGACCATAGTGGCAGCGGCCTTCGGGGACGGTGAGGGTGTTGGCGGGGAACATCAGGAGGTAGTCGCCGCCGGGCGTCTTCGTGGCCCGGGTTTCGAAGAGGGTGCCGCGCTCGGTGCGGTAGACGACGTGGCCGTCGACGGATGGGGCAGTGATGAGGCCGAGGTGTTCGCGAACGACCAGTTCGCCCGGCGGTGCGGCCAGATCGACCTGCCGGTCCTGCAGGTTGATTGTCTCCGCCAGGCGTTGCGGCGCGTAGCGCTGACTCATTTGGTCGACATTGCCGAAGGGCGAAATCGCGCCCTACGACAACCCGTAGGCATAGAGGCGGGCGGCGCCGTAGAGCCAGAAGCGGAGCTTGAACTTGCCGGATTGCAGGTCGGACAGGTTCTTGCCGTTCCATGCAACGGGCCGGCGCAGGCCGTCGATGAAGATGTCGTCGGAGTCCCGGCGGGTGAAGCCTTCGAGGGGCTGGTTGGTGTCGGGGTCGAGGACTTCGACTTCGATCCAGCTGCGGTTTTGACGAACGTCGCCGACGTTGATTGAGAGGTTCGTGAGACCGGCCGAATCAATAGGCGTGGTCGTGGCGTGGCCGGGGGTTTCGCGGTCGGGGGTTTCGAGGCAGGTGAAGCCGTCCTCGCGGAGGGTGGCAAGGCCCATGCGCACGACGCGTCCGGAGCCGCTGCCGGACCCGCCGTAGTCGACGCCCGGAATGAAGTTCTCGGGCGGCCAGGTGGTGAAGTCCTCGGCGGCGCCGCCGTAGTAGAGGTAAATGGTGCCGTCCTTGACGACGGGCTTGTCGGAGATGACGAGCAGGCCGCCGTCCCACTCGGTGTGGGCGCCGCGGGGGATGGTGGGCTGGTGAGGGTTGACGCGCTCGAAGTTGGCGCCGTCGGCGCTGACCGCCAGGCGAATGTCTCCGCCATACATGCCGTAGAGCCCGTAGTCGCTGGGCACGTACCAGCCGTACTCGTAGGCCATGATCCAGGCGCCGCCGTATGGGCCCATCATGACGTGGTGGTCTTCTTCCTCTAGGCCGTCGTTGGGTGAAATCAGCGGGTTTTCGTCGGCTTCGCGGAAGTTCTCGATGTCGGGACCGTAGGCCAGGAACTTGGCTCGACCCTGAGACGGGTTTCGCTTGGCGAATTGCTTCTGGTGGGGCTCGTCAATGTCGACCATCCACTGGTAGACGAATTTGAAACGCCGGCTTGGATCGGGGTCCTGATCGTCACGGACCAGAACGCCGACGTCTGGCGGTCGTCCACCCCAGCGCGGAAGCAGGATTCGCTCGCCGGTGGTCCAGTTGATGCCGTCCGGGGAGAAGATGGCGCGCGCGCCGTGTTCGCTGTAGGCAGGCTCGCCAACGTAGCTGTGGAGGCGCTTGATGCCCTTGTAGCGCTTGTTGGGGTCAGGCTCGGCATCGTCCTTGATGATGGGGCCGCGGCCTTCAATGACGATGTTGTTTTGCTTGCTGCCCTTGTACTCGAACATCCCCAGGTTCGGCTTGTGCCAGTTGACGCCGTCTTCACTTATGGCATAGCCGGTCGCCCACCAACTGGCGCCGCCCATGTCGGATCCGGCGTACCAGGCCTTGAAGAGCTTGTCATCTTCGTCGTAGATGACGCTCTGGGATGACCAGGGGGCGCAGTGGGTGGAGTCCCACTCGTGGATGTCGCCGAGCGGGAGCACGGGGTTGAGCGGGTGCTTTTCGGCCTTGCAGACGGCCCGGACGACGTTGTGGCAAGACTCCACACGGTCCAGGAGGAGGAAGCCATCGGTGCTGGCTGGGTTGGCGCTCATGTGGAGTCCTTCGACGCTGAAGACTGGCCGATGCTCAGGATAGACAGCCCGGAAGTCCCGCGCGACCAGCACGCGCCCTTCACGATGTCTGCTGAAGCGAGGAGCGTTAGGGGGGAGTGCGTTAGCCCTTGATGCCGGTTAGGGCGATGCCGCGGATGAACTGCTTCTGGGCCAGGAAGAAGGCGAAGATCATGGGGACGATGAGCAGCATGGCGCCAGCCATGAGCAGGTGGTATTCGGTGCCGAACCTGGAGACGAAGAATCTCAGGCCTACCGCAAGGGTGAGATTCTCGGTACGCAGGAGGTAGATCAGGGGCTCCAGGAAGTCATTCCAGCGGTTCATGAACGAGAAGACCGCAATGGTTGCGATGGCGGGGACCGAGAGTGGGATGACGACCTTGCGCAGGATCTGGAGGTGGGACGCGCCGTCGATGCGGGCCGCGTCGTCAAGCTCGCGCGGCAGCGTGAGGAAGAATTGCCGCATGATGAAAATGTAGAAGGCGGTTCCAAAGAGCCGCGGAATCAACAATGGCCACAAGGTGTCGATCATGTCCAGGCGGTGGAAGATCAGCCAGCGCGGGATCAGCGTGACGGCGCCCGGGAGCATCATCGTGGCCAGCACGCCGATAAAGAGCTTGTCGCGCGCCGCGAAACGGGTGCGCGCGAAGCCATAAGCCACTGACACGCTGGTTACCGTCTCAGCGACCACGCTGAACGAGACCACGATGAGGGAGTTCTTGATCCACGACCACGTGGGTCCGTTCTGCCACATGATGGCGTAGTTTTCCCACACCGGCGGCAGGGGAACGATGATCGGCGGGACGACGTAGAGGTCGGACTCCTTGGTCAGTGAGGTTCGCAGCATGAAGAAGACGGGGTACATGTAGACAAACGAGCCGCCGACCACAATGAGGTAGAGGAGGATTCGCCGGGTCCAGCGAAACGCGCGCAGCACAATCGGCCGTCGCCGCTCCATTCCGGCCGTTGTCGCCGACATCTAGCCCGGCTCCTGGTATTCGTAGTAGACCCAGCGTCTGGCGCCCAGGAACTGAACGATTGTGGCCGCAAAGATTATGGCGAAGAGGATCCAGGAGATCGAGGCGGCATAGCCCATCTTGAAGGCGTTCCAGCCCATGATCCAGATGTAGAGCAGGATGAACAGTGTGGCGTTGTCCGGGCCGCCCTCGGTCATGAGCAGCGCCTGGGTCACGACCTGGAAGGAGCCAATCACGCCAAGGATCAGGCTCAGGAATATGTAGGGAGTCATCATGGGAATGGTCACATGTCGGACTTTGGCCCACCAGCCGCCGCCATCTACTTCGGCCGCCTCGTAGAGGTGTTGGGGTACGCCCTGCAGGCCGGCGAGGAAAATCACCATCGAGGAACCCACGCCCCAGAAGCTCATGATGATGAGGGCCGGCATGGCCCAGGTGGTCGAGGTCAGCCAGCGAGGCCCCTCGATTCCGAACCAGCCGAGCATGCCGTTGAGCGCTCCGCGCGGTGCGAACAGCCAGATCCAGATCAATGCCATGCCCACGCCGGACGTGACGGAGGGGATGTAGTACATCGTGCGCCAGATCGGCATGCCGCGGACCCGCTGATTGAGCAGGCCGGCCACCGCGAACGCAATGATCGTGGACCCGGGTACGTGGAACAGGGTGTAGTAGGCGGTATTCCAGAGGCTCTTGCCGACTAGCGGATCGGTGAAGGCAGCCTGATAGTTGCGCAGGCCGATGTATGTCGGCGGGCGACCCACATCCCAGTTCAGGAACGAGATGATCAGCGCGAATATGTAGGGGCCAAGGTCGAGCAGGATGAATCCCACGACCCAGGGGAAGATGAAGACCCAGCCTTCCTGGGCGGCAATCCACTTGCGTGCGGCACGCCAACGTGACAGGGGTGCAGGCGGCTCGCGCAGATCCGTCGTATTCGCGCTAAGGCTGCTCGACGCCACGCCTCACCTCCGGGCCAATTGCCCGTCTGCGCCTAGACAACCGAAGTGTCTGGCCTGGGATGCTATTGGATAGCCGGTGGGGACGCCTGAGCGGCGTCCCCACCGGAACAAATCCTGAAAGCCTAGACCTCGCGCCGGAGAGCTTCGGTTCCCTCGGCGTCCAACTCTTCCATCATCTGGTAGGGGCTCTCGCCGCCAACCAGCGCCCGGTCGGTCAACTTGGCGCGGGAGAGACGGAACCACTCCAACCAGTTCGGGTGCGAGTGGGTGCCGCGGACCCAGTTCTCGCGGAACTGGCCCACGGCCTCGGCCTCAGCGGCCAGGTCGGGGAAGTTGTCCGTTCCGCTGGCGAACTCGGTAATGAACGGGCTGTTCCAGATGTTCTTGACGGCCGGAACCACGGGCTGGAACTCGGCCAGGTACGGCGCCATGATGTCGCCGTGCCAGAAGAAGGCAAGCCCGGCGGCCTCCTCGGCGTTGCCGCGCTCTTCGGCCGCCCGGTTGACCACGATGTTGTTGGTCTCGTTGTGGTAACCGCGGAGCCCCGAGTAGGGCGACTGGTAGGGCCAGAACACGTGGAAGTCGAAGCGACCGCCGATGCGGTTCTTGATGCCCCCGCCCGAGTTGTACCCGAAGCCGGACATACCGATCAGGCCTGTGGCAAACAGGTTGTTCGAGCCTGACGTATTGGCCGGCGACTCCAGCGTGGCCTGTACCTCGTCGGTGTTTGGCGACACGCCGTCTTCCCAGGCCAGCTTCCACCAGTCGGCGAACGCCTCAACGGAGTTGCCGCCGGGCTGCGTGGCGATCGAAGCGGTGGACGTCTCGGTCGCCGTGTCGTACCACTTGGCGCCCTCGCTGGCAAAGCGCTCGGCGAAGCCCTGGTTCCAACTGTAGGTCTGACGCTCAAAACCCCAAACGTTGGTCTCAGGGTCGCGCATCTGGGCCGCCAGGTCGCGCAGTTCGTCGAACGAGTAGTCCTTGTCGGGAATGGTGACGCCGAACCGCTCGACCAGGCTCAGGTTGGCCATCATGGCGCCCACGTAGACGCCGTAGGGCACGCCACGGGTGACCCCGTCCTTGTCGACCAGGTAGCCGTCGTGCCACCAGAAGTCGTCCTTCGTCAACCCCTCTCGCTGCATGTGCGGCTCGAGGTCCAGGTTGTAAAGGTCAGCGTTCCACCAGAGCTCGGACATTAGCTCCGGCCCAGAACCCGCCACCAGCAGGTTCGTCAGGATGCCGGAATAGCCAACGGCGGTGCTGCCGCCGGAACCCGAGATGATGAGGATGTCCACGGTGACGTGGGGGTTGACCTTGTTGTACTGCTCGGCCATGAACTTGTGCGTGGCCGCGCGAACCCCGGAACCCCAGTCGGTGGAGAACTCCAGCCGAACCGGCGCCTTCTGCATCGGCGCCTCGACCATGACCTCGACTTCCTTGGTCACGACCTTCTCGACGACCTTTTCGCGCTCCACGACTTGCGTCACGACGCGCTCAACCGGTACCTCGACTTGCTGGGTAACGATCTTCTCCTGCGTAACGATCCGTTCGACCGGGACTTCTCTGACTTCGGTCTCACGGACGATCTTCTCGACCGGAACTTCCTTGATGACCGTCGTCTCTACCGGGACTTCCTTGGTGATGATCTGCGGCTCGGACTCGCCGCAGGCCGCCAGGGCCGCGACGCCAGCCGCGCTTACACCCAGACCACCGGCGATGCGCAGCATCCGGCGTCGGGTCATATTTGAACTGATGCCCATACCGTGAGCCTCCCTTAAGTGCGCCGCATCGGCTCGGCGCCGCAAGCCAAAGTACCATGCAGCGCCGAAATCGTCCTAACCCGAAACGGTAAATCTCGTGAAATACGATCTGCTGGTCACTGCCGGTCGCATTGAAGATCCGGCTCGAGGCCTCCGCGGACCCGGATATGTGGCGACGAACGGCGATCGCATAGCGAGCACAGCCATTGGAACGGATGCGGGGAGAGTTCCAGAGGCGGGGCGGCGGCTCGACTTTCCGGACGGCGTGTTGTTGCCGGGGCTTGTGGACATGCACGCGCATCCGGCCATCGAGGACTCGAAGTACGGAATCGATCCGGACGTGCACTTCCTACCGCGCGGCGCCACCACCGTCATGTCGCAGGGTGATGCCGGCGCGCGCAACTGGCCGCGCTATCGCGAGCGGCTGATCGAGCGCGCTCGCACGCGGGTGCGGATGGCGATCAACCTGTCGGCTTCGGGGGAGTCCAATCCCGGTTTCAGCCTGGGCGATCTTGCCGAGGCGGACGTGGACGCCTGCGTTAGCGCCATCCGCGACGGAGGCGACCTGATCTGGGGCATCGCGATCAACGTGGCCGAGGCCGTCTGCGGGGATACCGATCCGCGCGAGATGCTGCGCCGCGCGATCCAGGCCGGCGAGGCGACGGATCGACCGTTGCTGGTGGGTACGCGGCACGCCGACGACTTCCCGCTTGACGAGTTGTTGGACCAACTGCGCCCGGGCGATGTCGTGACCTACTGCTTGCACGGTCTGGTCGACCGCATCGCGCGGGACGGCAGGGTCCTGGATTGCGTCTGGCGAGCCAGGGAACGCGGCGTGCTGTTCGACACCGGGCACGGGATGGGGTCGTTCGATTTCGAGGTGGCGGAGACGGTGATCAAGGAGGGCTTTCTGCCCGACACGATCTCGACGGACCAGTACCGGCGGCACGTGGGGTCCGACCCACAGCACGACCTTCCGCTGACGGTGTCCAAGCTGCTGGCGGCGGGAATGCGCGAGGAGGACGCCTGGCCGAGGATTACGGCACGTCCCGCTGAACTGCTGGGCCTGGCAGGAGAGGTGGGCACACTGGCGCCAGGCGCGAGCGCCGATCTGGTGGTCCTGACTGAGGCGAAGGACGAGGTGGCGTTGCGCGACGTAAGCGGCAGCGAGCGCCCCGGCCGGATCTGGACCGCCGCGGCCGTGGTGCGTGACGGCCAGGTCGTGGCGCCTCCCAGCCGCTAGCGCGCGACATACGCTCAGCGCCGGGATTGCCGCCGCGCTTGTCGCCGGATGCGCCGCGGTCTAGATTCTTGGCCAATCGTTGGCGTTAGCTCGGGTTCCACCGAGACTGGAGGCATCGTGATCGCTCCCAAGTCGCGCGTTCCCGCGTACACCTATCCAACGACGTTGGCCGAGCAGGAAGCCGCGCTGGCATCGAACCCGCTGATGCAGCGCCTGCTGGCGTCGCGGGAGTCATATGCCGGCTTGCGCCACCGTCCGGCCTATCACTACGTCAACCCTGAATCGACCCTCAACGACCCCAATGGGCTCTGCTTCTGGCAGGGCCGCTGGCACCTCTTCTACCAGGCCTATCCGCCGGAGGACGACCGGCAGCACTGGGGTCACGCGGTGTCCGACGACCTGGTGCACTGGCGCGACCTGCCCTATGCCATTTATCCCAGCCCCGAGCACAAGTGCTTTTCGGGATCGACCCTGGTCGAGGACGACCGGGTGATTGCCATCTATCACGGGGTCGGCGCCGGGAACATGGTGGCGACGTCCAGCGATCCGCTGCTTCTCAACTGGGAGAAAGTCGGCAACCGGGCCGTGATTCCGATGCCGGATCGCGATGGTCCGCCCGCGCCCTACCGGGTTTTCGATCCGTGTATCTGGATGAAAGACGGCGTCTACTACTCGCTGTCCGCAGGAACCAAGCCGGAAGGCCCCGCCGGCAAGCCGATCCGGGCCAACTTCCTCTTCAGGTCCGAGGACCTGGAGCACTGGGAGTACCTGCACCCCTTCGTCGAAGACGACCACTACTCCATGGTTGGCGACGACGGCGCCTGTCCGTACTTCTGGCCGATTGGCGATCGCCACATGCTGCTCTTCTATAGCCACACGAGCGGCGGCCAATACCTGCTGGGCGACTACGACACCGAGCGCGACAAATTCGTGGTGACGAATGGCGCGAAGTACAACTTTGGGCCGTCAGGGCCATCAGGCCTACACGCTCCGTCAGCGACGCCGGACGGCTCGGGCGGCCTGATCGTGATCTTCAACATGAACCCGGGCAAGCCCACACCGCGCTGGAACCAGATCATGACGCTGCCGCGACGTCTGACGGTCGACGGCGACGTGGTGTTTGTGGAACCGGTCGAGACCCTGACCTCCCTGCGGCAGTCCGAGCAAGACCTGGGTTCACTGGAATTGCCGGCAAACCAGGAGGTAGTGCTGGACGGAACGGCCGGCGACTCGCTTGAGCTGGAGTTGGAGGTCGAGCCTTCGTCCGCGCCGATGGTCGAACTGAACGTCTTGCGTTCGCCAGACCGGGAAGAGTTCACGCGCGTGGCCTTCTACCGCGACCGCGGCTATCGCACCAACCATTTCACCCAGGGAATCGTCGGACCGCTCTGGACGCATTTGAGCCAGATCTCAATCGACACGTCGTACTCGTCGGTGGCGCCTGACGCGTTGTCGCGCGCGCCGGAGAACGCTCAGGTCCTGATCGGGCCCGACGAACCGCTGCGGCTGCGAGTCTTCGTTGATCGAAGCGCGGTGGAGGTGTTCGCGAACGGGCGGCAGGCCCTGGCCGTGCGCGTCTATCCCGAGCGCGAGGACAGCGTGGGCGTGTCGCTGCGTTCGCAGGGAGCGCCCAGCACGGTGCGATCGCTCAAGGCCTGGACGCTGGAGGCGCTCTGGGACTAGGCCGAGAGATACCGCCGGGTCAGCGGCTCTTCCAGTCGAGGTCTATCTCGGGCAGCATCGGCAGTTCCTGCATGAACCGGTAGAAGCGTCCGGTCGGCCCGCCGTCCGGCAGCGCGGCCAGCCAGACGGCCGTCGGCACAGCCTCGGACGGCGGCACGTCCGAGGTCGGGTTCATGTCGGTTTTGACCGAGCCGGGGCTCATGGCGTTGACCAAAACGTTCGACGCCTGAGCCTCTTTGGCCATCGCAATCGTCAGCGCGTTGACCGCCGCCTTGGAGGCGGCATAGGCCGACTCGCCGGGATTGCACATGATGGCGGTGCCGGACGAGACGTTGACGATGCGCCCATAGCCGGCCGCGATCATGTGCGGTAGCGCGGCGTGGCAGCAGGCGAAGAGGCCGATGAGGTTGACGGCCTGCACGCCGGCGAAGGCTTCGGGCGAAACCTCGGCCACAGGGCCGCGGGCGTTACTGACGCCGGCGTTGTTGCACAGGACATCGAGCCGGCCATGCCGTGCCACGACCCGGTCAATTGCCTGTCGCACGGCCTCCGGATCGCTCACGTCCAGCGGCACGACGTCCGAGGTTCCGGACGCGTCGGCAATCTCGGATGCCACGGCCACAAGCCGTGCCTCGTCGCGTGCGGTCAGAATGACGTGCGCGCCAGTGCGCGCGTAGCCAAGCGCGATTTCGCGTCCAATCCCCCGGCTGGCACCGGTGACCAGTGCGACTCGACCAGCAAGACTCATACGGACCGTCCCTTCGGCTACGACGACAACGTCAACAGATGCACGGCCCAACAGCCGGCCGAGGACGCAGCGTGAACCGACGTTGCGGTTCTAGCTGCCCTGGCCGGCTTCCTTGGCCGCCTTGGCCTGATCGAGGCCCGAGCGGCGCGCTTCGGCGTCCTTCTCGTGGTCCGTCGCGCCCACGCAGCCGCGTCCACAGCGTCCCGAGGGCTTGAACTCGAAGGAATCGCTGTCGGCGCAAGCGCTCAGCCCGATCAGGGCCGGGGCGACGATCAACGCACCGAGTACGGCGCGTCGGCCTAGGACTCGAGGAGCATGGTGAAGCATGATCCCGGCTCACTGATGCCCTAATCGGGTACGAGCATAGCCCAGACGGCCAAACCAGTTGAAGTCCGGCCGCGGCCGGGCCGGCCAGCGTCGGAACGGCTATTGCACCTGCAGCGGCCGCCGGCACTTCACCGGCACGTCGATGAGCGAAGGGCGGTCGAGTTCTAGCGCGTCGTGCAGCGTGGCCTCCAGCGTCTCGGGCGTGGCCCGCATGCCGACGGCGCCGAACGACTCGGCGAACTTCACGAAGTCGGGGTTCCTGAGGTTGACTTCGTAGTCGTTGTCGTAGTCGCGCAGGAAGTCTTCCTTGATTGCGCCATACGCGTCGTCATTGATGATCACCACGGGGACATTCAGCCCCTGCTGTACGGCGGTGGCCATTTCCTGCGCGGTGAACAGAAAGCCCCCGTCGCCGGTCAGTGAGATGACGGGTCGATCGGGAGCCACGACCTTGGCGCCGAGGGCCACGGGGTATGAGTAACCCAACGTTCCAAATGCCAGGCCGTAGAGCCAGGTTCGCGGCTCGTAGAAGGGCAGGTGTTCACGACTCCAGTAGCCGAGGAGGTGTGGATCGCTGGCGACGATGGTGTTTCGCGGGAGCGCGTTGCGTATGGATTGCATGAGGCCCCACTCCAGCGGAGCGCGCTCCGCCAGTTCGGCGCGAACTTCGTCGCGCGCCGCCCGTCCGGCGTCAACCCACTCGTCGCGGTCGACCTCGGGCGCATCGGCGGTGGCTTCCACCAGCGCCGCCAGCCCGGCCTTCGCATCCGCGTGCACGCCGATTTCGGCCGGGAAGTTCTTGCCTGGCTGGGTGGGGTCAATGTCGATGTGCAGCAAACGCTTCGGCACCGGCAGCGTCCAGCGACCGCTGGAGAGATACGAGAACCTTGCGCCCACGGCCAGCATGACGTCCGCCTGCTCCATGAAGCGGCGAATCGGGCCGTGCTGGTTCAAGTTGCCGATGACCAGCGGATGATCCTCGGGCATGGCGCCCTTGCTGGTGGTGGTCAGCATGACGGGGATGTCCAGCGTCTCGGCCAGGGTCCGCAGTTCGTCCCATGCGCCGGACATCATTACGCCGCCACCGGCCCAGATGATCGGTCGCTCGGCCGCGGCCAGGATCGATGCCATGCGCTCCAGGTCTGAGGGATCGCCTTGCGGCGGCTGGTGGGTCTCCTCTTGAAGCAGCTCTACGTCGCCCTCGCCCTGGAAGACGTCGACCGGGATTTCGACGACGACCGGACGCGGCCGGTTGACCTGCATGCGGCGGAGCCCTTCGTGAATGGCGCCGGGAATCTCTCCGGGCGACATGGCCTGCCGGCTCCACTGGCTGAGGCGGCTGAAGACGCCGAACTGGTCCTTGCTCTCGTGGACGATGCCCTTGTCCTGATAGAGGTACGCGGACATGTCCTCGGCCATGATGTTGAGCAGCGGGATGCCGTCGCCGTAGGCCTCGCCCATGGGGGTGGCGACGTTGAGCGCACCTGGGCCCGCGGTGCTAAGAATCGTGGCCGGCTTGCCGGTCACACGGGCCGCCCCGATAGCCATGTAGCCGGCGCCCTGCTCGTGCCGCACCAGCACGTGGCGAATCTTGTCCTGTTGCATCAGGCGACCGTAAAGGTGTTCGCTGTGATATCCGGGGATCCCGAATACCAGGTCAATGCCCTCGGCGATCAAACTCTGGACCACGGCGTCGGAGCCGGTCATCACTGCCATACGAGAACTCCCGCGGGTCGCGTGCGAGCGATGATCGTAGCCGACGGACCGCCGCGGCCGAGCTAGTTCGCCAGTCTCGTCCCGAGCCGACTCCGAAGCAGGCGTACCAGTCTTGGCACCTCCGGGACTCGCATGAGTGCAAGGGCGCCGACGTACACGATGGCAATCCCGACTCCGCTCACGAAGAGCACGCGCCAGCCAGCCATTCCCCCGGGTTCGAGCGCCACGGTTGACCACTCGCGCAAGAGCAGACCGACAGCGGCGGCCAGGCCGCCGGCCGCGATCACGCGGACGCCGAAGAACCAGAGACCGGGGTCGCCGAATCCGCCCAGGCGACGCCACAGCAGCCAGCCCAGAACCGCGCCGTGCAGGCTGTTCTGGACCGAGTTGGCCGCGACCAGCCCGAAGACGCCGAAGGGCTCGACCAGCGCGAGCGCCACGACCAGGTAGGCCAGACCACCTCCGACGCCTACGAGCACCGGCGTGAGGGTGTTGCGGGTGGCATAGAAGGCCGCGATAAAGACTTGGTCGAGCACGGTGAGGGGCAGTTGAACCGCATAGATAAGCAATGCGAGACCGGTCAGGTCCGTGGCCGCCGCGTCGAAGTCGCCGCGTTCGTAGACCACGCGTATCACCGGCACGCTCAAGGCCGTGAGTATGACGGTGACCGGAATCATCAGGACGAAGGCGCTGCGCCCGGCGGCCACCAGCGCCGACTTGAACTCGTGGGCGTTCACGAGGTCGCGCGGATCCTCGGGTGCGCTGCGAGCCAGCACGGGAAGAAAAGCCAACGCGATGGCCGACCCGATCAGACCCAGCGGAAACTGCTGCAGGCGGGTGGCGAAACGCATGATGGCCAGGCTGCCTTCGCCGGTGCGCGATGCCAGGTTGGTGTCAACGATCACCAGCGCTTGCGCCACAACCAGACCGGCCGCAATGGGGAGGTACAAGCGAAGCGCGCGGGTCGTGTCGGCATTGCCTCGCCAGGCAGGCTTCGTAAGCCACGCCCGGTCCCGAATCAGCGCCGGAACCTGGACCAGGAGATGGGCGCCCGCGCCCGCCAGGTAGCCGATCGCTACCCCCACCGGACCGACGATGGGCGTGAGCGCGAGCGCCAGGACGATCAGCGTCCCGTTCAGCGTGGCCGGGGCAAACGACGGGGCGGCAAAGCGATCGCGGGCGTAGAGCCGGGCCGCCGTGACCGCGGACAACCCCAGGAAAAGAACCGCCGGCAGGGTAATCCGGGTCATGACGACCGCGAGGTCTCGCGTCGCCTGCGGCAAGCCGGGCGCGGCCGCGGCGACCAGGGGTTCGGCCAGCAGCACGAGCACAACGATCACACCGACCAACGCCAGCCCGACGGACGACATGAGCGTCGAGAACGTGCGCGCCAGGCGGCGATCATCCGACGCCATTTCGCTGAACAGCGGGATCAGGACGCCAGAGATCGCGCCGCCGATCACGAGCTCGTGCACCAGCTGCGGGATGCGCGTGGCCACTTCGAACGCGTCGGTTGCACCCGAGATGCCGAACAGGGCGGCAATCACAGGCTCGCGGACGAAGCCCAGGAGCCGGCTGAGGATGTTGCCGGCCGCGACCAGCACGGCGGCCTGGGCCACCCGCCTGGCGGTCGCCGTGTTCACGACGTGGGGCGGCTGCGGGCGATTAACTCGCTGGAGGCGTGGCCAGGGGCGAGAGGCACGAAGACGGCCGGGATTCCCAGTCGCTGGAGCGTTGCAGTCTCGGGCAGCGTTCGACCTCCCGCCGTCGGATCGTAATCCGCTCCCTTGACATAATAATCCGGGCGCAGATGCTTGATGAGTCGATCCGCGGTCGTCTCGTCGAAGGGCGTGACCGCAGTCACCCAGCGCACCGCGCGTAGTACCGTCAGTCGATCCTCCAGCGGCATCAGGGGGCGATGGGGTCCTTTCAGCTTGCGAACGCCAGCGTCGCTATTGAGCCCCACGACCAGCACGTCGCCCACGGCTGCCGCGCCGCGGAGCAGGGCCACGTGCCCCGGATGGATGAGGTCAAAGCACCCGTTCGTCAGTACGAGGCGCCGACCGGCGGCGCGTTCTCGTGCACCCCAGTTCGCCAGATCGGCTGGCTGGATGACCTCGGCTTCAGACGTAGAGCTCACGGGCCTCGCGCACGATTTCTTCGGCCGACACCACGGCCACGCCAAGCTGGCGCACGACGACCCGAGCGGCCAGTGAGGCGAGGACGGCCGCCTCTTGAGGCGTAGCTCCGCCCAGGATTGCGGCGGTCATGGTTGCGGCCACGGTGTCGCCAGCGCCGGAGGGATCGGCCACTCGGCCCGTAGCTGCCGCGGGAATATAGGCACGTCCGTCCGCGCCAGCGTCCAACGCCATGCCAGCCGCACCGAGCGTGACAAGTACGGCTTGCACTCCCACGGATTGCCGCAGCTCATCGGCGGCTGCCAGGGCGTCGGCTGTCGAGGAGATTTCGCGGCCGAGTTCGGCTTCGGCCTCGGGCTGGTTCGGAGTAAGGAGCGTGGCGTTGCGAAACCTGGCCAGATCGCCGTGTGCATCAGCCGTGATGACCAGTCCGGCTGCATGTGCCGCAGGTAACGCCACATCCAGAATGGATGAGCTGACCACGCCTGTTTCGTAGTCGGATATCACAAGGGCGTCGGCCTCGGCGATTGCCGACGTCAGGTAGGCGATCATCGACTCGATCGTCGCCCGCGTGATCGGGGTTCGATCGAGCGAGTCCACGCGGGCGATCATGCTCTGCGGGCGCTGGCGGTCCCCCCCGGCCCAGATTCGGAGCTTGACCGCCGTCGCTCGATCGCCGTCGCGAATCAGGCCCTGGGTGCGAATCCCAAGCTGTTCAAGTTCTTTGCCCAGCCGGTCGGCCATTGCGTCGGCGCCAACGACACCGGCCACGGCGACGTTGCAGCCCAGACCGCTGAGATTGGTAGCCACGTTGGTGGCTCCGCCCGGGATTAGCCGACGTTCGTGCTGCTCAATGACGGGCAGAGGTGCCTCGCGAGACAGGCGCGCCGCAGTGCCGACGATGTGCTCGTCGACCACCATGTCGCCGAGCACGATGGCACGCTTGCCGGCCGCACAATCGAGGATGTGGGCGGCGCGCTCAGAACTTATGGTCGGGCCGGAGGCCCCCATCTATGAGCCGCGCGCTGCACGCAGGTACGCGGCGCACTGGCGCAAGGCCTCGGCCGGGTCACCGCGCATGCGGCACTCCAAGGCTGTGGATCCGGTGTAGCCGATGTCGCGTAGCGCGGCGTAAACCGCGGGGAAGTCGAGCGAGCCGGTGCCTGGGTGCGATCGCTGGTTGTCCGCGAAGTGCACGTGGCCGATCCAGTCGCCGGCCGCGCGAATGCTGGCGGCGATGTTGTCTTCCTCGATGCTCATATGGAATACATCGGCCAGGACCTTGACGCGCGGGCTGCCCACGCGCCGGGCGATGGCGATGCCGTCCGCCAAGGTGTTGATGAGGTGCATTTCGTAACGGTTGAGCGGCTCGACCGTGATGGTCACGCCCGCGGACTCCGCGTGCGGCGCCAGTTGCTCCAAGGCCCGCACGTAGCTGTCGGCCTGGTCCTGCGCGACGATGCCGTCCGGCAGCGAGCCGCGCACCGGCACGGAGATCAGGGCGGTTACGCCCAGTTCGCGGCAGGCGTCGAGGGCTCGCCGCGTCTGCTCGATGCGGCGGCGCTGGGAGTACTCGTCCTCCACCAGATCCAGACCGCGACCGTCCGGGCACATGCTCATGGCGGGGAGTCCGGCCGCCGCAAGAGCGCCACGGTATTCGGCGACGTGGTCGACCGCGTCGCTGTGGATTTCGACGGCCTCGAACCCGGCCGCAGCGAGGCAGTCGATCCGTTCGGCGACCGAGTTTCCGGGCGCCAGTCGTACCTGCGCGGACAGTTTCATGGTTAGGCCCTGCTCCTTCGGGGCGGCAGCGTAGCAGAGCCCGTCGGCGTTCCTGTTATCATTTCTCGAGACTTCTGGTTACTCAGAACTGGGCACACGCCTCCTTTGAATAAGCGTAAGCGCGTGGCCTGGCGCAAGCACCGCCGCACCAAGAAGCGTGGTCGCCTGCGCCGAAAGGCCGAGCGCGAAGCCGACAGCGCACCTGGTCGCCGACGGTCGCGTCAGACGTCGTAGCGGCGCGGCCGCCCGGCCACCTGCCGCCCTGATGCCTGCCGCGTTCACGGCCGTGCAGCGCACGCTGGCGAACGGCGTACACCTGATCGCGACTCCGGTTCCGCATACCGCAGCGGTCAGCTTGCACGTGGCCTCGCGAGCCGGATCAGGCAGTGAGCCGTCCGCGTTGAGCGGCGTGACGCACTTCGTTGAACACATGCTGTTTCGTCATTGCTCGCACGAACCGGGCGCGTTCGCCTGCGCGATCGAGCGTCTTGGCGGGCAGATCAATGCGGCGACGGAACCGGAACTGACGGCGGTTGGGGCCAAGGTTCCCGCCGAGGCTTGGCCTGACGCGCTCCAGATCGTGGCCCGAATGGTGCATGAACCGGCGATGGACCCGGGCGAGATTGAGAAGGAACGCACCGTCATCCTGGACGAACTGGCGTTGCTGGACGACCTGCCTGAAGAGTCAGCGCGCCGCTCTGTTCTGGCTCGGCTGTGGCCAAACCATCCGTTCGGGCGCGAAATCGCCGGAAGGCCGACAACCGTTCGTGCATTGACGCGCGATGCCCTGCTTCAGCGGGCTGCCGAGATGTTTGCCGGTCGCAACACGATCGTGAGTGTGGCGGGGGCGCTGGATCCTGCGGCGGCCCTGGACTTGCTGGCCGACGCCTTTGGCTCGGCGCCCGCCGGCTCCCGCGAGATTTATCCCGTGTTTCAGGCCAACGGCCAGGCGCCGGAAAGAGTCCAGGTCGTTCAGCGTGAGGCCGAACAGGCGTACTTTTCCATTGCCGGATTCACGCCCGGCCGGACCAGTCGTGACCGCTACGCGATGGAACTGTTGGGTGCGGTCCTGGGCGCCGGATTTGGGGCTCGGCTGGTGCTGGAGTTACGCGAACGGCACGGTCTGGCCTACGACATCGGCGCCGATGTTGGGCATTGCGGCGAACAGGGCGTTCTTTCCATTGACGGTGCGACCGATCCCGACCAGCTGACACGAGCCATTGCAATCGTGTTGGGCGAACTGGGCGATGTGGTCGAGCAAGGCATTACGGAGGACGAGTTCGAACGAGCCCGCGCCTACATTGTCGGAGGCCTCGTGCGATCTTTGGAGGACTCTGCGGTTGTGGCGGCATGGTACGCCCGCGAGCAGGCGCTGGAACCGACTCCGCTCACACCGGAGGCGCTGACTGGACGGATACGCGCCGTGACTCGCCACGACGTCAACACTTCCGCCCACGCGTGCCTGGCCCGGGACTGGCCACTCATTGCCGTGGCCGGCCCGCTGGGCGACGACGTCGAGATTCCCACCGAACTGGCGCTCGAAGGCGCTGGTTGACATGCGGCCGAGCGAAGCGGCGGCTCTGGCGCGGCAGGCGCTGGCTGACGGTGAGTCGGCGCTGGCCGGTTCAATCACTGAACGGCTGCTTGCCGAGTTCGCGAGCTATCCACCCGCGCGGCTGGTGCGCGCGCTGCTGGCCGAGCAGGCAAACGATACCGATGCCGCCCTGGACGACTTACGAGCCGTCACTTCCTCCGAACCGACAAACTCCGAGGCACGAGCTGCACAGGCACGCCTGTTTCAACGCCGGGGCGACACCGACCGTGCGCGCATGGCCGCACGACAGTCTGTGGAACTCATACCCAATGAGCCCGAGGTTCTTGAGTCGGCTCTCGAGATTCTGAATGTCGAGCCCGATGCACTGGAGACGAGCGCCGCGGTTCTGGCACGCGTTCATCTGAACTGCGGCTGGCCGGACCTGGCGGAGCGCCACGCCCGTGTCGCCGTAAGCGAGAGTCCGGAGCGCGTAGATGTTCGCCTCACGCTGGCCGAAGCGTTGTGGCGGCTCGGACGACTCTCCGCCTGCGAGGCCGAGTGCCGGGTTGTCGCCGATCAGGCCGAGGAGTGCGTCCGCGCCGCCGTGATGCGTGCCCACATCCTCTCCGAGCGAGGGCGCACCGCCGAGGGCCAGGAACTCCTGGACCGAATCGGGCGGATCGACCCCGAATTCCGAGAAGCCCGTGAATTGCTGGGCACGCTAGAAGTCCATCGGCTTGTGCTGCCAGGCGTGGTTGAAATCGACTTGCCGCCGGAACTCGTCCGGCAATCCAACGGGACCGTCGAGCCGGTCGCAGAGCCGGGCGCTGATTCCGCACCAGTGGAAGCGCAGACAGCCGACGGGCGTGAAGGGCAGGCTGAGACGCTTGGCGATTCCGCCGTCCAAGACCAGCTTTCGCAACCGGTGGAAGACCTCCCAGGGTCCGAAGACCAGGTGGACACCGCCGGCAGCGTAGCGGTCACTGGCGAGGAGTCAGCTGTTTCGTCAGAACAGCTGCGTCTCGATGAGGTTGCCGAAGAACCAGTATCGCTGGACGCGGAAGAGACGCCCGCGGGTGAAGTTCCGCCTGTTTCGTCAGACGCTGCTGCGGAGGCCGCCGCGCCCACGGATGAAGCGGACGTGGGTGCAGACTTCTCAACGTTTGACTGGGCGCGTCACTTGATCGAGCAGTCGGAATGGACGGAAGCCGAGCGCGTGTTGACCGACATTGTCACGGCGAACGATCCCGACGTTTCACGTGTGGATGGACTGCTATTGGAAGCGGTGGCGCATCGGGAACTCCGCGGATCGGCATGGAAGCTGTTGGGCGACCACTACATGCAGACCGGCCGTCCGCAGGCTGCCGCGGACGCCTATCTGCGGGCGGCGAATGTCGCCGGCGGGTCGACCGAGTGACCTCCGCCGCAGACCTGCACGCAGGAATTCAGCGCCTGCCCGGCGTTACTGGCGCCGCCGTCTGGAAGATTGGCGAGATACCGACCGGCGATCTCGGGGGACATGGCGGGTCTATTGGCCCAGGACTGCTCTCGGCCAGCATCGGAACGATGGAGCAGGCGGTTGAGACGATGGGTCTTGGGCAGATCGCGGAGATCTGGTTTGTGACCCAGGACACCCAATGTCTGGCGCTGCGGTCGGGACAATGGCAGGCCGTCGTGATCGGCGGACTTGACTTGGATGTCGATAACGTTCGCGACGGCTTGACAAGCCTGCTCGCGGCGAACGATGAACCCGGCGCCTGAGGATGGGCGTCCACAGGAAGGAAGCCGAATGGAACGGACGCTAGTCCTGCTCAAGCCCGACGCGCTGCAGCGTGCGATCGCAATGCAAATTCTCCAGCGATTCGAACAGCGCGGGCTGCGGCTGATTGGGCTGAAGCTTGTGGCTGCGAGCGCCGAGCAGGCGAGCCAACACTACGCCGAGCACGAGGGGAAGTTCTTCTTCGACGGCCTGGTGGCCCACCTGCAGAGCGGACCGGTCGTGGCCGTCGTCCTGGAAGGCCCGGAGGCTATTTCGGTTGTGCGCGCAATGGTTGGATCCACGCGGCCGCACGAGGCCGCGGCGGGCACGATTCGAGGGGATCTGGCGCTGGCCGGTCTGCGTAACCTGGTCCATGCTTCGGACTCGCCGGAGACCGCGGCGCGCGAGATTGCCCACTGGTTCGACGCTCAGGAAGTTCTGGACTACGAGCGGCCGCTTGATCGCTGGGTGTATGAGTCGGACTGAGCGAGTACTTCCGGATTCCCCAGGGCCGTTCGTGACGGGCCGCGCATGAAGGTTCACGAGTGCGACGCCCGCGAGGTCTTTCGGCGCCACGGCCTGCCGGTTCCGGACTGGCGTGTAGCCGCGACGGCCGCCGACGCCGCGCAGGCGGCAAGCGCCCTTGGATGCCCCGTGGTCATCAAGGCCCAGGTGCTTGCCGGTGGACGCGGCAAGGCCGGGGGCGTGAAGCTGGCCGACTCAGCCGAGGCAGCCGCCGAGGCAGCGACGCGAGTTCTCTCCCTGAACATTGGCGGTGAGCCTGTTCGCCGAGTGCTTGTTGCGCCAGCCGTGGACATCGCTCGCGAGCTTTACCTGGGTGTGGTAATTGATCGGACGGCCCAGTCGCTGGTGCTCATGGCCAGCGCCGAAGGCGGTGTGGATATCGAGGACGTGGCGGCCACAAACCCGTCGGCGATTCTCCGTGTGAACGTAGACCCGCTGGCCGGACTGGCCGACTGGGAAGCCCGGCAGCTGGGTTTCGCGCTGGGGCTGACCGGCGCGCAAGTTCGCCAGTTCGTGGGAATCGCCCAGGGGCTCGTGGAGGCCTTTGTCGACGTCGACGCGTCCCTCGCCGAAGTCAATCCACTGGTGGTCGACGCCGGCGGCGATCTACAAGCCATCGACGCCAAGCTGAACATCGACGACAACGCGCTGGGCCGGCAGCGGGAGATCGAGCAACTCCGCGACCCGCACGAGGAGAGCGAGGCCGAGCGGCGCGCACGCGCCGCCGGGCTGAGCTACATCAAGCTGGACGGCACGATCGGCTGCATGGTCAATGGCGCCGGGCTTGCCATGGCCACAATGGACGTGATCAAGCACTACGGCGGGGAGCCGGCCAATTTTCTGGACGTGGGCGGCGGCGCCGGCGTGGAGAAAATCACCACGGCCTTCGAGATCATCCTCGAAGACCCCAACGTGCGCGCGGTGCTCGTGAACATTTTTGCCGGCATCACTCGCGCCGATGACGTGGCTGCCGGCGTTATTGCCGCCCGCGAACGCCTGTCCCAGGAGATTCCGCTGGTGGTTCGAGTCGCCGGCACGCGCGAGGCCGAGGCTCTGGCACTTCTCGAAGAAGCTGGAATCGGCGCTGAACGCTCGATGGACTCGGCAGCCGCCCAGGTCGTCGAGGCGGTCCGATGAGCATTCTGCTTGACGCAAGCACGCGGCTTGTTGTGCAGGGCATGACGGGAAGTCAAGGATCGTTTCACACCCGGCTTATGCGAGAAGCAGGCACGCAGGTTGTGGCCGGGGTCACACCGGGTCGCGCGGGCGCATCGGTGGAAGGCCTAGAAGACGTGCCCGTATTCAATACGGTCGCCGAGGCGACTCAGGAAACCGGCGCCAACGCCGCATGTATTTTCGTACCGGCCGCCTTCGCCGCGGACGCCATTCTTGAAGACGCGGCTGCGGGTCTGGGCGTCATTGTTTGTCTGACCGAGGGAATCCCCGTCCTGGACATGCTTCGAGTCATGCCGAGCGTTCGTGCGGCTGGATCGCACCTCATCGGGCCGAATTGTCCGGGCGTCACCACGCCGGCGCACGGTGTAAAGGTGGGTGTGATGCCCTGGGCCGTCCACGCGCCCGGGCACGTGGGCGTCGTCAGCCGCAGCGGAACGCTCACGTATGAGGTCGTTCAGCATTTGACCGACCTGGGAGTTGGACAGACGACAACCGTGGGAATCGGAGGCGATCCCATCATCGGCACGCGCTTCATCGACGTGCTGTCAATGTTTGAGGCGGATTGCGAGACTCATGGAGTAGTCTTGTTGGGCGAGATCGGCGGTGACGACGAAGAACGGGCGGCAACGTATATTCAGGAGCGAATGACGAAGCCCGTCACATCGTTCATCGCCGGGAAGACCGCGCCCCCCGAACGCCGGATGGGGCACGCGGGCGCCATCGTGTCAGGCACCTCCGGCAGTGCGACCGCGAAAGAATCCGCGCTAAGGGCGGCCGGTGTGCTGGTAGGCGAGACGCCGGAGCACGCCGCCCGCTTGCTGGTAGACCGATTGCCATAGGTAGGAGAGTGTCCGGCTGGTGATAATGGACGGAATAACGAGGAGACTTGAGGAGATCTGGTCGCCCGACACGGCCAGCCACGCTGGCCGCTGGCAGGGGACGACGCGATGAAGGAAAACGCTCTCTCGTGGATGATCGGCGGCCCCGCGCTCACGGGCGGCGTCAATAGTTCGGCGGAGGTCTTTGCCAAGGCCTGCGCTCGGGCCGGCCTGTATGTGTTCTCGAACATCGAATACCACTCGAACATCATGGGACGCCACATTTCGTACCGGGTGCGGACGAGCGACACGCCGGTCCATTCACACGTGGAACAGGTGGATCTGCTGCTTGCGCTCGACTCCGAGACGCTGTTCGGAACACCGGAGTACCAGGATTACCAGCGACACGGTGGTCACCTGCATCGAGTGGCGCCGGACGGCGCGGTCATCCTGGATGCCAAGGCCAAAATCGACCATTCGGCCATTGAGCGGGACGACATTCACGTCGTTGCCCTTGCCTACGACGACCTGGTCAGGGAATCGGTCGAGGAACTCGGCGTTACGTACAACGCCCGGCGCCACAGC
This sequence comes from Chloroflexota bacterium, assembly GCA_022824865.1. Lineage (GTDB taxonomy): Bacteria > Chloroflexota > UBA11872 > UBA11872 > UBA11872 > UBA11872. Next base: position 28,628 of record JAJDZD010000047.1, on the reverse strand, counting down.
GTGATGCGCAACATGGTGCCCATTGGCGCCAGCTGCGCCCTGCTGGACTTTGACATCAGTCACGTGGTGACCCTGGTGGCGGAGGTGCTTCCGGCACGCCACCAGGACATGGTGGAGATGAATCGCCACGTTCTGCTGCACGCGGCCGAGCAGGCGCGGCGTGCGTACGCCAAGGAAGAGTTCCACGTCACGCTGCGGCCGCGTCCCGAGCGCAACGGCCACATGCTGATCAAGGGTGTGGATGCCGTTGGGATCGCGAAGATTCACGCCGGCTGCGGGTTTCAAACCTACTACCCCATCGCCCCCGCCTCCGACGAGAGCGTGATGCTGGAACGCCAGCAGACCCGGTACCCGATCGTGGTTCTCCAGGCTGAAGACGAGATAGCCTCCATGAACATGGCGGTGGGAGCGGCCCACGCCGGGGTGCGAGCGGCTACTTCAACGGCCGGCCCGGGCTTCAGCCTGATGGCCGAAGGCCTGGGCTTCGCATCGATCACCGAGGCCGCAGGCCCGGTGGTGGTTCTATGGCAGCGCGGCGGGCCGAGCACGGGACTGCCCACGCGCCAGTCGCAGCAGGACCTGCGCTTTGCCTTGCAGCCCGCCCACGGCGAGTTTCCCCATATCGTCGTCGCACCGGGCGACGCTCGCGAAGCCGCGCGCGTCACCCACATGGCATTCAACTGGGGGGACCGCTACCAGATGCCGGTGGTGGTACTGGCGGACAAATTCATTGCCAATTCCCTGGTCACGCTTGACGACCTGGGGCTGGATGGACTCCCCATCGATCGCGGCGAGTACTGGACACTGGAAATGAACGGCTCGGATCCCTACCGGCGGCACCGCCTGACCGAGTCGGGGATCAGCCCGCGCGCGGTTTTCGGTACGCCTGGTGGACAGTACGTGACGACCAGCGACGAACATACGGAGCGCGGGCGAATTGACGAGCAAGTCGAGAACCGCATAGCGCAAATGGACAAGCGCATGCAAAAGCTCGACCTGGCGGCTCAAGAAATTCCCGACGAGTGGCAGTACGAGTTCATTGGTCCGGAGGACGCCGACGTCACGATAGTCGGCTGGGGTTCGACGCGCGGACCGATCACGGACGCCCTGCCGGTGCTGCAATCCGAGCATGGCATCTCCGCCAACTTCCTGCAGATTCGGCTGCTCAGGCCGTTTCCCGCCACGGTTGTTCGCGAGAAGCTGGACCGCGCCCGCCGGGTGATCCTGGTCGAAGACAACTACATGGGCCAGTTGGGCATGCTGATCGCGGAGCAGACCGGGATTAAGCTTGAACGGATGGCCCTGAAGTATGACGGGCGCCCGTTCTCCCAGGACGAAGTAGTTGAAGCTGTATGCGAGCACTCGGCAGCCGACCTCGGCCGGCTGGTACTGTCGCACCCGTAGGAAGGGCAACGAATACCGTGGTAGTCGCTGACACCGAACGATTGACAGCCAAGACCTTTGGGGTTGAGGACTCGCATCCGGACTGGTGCGGCGGCTGCGGCGACTTTGGGATCCTGAGCGCGGTGAAGCAGGCGCTGGCCAAGCTTGGGCGCCCGCCGCATGAAGTTGCGGTCATTTCGGGCATCGGCTGCGCCGGCAAGCTCCCTCACTACATCAACTCCTATGGCCTCCACACGCTCCACGGTCGGGCCCTTAATGTGGCTACCGGCGTGAAGCTGGCCAATCAAAACCTGGAAGTTCTCGTGGCCGGTGGAGACGGCGACGGCTATGGCATTGGCGCGGGCTACTTAGTCAATTCTGGTCGTCGCAACCTGAACATCGCGTATCTCGTCCACAACAACGGCGTCTACGGCCTCACCAAGGGCCAGGCTGCTCCCACGATGCGCCGCGGCCAAAAGACCAAGGGCATGGCCGAAGCGGCGATCCAGGAAAGCGTCAACCCGATCGGTCTGGCGATCGCCTCGGGTTACACCTTCATTGCGCGCGGCTACGCGATGGCACAGCCGGATCTTGTAAGCCTGATCGTGCAGGCCGTCCAGCATCGGGGAACCGCGCTCATCGACATCTTGCAGCCCTGCCCGATCTACAACGATCTGATGACGATCGATTTCTTCCGCGGAAGAGACATCGGGCACAACCGCACCTATCGGCTCGCGGACGAAGGGTTCGACGGTCGGGTGCACGACCCGAGCAACCAGGACGAGATCGTAGCCAAGCAGCAGGCGGCGATCGCGAAGTCGTTCGAGTGGGGCGACCGAATTCCCATTGGGGTTCTCTACCAGCTTGACGCTCCGACCTACGAGGATGAATTGGCCGGTCGACTGCCGGAACTGGGAACCAGCAGCCTCCTTGAACTGGCTACGCCGGGACAGGACATCTCGAGACTTCAAGACGCCTACCGCTAACGCGCCGTTCCCCAGGCCTCACGTCGGAATCACCGGTTCGCAGGTAGCCGCGGATTCCCGTAGGCGCTGCCCAGGTGGGTTGGCGGCTGTGCCAGACTCGCCGCAGCCCCCGTAGCTCAGTGGACCAGAGCGACGGCCTTCTAAGCCGTGGGTCGCAGGTTCGAGTCCTGCCGGGGGCGCCTAGTCACGTACCGCGCGACGGGCAATGGCCGTCGCCAACCCGTCGAAGATCCAGGCGTGTATCGGATACAGGGCATACCAGTAGGCCAGACCGGCCAGTCCTTTCGGACTGAACGCCGCTGTCTGCTCCAAGAGGGTGGCGCCGTCGGCCTCTGGTCGCAGCCTGAATTGGAGCCAGGCTCGTCCCGGCAGTTTCATCTCGGCCCGTAGCCGGATCAACTTGTCGTCTCTCAGGTCATCGACTCGCCAGAAGTCGAGAGCATCTCCGATGCGCAGGTCGTCGGGATGGCGTCGCCCACGGCGCAATCCGACGCCGCCAAGCAGACGGTCCAGGGCCCCTCGAATCCGCCAGGTCCAGTTGGCGAAGTACCACCCTCGAGCGGCGCCGATTCCAGCAACTACGCGAAACACGTCACTGGCCGGGGCCGGAATCCTGCGGTGGCGACGCTCGATGATCATTCCCTGGCTGGACTCCAAGCGCACCCCTGGCTTCTGTTCAGACTCCGGCCCCGCGGCGTCGGTCCAGGACGTGTGGATGTGTCCGTGGTCGATATCATCTATCACCCGGTCGATTGCCGAGGTGTAGTCGAGTGGCTCTATATCGGGAAAGAGCGCGCGCGCCAGGTTCTTCGTTACCACGACATCGTTTCGAAGCCCTTCCACAAGTGCCACGGTGATGTTGGCTGGAATGGGGGTGATCCAGTGAACCCAGTAGGAAGACAGTCGTGGGGTAAGCACCGGGACGGGGAGTAGCAGCCGGCGAAGACCTCGGGCCCTGGCGTATCCAAGAGTGAGGCCCTGGTAGGTGGTCACGTCCCTCCCGCCAATCTCGACGATCTTTCCTGCGCTCTCGGGCACAGAGAGTGACGACACCAGGTAGCTCAGCACGTCATCGACGGCGATGGGCTGAATCCGCGAGTAGATCCACCTGGGACAGATCATGACCGGGAGTCGTTCCACGAGATATCGGATCATCTCGAAGGAGATACTGCCCGCGCCGACAATAACGGCGGCTCGGAATTCCGTAACCGGGACCTCGCCTTCCCGAAGTGCTTGTCCCGTTTCGTGGCGGGAACGCAGGTGCCGGGACAGGTCGGCGCCAGGTTCCCCGAGGCCTCCCAAGTAGACGATTCGCTTCACGCTTGCCCGCCTGGCAGCCAACCCGAATGCCCGGGCGGCCCGGACATCCAAGTCGCCGAAACTGACTCCCGTGGACATACTGTGAATCAGGTAGTAGGCGGTATCGACACCGTCGAGCGCCCGCGAAAGGTCTTGAGGGTTGAGGGCGTCGCCGACCGAAATCTCGACCTTTTTTGACCACGCACGAGAATTCGCGCGCGCCGGGCTTCGCACGAGCACGCGAACGCGGTGGCCTTCGCGAAGCAGTTGAGGGACCAGGCGTCCGCCGATGTAGCCGGTCGCACCGGTTACCAGGACCATGGCCTGCCTCTCAACCTGCTTCCGTGATCTGCGTTCATCCTAGTGGTGGCGACCAGCACAGCTTCGTGGGAATACGCGCGATTGCATTGAGGCTCTTGTCCGGAGGCTTCAGGCAACTCGGACAGTCAGGTGTGTGAACTGCCCGGAACATGACGACTTGCGGCACGTCAATCTGGTGACCTGCTCGAGACTCCCGGATGCTCGAACCGCCCGACGTCAACCCTAATCGGTCCCACGCCGGACTACATGATCACCTGGGGTTCGTGTGCTCGCTCAAAGTCGGTCAGCACTTCCCGTCCCTCGTCGGTGACCAGAACGAGGTCCTCAATGTGATATCCCGCGACACCCGGATCGAGGTAGGCGGGTTCGATGCAAAGCACCATGCCGGGCTGGAGCAATTCGTCGGTGGTGGGCTTGAGCATGGGGTATTCGTGGAGGCCCAGACCCAGCCCATGGCCGATGTGGGCCATCTGGAAGGGCAGACCGACCTTCTGGTACGCCGCCTCGCAGACGGCGAGCAGATCTCCCGCTCGCAGGCCGGGCCGGATTGCGTCAAGCGTCTCGACGTGGGTCTGATACAGGCGGCTGTAGATGTCTCGCTGCTGCGGACTTGGGTTGCCAACGAAGGCCGTGCGGGCCAGATCCGACCAGTAGCCCACGAAGTTCCCCGCGACGTCCGTATGCACGACCTGGCCGGCTTCCAGGCGCGTCCCACCAGGGCGAGCGTGCCATTCGAACGAGCGCGTTCCGGTGCCGAGGAACATGAAGTTCAGGACATCGGCACCGGCGGCGGTAACTCCGGCCGTGATGTCGTCGGCGACCTTCTTTTCCGGTTCGCCGATGGATGCCCGCTGGAAGGCGTCACGAATCGCGCGCTCGGTCGCTCGACCGGCCGCGGCCAGGGCCTCGATCTCTTCGCGCGTCTTGACCATTCGGGTGCGGTCCAAGAGATCTGCACAGTCGACTAGCGTGGCGCCCGGAAGCCGACTCCGTAGTTGGTTGACATAAGCGGCAGGCAGTGAATGCGTCTCAATGCCGAGTCGGCCCCTGGCAAGTCCCTTTTCGACGACGACTTCGGCAAGGAGATCAACCGGAGATTCCACAAACTCCGTATAGCTGCGCATGTCTTCGATCTGGCAGTCGTCCCGGCAGGCGACGTCCTCGCCCTTGCAGACGACGATGGCCGGATCGCCCTGGGCCGGCCACAGAAGCAGCGCCAGCCGGTCGGGAATAAGGCGCTGCATGACCATTCGAGCGCCCGACAGGTAGGACACGTTTTCCAATGAACTGGCGACTAGAGCGTCCAGTCCAGACTCGGCGAGAAGAGCTTCGAAGCGCTCCACGTTCATTTCACGTCGCTCCTGACGAGACCTGGTCCGCGCAACTGTCTGTTGGCAGCGTCCATTCGTCGCGAAACACGGCGTAGTAGACAAGGTCCACGTGTTCGTCTCGCATTTTCCAATGACCTCGGAGGACACCCTCGCGGGTCATGCCCAGCCTTTCCATGACACGCCATGACGGCTTGTTGTCGACGTGCGCTCGGGCATACACCTTGTGCAATTTGAAGCTCTGAAAGCCCCAGTCGACAACCGCGCGAGCGGCCTCGGTGGCGAGTCCTCGCCCCCACCAGCGCCTGCCCAGCAGGTAGCCCAACTCGGCGGTTTCATGCTCGGGGTTCACGTGCAGGCTTATGCCGCCGATGACCCGGTATCCATAGACAACGGCGAACTCCGGCTGAACCGACCAGTCGGTGTGCATTTGCCGGTTGACGAACTCCGCCGCATGGTTGCGCCTGTAAGGGTCTGGGAGCGGGCGGTACCGTGCGACCTCAGGATCGGACGCATACGCCCACACATCGTCAACATCGGTGACCTCGAACGGCCGCAGCAGTAGGCGAGCGGTTCGTAGTTCGACTGTCTTGTATTGGTCGCTGTTCATAAGTGCATGTGGGATCGCAAGTCCGGACGCAGCGCGAGACTCGACTCGCACCGGTTGCCGACCCGGTCCATAGCTGCATGGTATGCCGAAGTCGGCAGGTCCCACTGAAGCATGCGACACTCCCGGCGATGTCCGCGGGTGGTGCGGCTGCCATGAGGATCGTTTCGGTTGAGCGGATTCCGGTTGACGCGGGGCACACGGAGCGACCGGGCCGGCATATGCGTCGGAAGTGTGCGGACTGGTCAATCATCGAGGTGTGCAAGGTCACGGCCGACAACGGGCTGGTTGGTTGGGGCGAGACCGTCCCGCACTACACCTGGGGCCGGGTGCCGGACGAAGCCGCCGAGCGGGCGATCGGGAGCAATCCGGCCGAGCTGATGTGGGACGACGGACTCGGGGCCGGCTTGCAGCAGGCGCTGTTCGATCTGGCCGGCAAGGCGCTCGGGGTGCCGGCGTATCGGCTGCTTGGTCACAAGGTGCGGGACTGGTGCCCGATCGCCTGGTGGTGTTGGGACATGCCGCCAGACGAGTGGGTAGGAGAGACGCAGGACGCGGTGGCGGCCGGCTACGCCAGCTTCAAGCTGAAGGCGCGGCCCTGGCACGACCTGCGCGCAGCCACGCAGGCGATCAGCGATGCAACGCCCGACCACTGCGTGTTCGACCTGGACTTCAACAGCCTGCTGGTGTCGGCCGGACAGGCGAGGCATGTACTGGAGGATCTGGAAGCGTTTTCGAAGGTGCACTTCTTCGAGACACCGATTCCGCAGCACGACGTGGAAGGCAACCGCTCGCTGCGGTCGAAGTTGCGGCGACCGGTGGCGATGCACTTCGACAATCCGCCGTTTCTAACGGCCGTGAAGGAGGGCGTCTGCGACGGCTGGGTGCTGAATCAGGGGGCGGCGCGAACCATTCACCAGGGGGCGCTGGCGGATGAGGCGAACATGCCGCTGTGGCTCCAGCTTGTGGGTACGGGGATCACGACGGCGTTCACCGCTCACCTGGGCGCGGTGCTGCCAGCGGCCCAGTGGCCGGCCATCACGTGTCTGAATACCTACCAGGACGACCTGATTCGAGCGCCGCTGGCGATTCGGCGCGGTCACATGCGGGTTCCCGAGGCGCCCGGTCTGGGAGTCGAGGTGGATGAGGACGCGCTGGACCGGCTGCGCCGACCGGACGTCTCGCAGCACGAACTGCCCCGCATGATTCACACGGTTCGCTGGCCCGATGGGTCGTCAGTCGCTTACACGGAACACGATGATATGGAGGCCGACTTCCTCGCGGGGAGCCGACCGGCGTTCGAGCGTGGTGTGACGTTGACCACTGAGGAAGACGACGGACGTACCGCTTTTGGGGAGCGGTGGGGACAGGTGCGGCAGGCCGGAGCCCTGACGCAGTATGCGTAAGTCACAGCTTTACATAACACCTCATACCGGGTCAGTGAGTACGGTGGCGAGTAGTGAGCCAGCGGCAGAGGAGGAGGCCCGGACCGCTATGCCAGTGGCAGTTCGCTCAGTTGACGGTCGGCTTCGTCCACGTCCAGCGATCCGTCCTGGACGCGGTGCAGGATTTCGCGCACGCGGGCTTCGCGCTCGGCGGGGCTGATTGGGACCTGTCGGGCGGTCACGCGACGGGCGGCGGTGGGTTGCCGCCGGCTGTGTCGACGGGCCCTGCGAACGCGCCGTGCCACCTGGCGTGTGTGACGGTCCACCTCACGGCGGACACGAGTCGACACGCGCTCGCCCAAGCCGGCGAGATCGAGGTCAGCCCCAATGCCTGCCAGCTCGGCTCCAACGTCATCGAAGGCGGCATCTAACGCCACGTTCATTTCAGCCATGGCACGCTCGACCGCAACACCCACGTCGGCAAAGGCGTCGGCGAACTCGTCTGGTGCATCGGCGGAAGCGCCGACCTTGGCTGCAACTGGTCCCTCCGCGCGGATGGCGATAAGCGCCTGTCCGCTGCCTAGCGTGGCGACGGCGCGTCCGTGGGAACGTTCAACGACCTGGAACTCTTCGTCGAGTGAGGGTGGATGGTTCTCGGACTCAAGCTCCAATCGAACCGAGGACTCCGGATGCATGCGGAGCCTGGTTCGACCTTCGACGTGGGCCTGCCACACTGAATCTCCCGTGAAGCGCCCCTCCAGCAGGAGGTTTCCTTCAATGGATCCGGCGACTAGTCCACCGGTCAGGTTGGCGACGCGGCTATGGCCGTTTACCTCGCCTAAACGCACCGTGCCCGAGACCTGCCGTACTGTGAGATTCCCATTGACCTGCGCCAAGTTGACCTGAGCGAGGCGGGACAGTTTGACGTCACCGCGAAGTGGCGCCGCGCCATCCGCGGAGAGATTCCGCGCCCCTTGGATACGTAAATTGCCGCTGACAGGCCCTGACACTTCAATGTCGCCACCCATGTCCCGAGCCTGCAGCGATCCGTTTACAGTACCGACGGTGACATCGCGCTTGACCGCCTGAAGCCGCAATGGTCCGCGTACCTCGCCGAGTTGCAAACGTCCGCCGGCAGGAACCTGAATGGCGGACATCTCGCCAAGGCTGATCGTGGTGCATTCGTCACCACTGTCAATGTCCACGTCGCCGAGGCTCTCAACCACGCCGAAGCCGGCCTTCGCACCTCGAATCTCCAGCGATCCTTGTGCCCCCACAACGATGATGGTCTCGGTTCCGCCGAACTGCAGACGCTCCATCAGGATCCGCCGTTCGCACCGGTAGCAGGGGACGCAAGAAGATCCCGAGTGGCCGCGGACGCGTCTAACTCACCCGCGGCCACTGCCGCGATCAGATCACGCCGTTTTTCAGCATCTTCTAAGACGGAGCGTTTCTGTGATGCTGCGCGCAGCCGTATGCCGCCACTCATACAACGAAGGTTGAGCAGCCGGCCGCCCCGATTGAGCTGTCCACGGAGTCGGCCGCGCGAGCGCTCGCTGTTCTGCATGGGCACTTGGATGCTGAGTTCGCCGCTCAACGCCTGCAAGTGCATGTCCAGATCCAGATCTGGTTGCAAGGCCAAGTCAATCGATCCGCTAACAGTTCGAATCCTGCTCGCCTCGTCACCCCGCTCGAGATGATCCACTGTCACGCTGCCGCACACGGTTCGCAGATCCAACCCACGTATTGCTGATTCCGTAACCGCGATGTCGCCGTTTACGGTCCGCGCTCGCACAGCGCCGATGACTCGCCGTGCCTTGATGTCGCCGCTCACGGTGCCTAGCCGCACGGCGCCGATGGCCCGGTACGTCTCAATGCCGCCGCTTACGTCCTTGATGTTGAGCAGGCCTTGCAGGTTCTCCAACTTGACTCCGCCGGCCGTGGTCCTGACGCGGACGCCGCCCGTCAGGCCAAACACGCGCACGGGACCGGCCGTGGAGGCATCCAGACTCGACGCCACCGGAGCGCGAACCTGAAAGTGCACAGTTGGCACGCGCCGCCAGAACTTCCAGCGCTGCTGCGGGAACTCCGGCTTGGCCTTGGCTGAAACGCGCGGACCTTCCGATTCGATCGTCAGGTCGAGAAGGTAGGGTTCGCCGTCCGAGATCCGTGCCCGAATCTCCACTGACTCGCGGTCCCAGGAAGCTACTTGGATTGATCCCTGGCCCGTACTTATATGGAGGACCGCTGTTGGCCCAACCTCAAACACATGTCGCTGCTCAGAGCCGCTGGGCATTTCAATGACCTCCGTGTGCGCCGGTACGTCGGGGCATTCCAGAAACCTGGTCCACTGCGCTAGACACGGCGGACCGCCTCGTCGATGTTGATGTCGCCACGCTGCAGCGCTTCAAGTGTGCGGCGGCGCTCCCGCTGCGCTTCAGGCAGCCGTCGCACCAGCGCCTCGGCTACGGCGTCAAGCCGTCCACGGACCGTTGGGTAGGAGACACCGAGCTCGGCTTCGACGTCGCGGATCACGCCGCGGTTGCGGACGAAGACCTCAACAAAGGCCAGTTGATCGCTATCCAGATTGGCCAAACCGCGGGCGCTGAAGCGCCCCTCGATACCAATGGCGCAGGCCGGACATTCGATCCGAGTAATCACGACTGCCTCCCTGCAGAATGGGCATTCGGAGGGCACGTTGTGTGACATGAGATCCATGACATTGACTATGGATGATGAATCTTAGTAGATATTGGGAATATCAGTCAAGTTTATTAAGTTATTTCTTCATTTTCCTAACTTTACATAAGTATGCTTGGCTGCCTCAGTGAGCCTCTGCTCGAGTCGCGCTGTTCGAAACGGTGTTTCCTGAGTGCCAAGGGTTGCCTGTAACGGCCTGGGAAATGCCTCACGGCCGCACGATCGTCCTCGGTCCGATGAGGCATGACGTGGACGTGTCCGGGGCGCCGGTGCGGCCACTAGTCGGGCCGTGGCCGCCAGTGTGGTCTGACACATTGACGGACAGGCGAAGTACAGCGTTCTCCTCGACCGATCGGGGAATGGCGGCGTCCCTCAGGCTCGGAGCCAGGGTCGTGCCGCGGTCGTCATCTGGGGCTCCAGAGACAGGGTCCAGCACGCGCAAGTCAGGAGAGTGAATTGAGGCAGTTATAGAACTAATACACATTAGTTCTATTATTTGACTTTGAGATTCCGGGCACTGTGGATAGGGGCGGTGCATAGCGCGGAGATCTCGGCACACCGTGACGAGAGCTGATGCACGCAGCGGCCATTGCGAATCTGAGCCTTGCAGGCGCGGCGTGCTCCAACTCTTTCCTACGAGCCGCGGATGGGTCGTGTGGTCGGCACCTCGGTAAAGATTGCGTGACTAGCGATCGGATTCTTGGACTTCGCCACACGAGTCCCTTGGCTAGCGTGGACTACGTGCTGCCTGCGGAGGTTTTGGGGGCACACGAGTCGGCATCTCGAGGAAATACGGGTACTGCTGCGAGGTACGGATTGGCCGTACGGGTTGGAAAAGTCTCGTGACAGAGTTGGCCGGGCGCGCTAGATTCAAAGTTCTCACTGTGTCGTGAGAGTACCGATGGTGCATGAGTGAGTCTGGACTGGAGTCCATGAGCCCGACATTGCAGGCCGCCACGGCGGATTTCTTGGGCGCCATGCGTGCCAAGTCCCCCAGCACGCGGGCGACCTATGCGACCGGGTTGCGGCGCTTTTCGGCCTGGCGCGGTACCGAGACGTCGCTGGACGAGCTGGACGACAGTGTGCTCGAGCGGTTTTACCTGGAGCTGGTGGATGAATTCGGACGCGAACGGCAGGCGACGATTTCGACCTACCTGGCGGCGGTTCGCGCGTTCCTGAGGCATTGCCTGCGTTCCGGGGCCCTGGATGGCGTGGAGCTGGAACGGGCGGTCGAGCGATTGCGGGCGGTTCGCGACAAGCCCGGATATCGGACGCCACGGGTTGAGGATGGGCTGGCGCTAATCGTTGATTATGTCAAGAACGAATTGCCGAGCCTGATTGCCGATTCGGCTTCCAGAGATGCCCGGCTGCGCGTCTATCGGGATCGAGCTTTGCTGTTGCTGTTGTTTACCACCGGCATGCGGCGGCGCGAGGCGGCTCGGCTGGATCGGCGAGATGTGGACGACGGGTCAGCGCAGCAGGCGCTGATTACGGGGAAGGGCGACCGGGAGCGGGTGGTCTTTTTCGACGATGACACGCGTGAGGCGATTCGCGCTTATGTCGAGGCCCGGCACGACGCGTATGCGCCGTTATTCATTCGTCATCACGGAAAGCCAAAGAATCCAGGCCGTGCGGGCGAGCGGCTGCGCCTGTCGCCGCAATCGATCTGGAAGATCGTGAAGACCTATGCCACGGCTGTGGGTGTGCCCGCCACCACGCATGACTTCCGGCACCTGAAGGCGACGTCGCTGTTGAACCGAGGGGCGAATCTGTCTGAGGTTCAGGACATCCTGGGTCACGCCTCGCCGGATACGACGAAGAGAATCTACGCGCACTACGAGACTGCCAAGCTGCGCGAGGCATTCGACCGCTATAGCCCGACCGTGGAAGAGGCGGCGGCGACGGCTCGGAAGGGCCGCTCGCTGGCGGGGTCACGGTAAGGCGCGATGGCCACCGAGCATCAGCGCAACGTCAGCGGCCTGACCACGACGACGCACGTATCACCCGGGGCGATTTGGCTGTGCCGGGTGTGTCACCGGACCAACGCGCGAGGGTGGCAGGTATGCCGGGCGTGCGGCGCGGAGCGTCCGGCGCGGCGCGCGTGGATGCAGACGCGGACCTTTCGTTCGGTTGCGTTTCTGCTGACGGCTGTCGGCAGCGGGGCGATTGGGGTGGTGGTGTTGAGTGCCTGGGGAGCGGTAATCAGCGGGCCGTGGGTGGTTCCGGCCATTGCGGTCTGGGTAGTGGGTTGCCTGGCGGCCCTGGTCATCGTGTGGATGAGGCGGGCGTTGAGCGGCGATTAATCGTCGTTGAACAGGTGTCTGATTGAGGCCAGCGCAGCCTCACGCAGGTTGTCGCCGCTGACGGGATCCCAGGCGGCGTGATGGCCGTACCAGCGATGAGCATCGTCAACTTCGTAGCCGCCGGTGGCCATGGCGCGGCGGGTGGGCGTGTAGCCGACGAGGCCATTGCTCCAACCGGCGATCATGAGTTCGTGCGACCGAGTTTCGGCGCGAAGCGCACGGCCGTCGGCTGAGAAGAATTCGGAGGGGATGGCGACCAGCGCGAGATCGCCTATGCGAAGCGCCTGGATGTCGACGGTGAGGTCGGAGCCGTCAGATGGCTGCCAGTCGAGGACGCGCCGGGCGAAGTCGACCTGGTGCGACTGGATGCGCAGGCGCTGGGCGGTTCCGGTCGTCGCCTCCAAGGCGCGCTGACCCTCTGCGAGGATTCGGTGGGCTTCGTCCTGGCTGATTGGATCGGCGTAGTGGAGGTCGGCGGGCGAGGAAGCAGCGTCCGCACACGACGTCGAGGATCGGCGCAATTGCGAACGGAGGTCGAGGACCGTGCGGCCAAGGTCGACGCCGTGGTGGCGGGCGTTGGAGACGCTGCGGTAGCCGGCGCCGTCGAAGCGCTGATTGACGTCACCACCGGCGCCGTTGACGTACAGGCTGGGTGCGCCGGTTGCCGCGCTGACGGTGCGGCGCATATGGCCGGGATAGTCGGAGGTGCTGACGCTCTCGCGTGAGCCGGTTGGGTGGCAACTGTAATTGACGAGGGTGACGATGGGGTTGCCATCGGTGCCGCGAAATTCGCCCACGACCACTGCAGCATCGATGTCGTCAATGTGTCCGTCCTCGGGCCCTCCGGGGCGGAATGCAGCGGAGCGGCGGTTCGCGCCGACGTAGGACTCGCCGCGGGCCAGCCAGAGGTCGGCTGTGGTCATCCGACCTAGCGCCGCAGCGGCGGCGGCGAGCGCTGCCTCAGCGACGGATTCCAGATAGTCGGGGTCTTTCTCACCCATGCTGGGGAGCACCCCGGTCTCAGGTCCGCCGTGGGTGTGGGTGCAGGCCCACATCTGGTTGGCGCCGGGAACACCGGTCTCAGCCACCATGCGGGCACGGAGGTCGGCCAGGTGCTCGATGGTCAGACCGATCAGGTCGAAGCTCAGAAGCAGCAAGGTCCGGTCGCCGTCGGTGACGGCAAGTGCACCGACTTCAAGCGGCTCAAGGGAACCGAGACTGGCGCCGAAGCGGAAGCCGAAGCCGCTGAGGTCGATGCCGGGCGACGGGGTGATGTCCCGGCGTGCGAAGCCGACCTGCAACTGGCCGGTCACCGGGAGGTCGCCGGTTCCACGCGGTAGGCGTCAAAACGGCCGGCAAGGGCTGACGGCACAGCGCCGCGTAATCGCGTTCCGGACTGGCCGAAGGACTCCTCTTCCACTCTGCCATGTTCGTGGAAGAGGGCTACCAGACGGCTGTCGTCGTAGGGGATTTCGACTTCGATGTCAACGGTGCTGACCCGGTGAATGTCGGCCAGCCGCTGGAGTAAATCCTGGATTCCCTCGCCAGTCGTTGCGGAGACGGCCACCGCGTTGGGGTACTCGGCAAGGTCGGGCGCGGGGGCGATGTCGACCTTGTTGAGCGCCGTGACGATCGGGCGCCGGCCGGCGCCGATGTCGCGGAGAGTGTCGTGGACGACCTGGACCTGGCGCTCGAAGGCGGGGTTCGCCAGGTCGACGACGTGAATCAGGACATCGGCCTCGAGCGCCTCTTCGAGCGTTCCGCGGAAGGCCTGGACCAGGCGGGTGGGGAGGCGCTGAATGAATCCGACCGTGTCGGAGACGAGGATTGCGCCGCCATCCGGCAGGTCGACGCTGCGGGTGGTTGGATCCAGCGTGGCGAAGAGCCGGTCTTCGGTGAAGACGCCGGCGCCCGTGAGAGCGTTGAGGAGGCTGCTCTTGCCGGCGTTGGTGTAGCCGACCAAGGCGGCGGTGAGGAAGCCCGACTCGCGGCGGCGCGCGCGGCCCCTGGCGCGGCGAGCGCGTACAGCGTCCAGCCGCTTGTCCAGCATGGCCATGCGGCCGCGGTAGAGACGGCGGTCGGTTTCGATCTGGGTTTCGCCGGGACCGCGGAACGGTCCGACACCGCCACGCTGCCGTGAGAACTGGACCCAGAGCTCGGAGAGCCGGGGCAGGAGGTACTCCAGCTGGGCGCGTTCGACCTGGAGGTGGCCCTCCACGGTGCGGGCGCGGGCGGCGAAGATGTCGAGGATCACGCCGGTGCGGTCGAGAACTTTGCCCTTGTAGGCGTTCTCGAGGTTGCGCTGCTGGCGGGGCTTAAGGTCGGCGTCAATCATCAGCACATCGGCGTCGTGGGCGCGGGCAAGGCCGATGGAATCTTCAAGCTGGCCGCTGCCCATGAGGGTGGCGGCGACGGGGCGGCGGATGCGGAGGAGGGTGCGGCCAACGACTTCGGCTCCGGCGGTTTCGACGAGTTGGGCGAGTTCGTCGAGGGACGCGTCGGCAGGCCAGTCGCCGAGTTCGGGCAGACCCTCGAGGCCGACGAGAAAGGCTCGCTCGGGACGCGCATCAAGCAGCCGACCGGAGACATCCGTATCGGACGGTCCGGTCAGGGGGCGGCCGTTAGAAGCTGACAGTGGCAATGCGCTCCAGGGCTTCGTCGAGCCGGTCGTCGGGGGTGGTGAGGGAGATGCGGAAATGGCCTTCGCCGTAGGTTCCAAAACCGACGCCCGGGGTCACGATGACGCCGACCTCGTCGATCAAGCGAGTCGCAAAGTCGACGGACGACATGCCGCCGGGCGTGGGGCTCCAGAGATAGAGGCTGGCCTTGGGGACCTCCGGCGCGACGCCCACGTTGCGCAGGGCGGTCACGACACGGTCGCGGCGATCCTGCAGGTGATCGTTGCGGGCATCGATCCAGTCCTGGTCGACGTCCAAGGCCGCGATGCCGGCGTGCTGGACGGCCTGGAAGATTCCGGAGTCGACGTTGGTCTTAACGCGTCCCAGGGCCTCGACCACTTCTGGGTTTCCGGCCATCCAGCCGATGCGCCAGCCGGTCATGTTGTAGGTCTTGGAGAGGGAGTGGAACTCGACCGCGACGTCGCGGGCTTCGGGGATTTCAAGAATGCTGCGGCAGCGGTGGCCGTCGAAGACGACCTCCGAGTAGGCGGCGTCCTGGGCGAGCACGACGTTGTTGGCGCGGGCGAAGTCGACGGCTTCTTCGAAGAATCCGAAGGGGGCGACGGCGGCGGTCGGGTTGCCGGGGTAGCAGAGCCAGAGCAGGCGGGCGTTGGCCAGCGCGTCGGCGGGAACAGCACTCAGGTCGGGAATCCAGCCGCGCTCAGACGTGAGGGGAAGCGAGTGCGAGACGCCGCCCGCGAGCATGGTGCCGATGGCGTAGACGGGGTAGCCGGGATCCGTCATCAAGACGGTGTCGCCGGGGTTTACAAGGGCCAGCGGGAGGTGGGCGATGCCCTCCTTGGAGCCGATGAGGGGGACGATTTCGGTGGCGGGGTCGAGGTTTACCTGGAAGCGGCGGGCGTACCAGGCGGCGATGGCTTCGCGCAGTCCGTCCAGGCCGTAGTACTCGGGGTAGCGGTGGTTGACGGGATCACGGGCGGCGCGATCCAGGGCGTCGAGGATCGGGTCGGGGGTAGGGAGGTCCGGGTCGCCGATGCCGAGGCTGATTACGTCGACGCCCTCGGCGCGCTTGGCGTCGCGGAGCTTGTCGAGCTCGGCGAACAGGTAGGGCGGAAGGTTGGAGATTCGGTCGGCGAACTGGACGCTCACGTCAGAGGGCCTCCGCAGCGTTGCTAGTGGGCCACGCGCCTTCGAAGACGGTGGCCGCCGGTCCACGCAGGATCAGTTCGTGGCCCGGACCGTCCCAAACGACCCGCAGCCTACCGCCCGGCATGTCCAAGACGACGGCACCGGGATCGATTCGGCCCTCGAGCACGGCGACAGCTACCGAGGCGGACGCGCCGGTGCCGCAGGCGAGGGTGATGCCGGCGCCGCGTTCCCAGACGCGGACCTTGAGGTGGCCGGGGGAAAGGACCTGGACGATTTCGAAGTTGACGCGTTCGGGGAACATGGGGTCGTGCTCGACGAGCGGGCCGACGTGTTCGAGGGGGAATTCGTCGACGGAGTCCTGGAAGGAGACGGCGTGGGGATTGCCCATGGAGACGCCGGTGACGGTGAGTGCCTGGCCGCCGGGGTGGAGAGTGGCGCGGCTGTTGGGGCTGCCGGTGCGCATGGGGATGTTTGGTGGTTCGAAGTCGGGGACGCCCATGGTGACCGCGGCCTCGAAGGCGCCGTTGACGTAGCCGCCGACCTGGATGGGGCGGGGGCCGCCGGCGGTTTCGACGGTGACGGGGCCGGTGGACAGCTCGTCGCGGTCGTAGAGCCACTTGGCGAAGCAGCGGATGCCGTTGCCGCACATCTGGGCGAGGGAGCCGTCGGAGTTCCAGATTTCCATGTGGTAGGGATGCGACTGGCCGTCGCGGACGACGAGGAGTTGGTCGAAGCCGACGCCCAGGTGGCGGTCGCCGATGGCGCGGGCGACTGCGCCGAGGTCGGAGGGCAGGTCGCGGCGGCCGTCGAGGAGGACGAAGTCGTTGCCGGCGCCGTGCATCTTGGTGAAGGGGAGGGTCATGGACGGGGAAGGCCTGGGAGGCGCGGGGTCAGGGTACTTGGTGGCGGGGTTGCGCGCGTAAGAGTTTTTTCCAAAAAACTCTTGAGGCAATTCGGGGCGTCCTGGGGCCGGCGAATCGCGACGCGGGGCGAGGGGGCGGCGCCCTTCGACAGGCTCAGGGTGAACGGGGGGTGGGTTGGAGGCATCCAGAATCGTGGTTGCGGAGACATCGGGTCGATTGTACACTGATCGCAGACACAACGCAATGACCGTGTCCGCGGGCAGTCGGCGAGGGCTGCCGGTGGGACCGGTCCATTTTGAACGCGGCTGCTGAGGGCAGCCGGCGTGGAGTCATGCCATGAGCCTGTTTTCGTCGAGGCGGGAGCGGCGGTTGTGGCTGTGGACGCTGGCGGTGGTGGCGGCGATTTACGCGACGCTGGGGCTGACGGGCACGTTGGCCGAGTGGCTGCGGGAGCACGGTTTTCTGGACGCCGCGGTGTTCTTTCTGCTGGGCATGTTCCTGGTGGGCGCCACGATCGTGACGCAAGGGGTCAGGGTGCGGATCGGCAAGGCCGAGATCGCCGTGGCGATGGGAGTGGTGGCCGCGTATTTGATGGTGTTCACACGAATGGCGATCCTGGAGGAGCGCTCGCACCTGATCGAGTACGGGGTGCTGGGCGTGTTCATTTACGAGGCGCTCTCGGAACGGGCTCGACAGGGCCGACGGGTTCCGCTGCCTCCGTTGATTGCCGCGTTGCTGACGGCGGCGCTGGGCGTGATTGACGAGGGCATCCAGTGGTTTCTGCCACATCGGGTCTTCGATCCGCAGGACATCCTGTTCAACCTGCTGGCGGGCACGATGGCGATTGGCGCGGTCATGGCGCTTTCGTGGGCACGCCGGCGGACGAATCGCGCCAGGGGCGGCGCGTAGGCCGTGCGCTTGTTTTCGTCGCCTCGGGAGCGGCGTCTGTGGCTGTGGTCGCTGGCGGTGGCGGCGGCGATCTACGCGACGCTAGGGCTGGCGGGAAGCCTGGCAGGGGCGCTGCGCGAACTCCGGCTGCTGGACGTTTCGACCTGGGTGCTGTTGGCGATGTTCCTTGTGGGAGCGACGATTCTGACCAGGGGACTGAACGTGAGGCCCGGCGGGATCGAGATTGCGGTGATGCTGGGAGTCGCGGCCGTGTACCTGCTGCTGTTTCTGCGCAGCACCGCGAGTCCGGCGGAGCGCACGCACCTGATGGAGTACGGCGTGCTGGGCGTCTTCATCCACGAAGCGCTGGCCGAGCGGGTGAGCCAGGGCCGGCGCGTTCCCGTTCCTCCAGTGGTGGCCGTCGTATTGACCGCGGCACTTGGCGTGGTGGACGAGAGCATCCAGTGGTTGCTGCCGAATCGCGTCTTCGACCCGGTGGACATGCTGTTCAACTTCCTGGCGGGCACGACGTCGGTCGCGGCGGTTGTCGCGTTGGGGTGGGCGCGGAGGTGGACTTTGAGACGGCGTGGGGAGCGAGTGGCCAGGGGTGCTCAGCGGCGAGGTGGTGGAGGGCGGCGTTGAAGTCGATGGCGGCGGCCTGCGGACCGGGTGAACGCGATGCTGTCGAATCGCCTCATCGCGGAAAGCCTGACGGACGAGGAACTTCAGGGCTTTCGAGCGAATCTGTGGAGGTACGCGGAGGTCGTGCACCAGCGTCGGAGAGCCGCGTGAGGTCAGGCGAACAGACGGCGTTCGTCATCCAGGGAGGAAGCGATGCGAAAGTCGATTGGCGCGGCTGCGGCTGCGTTGGTGGTGGCCGGGACGGCCTTCATGGCGTGCGGAGACACGTCGGAATACGATTCGGTCAAACAGCATTCGTATTCCCATTCCGTGATGAATTGCGTTCACACAGAGGTGCTTCTGCGTGGTCAGCAGGGTCTTGAGGTGACCGGGGAAGACCACTGGAAGATCGAGGTGGAGTGCAGAGCCAAGCTCAGAGGATAAACCAGTGAGCCGCGAGCTCAACCGCGACGACGCACCCGTAGGATCCGCGGCGCGCGCCGCCACGATGGCGGCGGACGCGCTGGATCATGACTCCACGTCGACCTATGCCCTGACGCCGACGGTGACCGACACCCACGGCGGCTCGGCCACCACCACAGTGCGCGTGACGGTGACGGACGTGCCGCCCGCGGCGGAATTCGGGGCGGCCAGCTACGAGTGACGGTGGCCGCGGACACGGCCGTCGCCACCCAGGTCGGGACGATCCGGGCCACGGTTGCCGTGACCAGCGGGGGCTGATTGGGGTTACCGGAGGTCGGCGGCGAGGTGGTGGAGGGCGGTTTTGAGGGCGGTGTCGGGTGGGCGCCAGTGGGTGGGGAGTTGGTGGCGGAACCAGGTGCGTTGGCGGCGGGCGTATTGGCGGGTGCGGATGGTGGTGCGGTGGATGGCCTCGGGGAGGGTGAGCTGTCCGTCCAGGTGGGCCAGGGCTTCGGCGTAGCCGACGCCGGTGAGGGCGGGGAGGGAGCGGTCGTAGCCGTGGTCGCGGAGGCGGCGGGCTTCGTTTAGGAGGCCGTGCTCGAACATGTGCGCGGTGCGCCGGGCGATGCGTTCGGCTAACGCGGCGGGTTCGACTTCCAGGCCGACGATGTAGGCCGGGATGGGGGGATTGGCCGCGGGCTGGCTTTGTGACGCGGTCTGGCGGCATCGGGAGTCGGCTATTTCGAGGGCGCGGATGAGGCGGCGAGGGTTGTCGAGGTCGATGGCGGCGGCGCGGCCGGGGGCGATTTCGCGCAGGCGTCCGATCAAAGGCTCGGGGCCTTCGGCCTCAAGTTGTCGGACTAGTCGGCTGCGGAGCTCGGGGTCGGGCGGGGTGGCGCCGAGGGGGGAGCCGGTGAGCAGGGCCTGGATGTAGAAGCCGGTACCGCCGACGAGGACTGGCATGGCCTGCCGTGATCTGATTGCAGTGATTGCAGTGCGTGCAATGCGGGCAAATTGGTGCGCGCTGAAGGATTCGTCAGGATCGATTATGTCAACTAGATGATGGGGTAGTCGTCGTCGCTCGGACGGCGTGGGTTTGGCGGTGCCCACGTCGAGTCCGCGATAAACCTGCCGCGAATCAGCGGAGATGACTTCGATGGGCAGGTGCTCGGCCAGTTGCAGTGCGAGTTCGGTCTTGCCGGTGGCGGTGGGTCCGGCGATGACGAGGAGTGGCGGTCGTGGAATCTCTTGCGTTGTAGGCGGCAAGGACTATCGCCCCCGAATCGAGTCCTGGGTCGGCATCAGTACTTGAATGTTCCCACGGCCCGGGGACATCCAAAGAAGACGACAGGGGCGCGACGTATTCGGGGATAACGCGGCGAATGGGATTTCCACGACGGAGTGGTTCATGTAATCGGACGTTGCACTAACGATTTGATGTCCCAGCCTGGAGCATCGGCAGGTGGAGTGACCGACAGGACACGGCCGGCTGGTGGCGGGATCGGACCCGGTGTCCAGGGGAATGGCGCGGCAGCGGGCTTGGCGACGTCGGATGCGACGCGTGCGGACATACCGGCTCTTACGTGGTGAGTCCGCTAGTGTGAACGTGTCTGCACGCCCAAGTCAGCCAGGAAGGGGCCTTGTGTCGGGCTCGGGTGGGGACGACGTGCCTTGCCGACTGGCCTTGCGGGTGCGGGCGCGGCCGGCACGACGCGCGGTGCAGAAGGCGCGTCGGTTTCGGTCGGCGGCCGTTGCCGGGCTCTGGCTGGCGGTGGCGGCGTTGGCGCTGGCTGCAGCGCTGGCAATGGCAGGCGCCGCCTGCGGACCGTTCGCGCCGGGCGGTCTGCGGGCGCCTACCCCGACCCCGCACATACATCGACCGTCAAATCCGACGTGGCGGGTCCCGCCGTCCATCGAGGAGCAGATCTTCTTCGCCGACGTGATCGTGCGGGCGACGCTACAGTCGGCGACGGCGGCGGTGGAGACGCTGCCCAGCGCCTCCGGCGTGGCCCCCACCTACCTGGCCGTGCAGGAATTGCGCTTCACGGTGCACGAGTACCTGCAGGGGAGCGGCCCGACGTCCTTGCTGGTGGTGGTGCGGGGCAGCCACGGCTACCTGACCGAGGCCGGGGCCCGCACCGACGCGGGCCACGCGGTGGAACTGCGGGTCACGACCTGGGACGAGCGGCAAGCGGTGCTGTTCCTCGAGACGCCGACGCCGCCGTACACTCCGGCCGCCGCCGGCGGCGAAGCGGCCGATACCTCGGAAAGCCCGACCCCGTCCGCCTGGCAGTTCGTGTTATCGAACTACGACCAGTCGCCGTGGGCCTACAGCGTGGACACGCTGAGCCGGGCCTGGCTGCCGGCGCAGGACACGTGGGCCGAGGGGGAGGCGCCGACGGCCTTCATCACGGACGGAGCCCAATCGCCGCCGCCCACAATCACCCTCGCCGACCTGCGGGCCCAGATCGCGGCGCTGGCGGCGGAGCTGCAGGCGGGGATCCGCGAGTGCATCCTCAGCCGAATCGGCCATGCGCGGCATCGTCGCGCCGTCCCGTGGACGCCTCCGCAGGAAGCCGCGACGCTGGCCTCCGGGGCGTCGGCCGGGACCGAGGTGATTCGCGAGACCAATACGTATGAAGAGACACAGCACAGCCGCTACTGGCTCAGCGGTCCAGACCAGGGGCGCTTCGACACGCTGATCATCGACGATGACGGGACTCTGAGCACCGGTTACGACCACGCGCTGACTACCACGCGTCCCCTGCCGGGCGGCACGTACCGGGTGCGCTA
This sequence comes from Chloroflexota bacterium, assembly GCA_022824865.1. GTDB lineage: Bacteria > Chloroflexota > UBA11872 > UBA11872 > UBA11872 > UBA11872. The sequence continues at coordinate 6,943 of JAJDZD010000047.1, read as the reverse complement.
CAACTGGCAACACTCGTCGGAAGTCCCCTGCGGCTTTGCGCCCGACGATACATATGATGATTTCACCGTCACGGTCACGGCGCCGGCGGGGACGGTGCACGAGGCGTTCTTCGATCCGGCGGCGTTGGGCAGCGGGGTGGTGGGGCGGGACGCGGCCCAGGGGCTGCTGGCGCCGGCGGCGGTTGGCACGGTCGGCGGCGCCGCGGGCGCTGCGGCCGGCAGCACGACGTCCGCCACGCTGCGGCGGCTGACCTGGGACGCCGGGCAGCTGCGGCTGGACGTGAGCGGGACCACCCTGGCCGGCCAGCAGCTGGAGCTGATCCGCCTGGACGGGACGGTGGGGCTGACGCTGCGCGGCGACGCGGCGACGCGCACGGCCACCGCCGGCGGCCACGAGTTGCGCTGGCCGGTGTGTACGCAACCCTGGCAGCCGGGCGAGCGCCTGATGCTGCGGATCCGTCCGGCCCCGGCCGGCGACCCGCCGGCGGCCCCGGCCTGCCCCGGCGCACCCGCCCTGCCCACGGTGACGGCCGATACGGCCGCCCCCACGGCCGGCGCCGCCGCCACCCTGGCGGCGACGGTACCCAGCGCCGCAGGGACGGCGACCTACCAGTGGCAACGCGACGTGGGCGGGGTCTGGACACCGGTCGGCGCGGCCGGCGCCACCTACCAGGCGCGTGCCCTGACCGCGATGACCGGGACCTGGCGGGTACAGGCCCGCTACGCCTCCGGAGCCCTGGCCCACTCGGCCCCGGTCACGCTGACCTGGCCGGCCCCGGCCACGGCCCCGTGCAGCAACGGCGTCACGGTGCCCAATCCCACGACCAATCCCGGCCTGGTGCGGGACTGCCAGGCGCTACTTGAGGGGCGCCACGCCCTGGCCGGCCCTGGCCGCCTCACCTGGGACGGCACGCGGGCGCTCAGCGCCTGGACCGGCGTCACCGTGGGCGGCACGCCGCAACGGGTAACCGGGCTGCGGCTGGGCGCGCAGGATCTGACGGGCCCTCTGCCGGCGGCGCTGGGCCAGCTGACCCAGCTGAGCGCGCTGGACCTGCGCGGCAACGCCCTGACCGGTGCGGTGCCCGCCGAGCTTGCAGCGCTAACCCGGCTGACCGAGCTGCGCCTGGCCGGCACCCGGCTCACCGGCTGCCTACCGGCGGCGCTGGCTGGGGTGGCGACCACGGACGCGGCGGCACAGGGCCTAGCCGCCTGCCAGGCCGGCCCCACCTTCGACGCCCCTCGCTACGACTGGATCGTGCCGGCCGGGCTGCCGGCGGGCGCGGCCGTCGGCCAGCTGCAGGCCACCGACCCGGCCGGTGGAGCCGTCACCCACGCGCTGACGGCCGGCAACGACGCCGGCGTGTTTCAACTCGACGCGACCACCGGCATCCTCTCGGTGGTGGGGCGGCTGCCGGCCGGCGGCGCCAGCCTGGAGGTCACGGCCAGCGACGCCCGCGGCGGCTCGACCCGGGTGGCGGTGGCGGTGGCGGTGGCCGACGCGGCCCAGCAGCGGGCGCCGCCGCTGTTCCCGCCAGGGGGCTGGACACTCCACGTACCGGAGAACGCCGCGGTGGGCACCGTGGTCGGCACGGCCGCCGCCCGCGACCTGGACGGCGGCCCGCTGACCTACGCGCTGACCGCCGGCAACACCGGCGGCGCGTTTGCCCTGGACCCCACCTCCGGCGCTCTCACGGTGGCGGGCGCGCTGGACCACGCGACGACGCCCATCTATCGCCTGACCCTGACGGCCACCGACGCCCACAGCGGGAGCGCCACCACCACCGTGACCGTCAGCGTCATCGACGTGCCGCCCGCCCCGGCGTTCGCGGCGGCCAGCTTCGCCTTCACGGTGGCCGAAGACCTGGAAGCCGGGTCGCAGGTCGGCACGGTCCGAGCCAGCGTCGCCGGCGGCGCGGCGGTGACCCACACCCTGACCGCCGGCAACGCGGGCGGCGCGTGGGCGCTGGACGTGGCGACCGGCGTGCTCACGGTGAGGGCGGCGCTGGACCACGAGACCACCGCCAGCTATCACCTCACCGTCGAAGCCCGCAGCGGCCCCGCCGCCGCCGCTGCGGTCCCCGTCACCATCACCGTCACCAACGTGGACGAGCCGCCGGGGGGCGGAGCGGCTAGCTAGGCGTTCACGGAGACGAAGCCCGCAGCGGTCAGCCCTGCGGTGGGAACGGCGCCGGCCGTCGATCCGGTTGCGGACGAGATGGGGCACGGCATTGCTCTCAGCAACTCGGGCGGGCCAGAAGAGGAGTGTCTAGGGGGTGCCTGGTGGTTCGTGGAGTTGGATGAGGTGGAGGCCGCGGATGTGGCGGAAGTCATGATAGGCAGAGGCGAGAGGGCATTGGCGGAGAAGGGCAGTAGCAGCAATCCAGGCGTCGGGGGCGGCGAGCGTCCGACTCGCGCGCTTGAGGTCGGCGCGCAGGTGGCCGGAGTTGCCGACGAGGATCGGTCCGGACCAACCGGATTGGAAGTGATCGGAATCGATTTCGTCCATGCCGCGACGGGGCCTCTGACGGTGTGCGGAGTAGACGAGCAGCCTTGCCTGACGTTCGGCGCGATGTTCCTGACTTCGGGTTGTGACTGCTCATTGGCGATGGGTGATTCAAATGGGCTTGAACGTCGGACTGGGCCCTTCGGCTGGAGCCATTGACGTCTAGCGTTGATCCTGGACGCTATTCCTGGCCTGGGTGCCGAATTCTTCCCAACTCGCTTGTCCATCTCCGTCAAAGTCCACGGTGAGCGCCGGGTACTGACTGGCCGTGCCAAAGTCCCAGACATCCGTCAGTTCGGTGGGCATGTGATACGCAAAGATCGGAATCCCGGGTCCGCCTTCGTGGCGCCAGGGCGCATAAATCCCTACGAAATCCGTGGGATCCTGCAACTCCGAGCTGGTCTTGCCAACGATTTGCACTTCTCCGTCCCACCACCGCCTGGGGAAATGGGCAGCATTGGATGGATCGTTCTGACCGAACCCGACTGCCTGACCGGACGCTTGGGTGTCCCAGAAACTGTTGATTACAGCGCTCCGGTTCACTCCAACCAGGCCTCCCACCAAGTCGTCGCCGACGACATAGGCTGTGGTATAGCCGTCAATGACCGCGGCGGGACTCTGACTCCCCCCGTTCCAACCAATGAGTCCGCCAACATGCCGCTGGCCAGAGACGCGACCCATCGAATAACTGACAATAACATCGTACCCATTATTACCTACCAGTCCACCAACGCTTTCACCACCAGACACTTCGGCATTCGCGTAGCTTGAATCTATCGTGTCGAAGTTATATCCAACCAGTCCGCCAACTGATCCCCTGCCCGTCACCCGGCCGGTCGCGTAGCTGGCTCGCACCTTTCCTCCATTCCCGCCGATGAAGCCGCCAACAACTTCGTCACCATCGACAGTTCCAGAAGCATATGAGGCATAGACCGTTCCATACAGCAGTCCAATGAGGCCTCCCACATAGTCCGTTCCTTTGACGTTCACCTCTGCGTAGCTTGACGCTATTTGCCACCCCTCGTTCGCAACCTCGACGTCTCGATTGTAGCCTACAAGGCCGCCAACCTGGGTGGTTCCCGATACCTGGCCGGTGGCATAGCTATCGCTGATGACGCCCCGATTCTCTCCAACCAAAGCTCCTGCCGACGCCAGGCCGGTGACGCGCACATCAATGAGGCCAATACCGCGAATTACGGCGGAAGGACCTGTGAACCCGAAAAGCCCGCCTGCCCCGGCATCTTCCAGAATGGTCGTTCGATTGATGAAGAGATTCCGAATCGTATGCCTATTGCCTGCAAACGTGGCCGTGAACGCAGTTTCGCTCGATCCCACTCCGATGGGTAACCACCCACTACCCTTTGTCCACAGAGGATTGAGTACACCGGACGAATAGCTCTCGCGATCTTGGAAATCAAGAGGGCGGGTCAATTCGTAACCGTTGCAGCCGCTGCAAGGACTGGATGCCGCGGCGGGAAAAGCCGACGCGTAGGCTTTGCCACCGACGACATCGGGGATTCCATTGCCATCCAGATCGTAGCGGACGGCATTCAACTGCTCCAGGCTCGAGATTTCGATTAGTCCGTCGGAGTCGGAGTCGAGATCCTGGCCAGCCGGCACTGTCGCTACCGGGGTCGCGACCGGCGCAGGTGTCGTCGGGCGCGCGGCGGACGGAGCTATTGACGAGGGATCGCGCCCTTGCTTGCCGAATTCCTGCCAGGTTGCAACGCCGTCTCCATCGATATCGGCTTTGAGCACCGGGTAGTCCTGGCTGGTGCCAAAGTCCCAAAAATCACCAGTTCCCGTTTCCAAGGTGTAATCACCATCAGCGTTGTCCAGATCGATGTTCCAGACACTAAAGACTCCGTTGAATCCGTCGGGCGATTGAAGCTCGGCCGTGGTCTTGCCGGAGTTCGCCGGGACATTGCCATCGCCAGCACCGTTGGACTGACCGGATACGTCGGTGTCCCAGAAGCTGAGGATTAGCCGCCCAGGATTACGTCCGGCAAGTCCGCCGACGGAACTCTCACCGCTCACGAAGCCGGCGGCGTAGCTGGCAATTACCGTTCCCGAGCCGCCTTCGTCCCACCGATCAACCCACGGCATTGAATTGTCACCGACCAGACCTCCAACGGCCGCTGTCCCGGATACGCTTCCGGTTGCGTAGCTGGCCGCAATGGATCCTGAATTGGCCCCAGCGATACCGCCAGCAACCTCCTGTCCCGATACATCTCCGGTGGCGTAACTGGCCGTAGCTGTGCCGGGGTAGAAACCTGCAGCGTTGACCCCGAGGAGACCGCCGACCCTTGAGCGTCCAGCCACGGGCCCCTTTGCATACGTGAAAGCGACACGACCTTCCTGGTTACGGCCGACAAGACCGCCAACCTCAGAGCCGCCGGTCACGGTCGCGGTGGCAAAGCTGGTGGTGATCGAGGCCTCCTGGCCACGGCTACCGCCTGTGTTCCATCCGACTAGTCCTCCTACCCGTGACTCGCCGGACACTTCGGCTGCGGAGTGGCTGAACCTGATGATGCGACGGTTGGTCCCAACCAATCCGCCCACATTGTCCTGGCCGATGACTTTACCGGTGGTGTACGAATTGAGAATCTCACCCTCGTTCGTAGCGGCCAAACCGCCGACATTGTGGCCGCCGGTGATGTCCACATTTATGACGCCGATATTTCGAATCACACTGTCCTCTTGCACATGTGCAAAGAGTCCCGATGCCTCACTGGTTCGAGCGTCGATATCCACGGCGTGAATATAGAGGTTGCTAATGACGCGGCCGTTGCCATCGAATGTAGCCGGAGAGCGATAATCGCCAAGGTTCCCAGGCTGCCAGCCTATGCCGCTCCACCAATCCGGATTCACGACTCCGGTCGCATAGCTACCCGGGTCTGCAAAGTCCAAAGAGCGCGTGAGTTCATAGCCGAAGCAAAACTCGCAGACCTCTTCACTATCCACAACGGGAAACGCTGCATAGAAACGTTTTCGCACCGCAGCATAGTCAGGGCGTCCGTTGCCGGCCCTGTCCATACCCATGGCAGCTAACTGTTCCAAATTTGAGACTTCAATCAGGCCATCGGCATCCTTGTCGTAGTTGCCGTTATCTTGTTGGATCTCAGCAATTGGACCCTGCGGACCAAACTCCTCCCACGTAGCCGTCCCATCTCCGTTGGCGTCGACTTTCAGCGCCGGGTACTGGTCTGGTCCACGAAAGTCCCAGACGTCGTCAGCCCCGGTGTCGGCATTGTCATCCCCGTCCGCGTTGTCGACGTCCAGGCGCCAGTTCTCGAATGGGCCGGTGTAGTCGGTGGTGCCCTGAAGCACGGCAGTTGGAATGCCGTGACTATCGGTCGGATTGCCCTCGCCTACATCGGTCAACTGACCCGAAACATGACTATCCCAGACGCTATCCTGGACAACCACCGTCTCCCAGTCACTATGCGGTACGTTTCTTCCGACAAGAGCACCGACGATACCGTTACCTTCAACTCGACCGACGCTGAAAGTCGCCCGAACGGTACCGGCTTCGTTCGATCCGATAATTCCGCCAACAATCGTACCGCCGGTGACATTTCCGACGGCGTAAGCTGCGATAATGTCACCAACGTTTAGCCCGACCAGACCGCCGGCAGAGTCAATTCTAGCCCGCACGGATCCCATGGCGTAGCTTGCCGTTACGACGCCGCTATTGGAACCGATCAGGCCGCCGATGTCCTCCGCTCCCATGATCCGTCCGGTGGCGTAGCTCCTAGAAATGGTCCCTTCATTCGAACCAACCAGGCCGCCAGCCCGCCAGACTCCCAACACCTTTCCGCTAGCGTAGCTATCGACAATGTCACCTTGATTGTTCCCTGTGAGTCCCCCACAGCGACTATCGGCGCAAGCTACACTGCCAGTCGCGTAGCTGCCTGCGACGCTACCCCGGCTGAAGCCGACGAGAGCTCCAATTCCGTACTCTCCGGAAGCGCCGCCGTTCGCATGACTGACCAGGATCGAACCGTAGTTGGCTCCGACAAGACCGCCGATCTGAGACCAGCCCAGTACCCGTGCCGACGACCAGCTATCTTGAATGACACCGTGGTTCTCTCCGACGAGACCACCGATTTGGTCGAGGCCGTCGACGTTGCCGGAGCTGTGGCTACGATCAATCGTTCCGCGGCTGTAGCCGGCCAAGGCTCCGACCATTTGAAGGCCTGTGACATCTACCTTCACTACACCGAGGCCCACGACAGCCGCCGAACTATCCAGGTATCCGAAGAGGCCTGCCGGTTGTGGATCGGCGTTTTCTTCGAGCCGAAGAATGTAGAGGTTGGAGACGACGTGTTCGTTGCCTTCGAACGTTGCCGTAAAGGGACTGGCTTCCGTGCCGAGAGGCGTCCAGCCGTCGCCTGTTCTCCACGCTTCGTTCGTCACGCCTGACCCATAGCTATCCGG
>JAJDZD010000034.1 GCA_022824865.1 Chloroflexota bacterium | reverse complement strand
CACGTCGAGGTCACGGTCGACTTCATCACCACCATCGGCAACAAGCTGCTGCTGACCGCCCAGGCGGAGTCGCGCGCCGGGTCCGGGCACGACCTTTTTGCGCTCGAATTTCACATGGTCCCGATGTTCAAGCATCGCCTGATTGCCGTAGACGACGTGGTCGACGACATCGTCGCTGCGTACGGACCCATTGCCGAACTGTCCAGGCAAGCCGCATTTCTCGACGGCGCGTGGAGAGGAGGCCCCTCCCCCGTGATGAACGCCTCGGCAGCGACCGTGGCCCGGCGCGACCTGTTCCTGGAGCACGCCGGAATCGATCTGACCGAATGGTTTCCGGCCGGCGATTCCCGCGATCCCGCCAAAGTCGACCGGTGGGACTGGGAGGCCTTCGGCAAGGCGGCGGCAGCTCTCCACGCTGCCGGTCGACCGGTTGGCGCCGCGATTTCTCCTGTCACCGACAGCAGCGCCTGGCTGGCCCAGCTGTTCGCGTCCTATGGCGCGGCCATGGTGAACGAGCAGGGCGAGATCGCCGCGGATTCGGATGCGGTTCGCGAGGCCCTCGAATACCTGACCCGACTGGCGGAGGTCATGCCGGACAGCGTGTATGCGTGGGACGATGCCAGCAACAACCGCTGGATCATCTCGGGCACCGGCAGCGCCATCTTCAATCCCCCGAGCGCGTGGGCCGTCGCCAAACGCGATAGTCCTGACGTGGCACGACATCTCTGGCATTGCGATGTGCCGCGCGGTCCGGCCGGGCGCTTCCGGGCCTTCAACTCGGTCTTCTGGGGCATCTGGGATTTTTCCGAGAACCAGTCGGCAGCCCGGGACCTGCTCCGCTACGTGGCCGAGCCGGAAGTGGTCGTCGCCATGCTGGAGGCTTCGCAGGGCTATGACCTTCCCCTGTTTGCCTCGCATTACGATCGCACCGCGGTGTGGGCGGAGGCCGGGCCGCCTGCCGGCGGGCTCTACAACTACGCCCTCCGCGGGGACGAGCGGACGCTGACCGACGGCTACCCCGCGCCCCCGGAGATCGCGGCACGGATCAGCTTGCAGCGCGTCGTTCCCAATCTCGTGGCCCGAGTCACGCAAGGGGGCGAGAGCTTTGACGACGCCATCGGATGGGTAGAGAACGAACTCGAAGGCGTGCTTCGGAGCTGACCGCCACGATGGCCTGATCGCGGCCCTCCCCTAGGCCTGACTGCCTTGGCGTCCGTCTCGCCCTGCCCGCAACGGACCGAGCGTTCCGGCCGCGTCGCACCACGGAAACGGCCCGGTTCACAACTCGTTGCCCATGTTGGTACGGGCCAGCACGTCGCCGCAACAACAGCCGGCCTCCAGCGCCACGAATACGGTCGGAACGTGATGCAGGGCGCTCGGCGTTAAGCAGGCACCAAGGTCTCTTGCTATGCTCGGCGTCCTTTCAAGGTCAGGTGGCTGCGGAAGGGGGGGACATGGGCACGAAGGCGACCGCTTCACGCCGAACCTTCATGAAGACGGCTGGCGCCACTGCAGTGGGGGCGCTCGCCGCTCCCTACGTTAAGACCGCATACTCCGCCGGCAAGCTGAAACTGGGCCTCTGGGATCACTGGGTGCCCGGCGCCAACGAGGCGCTGGAACAGATCCTGACCCGCTGGGGCGAAGACAACGGCGTGGAAGTCACGATCGACTTCATCACGTCGATCGGCAACAAGCTGCTGCTCACGGCCCAGGCCGAGTCGCGCGCCGGCTCGGGCCACGACATCTACTCGCACGCGTTCGCGATGGTGCCGCTGTTCAAGCATCGGTTGGTGGCCGTGGACGACGTGGTCGAGGACATCCTTTCTTCCCAGGGGCCGATCGCCGAGATCTCAAGGTTTTCCGCCTTCCTCGACGGCGCGTGGAGGGGGAGTCCCTCACCCACGGGAACGCTCTCGTACCCGACGGTCGCTCGCCGCGACCTGTTTCTGGAGCATGCAGGAATCGACCTCACGGAGCTGTTCCCCGCCGGCGGCACACGGGATCCTGCCAAGATCGACGGCTGGGACTGGGAGGCCTTCCTTCAAGCTGCAGCGGGGCTGCACGCGGCCGGACGCTCGTTCGGTGCCCCGCTGGCAACCACTCCCGACGGCAGCGCTTGGCTGGCCCACCTCTTCGCGTCTTACGGCGCAGCCATGGTGGATGAACAAGGGGAACTGGTCGTCAATTCGGATGCCGTCCGCGAGGTGCTCGAGTACCTGATCCGAATCGCCGAGTTCATGCCCGACAGCGTGTACGCATGGGACGACGCCAGCAACAACCGCTGGCTAATCTCGGGTGAGGGCGGCGCGATCTTCAACCCGCCGAGCGCGTGGGCTGTCGCCAAACGTGACAATCCGGGCGTGGCCAGACACATCTGGCATTTCGATGTCCCCCGGGGACCGGTCGGCAGGTTCCGCGCCTTCACGTCGTTCTTCTGGGGAATCTGGGACTTTTCCGAGAACCAGTCGGCCGCACGCGATCTACTGCGTTACGTCGCCCA
>JAJDZD010000035.1 GCA_022824865.1 Chloroflexota bacterium | reverse complement strand
CTGGTATCCGGCGCAACTCACGGAACTCACCCCGCCGCAGCGCTCGGGCGCGATGACCGAGTAATAGTCCTGGCGCACCAGCTTCTCGTCGCCCCCGCAGGCGGCAACGGTCAGGCCAACCAGCACCGCGGCAATCGCCACACTCACGCCCCGGCGGCTCCAGCGTGTCGACCGATAAGCAGTCATTGATCGTTCGTTCTGCGGCGCCCGCTGCTTCCGTGAACCTATCACGGCCCGCGCAAAGCCTCGGCGCCCGCTGCGTCTGACCCGACGCGGGCAAGCGCCGCTGCCGCATGCGAAGATCGTCAGCGAACCAGCGACCGGATGGATTACGCATGGCAGTCACCACGCCGAAACTTAACGTCGTCGGTACCAGCCCGATCCGCCACGATGGCGTCGACAAGGTCACCGGTCACGCGGTCTTCGGCGTGGACGTCCAGATTCCCGGCATGCTGCACGCCCAGGTTCTGCGCAGCCCTCACGCCCACGCGCGCATCACTCGTATCGACACCTCGCGAGCCGAGGCTCTTCCCGGCGTGCTGGCCACCATGACTTCGGTCGATATGCCATTGACGCCCGCGGATGGCCCCCAGGCCTTCGGCAACGCCATCCGTCTCAAGGCCATGAACGTCTTGGCACGCGACAAGGCGCTCGACCACGGCCACGCCGTTGCGGCCGTGGCAGCAACCTCTCCCCATATCGCGGCGGAGGCCCTTCGCCTGATCGACGTCGAATACGACGTCCTCGACCCCGTCCTCGACGCCCAATCCGCCATCGCCCCCAGCGCCCCGATCCTGCATCCCGATCTGCGCATGGAAACCGCCGGCGAATTCGCCGAGACCCCCGGCAACATCGCCAAGCACATCGTTCTTGAAGAGGGCGACGTAGAGGCCGGCTTTGCCGCGGCCGACGTGATCCTCGAGCGCAACTTCAGCACCTCCACCATCCACCAGGGCTACATCGAACCCCACAGCGCCACCACCGACTCGCCTCCGACCAGGCTCGTGCAGCCGATAAAGGCGGACACCGGCATGGCCTTCCCGAACGACTCCAGGTGCGCCCGCCCTACCGCCTCCGCGTCACGCTCGATGTCGGTCAGAAACACCCGCGTTCGCACGACGTCATCCAACGTCGCGCCGGCCTCTTGCAGGGCCTTCTCGATAATCCCAATCGCGTGCTTCGCCTGCGCGTAGGCGTCCCCCGGTGCGTCGGGATGCTCGGGCGGCAGCGGGCCTGTAGTTCCGGCGATCCAGATATGCGGGCCGACGCGCACGGCGCGGGAGTAGCCGATTACGGCCTCGGTTGGCTTGCCTGACGAGATACGCTGACGCTCCATGAGCGTGCTCCTGATCGTTCCGGATGCGTGCATCGTGGCGGCAACGGCCGCGCGGACGCAATTCGATACGGACGAACGCGCTAGGTCAGCGAATACGCGTGCAACCGGGCTGCCCCATGAATGTGGAATCGCAGGCGAACCTGCCGCCGATCGCACGCGCCGAGTTCCATGCCCTGCCAGCTAGCCCGCGCCAGCACGTTATCGACCTCCAGCGGCACGCAGTCCTCGCGGCTGAATCCCGGAATCACCTCGCCCGTCTCCGCGTCCAGCACATCCACGTCCACCCAGCTCCGCCGCGCGATCACCTCGGCCACGTTCGCGGTCAGCCGCGTGTCCGCCTCTACTTCCAGCGGCGTCGTCTCCAGCGACCCCGAGATCTCCCGGTCCACCGTCTGCATGCACGTGAACCCATCCAGCCGCAGGGTCGCCAGGCCCAGCTGCGTCAGTCGAACGGACCCACTCTTCCCGGACCCGAACTCTTTGGGATAGTTGCGCGGCGGCCAGAGGCTCCAGTCCTCGCCCTGTCCGCTGTAGTAGATGTAGATCGTGTCGTCCTTGACGATGATGCGGTCGCCCACCACCAGGAAGCCCGCGTCCCACGCGCCCCGCTCGCCCCGCGGAACCAGCTTGTCAGTCAGGCAGATGCGCGAGAAATGCTCACCGTCCTTGCTCACGGCCAGCCGCAAGTCCGCGGCGTACTGCCCAAACACACCCAGCCCGTTCGGCACGTACCAACCAGATTCGTAGACGGATATCCACCCTTTGCCATAGCGGTCCAGCGTCAGAAAGTGGTTCTCCTGCTCCAGCCCGTCCTTGGGATCGAGGAACGGATTGTCGGGACTGGGCGTGAACTTCTCGATGCTTGACCCGTATGCGATGAATTTGCCCCGCACCCGCTTCGGCCCCGGCTTGGCCGCCGGCACAAGCTCTTGCCAGATCAGGATGTATCGCCGAGCCGGATCCGTGGCCTCCTCGTCCAGCGCCAGGACCACGATGTCCGGACCATGCGCCAACGCCGGCAGGTCGACTTTCGGCCCCTTGGTCCAGTGAATGCCGTCTGGCGAATAGGCGGCGTGGGCCGGCTCGCTCGTTTCCAGGTGTTTCGTGACCATCTTGAACCGCCGGTCCGGGTCGGGCTCGGTCGGATCGCGCATGACCGCCCCCAGCATGTCCCAGCAGATGTTGTTGTCGGTGGACCCGTTGAACTCGTAGAGCCCCAGCTTCGGCTTGATCCAGCGGACGCCGTCCTCGCTGTAGGCATAGCCCATGCGCCGCCAGCGCAGGCGCTCCTGGTCGGCCCCCGTGTACCAGCACTTGAACAGCCCGTCGTCCGGGTCGTACAGCACCGTCCGCACCGACCACACGCTGGCCCGAACCGCGTCCCACTCGTCTAGCCGCCCA
>JAJDZD010000049.1 GCA_022824865.1 Chloroflexota bacterium | reverse complement strand
CTCAATGTCCAGTTGGAACGCGATGCCGGCCCCGCGCTCGGTATCCAGCCGGGCGGCGTCCTGGATGCGCTCCAGGATGTCGCGGGCGCGGGTTCCCAGGACCAGGAACAACAGCATGTCGCGCATACCCTCCAGGCGCAGACCGAAGAAGGTTGTGCCCGGGCGCAGGCCCTCGCCCCGCACGCTGCTGATGATGGTAGCGCCGGTGGCGCCGCCGGCGCGCGCGGCGTCCATCACGACATCGGTTTTGTCGTCGCTGACGAGTGCGACAATCAGCTTCAGCCTCATGGCTTTGCCTCCTCCCGACCGCCGGTTTTCATCCGACCCCACCAGGATGCGACTATTGCGTAGCCCAGGACGGTCATTATAGGAAAAACGCTGGCGAACGCAATCAGTCCGAATCCGTCAATCAGCGGGTTGCGCCCCGGGATGCTGGCGGCGAGACCCAGGCCCAGGGCGGCGACCACCGGCACCGTGACGGTTGACGTGGTGACGCCGCCGCTGTCGTAGGCAAGCGGGACGATCGTCTTGCTGGACCGGAACGTCTGCAGTATCACAACGACGTAGGCGGCAATGATGTACCAGGGCAAGGGTGTGCCGGTGACGATGCGAAAGCAGCCCAAAGTCACGCCCACCGCCACGCCGATGGCCACCGCTATCCTCAATCCCCAGGCGTGTACCGCGCCGCCGGACACCTCGCGGGCCTTCAGCGCCACCGCAACGAGCGAGGGCTCGGCCACCGTCGTCGCGAAGCCGATTGCGGCGGCAAACGCGTAGATCGGCAGGTAGTCCTGCCAGTGCACCCCGTCGCTCAAGCTCTCCGCCCCGATGGTCGCTGACGCGGTGAGTTGCCGCGCCATCGTGTTGCCTATCGGAAATAGCGCATTCTCCAGACCTATGAGAAACAGGGTAAGTCCGAGCAATACCAAGATGGATCCGGTTGCAATCTGCCGCAGGTTGGCCGGCTTGCGGCGCAGCACCGCGACCTGGAACAGAACGAGGATTACTACGATGGGCGCAACGTCGAGAACCGTTGACAGCATTGCGTCGGCGAACGCGCGCGGGAAGTCGCTCATCACGCCACCATCCCGTAGCCGAGCACGCCGACCATAGGGGTGAGGCTGGCGAACGCTATGAGACCGAATCCATCGACCATCGGGTTCCGTCCTCGGATGGTCGTGGCCAGCCCGACACCCAGCGCCGTCACCAGCGGCACCGTGACGGTGCTGGTGGTCACGCCGCCGGAGTCATAGGCCACGCCGACGATCTCGGCGGGTGCGAAGAACGTCATGGTTGCGACCATCAGATATCCACCGATGATCAACCTGTGTATGGGCCAGCCCTTCAGGATGCGCAGGACACCCACCAAGAGCGCCACTCCCACCGATACGGCAACGACCATCCGAAGCTGGAAGGCATATGAGTCGCGCGCCTGATCGTCATCGATAATGGCGCCGGCTTCCGCGGCAACGTCGGCGGCCTCGGCGGCTACGGCGATCAGGGCGGGTTCGGCCACGGTCGTACCGAAGCCCAGGCAGAAGGCGAAGACAAGCACCGCAGCTGCGCTGCCCTTTTGGCCGAAGCTCTGAGCGATCCCCTCCCCAAGGGGGAAGAGACCGCTTTGCAGTCCCTGTATGAAGAGCGTCAACCCACCGATGACGCAAAGCAACCCCACGATGACGCCCAGCAGGTCGGGAAAGGGCTGCCGCAACACCACAATCTGGAAGAACGCAATCACGACGATGATGGGAGCCAAGTCGCGCAGTGCGCTGACCATCAATGCAGCGAAACGGGTCACGCCTTTTGAGCGCTCCTTAGGATTCGTGAAGAACTGATGGGGACGATAAGCGTCATCATGGGTCCGGTCAAGATGTCCGGCCGCGCCAACGAATAGTCAAGCCTTCCGACAGGAGGGACGCTTGCGGCAAGCGTAACACGACATGACCTAATGGGAAATGCCCCACTTTAAAGTTCGCAGTAAAGGACACGATAGATCGCCAACGAGATTCGCCGATCCCCTTCGCGGTTGATGGAACATGCGCCAAAGGAATGCGCAAAGGAAAGCCCTCATACGCGATCGTTGAGTGGTAATCGATATGGATCGGTGATTCCAGGAATTGGATTACGTAGCGCGGAGCATTAGCGAGGAGCATTTCAACAGAATCCGACACTATATAATTCTGTAACGATGTCCGGCTTACGATGGACCACTCATTCATAGATCATGACGGTTGTTAGCGAAACTGGTCGAGGGTCTGCAGCCAGAGCTTGCTCTGGATTTGGGATGTGGCTCGGGCGGCAACGCCGTATGGTTGGCAGGTGACGACAGTAGCCGAGCATATTTCCCGGTCAAGGCGAAGATCGCCGGTTCGAATTCGGTCGGGACCGTCGGCTCCCGCTTTCCATTGCATCACATTTGGAAGGGCCGACTCCTACTAATGTAAATGGCGCAGCGTGGCTCCCGGCCCACCGAAAGGCCTAGCACTCGTCCCTGTGTGCCGCATTCTTCGGTGAACCGCCAGCGCCGGCGTGCTCGACAACGCGGAACTGATGGACCGTCTCCGAGGAGTTCGCGGCCGCCTCTCACGAGGAATGCCGAACACTGCCCTCTCGCCTGACGGGGAAAGTCTGGCCCCCTCACTCGGATGAAAGGGCGCAGACAAGGACGCCGGCGCCCATTCCGTCACCTGAATCCACAGCGAGACCTCCTGCCGGAAGGTTCACAGTAAAGTCCCCCCTTGGCCTACCTAAGACAGCCTGCGATTGCTCGCACCCGTGTTTTCGCGGGTCAGAGCCGCTGTTTGCAGCCAGCAGAACCGAGCCGAATTCGGGCGCGCAGATTCCGTGAGTTGTCGATCGGGGAATCGGAATGCCAATTGCGACCGTCGTTCCGGCAATTCCGGCGCACTCCATCATCACGAGGTTCTTCTGATACGCTCGACCGAAGCACGCGCGATAGAGGCTAGTCCCAGATCAGTTCGATGTCCGTCAAGCTTTCCGACGTTCTGAAGGACGCAGATAGGTCGTCCGGAGTCGATTCCTCCCTCAGCGAATACAAAGCGCACTTCAGGAACGCCGAGCGCGGCGAATCGGATGACGAGAAGAGCGAGCACAAGACGGTCAACAATCTCTACTACGACTTGGTTACCGATTTCTTTGAGTATGGCTGGGGCCGATCGTTTCACTTCGCCCCGCGGGTTCCCGGCGAGAGCTTCAAGGCGTCGCTGGCTCGCCACGAGCACTACATGGCACACGCCCTTGGGCTGAGACCGGGAATGGTTGTCGCCGACATCGGGTGCGGTGTTGGCGGACCGCTCATGGAGATTGCCCGCTTTTCGGGCGCCAAGATCGTGGGCGTTAACAGCAATGCCTATCAGCTCGACCGCGCTCGGAAACTGACGGAAGAAGCGAAGCTGACGGATCTGGCGGACTTTCTGCACTGCGACTTTCTGAGCGTTGAGGCTCCGGACGAGTCGTTCGACGCCGCTTACTCAATCGAGGCTTCGTGCTGCGCACCGGACAAGGTCAGCATCTACCGTGAGGTTTATCGATTGCTCAAACCCGGAGCCTGTTTTGGCGCATATGAGTACTGTATGACGGAACGCTTCGACCCGAGCAATCCCCACCATCTCAAGATCAAAGCTGATATCCAGCTCGGAGGCGGCCTGCTCATCATCGACGACGAGCAGACCGTTGATAGCGCGCTTCGAACAGTTGGCTTCGAGGTCCTGGAGACGCGGGACCTGTCGGTACCGACCGGCCCGTCAATCCCCTGGTACCAGCCGCTGGTCGGCTCGGGTATGTCGTTCGCCAGCTTCCGTAGTTCGAAGATCGGACGCTCGGTGACCCACGGCACGCTGAAGGTGCTTGAAGCGCTTCGCGTCGTGCCACAGGGATCGGTGCGTGTATCGGACACGCTGAATCTCTGCGCGGCAGCGATGGCCGAAGCGGGCCGGCTCGGCATCTTCACCCCGATGTACTTCATCCACGCCCGCAAGCCGATCTAGCAGTACTGTTCCCAGACGTGTGAGACACGGCTGACGGGCGGGCGGGCGTCCAGCGTGAAAGGCCGGGCCCCGCTGCGCTCGCAGGCAGCCCCGAACACAAACCAACCGAAAATCCGTTGGGACGTTGGTGTGCGGTGACTCCAGGTCTTCATGGAGGTTCCGCGGCTGTCGGGTGTCTCGCAGGTGTGGAGTCAGTACGGCTTGGCCGCGGCTACCAGTCGTCCCGGTCCTCGTCTCGCGCCTGGCGACTGGCGCTGAACAAGAGGTACCCAACAAGCGCCAGGATCAGCACTACGCCCACCGTCATGATGGGATGGCGCAGGCTGAAGGGAATGAGTACGGCCGAGACGAACAGGAACACATAGCGCGTGACGACGCTGGTCAGCAACCGACGGGCAAGCTCGCCCAGCAGCACCATCACGCACGTTGATCCCCGAAGCGTCCAGTCAAGTCTACGGGCCACCTGAAGCACGACCGCGGGCAACCCGGGCGTTCCGTCCGCTGAGCTATGTGCCGTCGGCTGCTTGCCGGAGATGCTCACGCACGCCCAGCGGCAAGTCGGTCCACGGCACGTCCAGCAATGCGGCTTCCAGCGCATAGAGCGCCACGATGGTTACCTGCCCGGGGCGCGCGGCCTTGAGTCGTCGATAGGCATTCACCGAGCCAAGCGCGTCGAGATCCTGGACGTTCGTTATCTCGACATCCGTCAGCCAGGAGGCCGTGGTCGACCCGATGTTTCGCAGTTGGGCGACGTCGCTCAGTTGACTCGTCGTCCCACCAGTGGAGCGCTTGCTGCTAAGGCTGCATCTCCAAGTACTGTCCTTGCACCCAGTTGCCGTCCTCTAGCTCGTACCAGATCGCGCCTTCGGCCTCGACGGTTTGACCGGTCAGGACCAACTCTTCTCCCTGCAGGGCGACGTACTGAACGGTGCCGTCAGTGATGCTCGGCGCGTCGCGCACGTTCAGGCCAATCTCGGGCAGAACGACACCGATGGTCGGAGTGGTCGTCTCCGGCGTCGCCTCAGGGGTCGCGTCCGTCATTGCCTCTGGCACAGTCTCGCTGATCTCCAGGTACTGGACCTGTACCCAGTTGCCATCGGCCAATTGGCGCCACACGACCCCGTCGATTTCGCTGATCTCGTCCGTCAACTCCAGTTCCTCGCCCTGCAGGGCAACGTACTGGACCGTGCCCTCGTCAACGCTCGGCGCGTCGCGCACGTTCAGGCCGACTTGCGGAAGAACCACACCGACGACCCGAACCGCAACCTCTTCCATCGTGGTCGTGGGAGGTTCCGTGGGCGCAGGCGTGGATTGGGGCGTGGACGAGGCCGGTGCCGGGCGCGGAGTAACGGGTCGCGGTGCCGGCTGGGCCGTGGGCGTAGGCGCGGGCGTAGCCGTGGGCGTCGGCTCAGGGGTGGGCGTGGGGACCGGCGCGGGACTTGGCGACCTGGCGGGCGCCGTAACCAGTGGCCTGGGTGTCGCCGCAGGCGTGGGCGTTGCCTCAGGTTCCGCCTCGCCACACGCTGCGAACCCGGCCAACGCTGCGCCGCCAATCAGCAGAGCGGCAGCCATCGTTCGCCGCCCGAATCCCGCCCAAGCGCCAAATATGCGGCTCACGTAATCTTTCACCCCCGCCATATTGCCAAGCACGGTACCGGGTGCGGACAGTTGCGTCCAGTGAATCTCGATTTACAAAAGGGTTGACGACGAATCCGACCCATGGAGCGTTGAGGAGCCCAATCCATGACACAGCCGACGATCAGCGACGCCGCCGTCCAGGCCAAAACGGGCCGCGACTGGACCGAATGGTTCGTGCTGCTTGATGCGGAAGGAGCAGCCGAAATGTCCCACCGTCAGATCGCGGCGGCCCTTAGTGCTCGGCACGGTCTGTCCGGTTGGTGGAGTCAGATGGTCACCGTGGCCTATGAGCAGGCCCGCGGCCGCCGCGAACCCCACCAGACCTCCCGCGGCTACCAGGTCGGCGTTAGCAAGACGGTTCCGATAAACGTAGACGTGCTGTTTACGGCCTGGGAAGACGACGCGTCTCGGCGACAATGGCTAGGCGACGAACCCATCACCATCCGCCGCGCCACGCGCCCCAAATCCATGCGCATCACCTGGAGCGACGGCCAAACCAACGT
The DNA here is from genome assembly GCA_022824865.1 of Chloroflexota bacterium. Lineage (GTDB taxonomy): Bacteria > Chloroflexota > UBA11872 > UBA11872 > UBA11872 > UBA11872. Next base: position 55,430 of record JAJDZD010000049.1, on the reverse strand, counting down.
GGATGTCAGCTTTTGGGACAAAGGACCCGCCAAAAGCACCGTTCAGGTCCAGCACTCCAAGCTGGCGAACCGGGAGGAAGTTGAGGCCAAACGCTCATTCTGGCGCTCTGCTTTGGCGCGGCTGGCACAGGGGCTTGTCGCGTAGCTGAAGCGCTAATGCGTGGCCAGAAGGATGGGGCACGGGCCCCGACCGAAGGCTCTTCCTACGGTGGGCGGCGATAGACTCCTGGGACTTGACCGGGCCGTTTCAGTTGAGGTGATGAGGTGATCGGTTCGTCGGAGTGTGGCTCCGGATCGCCAACGTGCTTGATTGAGGCCCGCCTGGCGTGAAGTCTTTGGCCCGCCGCATCTTCGGTCCCCTGATCGGACTCGTGACCGGCTGGCCTGTCGACGCTCCGTCCGGCCCTGGTTCCGATGCTGCACAGCCCTTACAGGCCGACGAAGCAGACGTAGAGCGGCCGCCGGGTCAACAGCCTCGGTCGCGACTCTCGCCCGGGGCGGTCGAGATTCAGGCCGAACTGGCGCGAAAGCAATTGCGCGGCGACGCGTCCGAGCGCGGCCGACCGCGACAGGTTCCGCAGCGGCGTCGAACATCCAGGTTGCGCGACACACCCCGCACCGGACCAAGGGCCGGCTACAGCTGGGGCAAGGCTCCTGGCGACCGGACACGGGAGACGACGTCCCGCACTCCCAGGCCACGAATCCGGCCCGACCGAGCCCGACCGGTGCTGAATCGCGATCAGCAACGGCGCAGCAATGAGCGCGAAGTTCGCCGGTATCGCCAGACACGACGAGCCATCGAAGCCAAGGCTGCCGAATTTGTGGATCCTCCCGAATCGCGACTCTCGGACGAGGCTCTGGAAGCCCAGGGCGCCCTCGTCCGCGAGCAATCGCAACGCGACGCCGAAACGCGGGCCGAGGAACGTCCCTACCGAACGCCCTTGCGTGACCGAACGCGCATTGGCCCATTGCGGGGAATTCTCAAACCTCGGCCAAACTTGCCGACGCGTGACCCGCGCCTCGACATGCTGGTTACGGCTGGCTTCATTGCAGCCGCCCTGATAATCGGTGGCCTGACTCGCCTGGATCTCTACGACTACAGCGGTTTGCCGTGGCTACTTGCCGCGGCAATGGCTGCGGCGCTTGTGACACTGCTCATTCTCGACAATCGGCGCTGGTCCGGCTCGGGTCGGGTGCGCATCACGCGCACGGGAATGGTGGCGGGCTTGGTCTTCTTTATTGGCGTTACTTCCATTGGACGCCTCGGAGAGTTGGCGCCCGTACCGCTGCCCGACGGCTGCTCATCCGAGCAAGCCAGCGCGTGGTTCAGGGACAAGGCCTCGACTGCCGATTTGGTGGCATACGCGGCCTCCGTGGACAGGCATACGGGCGCGCTCCGCCGTCCGGGGCGGCTGGCCAGCGACGCCGAACGAGCCTTCGCCTATCGCGAACGTGGTGCTGCCCGAGCTTTGCTGGGCGACCCGGAACGGTCGCTGGCAGACCTGCAGCGTTCGCTTGAACTCGATTCGACTCACCTCTACGGGTACATCGTGCGTGCGCGCCTCTTCCAAGCGGCGGGCTGCCAGGTGGCCGGACGAGACGACATGGCGGCAATCGTTCGGCACTACGCGGCCACCGATGACGGTCCAACGCTTATCGATGCTGCCGAACTGCTGTGGGAATTCGCGCTAGCGTTCAACCAACGCGACTACGCGCGGTCCGCCGTCGATGTGGCGGGGCGTGGAGCCTCGCTGATGACGTCCCCTTATGAGGCGCAAGTCTTGCAGGGGAAGATCCTGGCCAGCGCTGGACGCTTTGATGAAGCGCTCGCTGTTCTTTCGCAAGGAGTTGAGGGGTATCGGCTCAACTTCGACGCTCTCTTGTTCCGCGGACTGGTGTACCGCCGGCTCGGCAGCACACAAGCGGCCCTCGACGACTTTGAACTCGCCCTGCGGCGTCGACCGAAGTCGGCGGACGCTCGCGCGGCTCTCGGCATCACGCTCTTTGGCAGCGGACAAGTCGAGAAGGGTCTTGAAGCCCTCAACGAGGCTGTACAACTGGAGGAAGAAGAAGGCTATGCCTACCAGTGGCGCGGCCAGGCGCTCCTGCAGAGCGGACAGCCGGAAGCGGCGCGCGCAGACTTTCAGCGAGTGATTCAGGCCGGTATCGACTCTGCCGACGCATACGTGGGTCAGGCCGTCGCTGATCTGGCCCTGGGTAACCGCGAACAGGCCGTGCAGGCACTGGACACCATCCGAACTCGGCCAGTGAACTGGACGGATGAGCCAACCATCAGCATGTGGCTCAGGGACCTCGAGCGAGAACTTGGGAAGCTATCTTCCACCTGACCAGCCCGCTTCGCCGCCCGATTTAGTTGAACCGTCTGCCGACCGCAGTTGGATTCGCCTGGAATCCAGTGGACATCCTGTCGGCGTCCTCCGTATTCATCGTTCTCAGCGGATACATTGAGCGCACTCGGCAAGAGTGTGGTTGGTGACTGGTGAAGCCACTGGCCCGTCGTGTCTTCGGCGCGCTCATCGCAATGGCCACCGGCCGGCCGGTCAGCGATCAGGGAGTTGACCTGCGACAGATCAGGCACTCGGGGCCGGCTGGCGGAGCGCAGCCGGAGATGCCGCCAGGGAAACCGCAGCGATCGCAACGGTCGTCAGGGGCAACCAGCGGGCAGACGGAACTCCACCCTCAGCAGTCGCGCGCGGACGTGGAGCCTGGACGGCCGAATCAGGATCCGCCCCGCCGCAGCGCCTCCGGTCCGCGGTCGGGGTACCGCTGGGGCGGGTCTCCGGGCGATGTGTCGTGGGACCCGAGTTCCCCCTCATCCACGCTGGGAGCCCGGCCGGACCGCGCGCGCCCCGCGCTGAATGAAGAACAGGCACGGCGCAGGGACGAACGCCGAGTCCGCCGATTTCGCCAGACACGCCGAGCCGTGGAAGCCGCGGTCGCGGATACTTCGGATCCTCCGGAAACGCGCCTGTCTGCGGAAGCTCTCGAAGCCCAGGCGGCCCTCGTCCGAGAGCAAACGCAGCGAGATGCCGAGACGCGCGCCCAGGAACGCCCGTATCGCAGGCCCCTGAGGAACCGAACTCGCATCGGCCCGCTGCGGGGAGTTCTGAAGCCCAGAGCCAGCTTGCCGGAACGCGACCGGCGGGTGGATCAGCTGGTCACCGCCGGATTCATCGCGGCGGCCGTGATCGTCGGCGGCCTGACCCGTCTGAGCGACGGGCCCCTGCTGGTCATCATCGGCGCGGCGTTCGCCGCGGTGCTCGTTACGGTGCTCGTGCTGGACTACCGGCGCTGGTACGGCTCGTTTCCGGCCCGCTTCACGCGCGGCGGCGCGGTGGCCGGCCTGGCTATCTTCATCGGCGTCACATCCATCGGGCGCGTCGGCGAACTGGCGCCGGTGCCTCTGCCGAGCGGATGCTCAACCGAGCGTGTGCGGGCGTTTGCCGCCGAGTGGTATACGACGGAGCAACAGGAGCGCAGGACGGCCGGGGTCGAATGGCTGACGGCGCACCTCAGACGGCCGGGCTTCCTTTCGGATCGAGTCGAACGAGCCGAGTCGCACCTGTCGCGGGGATCCAGGCGCGTGCTGTTGGGCGATCCGGAACACGCGTTAGCTGACTATCAACGTTCGTTGGAACTCGATCCAACCCAAGTGAGTGTCCCCGTATACAAAATCAGTCTGTATCGAATAGCAGGCTGTCCGGAGCACGCGCACGAAGAGATCGCCACGATTCGACGCAACTATGTGTCGTCGGAGGACGGCGTGGCGCTCCGCAGGGCCGCTCGTTCGCTCTTGCAATTCGGCTATGCCCAAGAAGCGCTCGATGTAGCCCGTCGTGCGGCGCAATGGGCTCCGGCTTCACCTCATGAGGCCGAGATGATTCAGGGCATTGCACTGGCCCAGCTCGGTCGTCTGAATGAAGCGCTGGTTCCGCTGACGGCAAGCATTGAAGGCTTCTTTCTGAACGAACAGGCCTCGTTCTTTCGGGCTCTGGTCTACCGCCGGTTGGGCGACCGATCGTCCGCGTGGGCCGACATCGAACACGCCATAAAACGTCGCCCAACCTGGGCAGCCGCCCACGCGGCCAAGGGACTCATGCTCGTTGAGGAAGGTCAACTTGGTCAGGGGCTGGAATCGTTCGCCGAGGCAGTGCGGTTGGGCGATCCCAAACCGCAGGCCTACTACTGGCGGGGCCAGGTACTCATGGGTCTTGGAATGGCCGAACTGGCCCGCGAGGACTTCCGGCAAACGATCAGGTATCAGGCCATCTCCTACGTGGCCAGCAGTGCAGACCCGTGGGTGGGACTCGCGGCGGCCGAACTCGCGCTGGGTAACCGCGAGCAGGCGGCGCAGGCCCTGGCGGAAAGTCGAACGCGACCCGTGCGCTGGGTGGACGAGCCCACGGTGAGTGCGTGGCTCGCGGAACTCGAACGCGAACTGGGGGCAGCCCCCCGGAGCTGACACTGCCCTCAGGCGGACGATTCGGAGGGAGCGTAGATGTTGAAACTCGGCAATGTACCCCGAGATCCAGCGAGACGAGCTTGAGCACGGAGTTCCCGACAGTTGACACAGCGGTACGCCGCTGGTTGTACTGCCGAGACTCGGTCCCTGGAATCTACCCATGCCCATCGAACTCGGCGGCCACATCTTTTCCACCCCGCATCTGAAGCTGGAAGAGGCGGTTCGCGTGTGGCGTGCGCTTGGCATTTCCGTCATCGACCTGGGCAACGGCGCCGACCTGGATCCCGATGTAGTGGGCGCGAATCCCGAACGCGAAGCGGAACGCGTCCGCGCCGTCGGCGAGCGCCACGGCATGCGCTTCTACGACGCCTTTCCCCAGTCCACCGACAAGCACATCACCAATACCCCGGACGAGGTGGAGTACGTCCACCAGCGCCAGGTCTACGCGGGCTGGATCGACTTTGCCGCCGAAGTCGGGCTCGACGGTATTACCCTCAGCCCCGGCAAGTACTGGCCCGGCCTGGACGCCGAAACCGCCTTCGCGCGCGGCCGTGATCAGCTCGTTCCGCTCGCAGAACATGCAGCCGAGCGCGGGGTTCAGCTGCGCATCGAGCCACACGTTGAGAGCGTCACGTGGAGCCCCGAACTCGCCCTGCGCATGCTGGACGAAGTGCCGGGGCTCTCTCTGACTGTGGACCACTCGCACTTCGTCTTTCACGGCATGACCTACGAGCAGATAGCCGTTATGCACCCGCACGGCACCCACTGGCACGCACGCCAGGCGGCCCTGGGGAAGTTGCAGACGGGCTTCGACGACGGCGAGATCGACTTTGCTCGGATCGTGGGCGATCTCAAGGAGGCCAACTATTCCGGGATCATTGCCCTGGAGGTCGTGCATGTCGGCTGGCTATCGCTGGATGGCCAGGACGTGCTAAGTGAAACCGTGCGCCTGCGCGACCAACTGCTGGATCTGGTCTAGCCTTGGATGTCCCGGCAGTCCTGCCCCGGGCAAGCGTTGGCGGCAGCCTGTATGGCCCTCACAATTGAAGACTTGACGCAATACACGGTCGTGACCTGATGCCCAACCGCCTCGCCGCCGAGTCCAGCCCCTACCTGCTCCAGCACCAGCACAACCCCGTGGACTGGTATCCGTGGGGCGACGAGGCTTTCGCCGCGTCGCGGGCCAGCGGAAAGCCCATCTTCCTCAGCGTGGGCTACGCCGCCTGTCACTGGTGTCACGTGATGGAGCGCGAGTCGTTCGAAGACGAGCAGACTGCCGAGGTTCTCAACGAGCACTTCGTTTCCGTCAAGGTCGATCGCGAAGAGCGCCCAGATGTGGACCAGATATACATGTCGGCGGTTCAGTTGCTCACCCGCCACGGCGGCTGGCCGATGTCGGTGTTCATGACGCCGGAGGGCAAGCCCTTCCACGGCGGTACCTACTTCCCGCCCGAACCCCGCCACGGCATGCCGTCCTTCCGCCAGGTGCTCGCAGCGGTAAACGACGCCTGGATGAACCGACGCGACGAGTTGGAGTCGGGCGCTGGCCGGCTCACCCAAGCGATCCAGGCGGCTGACAGTCTCGACCTCCCAGCCGCGCCGGTCGCCGACGACGATCTGCGCCGCGCCTCGCAGGCCCTGGCCGGCAGCGAGGACCGCACCCACGGCGGCTGGGGCCAGGCGCCCAAGTTCCCGCAGGCCATGGCTATCGAGTTCCTCTTGCGTCGCCACCTGGCCACCGGCGAGGGCCTGCTGCTGGAGATTGCCGACCGTGCCCTGCACCGCATGGCCCGCGGCGGAATCTACGACCACGTGGGCGGCGGCTTCCACCGCTACAGCGTGGACGCGGCCTGGCACGTGCCCCACTTCGAGAAAATGCTCTACGACAACAGCCAGCTCGCCCGCGTGTACCTGCACGCCTGGCAGATCGGCGGCGACGCGGCCCACCGCCGCGTCGTCGAGGAGACGCTGGACTGGGTTGTGCGGGAAATGACCAATCCTCAGGGAGGCTTCTACAGCACATTGGATGCTGACTCCGAGGGCGAGGAGGGCAAGTTCTACGTCTGGTCGCTGGACGAGGTTCGCGACGTCCTGGGCGACGACGCCGACCTGGTGGCCGACGCCTATGACGTCTCCGCTCGCGGCAACTGGGAAGGCGTCAACGTCCTCCGCCGGCTCAAGGACCTGGACGTGTTGGCCTATCAGCACGACGCGAAACCTCCCGATATTCAGGCCGCCGCAGACCGTGCGCTCCCGCGCCTGTTCGAACGCCGTGCCGGCCGAATCCGCCCGGGCCTCGACGACAAGATCATCACCGCCTGGAACGGCCTCATGATCGCGGCCTTCGCCGAGGCCGCCCGCGCCCTGGGCCGCGACGACTACGAGGCAACCGCCACGGCCGCCGCCGAGTTCTGCTGCAGCGAACTGTGGCGCGGCGGCAACCGCCTCTGGCGCACCTGGAAGGACGGCCGCGCCCGCTTCAACGCCTACCTGGAGGACTACGCCTGCCTGGCCGAAGGCCTGCTGGAGCTCTACCAGACCACCTTTGACGAGCGCTGGTTCGACGCGGCTCGCGGTCTCGCCGACGCCATGCTCCAGCACTTCCCGGATCCCGAGGGCGGCTTCTTCGACACCAGCAACGACCATGAGCAACTCGTCACCCGCCCCAAGAACGTCCAGGACAACGCCACGCCCTCCGGAGGCTCGATGGCGGTCACCGTACTGGGCCGCATGCATGCGCTCACCGGGGAGGCCCGCTACCTGGAAGCCGCCGAGCGGGCGCTGACCGAGGTTGGCCCCGGCGCAACCAGTTACCCCACGGCCTTTGCCCAGTGGTTCAGCGCCGCCGACTTTCTCGTGGGCGAGCCTGCTGGAATCGCGGTGGTTGGCGATGCATCGGAACGAGACGATCTGCTGGCCGTCGTTCGGGAAACCTATCGGCCCCGTGCCGTCGTAGCCGCAACAACCAGCGAAGCGGAAACTGAAATCCCGCTGCTCCAGGGCCGCCAGCCGCTTGACGGCCACTCCGCCGCCTTCGTCTGCCACGGCTTCGTCTGCAAGCTTCCAACGGCAGATCCTGAAGTCGTTCGAACGTTGCTGGCTGAGGGCTAACGCGCAGCCCGCAGTTGTGCAATTCTTGTATCAGCCGCCTCGCCCGATGACGGTCTGACTACTCGATGAACGTTCTACGCATTACGCCCCGCGGGTTCTGCCACGGCGTGGTTGATGCGATCCGACTCGCCAACGAGGCCGGGGCGCAGCACCAGGGACCCGTGTACATGCTGGGCTACTTGGTCCACAACGCCCACGTCGTCAACGAACTGGCCGAGAACGGCGTCCAGCTTGTCGACTTCGACGACCGCATGGCCGGTCTGGAGCAGATCCAGCACGGCACCGTCATCCTCACCGCCCACGGCGTCTCGCCCGCCGTCAAGCAGCGAGCCATCGACAAGGGCCTGACCGTCATCGACGCCACCTGCTCCGACGTCTACATCACCCACGACCTGATCATCGACCTGGTATCCCGCGGCTACGAGATCATCTACGTGGGCAAACAGGGACACCCCGAACCCGACGGCGCCATCGGCGAGGCTCCCGGCCACGTGCACCTGGTCAGCACGGTGGAAGATGTCGCCAGGCTGGATCTGCAGAACGACCGGCTGGCCGTCACCACTCAAACCACCCTCAGCATTTGGGACACGCAGGACGTGATCGACGCCGTGGTCGCCAGGTACCCCCACGTCGAGGTCCACAACGACATCTGCCTGGCGACCCAGGACCGGCAGGAAGCTGCCGTGCAGGCGGCCGACGTCTGCGACCTGGTGGTCGTGGTTGGCAGTGACCGAAGTTCAAACTCCCACCGGCTCGTGGAGGTCGTGCAAAACGTCAAGCAGACCCCGGCTTACCTGGTGGACAGCGCGGCCGATGTCGATCTGTCCTGGTTCAAGCCCGGTATGCGCGTCGGCGTCACCGCCGGCGCGTCCACCCCGGCTCGCGTCACCCGCCAGGTCATCGAACTCATCGAGGCCTACGAGCCGGAGCCTGAACCCGTTCCCGTAGCCTAGGCAGTGGCGCGGCTAGAGCCGGGTTGGTGCGCCTTTCTGCGCCGCCACCTCGTTGAGGTCGGCGATGATCGGTTCCAGTAACGCCACCCCATCGGCTTTGGCCTCGTCGTAGGCGCGCCACTCCATCTCGCCCGCCACGACCAGTTCACGCACGCCCTCGGCCGCGGCCGAGCTGTGAAACTCCTCGATCTGCGCGTCCATGCGCGCCTTGAACGTCTCCACCGGCATAAACGCCGCAATGTCCGTGGCCTGGAACATGTGCGAGATGGCGCCTTCGTCGCCCTCCGCCCGGCCCACGGATTTCGCGTAGGCGGACCCCGAGAGAACGCCCGTCATCGCGTCCACAATCTGGGCCAGCCCAATGCCCTTCGGGCCGCCAATCGGAGCGCCGGCCCCGTTGTCGGCAAACGCCTTCGGGTCGGTGGTGGGCAGTCCCCGATTGTCCAGCGCCCAGCCCTCCGGAATCTGCTGGCCCAGTCGCTCGAAGATGGCGATGCGGCTGTTGGCCGACATCGACATTGCCATGTCCAGCACCAACGGCCGCTTGCTTCCTGCCGGAATGGCGTAGGCAATCGGGTTGTTGCCCACTACCCGTTCGCGGCCCCCGAACGCGAACATCGTTGGTCCAGCGTTCGTGGTCGCGAATCCCACCATGTCGTGCGGAACCGCCATCAGGGCAAAGTGCGCCGCCGCGCCGAAGTGCCGGCTGCGGCGCGTGATGCCGGTCGCCGCGCCCGCCTCGCGGGCCTTCTCGATCACGGCACGCATCGTCAGCGCGCCCGCCACGTGGCCCGGCGCCGAATCCCCGTCCACAAGAACCGTCGCCGCCGTCTCGCGAACCACGCGGACGTTGGGCCGCGGGTTCATTTCGCCCTCGTCCAGCAAGCCCGAGTAACGCCGCAGCAGCCAATGACCGTGCGAGGTCACGCCCCGCATGTCCGCTTCTACCAGGTTCGCGGTCATAATCTCCGCGTGCTCCGGCGACATCCCGTGCCGCTCCAGCAGATCGCGCGTGAACGCCGTCAGCACGTCAACCGGCACGCGGAGCTTGTTGGCGTCATACATGCGACCCGTCCTTTGCCCTCATCGCCGATCACGTCTGGACGCAGCCATGCTAAGCGACGGCACCTATGACGTCCTTGCTACCATCCCTCCCGGCACAATCCTGGCTGAGACCCCACTGCCCATGACCGCCGAACGCGACCTTGAGCCGATCGTCCGAGGGCTCTACGATCACCCCGAACACCGTCATGCCGTGGATGTGACCTCGGAGGACGACGTCGGCGCGTTGCGGGCCGACCTTGAAGCCACCCTCGTCCGCCTTTATGGCGACGACGCCATGTGGGGCCGCGGTGTGCGCGTGCGCGTTGAACGCGACGACGCCGGCACCCCCCGCCGCGTCTGGCTCTGGCGCGGCCTCGTCGGCGGCCAGCGCACCGACCGCGAAGGCTTCAGCGGTCGCCAACGCACCTTCCGCGCCTGATTCGATCGCGTATCGCCGGGCGGCCGGCTCTGAGGTCGTGACTCGAATCGCGTCCGTGTGCTCGGTCGGTGCCGAAAGCACTGCCCCGCGTGGGCCACTCAGGCCCGAGCAGGAATCGTTCAGTAATCCACGGTCTCCGGAATCGCCGGGTCCGTCGTCAGGCTCACGCTGTCCGAATAACGGACCACGTGCGTGCCGCCGCCCACCCAGGCCCAATTCTTGCCATAGGCGTTGAACGTGCTTCGAGGCGGATCCAGGGTTAGCCGATAGGCCCCTGGTTCCAGCTTGCGCTCGCGGCCGGCGTGGTCGCCCAGGTGGATCACCGGGTCGGGCGCAGAGTCAGTCACGCTAAACGTGAGCGTCATGTCCAAAGGCTCGCGCTGGCGGTTGTAGATCACACTCGTCACGAACCCCGGGCCTGGAAGGTCGATGCGCACCGGTCCGAAGTACGCGTTGGCCGCCCGTTCGCCACTGATGTCTGGCCACTTGCGCCGGTCGGGATGTTGCCGTGTGACGTGCGACATGTAGCGCACGGCCGTTCGCGCACCCTTGCCGGCCAGGCTGGATAGCGGGTAGTCCACCAGCTTGTGAAACGCGACCTCGTCGGCGCCGGCAACGAAGGCGTTGGCCACGGCCTGAATCGTGAAGTGCGCGACGTCCTCATCGTCAAAATAAGCGCCCAGCCCGGGATCGTCCTGCAACCCCAGTTCCATCAGGATGATCTTGCGCTTGCCGGCCAGCGGATCCGTTTCGCCTACCGTTGCCGAGAGATTGTCCAGCGCCTCGCGGTACCGGCCGACGATCTCGGCGACACGTTCCGGCTCCTTGTGCAGCGTCAGTGAGACGTCGTGAAAGAAAAAGCCGTTGTCCACCAGCGCCCGGCGGTTGCGCTGGCCGGCCAGGAATCCGGACCATCCGTCCCAGAAGGCCATCCGCCGGTCGGAGTTGTCGCAACTGGTGTCCACTAGGCTCAGCGAGGGAAAAATCAGGCGCGCGTTCGGGTTGGAGGCGACCATGGCGTCATAGGCCACCTGTACCAGCCGATAGAGCCGCTCTCGCCGTCCCGCCTCGTCTAGCTCGCCGGGGCCGGCCGGGCCGGATCCGCCTGTGCGGTTGACCCAGCGTGCGTGCGGCTGACCGCCCCAGGCGTACCCCGGCATTCCCGGGCGGCAGATATCCGGTTCGTTCCACGGAATCCAGCGGCTGATGGGGTTCAGCCCTGAAGCCGAGTGGCCCCCGGGCAAGGGCGTGCGGCTCTCCACGATGCCTCGGACGAATTGCCCGAAGTGATTCCGGGGATGGCTGGCCGGCAAGTGCAATCCCTGCGGTGGGTTGTATTTGGCCGGGTCGGATGGCCCCCCGCCCGCGTAGGCTGGTGTGAACTGGAGCAGCCCAATAATCTCCTTGGTAACCCGGAAATTCCGGTCGGTGGCAATCGTCGGCAACGCTTGCGGGCTGTAACTCCGCAGGGTGTTCCACAGGAATTGCTCGCGGCTCCAGGACAGGCCAAGGCTGTTCATGTGGGACACCCCGGCGGCCGCGCCCTCTTCGCTCGCCAGCGTGCAGCCAAACCCGCGGTCAAGGCCTTGCGTCAGACCGGCCAGGTCGCCTGAGGCGCTGCCCAGGGCCCCGATCGGATTGCCCGCCGAAGCGCTTGCCGGCTGAGCGCCCACGGCAAATCGCTCCGGCGCCGTGGCCGCAGCCGGCAGCCGACTGGGCTTGCCTGCAAAGTAGGCGCGGTAGCGTTGGCCCAAGACGCCCAATCGAACCTGTCCGCCGACCTGTTCCAGCCCAACATTGGCAAACAGGTTGCGGACGTGGCCGACGGCCCGGCGCGGCTCGGAGCGCGCCGCGCCCGTCTGCAACCGGGGGCGGCCGTCGATAAACGCCTGGATAGGCGGATGTATACGCGGCCCGCTGCCGTGCCGGGGCCAGCCGTCGAACTCAAGCTTGGTGGCGTTCGAAAAGCTGCTGGACACCCGCGGCCCGCTGACGATCATCTCGACCATCGGCGCCAGCCTCGGTCCACCGCCGTTCTTCACTTGCACGAACAACGCGCACGCAAAGAGCTGATACCAGTGAGCCGAGTCCTCCCAAACCCGGCTGATGGGCGGGCCGTACCACGAGTGCCCGCCGGCGGCGTCGTAAAGCGACCAGAATCTCGGCCCACCCGCCTGGTCCCGTACATAGAAGCCTGAGATCCCGTCTCCGCTCGGGAAGTACGCCCCGTCCTCCGTCTCGATCGCGTTCGGCGGCAACGTTTGCTGGGCGCCCAATGCGATTCGTCCTGTCACGGCTGGCGCCAGCCCGCCGGCAATCAGCGCGGCACGCAGGAAGCGGCGACGGTTCAGGGTGGACACCCGGGTGATCATTGCGAGTCGTAGCGTCGGGAAAGCCATCTACCTGGCAGCATAGGCCCGTGGATCGGGCATCGGACGGCAAGGTTCCGGCGTCCGCCAACCCGCCGTCCGCCCCCACCCCACGTATGGCCCTCGTTCGGCTGATTCCTAGGGGGCGCCCGTGCGGCATTCAGCCGCTCGTGCGAACGAGATCTGGGCTGCGGCGTCAAACTGGTGGCGGGGCCCTTCCGGCGTCGCATGCCCGCCGGGCCCGTAGACGATCGAATGCGCACCGCCAGCCACCCGGATCGCTGCGTCGAACCGCACAAGCTCGCCGGGCGGCGTCACTTGGTCGTCGCGTCCCTGCCAACTGCGCAGCGGCAACCCGCTCAGGTCACCGGCAAGGTCGACCGGGTTCACGCGCGGACACACATCTCGAAGCAGCTCTGCCTTGGTCTGAATGCCGTATGCCGCGTTGAGCGACGATGCCCGGCCTGCAAGGCCATAGAACGGACCCAAGTTCATAACCGGATTCATCCCGAACCAGGCCACTGGCACGCCCGGATGGCGGTGCGCCCACACCAGCGAGGTCAGCCCTCCGCGCGAGGAGCCGCAGACGACGGGTCGCCGGACAGGCCAGCGTCTGCGCGCCTCGGCCAGCAACCCGGAAAGGGTCGCCACGCCCGCGTCCGCGCCCCATGTATAGCGATCGTCCTTGAAGTCATACGAGGCGATCGCAAATCCAGCCGATTGCCAGGCTTCGGTCCAGTCGCTGAATCTGCAAAGAAGGGTTGACGACCGCAAGCCGGCCAGCAGCAGGCCGACGGATCGGTTCGCACCGCGCCCACGCGCCGGAAAAAACAGCGCCTCGCACTCGTTAACCACGGCTCGCTCAACATCCATCACGGCCCAATCCGCCAATTCATCGACCGGGCCGATCCCTACACAGGTCGGGTTCGCCTCCGCACGAAATCTTGTTGCCGAAGCCCGTGCGACATGACCCGGCAGGCGGGTGCTAACGTCGCTCGCCATCCAGTCTTACCGATCAGTCTCCTGAACCGAAGCTTGCTCAACGTTCTTGCTTCGCCTCCCGCGCCCGACTACTCGCCAGAACACATGCCGCAACCACAACCGCGCCGTCAGCAGACCGCCCAGCACCGACGCCATAGTGATCTGAATTGCAAAGCTTCCGGTCCCCGGATCGATATACCGACGGCCACCCAGCAGGGCGCCACTGAGGAATCCGACTCGAATGCAAAACGTGGCTACCGCTAGGCTACGCGCAGATTCGCGAGCGTGTGGCAATTTGCCAGCTTCCTCTACGGCCATGCAGCACGGCGCCTTGCGGACTGAGGCATCGCCGCCCATTGGGGTACCGTACACTCTGCGGCTCATTGGTGCAGTGATCTGCTTGAGGTTGTCGCGTGGCCCAGTCCTTCTTCGGCTGTGACGAGTGCCGGAGTCCGACTGGATTGCGCCGTAGTTACCATTGGCTATGTGTCGGCTGCGGAGAACATGTAAGCTCATGTGGCAGTTCAATTTGAGTGTCGATGCTGCAATATTAGTAGATACAGCTTTCCAGGCGCGTTATTCAGCACGTCGAGATAACTACGCGACAAACGCCTGAGTCATGCTTAAGTCTCTTTGGCTAGCACTCCTGGCAGTTGGTCTGTGGGCGAGTCTGGTCCCCCAGGTCGAGTACGTCTCGTCATCGAGTGATGCGCCCTCCGATCAGATCTTGGTAGCTTGGCCCGGGTGGGGCGTACAGCAAGACTTGGGACAAATAGCTGGAGTTGTGGGCACGTTTCATGTCTGGGTATCCGCTGAACCCGGCGGCGATCGCACCACCGTGTGGGCGTCACTTGTGGATGCATCAACACAGGCAGTTCTGCGACAAACTTCGATTAACGCTGCGCCGGACGCTGTAACGGTCCGCCAAAAGCTCGACTTTCCCAGCTACGTCGTACCCGACGGTCAACGATTACTCCTGCAGCTTCAAGTCGCGGACTTTGAGAAAAACTATGTGATATACAAGCTCGCAACTGAGAATCCCGGGATCATGAATGTTGCAGTCAACGGAATACCCAACGTAGGTGATGGACCGTTGGCATTTTCGCACACGATAACTGGAAGTGGTCTTCGCACGGCCATTCTCGGCGATTCATCCGCTCGTATTAGGCTGATCCTCGCCGGAGCGGTAACGGTTCTTGCCATACTTGCACATCTTCGCATTGGGTCACGACTACAACCGGCCGGATCATGGGTTCGTCTTAAGTTTCGGCTTCTGCAGGTTCGAATCGAGAGCTTTGGTCGATATGGCGCCAGGCAGTCAGATGAGCAAACGGAGTCTGGAATCGACCGTGTGCTCAACACCCCGTGGTATCCGTGGCCGACTGCGTCGATGCCCATACTGCACTTCCTTTCCTCGAATACACTGCACTTCGCCGTAGTGGACGCAGTTGTCCCGCTGGCCTTGGTGCTCGTATGCGTGACTGCGAGCATGGCTTCACTTCGGCTGACTCTGCGCAACTCGCATCGATCTGCCTTGATCACCGTTGTTCTGCTAGTGGTGTTTTTTGGATATGGACACGTGGCCCGCACGATAGACGATCGAGTCGATGAACGAATATTCTTTGCTTTCTCGGTTGTGTTTGCCGCCGCGTTGATCGTCGTGATCGTTCGTGCCGCTGGCTCGGCACAACGATTGACACAACTGCTGAATCTCGCAAGCGTTGTTCTCCTCATGCTGCCTGTCGTGAGCTTGGTAGGCAACACGCGCGATTCGCTTCTGCGCTCCCAACCATCTGAGGCTGTGGCCGATGAACTTGTGGAACGCCTACTGCCTGATGGCATTGCGGATCTGAATAGGCCGAGACCTGACATTTACTATATTATTCTTGATGAATACACGCGTAGTGATGCTCTCGGTGAATTCGACAACTCGGAGTTTATCGACGAATTGGAATGGCGTGGGTTCTATGTGGCATCACAAGCGACGAGCAACTACGACAGATCCATTGAATCTATACCGTCTAGTCTCAACATGTCTTATCTTGACACTCTTGGCAAACAGTCACCAGAAACTGACGCAGACTTAATAGGTCTTGCTCGCGCTAACGCACTGAGTGCAATACTCAAGCGCCTTGGCTATACCTACGTTCACCTTGAGTCGGGCCATGCCGTGACGGACGACGCTCCACTTGCCGATCATCTGGTTGTGTTTCGGCGGTCCGGAACTGAGATGCTCGTTGATGGGATCGATGTAGGGAGTCTTGACTTCGAGATCTTCTCTCGCAAGTTTAGTTGTGAACTTGCACGCACGACATTGCTTTGGCCTGCTTTGAAACGATGTGTTCTTACCGTAGATGACGAGACGTTTGATTGGTGGTCGCCGATGCGGGCGCTAAGGATGTTTGACTTCCTTTCATCTCCAATCGGCGTTCAACGACCAATGTTCGTATTTGCACATATTGTCAAACCGCATCCGCCGGCAACGTTTGACAGATACGGAAACTATGTGTCCGGCAATTCGGTCTATGATGAATTTGATGACAGGCATGATCCGAGCGTCCCAAGCGCCTATATCGGCCAGTTAATCTATATAAACAGGTTGGTTCTGAGCATGGTGGATAATATCATCGAGCATAGCGAAAGTGATCCCATAATAGTCTTGGCGGGAGATCACGGGAAACATCATGATCGTTTTTCCGGGCACCTTATTTTGGCAGCCTTTCATTTACCCTCTGGCGGCAACGTGGCCGTCTATCCGTCCATAAGCTCGGTGAATCACTTCAGGGCTGTCCTGAGCTATTACTTTGATCTTGATCTTGGTCTAATAGAGGACCGTGTAGGCTGAAAAGCGATTGGGCTAATCTGTGTCGGCTTGGTGATCGAGAGTAAAGTGGCGTGCTTTGTGGTGGTGGAGTGGGTGGTGAGCTGCGGTGCTGGATTCGGTGACGAGTGGTGGGTGCAGCTTATTTTGGGATGGAGGAAAGTCGGGCCTGATAGTTTCGGGATGTTGGTGCCGAGGGCGGGAGTCGAACCCGCACGAGCCGAAGCTCACAGCCTCCTGAGGACTGCGTGTCTACCAGTTTCACCACCTCGGCCAGGCTGGTAGCGGAGGCAGGATTCGAACCTGCGGCCAAGGGCTTATGAGTCCCCTGCTCTACCTCTGAGCTACTCCGCCATTCCCGCCGTCCGTCCGGTGGGCCCACCTGGATTCGAACCAGGGACCTACCGGTTATGAGCCGGCTGCTCTGACCGCTGAGCTATGGGCCCACGGCGCTGCGCGGCAGGTTGCGCCGGGCGGTCCCGACCGGATTCGAACCGGCGATCTCCTCCTTGACAGGGAGGTATGCTAGGCCGCTGCACCACGGGACCGCGTTGTGTCGGGCGCGCCGGACGCCTGATAGTAGCCTACGCTCCGTCGCGCGGCGTCCGGTGGGCCGGGTAGGATTCGAACCTACGTAGCCGTAAAGGCGCCAGATTTACAGTCTGGTGGTATTAACCACTCACCCACCGACCCAAATGATGGCGCGCCCCGACTCTGTACTTGTAAACGATCAGGCGGACCCCGGACGATCCGCGCCGGAGCCCGCAGGCTGCGTCAATCCTACCAGTAAGACCCTCGTCCTGAGCGCCGCTCGCCGCTCCCGCTGCCTGGCCGTCACAGGCCCGTCGCCCGACAAATTGACGCGCTAGTCGACCCGTCCGGCCTCCTCCGGCAATTCCTGGTTGCCCCCCATCCCGTGGCGGTGGCCGCCGCCTTGGCTTTCGGGCTGTTCTGGGGCCGCGCGGGCGCGCCGCTCTTGCTCGGCCGCCCCGGTGTGTGGTTTGGCCTGCTGCTCGGCGTCGTCGTCTATCCATTCGCCCAAGTCTGGCTGCGCGACGAACTCACCATCGCCGTGCTCGAAATCGTCGCCGAAAACGTTGGCGCGTCCGCCATGCGCGATCAGGTCGCCTTGGTTGGCCTGGTATCCGCCATCGTCGCCGCCTATGCCGACGAATTCGCCAAGCTGATCATGCTGCTGATCGTGGGCTTCGTCATGGCCCGCCCGTCCAATCCGCGCGCCGTCACCGCCGCCGCGATTGCTCCCACCGCCGGGTATGCCCTGTTCGCCGCGCAACTCACCCTCAGCCAGGCGCTGCAAGGCGACCTGCCAGGGGCGGATCTGGCATTTGTCTTCGTGCGCGAATGGGCCTGGATCGCCTTGCAGTTCGGCACGGCCTACATGCTGGCCCGCGGCTGGCTCTCCGGTCGCTTGGTCGGCTACGTTCTGCTGGCCGGAGTTCTGCACACCGCCGCTGCCTACACCGCCACTCTGGACGACCTGGGCTGGCACACGGCCGTCGTCACCTTGATTCTTGCCGTCGTCGGCCTGCTCGCCTTCAGCTGGGGCGCGTCGCTGATCCCCGCCGGCCGCCGCTGACCCAACAGTCTCGGGCGCCCAGGGCCGCGCCCCCAAGCAGCATCGCCCCCAGCGCACCCAACGACACGAGGCCCAACCAGTCGCCGGTTTCTGTGTAAAACGTCCCCGGCCTGCTGAGCCACACGTCCGCCACCAGCAACTCCTCCCGCGCCTGGTCCGGCGACGTGCCGGCCACGAGCTCGCCATCCGGGGCAATCACCACCGACCCATAACGCCAATCCGCCTTCGCTATAGCCAGCCCATGTTCGACGGCGCGTAGCCGCAGGTGCCGGATGTGCGGAGCCGTATACGCCGCCCAGTCATGCGTCGGAATCGCCACCAGCGCCGCGCCCATCCTCGCCAGCCGCGCCAGCGTGTCCGTATACGTTCCGTCAGGTCCCGCCGCCAGCCCCAGCCGTATCCCTGCCACGTCGTAGGTCTCATACAGCCCGGCCGTCACGCTCCGCTCCCCGATCGCGTACACCGGGTGATCCTTTGTGGTCGGACGCGACATCCGCCCATCGGGCATGACCACCACCAGTTCGTTGCGCGTGCGATTCGGATCGATCCGGATGAAGTACGGCCAGACAATCGGAACGCCCGCTCGTCGGGCCATCTCGCGCACCCCGTCCAATTGCGCCGTCGAGTTTGGATCGTCCGGCGCAACCCAGCCTGACGCCTCGGGCCACACAACAAGCCCGGCCCCCTGCGCAACGGCCTCCAGCGTCGCCGGCGTGTGCATATCCGTAATCGTGTCGGTCAGTTCGCGATATCGCACCGTCGTAATCAGCGGCCGTGTCCTCGGATGCGACGGCACGTGGTCCCCCGTTTGCACGGTGGCCACCCGAATCGTCGGCCCTTTCGGCATGCCGCTCGCGGCGGTCAGGCCAAGCCCTGCCAGCCACCCCAGCGCTGCAACGCCTATTCCAGCAACCAGGCTCCGCGTCAGCGGCCGACGACCGACAGCGACCAGAACCACCGCCCCAATCGCCTGCCCCGTCGCTACCGTCAACAGCGCCACCGGCCACATCCCCGCCACCGGCAGCCACGCCCGCAGCGGTGCCACGTCAACCTGCGTCGTGGCCACCATGCCCCACTGGTGTCCCGCCGTCGTGACCAACCGCAAGTACTCAATGCCCGTCCAGGCGAATGCCGGAACCCAGATCCGCGCCCACGGCCCCAAGGCCTGAAGCACACGTCCCGGTCCGGCTGGCACATCCAGCAACGTCGCCGCCAGACCCGCCAGCATGCCCACGCCAACCGCGATCCCAAACCAAGCGACGCCAGTCACCACCTCGGGCGGATTAACCGTCGTGGCAATCAGACCAAACAGCACCCCCAGCATCAGCCCGTTCAGTCCTCGACGCACCCATGGCGACGCCCCTGATTGAGCGATGAGCAGCGGAACCCAGGCAAAGAAGGCCAGCGCCGTCCATTGCAACGGCGGAAACGCCGCAAACAGCAAGAGCGCCGATGCCAATGCCCCAAGCGACCGCGCGCCCAACGTTGTCCGCGTCGCGCTGGCTACCATGCGTCTAGCAGTCTCTTGATCGCCCCAGCCTGATCGGCCATGCCGAGAGTTTGGCAACCTACGCGTCTCGCGCTCAACGCGCACCTGGCCATAGCGATGCCCGGATCTTCATCCGCCGGCTTGGGATGCCTTCCGTGGACACCGGTCGGATCTCGGTCGACATCTGAAGCGGGCACCAACCCGTGACCGACCGAGGCGAGCGCCGTTTCCACCAGCTCGTCATCGCCGGTGCGTTCTGCCTGGCGCTCATGATCGCCTGGGCCCTGGCTGCTCCCTGGCTGGTGACGCTCATCGTGCTCGCGCTCGCCGCCGGCTCGATCAGCCCCGGCTGGAGCCTCACGCGCAGGTTCCACCGCTATTTCGTCGCGCCGCTGTATCCCGATGGACCTTCCGAAGACCCCACCTCGTACCTGCGCGCCGACGCCCTCCTCAGCGTCATCGCCTT
The DNA here is from genome assembly GCA_022824865.1 of Chloroflexota bacterium. Classification (GTDB taxonomy): domain Bacteria; phylum Chloroflexota; class UBA11872; order UBA11872; family UBA11872; genus UBA11872. The sequence continues at coordinate 35,677 of JAJDZD010000049.1, read as the reverse complement.
CGCCGGCGCCGTCTTCGTCATCGCCGGCGTTCCGCCCCTGGGCTGGGCATTAGTCGGCCTCGCCACCCTCAACCTCCTCATGGACGGCCTCGCCGACGCCGCCCCCCTCCGCCGCCTGCTGGATCGCGCCTTCCAGCGGACTCAGCCCGGCAAGTGACCCGACAAGGGCGTGACACGGTGGCTTCTCAGCCATCTGGCGACCCAGCCACCGTTAGACGGCAACCCGTCCAGACCCTCCCCTCCTTCACGGGGCATTGACCTGCGCACGAGCGTCGGTGTTCGCCGCTAGCCGCGAGACGTTGACATGAACCTGGACCCCACGGTCTCGCCCTGGATCGGCATCGTCGCCTCCACCGGCGTCTGCCTCTGGATGGTCGCCATTGGCCTGCCGCTATCCCGCGCAGTGTTCGGTGACCGCCCACGCCCCATCTGGCCTTTCTACGCCCCGGCCATCGGAATCGTTGTCGTTCTGCTCGTCACCAACCTCTCCGCCTACGTAATCCCCGGCGCCCCCAGCGCCTGGTTCGGCCTCCTGGCCCCATCAGCGATCGCGGCATTCGTCTCCTGGCACACCGGCCGAATCCGCCCGCCTTCCCGCCGTACGGCCCTGGCGTCACTTGCGCTCCTTTCGACATCGGCCGGCATCTACGTACTGGCCCTCGCCAATCGAACGCAGGTGCGTGCTGGCGAAGAGACGTGGCACTTCCCGCTGGTGCTGCGCATGGCGCGCGGCGTCTTTCCACCCGTTACGCCCTATGGGCAGGATGCCGGTATCGCCTATCACTACGGCCCCGATCTTCTGGCCGCGAGCATCGTTAGCACGGCCGGAGTTCCCCCGTGGACGGCAGTTGCCGTAATCACGGCGCTCCTGGTCGTCGCGTTGGTTCTGGCGGCTGTCGGATTCGCCTGGGACATCGGCGCGCCGCTGCTGCTGGCCGCCGGGGCCGGGGCGGTTCTTGCCCTAGTCGTGAGACCCGTCCATGTCGGGTTGCCGCCGTACGTGGACGTGTCCCATGAATCCGACGGTCCCCTCGGAATCCTCTCGGGCTTGGTGCCCGCCGGTGCGGCTGAGGCGTTCGAGTGGATGCACAAGCCCCATTGGGCGCTGGCCGTGTGCATTGTGCTGCTCTTGGCCGCGGCTCTCGAAGCCGGCGTCGGTCGCCGCCGCGCGGCCCTGATCGCCGTAACAGCGGGCGTCTTGGCTCTGGGAGAGGCTGCGGTGCTGGTCTTCGCAAGCCTCGCGCTGGGCGGGGTAGTTGCACTTCGTCTCATTCGCCTTGACGGCCGCGATCGGCTTCTTCTGGCCGGCGCGGTCGCCGTGGCGGCCCTGCTGGCTGCGCTGGCCGGAGGACCCGTGTCGGACGCACTATTTCAGCGTGGTGCCGAGGAAGGCATGGCGCGGATCGCGTTCGAGCCGGACTGGCAGCGACTGGCGCCATTCGACCTGACCGGGCCTGCGCTGATGCGGGTCGGGATCGTGCCGCTCATTGCTGCTGGTGCCCTTTGTGCGTACTGGCGGCGAAGTTGGGGACTCTTCTTCCTCGTGGCGGCCAGTGCGCTAGGACTGGTAGAGGCGATCGTGCTTCAATCACCGCTCCCCGGAAACGACGCACGAATCCTCTACCTGGCTGCGGCTATCGCCAGCCTTGCCGCCCTTGCAGGGGTCGGTGCCCTCACCGGGAGGCTTCGTGGCTGGCCGCGCCACGGGGCCATCGTCGCCGTAGTACTCCTCGGTGTGTTGCCCACGGTAGTGCCGCGCGCAGTCGCCGGCGTTCGCCTCGCGGCCGAGGGGTTTGCGATTGAGCAGCCTGTAATCAGCGGCCCCGGATACCCGTATGTGGGCCAAACGCAGTTTGCTGCCGAGCTTAATCAGAACTGGGACATCTACGCGTGGCTCGCCCATACCCTGTCCAACGATGCCCGCCTGCTAACCACCCGTCCCGCCGTGGTTGCTTCGGTCGCTGGTATCGCCGCGCCTACCTCCGGGCGGCGCGTCCAGGTCATTTCCAGCAGCTCGATGCCCGTGTACGACGACGCGCTTCGATTCCTGTATCACGAGGATCTTGCGGGGATGGGGATTACCCACCTACACCTCACGGATGCCTGGGCGCAAGTGCTTCCACCCCGGGCCCGGCGCTTGCTTGAAGATCCGACGCAATTGAAGCTGCTGGCCGACCTGCGCTCGGTCTCCGGCCAGCGTCATCGAGTCTTCGAGGTGCTGCCTGGTGCCGGTACGAGCGACCGTGCGCCCCAGAGTTATCGAGCTCTGCGCCAGACCGCCCCAGTGGAAGGACCGCTGATCCAGTTGGAGGGCATCACCGGCCACCGAAGTCGGATGCTGCTATCCAACTTTATTGATCGAGACGACATACGCGCATCAGCGACATACTTCAGTCAGCGCGCCGTTCGTCTTCCGCGCGTGCAGCCCCTTGCTGACATCCCCAACCGAGGCGTTGTAGCCCTTCTTGACCACGTCGAACCCACGGCCCTCGGCCTGTCGCGTGACGACGCCATCTGGGCCGGCTACGGCATGCGGGCCTACGACCTAGCAGCGGCGTGGTCGCCCGTCTGGCGCGTCGGATCGGACTTTGCCGAATTGCCCGTGCCGTCCCGTCAGGCCTGTGAATCCTCGAACGACGGGAGGCTTGAACTCCGGTTGCTGGGCGAACCGGGCAGTGCCGTAACCGCGGGACTCGCAGATTCGGAGTTAAGCGGAGTCTCTCAGGTCACCAATCTGGCTGTTCGCGATTGCCGGAAGTTGGCCGTCACTGCCCATGCCGACGTGGCGCCCTTTGCTCAGTTGCGGCCGGAATACCCCACGCCAGCCGATCGCACGCAGCCCCAGGTCGCGGGCTTGGGCTTTGACGGCGGGAATGTCGGCGATCTTGCAATAGTCAATCTCTGGTATCGAAACCCGCTCGGACTGCCGTTCACATCGGGCTCGGAGTTTCGACTCTACAGAGCCGGACCTTCCGGGGTCGTTCCGCTCGAAACCGACCCACGCGATTCAGTCTGGTGGTGGTCTGCTCCCCTTACCCTGGCTCTCGACACCCAGATGGCTCGAATCGAGTTCGACCCGCGGCAGCTCACGATCAACGGGAGCCCCGGTGTGCAATCGTCGGAAGTCGTACCCGGCCGGTCCTACCTCTTGGCGCTCAACGTCTCACGATTTGATCCGGAGTCCGCCAGCCTTTGGATCCAGCAGGTCGTTCCCCTGGTGCGAATAGAGGTCCACGAATCCGGCACGTCATCCGAGGTGCTCTCGGGCATCGTGAGCATCGAACACCGCGAAGTCGGCGGACCGAGCCGTTGGTTCGACTACACCGGCATCATCGGCTGGGAAATCGATCTCACCCCCTGGCCCGAAGATCCTGAACCCTCACCCTGAAATGCCGCGCCGAAAGCTAGGCCTCCTTGTCGGCGCCGCGATTCTCTTGGTCGCAACACCTTCCGTCTCGGCCCTGGGCCCGCCCGCCAGTCCAACCGCCGTTCCCACGACCGGCGGCCCTCCCACTACCGATCCCGGCCTCATCCTCGTCGTGGTCGTGATCCCCGTGGTGCTGCTGGCCCTGATCTGGATGGGCTACATCTTCTGGCTTATCTTCCACGAGGGCGAGAACGTCGGCGCGGGCGATCCCCCGCCACCCGGTAACCGCGGCCAGCGACCGCCTGACAGAAGTCCGGACCCGCCTGATCAGCCCGGTAACGTAGGCTAGTCGGCTCCCCATAAGCAGCGGACGGTTCTGCATGGCGTCAGCGGGTGACGCTGTCTCGCTCTCAATCGACGGTCGTCCCATCACCGTGCCCAACGGCACCTCCATCCTTGACGCCGCCGCCGAACTCGGGATCGACATCCCCACCCTCTGCTACCACCCCAACATCACCGCCTCCGCCAACTGCCGTCTCTGCCTCGTCGAACAGGCTGCCGACACCGACGCCGGTCCACCCTCCGCCGACGCCTCCCTCACCGGCGAAACCAAGCTCCTCTCCGCCTGCCGAGCCCTCGTTGAACCCGGCCAGACTCTCTTCACCGACAGCGAGGGCGTCCGCCGCTCCCGCAAGGGCTCCCTCAAAGCCCTCCTCTCCGGCGTCGATCTCAGCGAAGCCCCCGACCTGGCGGGGCTCCTCACCGAATACAACGTCCATCCCAACGGCCAGGCCTCCCGCGCCGATCTCCCCGTCATCGACGACAACCCCTACTACATCCGCGACTACGCCAAGTGCGTCATGTGCTGGCGCTGCGTGGACGTCTGCGGCGACGAAGTCCAGCTCACCTACGCCATCGAGCCCGGCGAACGCGGCTTCCACGTCCGCATCTCCACCCGCGAGTACGACGGAATCATGGACACCACCTGCGTCTACTGCGGCAACTGCGTCCAGGTCTGCCCCTCCGGCGCCCTCAAGAGCCGCACCCAGTGGGAACTCGAGAAGCAGGGCATCGTGGAGGACGACCGAGTCGTCGAGACCACCTGCTCCTTCTGCGGCGTCGGCTGCGGGCTCGAAGTCCACGTCCGCGGCGGCCAGATCACCCACGCCATGTCCCCCGAGGACCACCCCGTCAACCAGGGCTGGCTCTGCGTCAAGGGCCGCTTCGGCTGGGACTACGCCCAGAGCGCCGACCGCTTAACCCACCCCCTCATCCGCACCGGCGAGCGCGGCGCAGGCCGCTGGCGCCGCGCCACCTGGGACGAAGCCCTCAACCATGTCGCCCGCCGCCTGGCCGAGATTCGCGACACCCACGGCTCCGACGCCCTGGCCGTCTACGGCTCCTCCAAGTGCCTCAACGAGGACAACTACCTCCTGCAGAAATTCACCCGCGTCGTCCTCGGCACCAACAACATCGACAACTGCACCCGCCTCTGCCACGCCTCCTCGGTCGCCGCCCTCGGCCTCAGCATCGGCACCGGCGCCTTCACCAACTCGCTCGACGAGATCGCCGAAAACGACGTCATCTACGTCACCGGCTCCAACACCACCGAAACCCACCCCATCACCGCCCTCAAGATGAAGGCCGCCATTCGCAACGGCGCCAAGCTCATCGTCGCCGACCCCCGCGCCATCGAACTCACCCGCTGGGCCGACGTCCACCTCCAGTGCCGCACCGGCGCCGACGTGCCCATGTACAACGCCCTGCTCCACGTCATCATCCGCGACGGCCTGGTGAACGAGGAATTCGTCGCCGACCGCGTCAAGAACTTCCAGGCCGTCGCCGCCGCCGTCCAGCACTGGACCCCCGAACGCCAGGAAGCCCTCACCGGCATCCCCCCCGCCACCCTCGAACGCGCCGCCCACATCATCGGCAAGGCCGACAAGACCGCTTTCTACTGGGGCCTCGGCATCTCCGAGCACACCCACGGCACCGAGGCCTGCCTCACCCTCATCAACCTTGCCCTCGCCACCGGCAACGTCGGCCGCCGCGGCACCGGCCTCAACCCCCTCCGCGGCCAGAACAACGTCCAGGGCACCAGCGACGTCGGTGCCATCCCCATGTACTTCACCGACTACCGCTCGGTCGAAGACGAGACCTTCCGCGCCTACTTCGAGGAGCAGTGGGGCGCCGAATTACCCCCCACGCAGGGCCTTACCACCATCGAAATCGGCCAGGCCGCCGGCGCCGGCGACGTCCGCGGCATGTACATCATGGGCGAAAACCCCTTGATGGCCGACCCCGATCTCCACGCCTCCCGCCGCCACTTCCGCCACCTGGACTTCCTCGTCGTCCAGGACATCTTCATGACCGAAACTGCCGAAATCGCCGACGTAGTCCTCCCCGCCTCGAGTTGGGCCGAAAAGGACGGCACCTACACCAACACCGACCGCCGCGTACAGCGCGTCCGGCCCATCCTTCCCCGGCCCGGCGAAGCGCGTGAAGACTGGGAAATCATCGCCGACCTCGCCCGCCGCATGGGGCGCCACCTCGGCCTCGACACCCCGTCCCAGATCTTCGACGAAATCGCCCGCGTCACCCCCAGTCACGCCGGCCTCAGCCACGAACGCCTGGACCGCGAAGGCGGTCTTCGCTGGCCCTGTCTCACGCCCGACGACCCCGGTGCCCTCTGGCTCTTCGGCGACAGCTTCCCCACCGCCGACGGCAAGGCCTCTATGCACGCCGTCCACTGGCGCGAAAACGTCGAAGTCCCCGACCGCAACTACCCCTTCATCTTCAACACCGGCCGGGTGCTGTACCACTGGCACACCGGCGCCATGACCCGCCGCTCACGCCTCGACGAGGCCTACCCCGAACCCCTCGTCGAAGTCTCCCCCGAAGACGCCGACCGCCTCGGCATCCCCAAGAGCGGCCTCGTGCGCATCAGCACCCGCCGCGGCGCCGTCGAAGCTCGCGCCTGGATCACCCGCCGCGTCGCCCCCGGCACCGTCTACATGAGCTGGCACTTCGCCGAAGCCGCCGCCAACCTCCTCACCATCAACGTCCTCGACCCCATCTCCAAGATCCCCGAATACAAAATCTGCGCCTGCCGCATCGACCCCCTCGAAACCCGCGCCAGCCGCCAATCCCCCTCCCTCACCAGCGCCAACGCCTGATTGACCGGACGCTGCGAAAGGCTGTCACGTAACAGCGGTCGCTAAGCCGGGGAGCGCTAGAATGACCGCATGGCCGTAACGTTCGACACCTTGAAGGCGGCCCGCCGCCTGCAGGACGAAGCCGGCTTCGACGAGAAGCAGGCTGCTGTCCTCGTGTCAACCTTCGCCGAAGGCGTCACGGAAAACCTGACCACGAAGGCCGACCTTGAAAACACTGAAGCGCGGCTCCGGGCCGAGATTGAGAGCGTTGAGGCACGACTACGCGCCGAGATGCGCGAACTCGAGCAGCGTGTGTACGTGCGCATGGGCGCCATGGTCACCGGCGCCTCAATCTTTCTCACCGCCGTCATTGGCATCGCCACCGCAATCATCCTGGCCAACCTCTGACCCACCACCAGCCCGCCGACTTACGCCGAAATCTCGCAACTCCGAATCCCCCGCCCATCAAACGGATTCACCGGATACAGGTCCTCCAGCGTCGGCAGCTCGTCCCATCGCTCCAGCCGCCGCCCATCAAAGCTCAGATAGTCCGCAAGCCCTGCTGCCGAATCAGTCATCGTGATCACCGCGCGTCCCTGGCTCACCGACTTGACACTGATCGGAAGCGCGCTATCGCTCACTGGCCCCACCGGCTGCGCCACCCACCGCGTGCCGTGCCGGTACACGAACCAGAAGTCGTTCACCGGCGGCCCAACCACCCGCGTGCTGTGTCGCACCAGCGACACCACCGCCTCCAGCACGCCGTCGCTATTCAGGTCGCCCACCGTCGCCCCTCGCACCTCCACGCCTCGGGCTGACAGCCGGCCAGTGATCGCCGCCTCGGAGAGCTCATTGCCACCCAGCCCTCGCAGCCCAATCTCCAGCGCCTTCCCCAGCGCCAGCACCAGCCCCGGCTCCATCGGCAAGTTGATCGACCCATACGCGCCCGGCGGCGGGTCGCTGGTCAGGTCCACCTGCTGCGCCGCCGCAAACGTCCGCATCGGATCCGGCGCCGCCACCGCCGCCCGGATCGCCCTCGCAATCACCCCAATCTCGCCGCCCCGTTCCATCGCCGCCTGCAGCCGCGCTGGACTGAACGCCTCCCCGCCCAGCAACCCAATCTGCGCCAGCCGCAGAAGGGCCAGGCCCTCCCAATCCGGCTGAGATCCGGTCGCGTTCCCACCGTCAATTGGCCGCTCGATGACCTCCCGATACCCCGCCGCCGCCTCCTCGTACCGACCTGCCCAGAACGCCGCCTCCGCGCGGTTGATCTGGTCCTGTTGTGAAACCGGTGCATCTAAACTTCTTCCCACTTCATGGAAGAACTGCCCGCCCCAGGTAAACGTCCGGCGCAGCCCCGGATGCGGCAGCAGCGGCGCGTCGAAGTGCCCCAGCGCCGGACACACCGTCTCGATTTCGGCTGGCGACGCCCCGTCACGCAGGCTCCAGCCCGCCGGTCCTGCCCCACGCACCACGGGAACGTCAAAGACCCTTCGAGGTGCCTCGCCGTTCCACCGGTACACCCGCACCGTCTCGGTCTGCGTGCTCGCCCCCGGCGTGGTCGTCACCAGCACCACGTCGGCGACCCCGTCGTCGGTCAGGTCCGCCGTTGAATGCACCACCGCCATGCCGGGCGATGTCCCGGCTGACTCGCCAACCGGAAACTCCCGCGCGGCAAATCCCCCCTCCACCTCATCGAACCAAACCGGCGGCACCCCAAGGACGTGCCACGCCGCAATCAGCTCGTTCGACCCGTCCCCATCCACGTCCGCCGCTGCAATCCTGGCCCCTTCTGGTTCCACGTCATACACCAGCGGCGGCAGTTGCCCGATCGTGTAATCCAGGCGCGCAGCCACCTTCGGGTCGGCCCCGTATCGATCCAGAAACGCCAGTACCGCCCCCTCCAGCGGCACCCGTAGATCCGCACCCGCCCGCAACGCCCCCGGCGACCCTGTCACGCGCTCGATCAGGCTCGCGGCCTCCCGCAGTCGCTCGGTAACCGCCCCATCGTCCAGTGGCTCCAGCGCCACCGCGGGCGTCGCACTGGGCGTGGCGGCGGCCGTCGCCACCGGTACGGCAACCACCGGCCTGGGCTCGGGCTGCACCGGCGCGCGAGCCGTTGGCGCGGCGGTGCCGCTTGGTTCGGGCCCGGCCGTTTCCGCCGCAACCGCCGTTGGACTCGGCGGTGCCTCCTCCGCCGCCTCCATCACCTCAACCTCGATCGCCGAGGGCGTCGGCACCCGCGATGTCGGTTCCGGCTCGCATCCGCCCAGCACCAGGCCCAACAGCGCCGCTGGCACACCCACCCGCACAACGCACGCCAACCCGCGCAAGACACGCCTCGGCAACCCGCAATCCAGGGACATACCGCTCATCGTACGCGCGCCAACGGTTGCATCCACCACGCTCGACGGCCACCATGCGAGTCAATAAAGAGAAAAAGGACAACGGGCGTCCCGGGCTGCCTACGCCCTGGGCCGTCCGTAAGTCTCAGCCGTCACGGAGAACCCAATGCGCATCGACCGCCTCGACATCTACTACGTCAGCATGCCCCTCATCTATCCCTGGCGCACCGCCTACGGCGAAGACCACGCCATCGACTCCGTCCTCGTCAAGGCCACCTCCGGCGACATCACGGCCTGGTCCGAGGCCACCCCCTTCCGCGCCCCCCACTACGTGCCTGAGTCCGCTGGCTCCGTCTACCACCTCGTCAGCGACATCTTTGGACCCCTCGTCGTCGGCCGTGAGTTCGACACCGCCGCCGACCTCGATGCCCGCCTCGCCCCCTTCAAGGGCAATGGCTTCGCCAAGGCCGCCGTCGAGCTTCTGTGGTGGACCCTCGAAACCAAGCGCACCGGCACCCCCCTCCACACCCTGATCGGCGGCTCCGATGCCGACGTCATCGCCGGCGCCGACTTCGGCATCCTCGACTCCTTCGACGACCTCCTTGCCGACATCCAGAAAGCCGTCGACGCCGGCTTCCCCCGCATCAAGCTCAAGGCCCGCCCCGGCTGGGATGTGGAGATGCTCCACGCCGTCCGCGGCTCCTTCCCCGACGCCATCTTTCACATCGACTGCAACGCCGGCTACACCCTCGACGACCTCGAAACCTTCAAAACCATCGACCAGTTCCGCCTCGCCTTCATCGAACAGCCCTTGCAGTGGGACGACGTCATGGACCACGCCGAGCTCTCCCGCCAAATCGAGACTCCTATCTGCCTCGACGAATCAGCCCGCGAACTCCGCATGATCCAGCAGGCCTTGGAGATCAACGCCTGCCAGTACGTCAACATCAAGCCCGGTCGTTCCGGTGGCTTCACCCGCTCCATCAAGATCCACGACATGTGCCGCGACGCCGGTGTGCCCGTCTGGATCGGCGGCATGCTCGAAAGCTCCGTCGGCGCCGCCCTCGCCATCGAACTCGCCACCCTTCCCAACTTCACCTACCCCGGCGACCTGTTCCCCTCATCCAAGTTCTACGTCCAGGACCTCGCCGCCCCCGCCCTCGAACTCACCGACCACCTCACCTTCACCCCCCTCACCACCCTCCCCGAACCCGTCCCCGAGCGGCTGGAAGCGATGACCGTCAAATCCACCACCCTCACCCAAAAAGACGCCCTCCCCGACCACAAATAACCCCTAAGGCCGCGAAGGTCGCCTGCCCCCGTTCGTGGTGAGCCCCCTCGTGTAAGGGCCGGTTTCTAACCGGCCTCTTCCGGTCGAGGCGATTCGCGAGAGCATTCGTGGTGAGTCCTCTCTGGTAGGGGCGGCGTCCCCGACCCGCCCATCTTCCTCTTCTCCTCCTCCCCTCCGTCTCTCAATGCTCACTACTATCAGCTCACTCTTTCCCCAGCCCCGTTCGTGGTGAGCCGCCCCGGAGTCCCTCGGAGAGCCTGCCCGGAGCCGGCTGAAGGGGGAATCCGCGTCAGATCTCAAGCCTCGGCCCAAGCTTGGGAAGCAGTCCCAATATGCAATCCTTACCAAACCCCAAGGCGACTCGCCTCCATGCTTGGCCGCTTCTTCAACCGGCACCTCCTCACTCTCGGCATCCGCGCCGCCCCCGAACGGCGCTCTGAGGCCCCGGCCTACCCCGCCATTCGCGCCTCCGCGCTTTCACTCATAGTCGTTTTCACCCTCATGGCCGCCGCGTGTGACGCCCCTGACGAAACATCCCCGGCAGAGGGCACGGCACCCGTCCTTCCCCCGGCTCAAATGCCCACGCACGTGCCATCACCGGGCCAAATTGAAGCGCACCGGGACTTCACGCGTCCCCCCACGACCTCACCCGATCGGGCCGTGCTGGTGGCCCTCTACCACGCGACCGACGGCGACAACTGGACCAACAACACCAACTGGCTCAGCGACGCACCTCTCGACACATGGCACGGCGTCGCCACCGATCACGAGGGTCATGTCAGGCACATTTGGCTTGGCCGCAACCAACTGCGCGGGTCTATCCCGCCTGAGTTGAGTCGCCTCTCCCGTCTGGAAGACCTGGATCTGCATGTGAATCAACTCTCGGGGACCATCCCATCGGAACTAAGCCGTCTCTCGGGGCTACATGTGCTATGGCTCGGCGGTAACCAACTGCGCGGGGAAATCCCGCCTGGGCTGGGACAACTTTCTAGGCTCACGTACTTGGCCCTCGACTCCAACCAGTTGAGTGGTGAGATACCAGCGCAGCTAGGCAATCTCTCCCGCTTGACGATCATGGGACTGCAAACCAATCAGCTCAGTGGCGAGATTCCGCCCTCGCTCGCAAGGCTGCGAAACCTTGAGGCCCTCGGGCTCCACGAAAATCAACTGCGTGGGACCATTCCGCCTGAACTTGGGGGACTTCCCCGCCTGATCTCGCTTACGCTCCACGACAACCAGTTGCGGGGCGCAATCCCGCCCGAACTGCGCAATCTCTCCCACTTGGACACCATTCTGCTCGGTGGCAGCAACCACTTCATGGGCTGCGTTCCCGAGGAGTTGGGAGCTGTGCCGGTCGGCGACATTGCCGCGCTCAACCTGCCGTACTGCGACCTCAACGGGCGCGTTCCCGTTTCCCCTGGTCCAACGCCCACCAGGGCGCCCGCGGCCGCTCTCGCCGCCGACCGAGCCGCACTGGTCGCGCTCCATCAAGCCACCGACGGAGCGAACTGGACGAACCAGAACAATTGGCTCAGCGAGGCCCCAACTGGCGAATGGCACGGCGTCACCACGGATTCCACTGGCCGCGTCGTAGAGCTACGGCTCCCGGCCAACCAGTTGTCTGGTGAGCTACCGGCGGAAATCGGGTCGCTCGATTCGCTGGAGTTGCTGGCGCTCGGTGGAAATCAGATTCGGGGAGCCATCCCAAGTGAATTGGGCAACCTGTCGAATCTGCGAGTGCTTTCGCTGCCGAGGAATCAACTCAGCCAGGCAATCCCGGCCAGGTTGGGGGGACTCACCCACCTGCGTTGGCTGGATCTCTACGACAACCAGCTCAGTGGGTCCATCCCACCTGAGCTGGGCCGCCTCGCGCAACTCGAATCGCTGGACCTCAGCGAGAACCAGCTTGGTGGGACGATTCCGAGCGAGTTGGGCCAGTTGTCCAGGCTTGAGTTCTTGCTCCTTGACGAAAACCAGCTGAGCGGCTCGATCCCGCCGCAACTCGGGAACCTTTCACGGCTCGGCATGCTAAGCCTCGATTACAACCGGCTGAGCGGTGCGCTGCCGATCGAATTGGGCCGCCTCGCCGATCTCCAGCACCTGTGGCTCGCCGGAAGCAATCGACTCACCGGCTGCATCGCCCCCGCGCTGCGCACCGCCAAGAACCACGACCTCGACAACCTCCAACTCCCAGCCTGCAATTCCAGCACCCCACCCCCGTCCGCGGTCAACCCACGCTGGTAGCGCCGGCCTTTCGACCCGCCCGTCATCCGTTCGAGACTTGTGGCCCAGGCTGCAAGCAGCCTGGGACCCGCGCTCGATCCCACCCATTCGCACCTCCTTTTCCACGTCTCCTGTCAGGGTTCCGAGCGGACGGCGCTTCAAACCCGTCCGTCTTCCTAGCAACCCGCCCCGGCCCACCCCACCGTTCGTGGTGAGCCGGCCCGAAGTCCTTCGCAGGGCCGTGTCGAACCACACTCCAGGCAACCAACCCGCCCAGGCCGCTCCCCCTCCGCCATCCCGGCTTTTTGTGGCCCAGGCTGCGCGCAGCCTGGAACCCGCGCTCGATCGCGCCCATTCGCACCTCCCTTCCCTACGTCACCCGTCCAGGTCCCGAACCGGCGGCTCTTGGAACCCGCCCGTCTTCCGCGCAACCCCGTGGGAGAGCCCAGTTCGAGGCGAGTCGTCACTCAGTGCCGTGACGAACCACCGCCAAGCACCCATCTCTCGCAGACAGGACCTAACTGACCCTCGTTCCAACTGCCATCCCGAGCGCAGCGCAGCGAATTGAGGAATCTCGCCTTCACCGCTTACCCGTACCTCCCTACCCACCGCCTCACCCTCGAGCAAATCCCCCCAGCACCTCATCCACAACCACAACGTCCAACCCCGCCACCCCGACTGGCACCAAATCCTCTGGCGCCACGAAACCCGATTCCGCGACACACAACTCCCCTAGGACTGGCCCTACCACCCACCCTTCAAACCGCCCGCAGGCGGCTGAGCCGCACCGGCCCGCACACAGCGAGCCATCCCCCGAGTCTCGCCGCTCCACTGATTCGCGCCGCGATACCAAAAAAGCGATGGAACGATTCCGCTCTGGGCCGCGTATATATTTCGTAACCGGACACGCACGGCAACACCCAACACATAGCTGCCTTCGTCTGCCAAACCTGATTCCCCATGCCCTGCCACCTATTGACCCTGAAACTCCCCGCCAACGCCCTCCGCGTCGCCGCGCTCGCACTCCTTCTCGTCCTTACCTTCACGGCAACCGCGTGCGACGCACCTGACGAAGAAATTGACGTGCATCGCGATGATTTCGGGCTGCGTCCCACGCCCACGCCTGCTCAGGTCGAGGTGCACCGCGATGATTTCGGGCGCCGTGCCACGTTCTCACCAGATCGGGAAGTTCTGGTGGCCCTCTACCACGCGACCGACGGAGAGAATTGGCGGAACAATGACCACTGGCTCAGCGAACTGCCGCTCAGGGCGTGGCATGGTGTCACCACCGACTCCCACGGCAGCGTCACGACGCTTGAGCTCGGAGACAACGGGCTGAGAGGGAGAATCCCGCCAGAGCTTGGCTGGCTCGCCGAGCTGGTATGGCTCAATCTACATCAGAACCAGCTGGGTGGGACGATTCCACCTGAACTGAGCAACCTCTCAAACCTGCACACCTTGTGGCTTGGGCGCAACCAGCTCGCCGGCACGATTCCGCGCGAGTTGGGACGGCTTGCCAGCCTCAGCTACTTGAGTCTTGACGGAAACCAGCTGACCGGGCCAATCCCGGAGGAACTGGGTAATCTCGACCGCCTGACAACGCTGGAACTTGGGGACAACCGGCTCGTCGGGACGATTCCGCGCGAACTGGGACGACTCACCAGTCTCAGCCGGCTGAGCCTCGACCAGAATCAGCTAACCGGAACGATTCCAGAGGAACTGGTCAATCTCACCGAGCTGACAACGCTGGGACTCTTGGACAACGAGCTTAGTGGCGGAATCCCGTCCTGGCTTGGCCGCCTACCTAATCTGGAGGCATTGGGGCTCGCTGAGAACCAACTGGGTGGGACCATCCCGGCTGCGCTCGGCCGCCTCGCTCGCTTGCGCTGGTTAACCCTCAGTGACAACCAGTTACAGGGAGCGATTCCGCTCGAGTTGGGCAACCTCAGTCACCTGACCATCATGTACATCAGCGGCAATAATCACTTCACGGGCTGTGTCCCCGAGGCGCTCGGAGCTGTCCCCGTCGGCGACGTTGCTGCGCTCGGTCTGCCCTACTGCGATCTCAGTGGACGCGCCCCCACTGAGGCCGTTCCAAAGCCGGCGCGGGCGCCGGCAGCCGCCCTCGCCGTCGACCGAGCTGCACTGGTCGCGCTCTACCACGCCACGGGCGGAGCAAGGTGGATAACTGACACGAACTGGCTCAGCAACGCCCTCCTCGGCGAGTGGCACGGCGTCACGACAGACGCAACCGGCCGCGTGGTGCAGCTTCGACTCCCCAACAATCGCCTGGATGGCCAGATCCCGTCGGAACTCGGACGCCTCGAGAAGCTGGCGCTCCTCGCCCTCGGCGGCAATCAGCTCAGGGAGGCCATTCCACCGGAACTGGGAAACCTGTCCAACCTGCGAGTGCTAACGCTGCACAAGAACCAACTCAGTGGGACGATTCCGCCTGAACTCGGCAGGCTTGGCAGCCTGCGCTGGTTGGATCTGTATCGCAACCACCTCAGTGGGGCGATCCCTTCTGAACTGGGTCAACTCACGAATCTGGAAGGTATGGACTTGACGGAAAACCAGCTAACTGGATCAATCCCGTCCGAAATTGGCTGGCTAACGAAGCTGGAATCGCTGCTCCTCCATGACAACCGACTCACCGGGCCGATTCCACCGGAGTTGGGGAATCTCACCCGGTTGGGCGTCTTGGAGTTGCACAACAACAGGCTCAGCGGCGCGATCCCCACTCAGTTGCGAAGTCTCTCCAGTCTGCACCTGCTGTCGCTCGATGGGAACAGTGACCTCGCTGGATGAATGCCTGAGGCTTCGCCAGCTGTTCCATACAGCGGCACTCCCAAGCTTGGGCTGCCATTCTGCGCCGCAACCTGAAGCCTGAGCCCGCACTAGGTCGCCAGATGAACCCGTGGCCCCGGCTGCGTGCTGCCTGGGCCCCGTCCTCGATCGCGCCTATTCGCACCCTATTCACTGCGTCCCCGGTCCAGGTTCCGAGCGTACGGCGCTTCAAACCTGCCCGCCTTCCCCGAATCCCCGCGGGAGTCCCCCATTCGCCTACAGCCAGCACGGAAAACTCGCCATGTCCATCCTCAAGGACTACCTCATTCCCGTCAGCGGGCTGCAATTCCAGGATCAGGTCGCCAGCAAATGGTCGCCCCAGCCCGGCGTCATGCTGGATCCCTCCCTGCAATTCGGCGAACCCTGCATCCAGGACACCCGCATCCCCACCAGCGCCCTCTGGAGCCTCGTCCGCGGAGGTGATCCGCCAGACTTCGTAGCCTGCTCCTACGGCATAACCCCCAGGGAACTCACCGCAGCCCTCCACTGGGAAAACAAAACCGCCGCCTGAACTTCCCCTGGACCCCGAAGGCGATCCACTGCTCGTCCTCGACGAGTTGCTGAGCCCCCTCGCTGGCAATGCGCTCCGTCATGTTGGTTACCGCGTAACACTGGTCCCTGAAATTGCGGCGATTGACGGTGTCGTCGCCGTCAAGGACGAGAAACTCATCCCTTGGATGGGCGACCACAACGCCGTCTGGATCCACGCCGCCGACGACGCCAAGCGCAGGCATCGAAAACTCCTCCTCGCCCACCGAGTTCGAACGCTCTGGGTGCGCCGTCCGAAACACGGCATGAACAGCCGCCAACAGTTGCGGATGCTCAGTTGCGTCATGGACGACTCTCTCCAAAGGCTCCAAACCCAGCCGCGCAGGCGACACTATGAGCTCAATACGCACGGCGCTCCGGGCAGGACTCGCATCCGTCTCAGATCATTCGAACTCCAAACCTGATCAAGCACGTCGGCTCACCCTCCGATAGCTCGTCGGTGCCTCCTGATCCGGCACAGCGTCCATCCCGCTGCACCACTTGGTGCCAAGTCCGCTGCTGCCTCGGTACTGAGTTCGCGCCACCTAGGAAACGAAAGGGGGCATACCACGGCGCCGTCTAACTGCGGTCAGTCGCCTAAGGCAAAGCCAACTGCACGATTCATTGCCCCGCGAGCTGCTTGGCTGCTCGCCAAATCAGAGCGCGTCGGATGACCCAGCAGAGATGCAGGATGAGGCTCACAAGGCGGTGTCGCGGCATTTTGGGCTCAAAGCCACCGAGTTCCTTTGCCAAGCTGAGTGCCCCCTGACGAGAGCTTCGTCTGATAGCTTCGACCGCCACATATCCGCATGAGAGCGTCGTGCAATGAACGCGATCTACAACCTCCTACGTACCTGGCTCGTCCTCGCTCGAGTTGATCAGGACATTCTTCTTATGGCAACGGGTCACCAGTTCGCCACAATGAAGTGGGCGCGACGACTCTATAGCCCTGTGGCAACCGTCTCGGTGGTTGTGGGTGCCTGGATATACCTCGAAGATATTCGAGACAGTGCGGTGGCATTTCTCTTTGTTCCAGCTGCAATAGCATTTGTGGCGCGAGCCGTGTTTCCAGACCTGACAAACCGGCTGCTAGAACGGGAGGTCTTTAGGTGCGCCTACCATGCCGAAATCAAGGCTCAGGGAGCGTATGTCAATGCCAAGCTTCTCATGGACGATCTGGGGAAAGGTGGTCAGCCGATTCCCGTTCAAGGAGACTTTCGACGTATGCAAGAATCACTCACAAATCCGGTTAGAAGGTATTTGGCGTTGAAAGAAAACGCGCAAGCAGCAGTTGGCAGATCGATTCTGAGCTTTACGTCACGCAAGCGATAGATTGGATACTACTATTCTGTAATCGAAGACTACTTTTCCATCTTGGGATTGCATTAGACTTGCGGACCCATCACCGCCAGGTCGCCCCCCGACCGACCAAATGCGATCTGTGAGCCTCGGCTGAAGACCAGCTTGAGCAAGCCGTGTGATCGACGGGACCAGCCCGGCTACCCGTGCCACCGTTAAACTCAGACGGGCGGTCGACTTCACACCCCAACTCCAACGAGCCGCCCGTGACCCCCGAGCTCATCGCAATCCTTGCCGTGGGTGTTTCCCAGGCCGGCCTCACGTTCGCCCTCTGGCGCGACGCCCGCGTCCACACCAATCATGGTCTGGTCGACCTACGAGCGGAAATCCGCGAAGACTTTGCCCAAGTCCGCGCCGACAACCAAAGCCTCCGGGGTGTAGTCCGCAATGACATCCAGGTCACCCGGCGGGAAGTCCGTGCCGACCTGGCCGAAGTCAAGACCGACGTTTCCGGCCTCCGCACCGACGTGCAGTCACTCAACGAGCGTCAGTCACGCACCGAAGGCGTCATCCAGGGCCTCTTCACCAACCGCACCTACCCCGACCGCCGCAACGACGCCGCCTGACCAACCCACCCCTCGCCGCCACAGCCCGAGTTGCATCCCCCGCGCTGGCCCCAGGCCCAGGTGCTCGTGTTAGCCTGCCTACGGGCGGACCGTGACCTAGCCAACCACCTCTTAGGAGCCGCCCAATGACTCCCGAACTCATCGGAATCCTGGCCATGAGCGCGACCCTGGCTGGGCTGATTGTGGCCATCTGGCGCGACGGCCGCGCCCACACGGACCGGGGCTTGGCCGAACTTCGCGCCGACAATCAGCGCCTGCGCGCGGAAGTCCGCGCCGACATGCAGACCTTTCGTGAGGAAGTCCGCACCGACAATCAGCGTCTGCGTCAGGACGTTCAGGCGCTTGCAGAGCGCACGGCCCGCCTCGAAGGCGCCATCGAAGGCCTCTTCGCCGACCCCGACCGCCGCAACGACGCCGCCTAAAACTACCCAATCCGCGCCGCCACAGCCCGGGTCGCCTCCCCAGCGCCAGCCCCAGCCCCAGGCCTAGGTGCCCGTGCCAGCCTGACCGCGGGCGGACCGGGACCTCGAAGACCTTTCCCTCGGACCCTCGGAGTCGCCCCATGCCCCCCGAACTCATCGCAATTCTGGCCGTCGGCGCCACGCTGATCGGCGTTGGCGTCACACTGATTGGGCTGATGATGGCCCTGTGGCGCGACGCGCGCGCCGACACCCAAGCGCTGCGCGAGGAAGTCCGCGCCGACCGCCAGAGCTTCCGAGCGGAATCTCGGGCCGACCGGCAGAGCTTCCAGGAGCGGGTTCGCGCTGATTGGCAGAGCCTCCGAGAGGAGCTCCAGGCCGACCGGCAAAGCCTCCGGGAGGAGTTCCAGGCCGACCGGCAGAGCCTCCGGGAGGAGTTCCACGCTGATCGGCAGAGCTTCCGGGAGGAAATCCGGGCTGACTTTCAGACCTTTCGTGACGAAGTCCGCGCCGACTTTCAAGCCCTGCGCGACGAAGTCCGCGGAGACGTGGCTGCCCTTCGCAAAGACGTCCAGGCGCTCACCGAGCGCACGGCCCGCCTTGAAGGCGCCATCCAAGCCCTCTTCGCCGGCCGCGACCGCCACACCGACGCCGCCTGACACCAGCCCAACCCGCGCCGCAAGATCCGGGTTCGCTTCCCCCAGCGCCAGCCCCGCCAGTTGCCCGTGCTACGGTACCCCCGGGCGGACCGTGACCTAGCCGACCACCTCCACGGAGCCGCCCCATGACCCCCGAACTCATCGGCATCCTGGCCATGAGCGCGACCCTGGCCGGGCTGATTGTGGCCATCTGGCGCGACGGCCGCACCCACACGGACCGGGGCTTGGCCGAACTTCGCGCCGACAATCAGCGCCTGCGCGCGGAAGTCCGCGCCGACATGCAGACCTTTCGTGAGGAAGTCCGAGCTGACAATCGCGCCCTCCGCGCCGAGGTCCACGCCGACAACCAGCGTCTGCGCCAGGACGTCCAGGCGCTGGCCGAGCGCACAGCCCGCCTCGAGGGCGCCATTCAAGGTCTCGCCGCCACCCAAAACGACCCCAACCGCCACACCGACGCCGCCTAACCGCCCCGCTGCCAAATAACCCGCTGCCCACCGCCGCTCTGCCCCTTTTCTGCCCCCTCGCACTTCTCTCCCCTCGAGCCTCACCCCTTCCTAATCTCACTCCTCGTCGCTCACTCCTTCCCCAATCCCCTTGCCCCTAGCGTGCTCAGAATGTACACTACTTGCATAGGCCCCGCAACCCTTCCCAGATGCCCACCAGTCAACCCCACCTGGACCTTCTCGCCTCCCTCATCCACCCCTGGCGCTCTCGCCGCACCAGCCACCTCCGCGCACCCACCATGGGTCCGCCCAACACCACCCCACCACCCCCTCCGCCATCCCCTCAATCCGGGGAATCCGCCCCTGCGCCCCCGGCACCCGAAAACCGGCAGAAATGCACCCCCCGCCCCCTCAAGAGTTTTTTGGAAAAAACTCTTACTGCGCGCGAGACCTCCCGTTTCGCCGGCCCACTCACCCCCCTCTCACCGTTCGCCTCTTGTTCGGTTACAATGCCCTCCCATGTCCCCGCCTAACCCAGCCCCCACCGCCACCGCCGGCGTCGCCTTCCACCCCGTCGTCGCCGACTGGTTCGCCGCCACCTTCCAGGCCCCCACCGACGCCCAGGCCGCCGCCTGGCCCGCCATCCGCTCCGGTCAGGACACCCTCGTCGCCGCCCCCACCGGCTCCGGCAAAACCCTCGCCGCCTTCCTCACCGGCATAGACCAACTCATCCGCCGCGGCGAGGTCGAGGACCTCGAACCCGTTACCCGCATCGTCTACATCTCGCCCCTCAAGGCCCTCGGCCACGATATCGAGCGCAACCTCCAGACCCCCCTCGCCGCCATCCGCGAACTCGCCGAATCCCAGGGCGTCGCCCTCCCCGAAATCCGCGTTGGCCTCCGCACCGGTGACACCAAGCCCTCGCGTCGCCGCACCCTCGTCACCCGCCCGCCCCACATCCTCATCACCACTCCTGAGTCCTTCTACCTGATGCTCACCTCCCAGCGGGCCCGCGAAACCCTCCGCCAAGTCGACACCGTCATCGTCGACGAAATCCACGCCCTCGCCCGCGACCGCCGCGGCAGCCACTTCGCCCTCTCGCTCGAACGCCTCAACCACATCTGCCGGCGCCGCCCCCAGCGCGTCGGCCTCTCCGCCACCCAGCGACCCATCCAGGAACTCGCCGCCTTCCTCACCGGCGCCGACGACCACGGTGACGCCCGCCCCTGTGTCACCGTCGACCTAGGCCACCAGCGCGACCTCGACCTCGCCGTCGAGACCCCACCCTCCGACCTTGAAGCCGTCGCCCCCCGCGAGCAGTGGGACGACATCTACAACCGCCTCGCCGACCTCATCGTCCAGCACCACACCACGCTCGTCTTCGTCAACACCCGCGCCCTGGCCGAGCGCGTCTCTCACAACCTGCGCGACCGCCTTGGCGAGGAAGGCGTCGCCAGCCACCACGGCAGCCTCTCCCGCGAGCGCCGCCTCCACGTCGAACAGCAGCTCAAGGACGGCCGGCTCAAAGCCCTCGTCGCCACCGCCTCGCTTGAACTCGGCATCGACATCGGCAGCATTGACCTCGTCTGCCAGATCGGCTCGCCCCGCAGCATCGCCGTCTTCCTGCAACGCATCGGCCGATCCGGACACGCCCTCGGCCTCCGCCCGAAGGGCCGCCTCTTCCCCACCACCCGCGACGAACTGGTCGAAAGCGCCGCCCTCATGCGCGCCGTCCGCGCCGGCGAACTGGACCGCATCGTCCAGCTCGTCGCCCCCCTCGACGTCCTCGCCCAGCAAGTCGTGGCCGAGGCCGCCTGCGAAGACTGGCAACTCGACGACCTCTTCAACCTCTTCCGACGCGCCACCCCCTTCCGCGCTCTGACCCGCGAGTCCTACCTCGAAATCGTGGACATGCTCGCCACCGGCATCGGCGATGGCGGCGGTCGAGCAGCGCCCCTTATCCACTTCGACCGCATCAACAACGTCGTCCGGGGCCGCCGCGCCGCCCGCCTCACCGCCCTGCAAAACGGCGGCACCATTCCCGAGCTCGGCGACTTCCGCGTCGTGGCCGAACCGGACGAGACCTTCGTCGGCTCTGTCAATGAAGATTTCGCCATCGAGAGCATCGCCGGCGACATCTTCCTGCTCGGCAACACCTCCTGGCAGATCCGTCGCGTCGTCCAGAACACCGTACGCGTCATCGATGCCCAGGGCGCGCCGCCCACCATCCCCTTCTGGCTCGGAGAAGCCCCAGGCCGCACCATCGAACTCTCGCAAGCCGTAGGCCGCCTCCGCCGCGACGTGGCTGACCGCTTAACCGACCCGAACCTGGTCGACTGGCTGCGCGACGAGTGCAACGTCTCCGAACTCGGCGCCCACCAAATCGCCGACTACCTACGCGCCTCCCACGACGGCCTGCGCGTCATGCCCTCCGACCACGACGTGGTCTTCGAACGATTCTTCGACGACTCCGGCGGCATGCAACTCGTCGTCCACGCCCCCTTCGGCCAGCGCATTAACCGCGCCTGGGGTCTGGCCCTCCGCAAACGGTTCTGCGTCCGCTTTGACTTCGAACTCCAGGCCGCCGCCAACGACGACGCCATCCTCCTCTCGCTCGGCCCCCAGCACGCCTTCCCGCTCGAAGAGACCTTCCGCTACGTCACCGCCAACAACGCCCTCAAGTCCGTCGAGCAATCCATCCTCTACACCCCCATGTTCCCCACCCGCTGGCGCTGGAACCTCACCCGCGCCTTGGCCGTCCCCCGCCTGCGCGGCGGCAAGAAGGTCCCGCCCAACATCCAACGCATGCGCTCAGACGACCTCATGGCCGCTGTCTTTCCCGAACAGATCGGCTGCCAGGAAAACGTCCACGGTCCCCTGGTTCCCCCGGACCACCCCCTGATTCGCCAGACCCTCGACGACTGTCTCTTCGAAGCCATGGACGTCCGCGGGCTGGAGCAGGTGCTGCAGCGCATCGACGACGGCCACATCACTCTCCACGCCCGCGACACCACCGAGCCGTCGCCCCTTGCCCACGAAATCCTCAACGGTCGCCCCTATACCTTCCTTGACGACGCCCCCCTTGAGGAGCGCCGTTCACGCGCCGTCGCGACCCGCCGCGCCCTCCCCGAAAGCGCTCGCGACCTCGGTCGTCTGGATCCCGCAGCCATCGAACGCGTGGTCGAAGAAGCCTGGCCACAACCTCGGGACGCCGAGGAGGTCCACGACGCCCTCCTCGGCCTCGTTGCTGTCGATGCCTCGTCCGTCGCCAACTGGAACCGTTGGCTTGATGAGCTCAAGGACCGCGGTCGTACCGCCAGGTGCGAGGTCGATGGAAGCACCCTCTGGTTCGCCGCCGAGAATGTGGACGTCATGCGCGCCCTCTTCGGTTCCGACGCCGTGCCCAGCCTGGCGCTGCCCTCCGGCGTGGCTATCCAGGTGGCTGACCGCGAGGAAGCCCGCCGCCTGCTGCTGCGTGGACACACTGAGGTCTGCGGACCGACCACTCCCGAGGAACTCGCAACACGCTGCGGCCTGACGCCCAAAGACGTCGCCCGCGGTCTGATGCAGCTTCAAGTCAGCGGCTTCATCCTTCCCGGACACTTTCGCGACCCCAACGTCGAGGACGTTTGCGATCGCCGCCTTCTGGCCCGCATCCACCGCCTCACCCTCGACCGACTCCGCCGCGAAATCGAGCCGGTATCCGTCCGCGACTTCATGCGCTTCCTCATCCGCTGGCAACACGCCGCCCAGGGTCACACTCTCTTCGGGAAGGCCGGCCTTCGGCAGGCCATCCAGCGACTGCAGGGCTTTGAGTTGCCGGCCGCCGCCTGGGAGGGCGCGGTACTCCCGGCCCGCGTCCGCGGCTTTCGCACTCAATGGTTGGACGAGCTCTGCCTCGCCGGCGACGTCGTCTGGGGCCGTCTCAGCGAACGCAATTCCGACCCCGAACGCCGCAGCGCCCCCGCAACCCGCGCCACCCCCGTCACCCTCGGATTGCGCGAGGACTTCGACCTGCTGCTCCAGGCTGCCCGCTGGCGCAACGGCGGCACGGACTCGGAAGCCGAGCCACCCGAACTCGCTGGCGCCGCCCGCTCAATCGACGCCCTGTTGAGCGAAAGCGGCGCGCTTTTCTTCGAACAGATCGTCATGCGCACCCGGCGCCTCGCCGCTGACGTCGAGGACGGCCTGCGCGACCTCATCGCCGCCGGCCGCGTCACCTCCGACGGCTACGAAGGTCTCCGCGCCATCGCCTCGGGCTGGTCCAGCACTGGCCGCCGCCGCTGGCGGCACACCCGCCGCGCCGGTCGATTCGCCGTCGGCGGACCCCCGGGTCGCTGGTCGACCCTCCAACCGCCCGCCGCCGGCATCGACGCCGACGAAGTCGCCGAGACCGTCGCCACTACCCTCCTCGACCGCTACGGCGTCGTCTTCCGCGACGTCATTCGTCGCGAGAGCTTCCGCCTCCCCTGGCGCGACGTGCTTCGTGCCCTGCGACGCCTCGAAGCCCGCGGCGAAGTCCGCGGCGGCCGCTTTGTGGCTGGCTTCGCCGGCGAACAGTTTGCTCTCCCCGACGCCGTCAACGCCCTGCGCCGCGCACGCCGCGATCAGGGATCCGACGAAACCCTCCGCCTGGCCGCCGTCGACCCCCTCAACCTCACCGGCGTCATCACCCCTGACGCCCGCGTCCCTGCCCAGCCCGGACGAAATCTCACGCTGATCAACGGCTGGCCGCCACCCCCCGACTCCGGCACCGCCGAAGCCGCCGCCAGCTAGCTCCTAGTGGTGATGTCCGTGTTCATAATGCGCCGCTAGCAGGTCCTCGCCCCAGTCGCCCGAGTAGCTGCGCATCACCGAGTGGATGTGGTTCGCCTCGTTCTGCGTGTTGTCGTACTCGATCACGAACGCCGGCCCGGCCACCGCGTAGTAATGCCCTTCGCCCCGCGCCTCCGGCCCCGCCCACAGGAAGCGAACGTCATCCAGCCCATCCAACTCGATCTTCCGCCACTCGTTCTCCGCCAGGTCCGCAGCCTTCCGCTCGACGTAATGCCGCAGCAACCCAATCAGCCCGTTCCGCTGCCCGTCTCGCAACTCCGCCAGCGTGATTCCCGCCGTCGGAATCTCCTCCGGGTCCGCCACCCGATAGTTCTTGGTCAGGATGTCGTCGGGCGCGATCGGATCCACGATCGCCAGCGCCTTCTGCTCCGCATCCAGCCGACCCAACAGATCGCGCGCCAGGTCCTCTTCTTCGGCCAGCGTGCGCACGCCCTTGTGCTCGCCGTGCCGTACCTCCGCGGGATTCGCGCCCAGGAACAGCGGCAGCACCGACACATAGGTGTTGGCTATGACTGTGGCGTGGATCCCGATGTGATGTCCGCCGGCTCGCCAGCCCCAGGGCTCCTCGCCGCCCGGTTCCCCGAATACGCTGAAGTAGTAGATCTCAGGATCTCGCAGCCAGTGCATTCGATCGTTCTGGATGCCTTCCCACTCGTCAAGGATGGCTTCCAACTCGATGATCTCCCGCGCCTTGCGCGCTCCGTGTGCGCTCAGCGCCGTATTCATCATTCGGAACGCCGCCGCGCGCTGCGCCGCGGTCATGTCCTTGAGCCGCAGCCCATTCCGCTCAACCGGCGTGTAGTGCCAGAGGTACCGCTCGTCGCCAGCAAACGGAAACGTCGCCACCGCCCGTTGACTGCCATCCAGTGAATCCACAAAGCCGTTGGCCGCCTCGGCCATCTCGGCGGCTACAGCTACGGCGCGCGAGGCCGTGGTGATGTCCGTCGTCATCGAGTCACGCTCTCTCTCGCTGCCATCGGCTTGCTACCAGTCCTGCAGGTCAAGTATCCAACGCTGTACTGGCGAGACCTTCCGGAACCGCTCACAGCAGAAGTCCACGAACTCGGCTGTATGCACCTCGGGCGGCAACGGCTCCTCGATCCAGGCATGCAGCGCGTTGTATCGCAGCAAATCGGCTCGTGGGTGATCGGCCGCGAACCCCCGCGGAACCCGCTTGTAGTGCGCCCCGCCCACATCGGCGCCCGCCGCGCGCACTGTCGCCAGTGCCTGCTCCAGCGCCGCACCTCGGCGCTCGTCCGCCACCGCCGTTCGATAGGCCTCCAGCGTCGCCTTGTCGAACGCATGCCGTCCGGCCCCCGCCACAACCGCGTCGGGTGTAAGCCGCAGAAAGTAGCCCGGACAGTCCCGGCTGTGCCGATGGCCCTGCCAGAACCACATATCGAAATGAGTCTTGTACGGACGCTTGTCGCGGCTGAACCGGATGTCGCGATGGATACGAAATATTGAGCCGCTCACTCGCGGCTCGGCATGAATCCCGGGCGCGAACTCCGACAGTGCCATGCCCATCGCCACCGCGAACAGCCGCCCCGGTTCCAGCAGACCCTCGTCATAGCCGCGCCGGTTAGCCTCGAACCACGGCTTGTTGTTGTTCTCGGCCAGGTCCCGTAGAAAGTCGAAGCCTTCGCGCGGAAACCCGGCAAACACCTCCGACATCCAGTGACTCCGGACTCCCTCCGCCGGTCACGGTACCAGTCCCGGTTACGGCTCTGGCGCTGTCGGCGCCGACCTCTTCTCCAGCGTCTCGGGAACAAAGAGGCCAAACGTCAGCGCACCGCACAAGCCCATCGCGGCTACAAAGAACGGGGCCAGCATCAGACCGAACAGGTCGGCCACACCGCCCACGACGACCGGCCCGCCCATGTCGCCGATTCCTCCGACAAGGCGCCACACCGCCAGGAACTCGCCTGGCCTCTGGGACGGCGTCAGATCGGCCCCCAGCGTCAGCATCGAGCCTGACCCAATTCCGTTGGAAAACCCGATCAACAGCCCGATCAGGATGAGCCCCGTAAAGTCCCGGGCCTGGCTCAGCAACGCCATCGAGGCGCTGAACAACGCGAACGACGGCACGATCGCGAACTTCCGCCCGAAGTGATCCATCAGGTAGCCGGCCAGCGGAAACAGCGTCATGTCGATGGCCGCCGAGGCGCTCACAGCCAGGCCGATCTCCCGCTCGTCCAGCCCCAGGGCGAAAGCGCCGTAGAGCGGCAGGACCACCGGACGCCCTGAGCGAATGGCCTGCGCAAAGATGTGGCCGGTCCCAGCCCTCAGCAGTACGCGGCGGTGCGTGTGCAGCGTCTCCCCCAGCCCGCGAAGCAGGCTCGTAGCTGACTGCGTCCTTGCCGTATCGCTGTCAGGCGCGTCCCGAAACGCCAGAGCCGGAATCAGCCCAACGGCCATACAGGCGCCGGCGATCAGGAACATCGCCTCGTAGCCCAACGTGCTGGCGACAAGTCCGCCGACGCCTGGACCGACAAACATGCCAATCCGGTTCGTACCCCCGAACAGCGACATGATCCGCCCGCGCTGGTGCCGTGGAGTCACGCGACGCATGTACTGCATGCGCGAGAGCGCCCACAGGCCCATCCCCGCGCCCATCATCAATCGGGCGACGATCAGCACCGAATACGGCGGCGAGACGGCCAGCACCATCACGGCGGTGGCCATGACCACCAGGCCGGCTACCTGTCCTACCGACTCTGATATCCGGTTGAGCAGCAGACCCGATGGCAGCGTCCAGAGCAATGTGCCCAGCGCCGCCATCCCGAGCGCCAGGCCGACCAGCGTGATGTTCTCCTGGCCCGTGACCGGGTCTCGTACCAGATCGGCCACGAACAGGGGCAGCGTGGGCACCAGCATGCCCATGCCGATTGAGCTGGTGAAGATCTGGATATAGACGCGCGGAAGTAGCGAGGCGACAGTGTCTAGGGCGCGTCCTGATTGCACGGGCGCGCATGGTATGACACAACGACCGGCTCGAACGTGGACAATGGCGCAAGCAGTCGTGCCTTTAGGGGATTTCCATGCAGGCCATTCGCGTCAACCAGCCGGGCGGACCCGAAGCCCTTTCCTACGAGACCATTGACGATCCGACGCCGGCCGCCGACGAGGCGGTCATCCGAATCGAGGCGATCGGCGTCAACTACATCGACACCTACCAGCGCAGCGGCCTGTATCCGCTCGATCCACCGTTCACCCTGGGGATGGAAGGCGCCGGCGTGGTTGAGGCTGTCGGATCCGATGTCAGCGGCCTTGCGGTTGGCGACCGGGTCGCGCACGCGATGCAGCTGGGTTCCTACGCCGACCTGCAGGCGGTGCCCGTCGCCCAGTTGGTCAAGCTGCCGGACGCCATTGACACCCGACAGGCCGCCGCCGCCATGCTGCAGGGCATGACCGCCCACTACTTGGCCCACAGCACCTATCCGCTGTCGGCTGGTCACACGGCCGTCGTGCACGCCGGCGCCGGCGGCGTGGGGCGCCTGCTGAGCCAGATGGCCAAGCGCGCTGGCGCCCGCGTGATTGCCACCGCCGGAACGGCCGCCAAAGCTGACATCGCGGCAGCGGCGGGAGCAGACGACGTCATCATCTACACCGAAACCGACTTTCTCGAAGAGGTCCGCCGGCTGACCGACGGGGCTGGTGTCGAAGTCGTCTACGACGGCGTTGGCGCCGCGACCTACGAGCGCAGTTTCGACTGCCTCAAGCCGCGCGGCCTGCTGGCGCTCTACGGCGCATCCAGCGGCGCGGTGCCGGAACTGAATCCGCAGATCCTCAACGCCAAGGGCTCGCTCTTCCTCACCCGCCCCAGCCTCGGCCACTACACGCTCACGCGCGACGAACTGGAATGGCGCGCGGGCGATGTCTTGTCCTGGGTCGCGGCCGGCGATCTGACCCTGATGATCGACCGCGAAGTCTCACTGGCAAACGCCGCCGACGCTCACGTCGCCCTCCAGGGCCGTGAAACGAGCGGCAAGGTGCTCCTGATTCCCTGAGCGCCGATCCGCCGGGCCTTGACGCCGACCTGCAACGCCGGGTCGAGTTCCTGCTGGAACTCGACAAGGCCAAGGGCGTCCTACGCCGTAACCTGATCACGGCGGAGGAACGTCGCGAAAACGACGCCGAGCACGGCTGGCACGTCACCATGTTTGCCCTGGTGCTGGCCGACTACGCTCCTCCGGGCACTGACATCGCACGGGTGATTGTCATGCTGTTGGTGCATGACATCGTGGAGATTGACGCCGGCGACGCCTTCGTCTACGACGAGGAAGCGAAAGCCCTGCAACCCGCGCGCGAACGCGCCGCCGCCGACCGCATCTACGGCCTGCTCCCGGCCAGCCAGGGCCACAGTCTCCGTGCCCTCTGGGAAGAGTTCGAAGCCCGCCAAACCCCCGAGGCCCGATTCGCCGCCGCCCTCGACCGCCTCCAGCCCCTCCTCCTCAACTTTCACACCAGGGGCCAGGCCTGGCGCCAACACGGCGTTACCCGCGACCAGGTTCTATCTGTGAACGCCCACATTGCCCACGGCTCCGAGACCCTCTGGGCCTTCGCCCGCAATCTGATCAACGAAGCCGTACGACTCGAATACCTGAACCCCTAGTCTTCGCGGACCCTATCGTGCTCTAGTGCTCGGCGCTTGGCGTCCTGGCCGCCAGCCAAGCGCGGAGCCCGGAGTCGAGGTCTACGAGCGTTTAGATCTTGGCGTCCTACGCGTCCAACCCGAACAGCCGCGCAGCGTTCCCCCCATAAATCTTCGCCCGCTCCTCGTCGGTCACAGGCAAAGCGTCCACGATCGGGCTGATCACGTCCGGCTCTACCCAGGGGTGGTCGCTGGCGAACATCAGTTGGTCCGGCCCAACCATCTCCAGACCGTAGCGCACCGCAGCCGGCCAAGGCGAGACCGTGTCGAACCAGATTTGGCCCAGGTATTCGCTCGGTGGCCTGGTCAGGTTCTCGGCGCCCCGCTTCAGCACCATCGTCTGGTGGTCCAGCCGTCCGATCAGGTACGGCAGCGCGCCGCCGACGTGCGGGCAGACGATCGTCAGGTCCGGGTAGCGATCAATCAGCCCGCTCACGATGATGCGCGCCAGCGCGATCGTCGTATCGAACATCAGGCCCAGCGCGCCGGTGAGGTTCCGGCCTGCCACCTGGTCGATGGTCACCGGACAGGCTGGGTGCAGGTACAGCGGAATACTCAGCTCCTCGGCCCGTCCGAACAGCCACTCGAACTCCGGCTCGTCCGGATGCCGGCCATCCAGGTTGGCGTAGAGCAGCACGCCCCGCATGTCCAGGTCGCGCACGGCCCGATCCAGTTCCTCTCGGGCCTCCGCCTCGTGGTAGAGAGGCAATACGCACAGCCCGGTAAAACGTCCGGGATACGCCCGGGTCTGCTCGGCGATGTAGTCGTTGAATAACCGAGCCACCATCGGCCCGTCGTCACCAAATCGCTCGGGGCCCGGATCGTTCGGCGATAGCACTGTCAGGTCGATGCCCGCGGCATCCATCGTCCGCACCTTGGCGTCCATGTCCGAGTGCCCCGGCATGGCCGTCCGCCGCCACTTCCCGGTATCGATGAAGAGCGTTTCGCCGTCCCGAAACGCCAGCGGCTCCTCGTCGCGGGTTTGCAGGTAATCCAGGAAGGGCTCCGGCCAGATGTGGCTTTGAGTGTCGATTCGCATTCGGACCTTTGTGTTCGTCCGCGACCGTCGCGCAACCGCGGGAGGCGCTCACCGGAGCCTGAACGTCAGTGAGCAGATCGAGCGTCGCTGATTATGCGGGTTTGCCTGCCTCGGCACAGAGCGGCAGGATTCGGCAGCCATGTCTGCCCGAGGCTCCGCCATGGACCCGACCGTGCTTGACTCCATAGTGGATCGACAGGTCTATGACCTTGGCACGCCGTACAACATGGGCATGCCGGTCCATCCGTCGCATCCGCCCTACGTGTTCACCCTGCAGCGGCGCCACGGCGACACCATGCGGCCGGGTGGACTTGGTTCCGCTAACGAGTTGATCGTCATGTGCGGCCACACTGGCACGCACCTCGACGCGCTTGCCCACTTCGCGCGTGACGGAATCATGTGCGGCGGCCTCGAAGCGGTCAAGGTCCAGAGCGGCGGCCGCGGCATGACCGAGCATGGCATCGAGCGCGTGCCGCCCATCGTGCGCCGTGGCGTCCTTTTGGACGTAGCCGGCGCCGAGGGCGTGGACATCCTGCCCAATGACTTCGCCATTACCGCCGACGTTGCCCAGGCCGTCGCCCGCGAGCACGGCGTCGAAGTCCGTAAGGACGATGCCTTCCTCGTCCGTACCGGCCTCATGCAACGTTGGAACGAGCCGTCGTTCCTCGATCTCGAGAGTGGCCAGCCTGGCATCACGGCCAACTGCGCCGAATGGCTTGCCGAGACCGGCGTTTACCTCGGCGGTGCGGACACCATGACCTTCGAGTTCATCCCCGCCGGCGACGATCGTCTGCCAGTCCACGGCATATTCCTCGTCGACAACGGCATTCACATCCTTGAGAACGCCGACCTCGAATCTCTCGCCGCCGCCAACGTCCACGAGTTCGTGTTCGTCATGTCCCCCCTCAAGATCGTCGGCGCCACCGCCTCGCCCGTCCGCCCCATCGCGATCGCCTAGGTCTGGCCAGTGACCCACCAGCCTCGGAGCCGCCGATGAAAGCTTCCTACCTCGAATCAGCTCTTCGAGTTCGCACCCGCGACGTCCCGCTGCCCGAGCCCGACCCCGGCGAAGTCCTCATCCGCATCCGCTCCGTCGGCGTCTGCGCCTCGGACGTTCACTACTACGAGCACGGCCGCATTGGCCGCTACGTCGTCCGCGAGCCCCTCATCCTCGGCCACGAGCCTTCAGGGGAAGTCGTTGCCCTGGGATCAGGGGTGATCTCGCTCGCCGAAGGCGAGCGAGTCTCCATCGAACCCGGCGTGCCCTGCCGCGCCTGTGTGCACTGCCGGTCAGGCCACTACAACCTCTGTGACGACGTTGTCTTTATGGCCACGCCCCCGGTCCACGGCGCATTCGTCGAATACGTCGCCCACCCCGCCGACTTCGCCTACCGTATCCCCGACCACGTCTCGTATGACGAGGCCGCGCTCATCGAGCCGCTCTCCGTCGGCCTCTTCGCCGCTCGCCGCGGAAAGGCCCGCCTTGGCGACCGTGCCGCCATCCTTGGTGCCGGTCCCATCGGCCTCATGACCCTCTTGGCTCTCCAAAGCCAGGGCATTCACGACGTCACCCTGGTCGACGTCGAGCCATTCCGCCTCCAGAAGGCTCTTGAACTTGGCGCAACCGAGGCCATCGACGCCCGCACCGAAGACGTCGGCCGAACCCGTTCCACCGAATTCGATCTGGTCTTTGAGACCGCCGGCAACTCCACCACTCTCACTCAGACCACTCGCATCGCTCGCCGTGGCGGGCGGATCGTGCTGGTGGGTATGACCGACGCCGATCTGACGCCCATCGACACCAACGAACTGGTTGACAAGGCCCTCGACATTGCCGGCGTCTTCCGCTACGCCAACACTTGGCCGCTGGCCGTTGACCTGCTGTCTCGCGGCGCGGTTGACATCAAGCCTCTCGTGACCGCCCACTACCCGCTCGAAGCCGCCGGCGAGGCGCTGGAGAGTGCCCGCACCCGTAAGGACGCCAACATCAAGGTCATGGTCACGCCCTAGCGTTGTTGTCGGTTCTACCGAATCGGTACTACTGTGATCCCGTCGGAGAGCCTTGACCTAGAGATTTGCCATGCCTCGCGCCGAAGGCTCGACAACCTTTGCACTCGGCGACCCTGCACCGGACTTTGATGTTCCCGTGGCGAGAACGGACGAACGCGCCACGCTGCGGGACTACGCCGGCGGATGGCTGTGCCTGGTCTTCGTGCGGCATACGTGGTGACTGAGCTGCCAGGGGTTCCTGGCGCGGCTCGAGGTCGAGCTGGACGAGTGGACACGAAGAGGCGCCTCCCTCGCGTGCATCTTTCCGCAGAATCTCGACGCCGTATCCGCCTTCGCCAGGCGCGAGGAAATACCGTTCCCCGTGCTGGCCGATCCCGACCGACAGATGACCCGTGACTATGGCGTGTACGTGCGGATCAACCTCGACTCGTGGAACACCGCGCGGCCATCCCTGATCCTCATCGATCCGACGGGCATGGTGCGCAAACTCTGGGTCGGGAGTCACCAACTCGACTGGCCGGTCACCTCAGACTTCTGGGCGGTCATCGACGGTCACAATGGAAGCGACGACTAGCGATCGCCTAGGATTGAAGCGTGACGTCCGGAACGACTAAGCGTCGCGCGTAGCGGCAGGGTGGACCGCGTGCACCGGAGGGCCACCATGACCGCAGGCGAGACCGGTGCCGATCCGACAACTGAAATTGCAAGGCTCGGCCGTCGCATGAGCCGCCTCGAAGGCGCCTACGAACATCTCGCCACCAAAGCGGACCTCAAAGATCTTGAGTTGCGTCTCACATTGCGCATGCTCAGCATCGTCGGTGTCGCCACCGGCCTCATCGTCGCCGTCGTCCGTCTCTGGTCCTAGGCGGCCACCACCCTAGTCGACGACTGGTCGCAGCAACTCAGCCAAGTGCACCGGCCGGCCTGCGCCATCTACTGCCGGTCCCTCCTTCAAGTGCAGCAGGCACCCCGGGTTGTCCGCGCAGACAACTTCGGCGCCCGTCTCGGCAAACGCCTCCAGCTTGCGGGCGCGCATGCGCTGGGCGACTTCCGGGTGATCGAACGAGAATGACCCGCCGAAGCCGCAGCACTCGCCTGAGGGCGGGGCTTCGACGACGGTGTAACCGGCGTCGGTCAGCAGCTCGCGGGTTTCGGGCCCCAGCCCCATGCCGTGTTTAGACTGACAGGCGTCGTGAACGGTCACAACGCCGCTGGCCCGGCCGAGCATCTCGTCGGGAAGTCCTAGCTCTGCCACGTAGCTTGTGAAGTCCCTCACTCTGGCGGCCGCCGCGCGGACACGCTCGGCCCAGGCCGGATCGTCATCCGTCAGCCGTGCGTAGTCGTGCAGCATCGCCCCGGCGCAGCTGGTTGAGGTGCTGACTACCGTGTCCACCTCCAGGGCTTCAATGGCTTCAACCGTCTGCCGCATCATCCGGGTCGCTTCGTCCTTGTATCCCGCGTTGATGGCCGGCAGCCCGCAGCACGAGGCGAATTGCACCGGTTCCACAGCTACTCCCAGCGCCTCCAGCACCGCCACGGCAGCCTCGCCGGTATCCGGCGACAGCCAGTCGGTCAGACAGCCTGGAAAGTAGGCCACTCGCGTGGTTGCCTTGCGGTTGGGTGTCGTCACAGCGCCAATGCGATCCCGGAACGGCCGTCCCTGTACTCGCGGCAGCGGCCGCTTTTTCAGCGGCGAGCCGGGCAGGCGCTGACCCAACGCTTGCAACCACGGGGCCCTTGAGGCCAGCCGGGCGCCGCGCTCCAGCAGCCGCTCGTCCGCCAGTGCGCTCAGGGCGCGTTTTTTCATGGCGTTGCTGGAATGTCCCTCGGACACGGCCCGCTCGCGTACGTCCAGGATCAGGTCAGGAATCGGGATCCCTGCCGGACAGACGCTGGCGCACGCCCCGCAGCCGGCGCAGAGGGACTGCGGCCCGGCGATGTGCTCCAGGCCGTGGTGGTGCGGTGTCACCAGCAGCCCGATAGGCCCCGTGTAGATGTGCCCCATCGCGTGGCCGCCGACCTGTTGGTACACCGGGCACACGTTCGAGCAGGCCCCGCAGCGCACGCACTGCAAGGCTGAGCGCATCCTCGGGTTGGTGCGAATGGCCTCGCGCCCGTTGTCGAGCAGGATGATGTGTACGTGGCGCGGCCCGTGAACCCCCATCGACAGCGACAGCTCGATGTCCGCGCTGCGGCTCGGCCCCGAGATGAAGGAGACGTAGGTCGAAATCGGCTGGCCGGTCGCGCTGCGCGGCAGGCTCTCCAGCATCGTTGTCGCGTCGGCCAGCGAGGGCACCAGCTTGTCGATGCCGGCGATCACGATGTGCACCGGCGGCAGGGCGCTGGCCAGGCGCGCGTTGCCCTCGTTGCTTACCAGCATCACCGTGCCCGTCGCCGCCACCAGCGCGTTCGCGCCAGTGATCCCAGCGCCGGCGTTGATGAAGCGGCTCCGCAAGTGGCGGGCCGCCGCTCCCACCAGCACGTCGGGATCCGGCGGCAGGTCTTCGCCCGTTGCCTTGCTGATCAGTTCGGCCGCGCGCTCGCGCGTGATGTGCAGGGCGGGCGCGATGATGTGCGAGGGACGCTCCCCGGCAACCTGCACCAGGAACTCGCCGAGGTCGGTTTCCACGACCTCGATGCCGTCGTCCTCCAGCGCCGCGTTGAGCTGGATCTCCTCGGTGGCCATCGACTTGCTCTTGACGACCATCTGGACCTCGTGGTCATGCAGCACCTGGATCGCCGTGGCAACCGCACCGGCGGCATCCGTAGGTCCGTGGACCACGGTCCCAACCGCCTCCGCCGCCGCCGTGAACTCCTCAACCAACTCCGGCATTCGCTCCAGCGCCGCTTGGCGGCGGCCGCCCAGGTCGGCCTGGCTGCCCTGGAAGTCGCGGGTGCGGAAGGCCGCGTCGCGGCGCTCGCTGAGCTGCGGCAGCGAGCGGCCCAGCGCCACCGGCAGCGAGTCAGACTCCAGCGCTTCGCGCAGCCGCTCCTTGAACGGCGGAATCGCGTGCCCGGCGGCTCCTGGCGCCATCACCGCCTCACGGCTTGCGGGAACGCACGCAATCGCATGTGCCTTACCAGGGCATGCGGTGGTAGTCGGTCAGGTGCACCTCCTGGCCGGTAATGCTCGAGGTTTCGGCGGCCTGCAGGATCTCGATGATGTGGCGGCCGTAGTGGCTGCTGGTCTGCGGACGCATGCCCATCGCGATTGATTCCGCGAAGTGCCGGTACTGCTCGCAGAACCCGTGCTTGCCGTCGTGCTCCACGTCGCGCCACTCGTTGTTCTTGCCGACCCGCACCGAGCCGCGGATGGTGTACTGAATCTCGCCCAGCGCGCAGTGCGCCTCGATTCCGTCGGTCGCGCAACCGTGCGCGCTGCCCACCACCACCAGCAGGCCCGGAATCCCGTTGGCGTACTGCACGAAGGCTGTGGTCACGTCGTCGGCGCCCTGGTAGTGCATGGAGGTGCTCTGTTTGGCCTTCACCGTCACGGCCTTCGCGCCGATGCAGTGCGTCAGCCAGTCCACCGCATGCACGCCGTTCTCCATCCACATGCCGCCGCCCATCCAGCGGGTGCGGTACTGGTAGCGGCGTCCGGCGAAGCCCAAGTTCTTGTTGAATCGCGATAGCGCCGTAACCACCGGGCCAAGCTGGTTGCTGTCCAGAATCTCCCGCGCCTTGCGCATCGCCGGGTGGAAGCGGCCGGTCAGGCCGATCTGCAGGATCTTGCCGGAGGCCTGCTCGGCCTCGATCATGCGGTCGCATTCCTCCAGCGTGTTGGCCATCGGCTTTTCGACCAGGACGTGACGGCCGGCGTTGAGGGCGTCGATGGTCAGGTCGGCGTGCAGGTGGTGGCCCAGGATGATGGCCACGGCGTCCACGTTGGGGTCTTCCAGCAGCTTGTGGTGGTTGGGGTAGACCGCCGGGATGTCC
>JAJDZD010000074.1 GCA_022824865.1 Chloroflexota bacterium | reverse complement strand
CGCAGCCGCCGCAGGCCGCCGCGGGTGCGCGGCACCGTCCAGGTCGCCTTGGTGGGATGCACGGCCACCTCCAGGCGCTGCTTGGCGACATCGATCCCGACCGCGAGATCCGCTGGCGAGGCCATTCGGTACCCTCCTTGGACGCTGACCTCGCGCCCCGCCTTGCAGATTCGGGCTCGTGGTCACGGCCCCGGCAACTGTTCGGGCTCTGGGTCAGCGCTCGGGCCGGGACGACCTCGCTCACCGACGGTCTCAGAGGACCCAGGGGTCAACGGTCTGTCCCGGCCCGTCCACGCTGTCCTTGGCCACTTCCAAGGACCCCGAAACATACAAGCCTCAGCACATACAAGGGGTCTGCCGGGCAACCAAGCCCGGGTTACGCAGAGGTCTCCCGTGGGAGAGGGCTGGGGTGAGGGTCTTCCGGTCGAAGTCTTCAAAGACACCGATATAGGCGAATTCGCGAGCACATTCCGGTCCGTCGTCTCTGTTCCTAAGACTCTGCTCCTGCAATGAACCTCAACTCCTCCATCGCCGATACCCTCCCCACCCTCGCCCGCCTCCACGAACAGGCCGCCCGCCAGGCCGCTAGCGAAGGCGCCGAACTCAACGCCCAGATGCTGCTGGCCACCATCGTCGCCCGTTACCCCGGGCCCACCGACTGGGCGGACATCAAAGCCGAAACCGAACCCGTCGTCACCGCCTATCCCAGCCGCGTCATCGCCCTTGTCAACGATCCCGACACGGCGCAGACCCCGGAACCGGTTCGCGTGGGCCTCCTGTCCGCCCGGCAGTCCAACGGCGCCGCCGCCATTCGCGGCGAGTTGCTCACCGCCGCCCTGCAGGGCCGCGCCTTTGAAGAAGGCGCAGCCATTGCCGCCAGCTGGTCGGCCAGCGGCATCCCCACCGTCGTCTGGTGGAACGGGCCCGCCGTCACCGGCGACCACCTCTTCGAGGACATGCTCGACATCGCCGACCGCATCCTGGTCGACTCCAGCTCCATGACCGACCCGGCCGCCGACTTCGCCGTGCTTGGCGACGTTGTGTCCAGCAGCCACCACGCCCGCGTCACCGATGCCCTCTGGCATCGGCTGCTCGCCTGGCGCCAGGCCTTTGCCCAGGCCTTCGACCAGCCCGCCGCCCGAATCGACCTTGAACACGTCAGGTCGGTGGAACTGGCCGTGCAGCAGTCGCCGGGGGGGCACGCCGCCGCCCTGTTGCTGGTCAGTTGGATGGCGTCGCGCCTCGGCTGGGGACTGGATCGCCGCACCGCGCAGGGCTGGCGGCTCGCGTCGGGAGAACATGCGGTTGACGTGATCTGTGAACCATCGTCAACAACGAATGGCCTGATTGAAATGGTCAGACTCAGCGCCCCGACCAGCCGGTACCTCGCCTACATGCCTTCCCCTGAGGACATCGTCGTCGACTGCCAGTCGGATCTCGCTCCCGTCTCGCACGTCGCTGTCCGCCGCCCGTCTCCCACCCGACCCCGGCTCCGTCTCGACGACCTCCTGACCGGCGGCGCCCATTACCCGGTCTTTCAGCAGTCCGTCGCCCTCGCCCGCGTCCTCGCCGGCCCCTAGTGCGTTACGACGGAACTAGAACTCGTTCCTAACCTTCACCGCCCGCCCTGTCCTGAGTGAATCCCAGGCCGCCAACCCGGTCGACACGACCCGCGCGCCTTCGCGCACCCCGACCCACGGCTTCGTGCCGTTCAGCACGCAGTCCGCCATGTGGCGCAGCATCACGATCATCTCGCCGGCGTGGCCGCTGTGCGGCGGGAGCTCCGTCACATAGGCCCGCTGCGGCAGGTCGCCCTCGGCGTCCAGCGTCTTGACGTTATCGCGGATCGTGCCCCTGCTGCCGTAGACGGTGAGGCTGTTGGCCGACTCGCCGTGCGGATGGACCATGCCCAGCAGGTTCGCTACGCGGCCGACCTTGCCGCTGGTAAACCGCACGTTGATGAAGAAGCAGTCCTCTTGGGGGTAATCCGGCGCAACGCCGCTGCGCAGACCCACGCAGTGCACCTGCTCGATGTCGCCCATGAACCAGCGCAGCAGGTCGATCGGGTGACAGGCCCCGCCCAGGATCAGGTCCTGCGGCATTGAGGTCCGCCAGGGCGTCGATCGATAGACCGGGCGCAGGTCGTGCACGTAGTGGGCCTCCGCCATGAAGAGCTCGCCGATCTCGCCCGCGTCGCAGGCCCGCTTCGCGTCCATGAAGTCCAGCCGCCCCCGCAGCGACTGCGTCACCAGCAACGTCAGCCCGGTGCGATCGACTGCCTCGACCACCTGCTCCACCTCCGACATCGAATACACCATCGACTTCGTCACCATCACGTGCTTCCCGGCATCGAGCGCCTTGAGGATCTGCTCGCAGTGCAGCGGTCCCGGTGTGTAGATCCCGATGATGTCCAGGTCGTCATGTGCTACCAGCGCGTCATAGTCCTTCGTCGTCCACTCGATTCCGTACTGGCCTGCCATCGACGCCATCAAGTCAGA
The DNA here is from genome assembly GCA_022824865.1 of Chloroflexota bacterium. Classification (GTDB taxonomy): domain Bacteria; phylum Chloroflexota; class UBA11872; order UBA11872; family UBA11872; genus UBA11872. The sequence goes on along the minus strand of JAJDZD010000074.1, from coordinate 33,080 downwards.
ATTCGTGTCGCACACCGACGTCACCCGCACCGGCAAGTCCGCGAATTCCGGCCGGTTGGCCTGCAGCAGCGTCCGCCCATGCCCAAGCCCCGCCAGACCCAACCTAAGCGTGCGCATAACCCCGCTTCTCCAGTTCGCTCATGATTGCGGCCCACCGCTCCGGCATGTCACTTCGACTCATCACCGGCTCGAATCCCATCGAGAGGTACAAGTGAATGGCCGGCAGCCGCCAGTCGTCCGTCAGCAGTTGCACAGTCTCGCAGCCCTGCTCCACCAGGTAGCGCGACACGGCGGTACAGGTTGCCCTGCCCAACCCGCGACCCTGGTGGTCAGGGTGCGTGGCCACGTAATCCAGCACCCCCTCCCGCCGCGGCTCGCCTGGATTGCCTGTCACGGGATTGGTTCCATCGGTGGACGTCCGCGACGCAAACGTCACCGCGACAATCGCTCCCCGGCACGCCACGAGCGCCGAGCCTGCCCGTCGGTCCGCGTCCTCCAGGGTTTCCTGCAACCGATCCGCCCTGCAGTTTCTGAAGCCGACGGCCTGCAACGTCTCCGCAAGGGTCAGGATGTCAGCCTGGCGATACCTCCGAAGCTCATACCCCTCCGGCACTGACGTGTCTGGCAGCGCCCGAACGCCGGCCGCCCGAATCAGCATGCACAGCTGCTTCGGCTCCAACTCTCCGTTATCCACCGCCGGGACTCCGCCGCTCTCGTTCCCACTCCCCCGGAGGGCCGATCTTAAGCCGCCATGCCCGAACGCGTTCGGCCATACGGCCCCGTCTGGAGCCGCCGGCGCTATGCTTCGCGCAAGTCAACTGGCGAACGACCGGGAGTGAGCTTGATGTACACCGCCGTCATCATCGGAGCAACGGGCGCGGGCAATTACGGACACGATCTGGACCTTGCGTGGCAGCTGGTGCCGGAGGTCGATGTGGTGGCCGTGGCTGACGTTGACGAGGAGTCGGCACGGGCGAAGGCGGACGAATTGGGGGCGCCGCAGGCGTTTGGGAATTACCGGGAAGCGCTGTCCAGCGTGCAGCCGGACTTCGTCAACATCTGCAACCGTCAGCCCGACGTGCATGCGGAGATGATCCACGCCGCTATCGAGGCCGGGGCCAAGGGGATCTACTGCGAGAAACCGCTGGTCCGCACGCCGGCCGAGGCCGACGCCGTCATCGCGGCCGCCAGCCGCAGTCATACCAAGATCCAGGTGGCCCACACCTGGCGCATCGATCCCGCCGTAATTCTTATGCGCGAGATGATCCGGGACGGTGAGATCGGGCGGGTGGTGGCCGTGCATGCCACCGGCAAGAACGACGACCGCCGCGGCGGCGCCGAGGATCTGTGGGTGCTGGGCGTCCACCTAATGGACTTAATGCGCCAAGTCGCCGGCGACCCGCGCCAGATGAGCGGCGCCGTATTCCAGTCCGGCCGCCCCGTGGGCCTGCCGGACGTGCACGAGGGTAACGAGAAAATTGGTCTGATCGCCGGCGATCAGCTCTTCGCCACCTACCAATTCGACCACGCCGTCATCGGCACCATCTCGTCAGTCCGCACCGGCCCCGGTATGCACCGGGCCTTCGGCATTGAGGTGGTCGGTACCGAAGGCATCATCTCCATGCGTAGCCACGGGCAGCGGGGACGGGAACTGCTGATCAACCGGCGCCCGGGCGACGATCCCGGTGTCGAGAGTGAATGGGAGGCCGTGCCGGTTCCCGACCTGGACGCCGCCGCCATCGGCGACACCGAGGGTACGGCGCACGAACTCCAGTTGCTGCAAACCAGCATGACCCTGGACCTCTTGCGCGCCGTGGAAGAGAACCGCCGCCCCGTCTGCGACGCCATCGACGGCCGTTGGACGGTCGAAATGGTCCTGGCGGTGCATGAGGCAGGGCTGACGCAGGAGACGGTGCGATTTCCGCTGCAGGTGCGGGACAACCCGTATGCGGCGCGACGGCAGATGGCGCTGGCGGACGTCTGAGGGCGCCGAACGGAAGCTAGCTAACGCCAATGCCGCCGAGCCGACCGGGCGAGACCTGGGGCTGCAGTGACCCCAAGCGGCCACCTTGGCGTACCGCGACCCGGCTGAGGCGCCGGCTCGTTGAAGTGAATACGGAGCAGACCTGATGTACACCGCCGTCGTCATCGGAGCCACAGGCGCGGGCAATTACGGGCATGACCTGGATCTCGCCTGGCAATTGATCCCCACGGTCGAGGTCGTGGCGGTGGCGGATCTGGACGAAGAACCGGCCCGGGTAAAGGCCGACCAGCTGGGAGCGCGGCAGGCGTTTGGCGACTTTCGCGAGATGCTGCACCGAGTGCAGGCGGACTTTGTGACCGTTTGCGTTCGGCAACCGCACCTGCGTGCCGAGATGATGCTGGCCGCCATCGAGGCCGGGGCAAGGGGCATCTACTGCGAGAAGCCCTTTGTGCGCACGCCGGCCGAGGCCGACGCCATTGTGTCCGCGGCTGAGCGCGGCGGAACGAAGATCCAGGTTGCCCATAACTGGCGCGTGGATCCCAAGGTACGGCGCATGCGGGAGATGGTCCGCGCGGGCGACATCGGGCGACTGGTGGCCATGCACGCAACCGGCAAGAACGACAGCCGCCGGGGCGGGGCCGAGGACCTGGCGGTGCTCGGTGTGCACCAACTGGACCTGCTGCGGCAGTTCGCGGGCGACCCGCGCCAGCTGAGCGCCAACGTGATGCAGGCCGGGCGACCCGTGGGCCTCCAGGACGCACGCGAAGGTAACGAGAACCTGGGGCTGATGGCCGGCGACCAGATCTTTGCCGCGCTCCTCTTCGACCACGGGATTACAGGCACCTTTTCCTCCGTCCGCACGGGCCGCGGCATGCATCGCCAGATGGGTATCGAGCTGGTTGGCACCGACGGAATGCTCTCGTTGCGCGGTGGCCCCACCACCGGCCAGCCGTTGCTGATCAACCGGCGGCCGGAGCTGGATCCGGGATTGGAGAGCAGTTGGGAGGCGGTCCCGGTGCCGCCGCTGGAGGCCGAGGCTCTTGGCGACACCGAGGGCACGGCTGACGTCCGGCAGTTGCTGCACACCACCATGACGCGTGACCTGATCGAGGCCGTGGAGCAGGACTGCCGTCCGGTGTGCGACGCCATTGACGGCCGGTGGATCATCGAGATGGTGATGGCGGTGCACGAGGCGGGGCTTTCACAGCAGACGGTGCGTTTTCCGCTACAAATGCGGGAGAACCCGTATGCGGCGCGCCAACAGATGGCGTTGGCGGACAACTAGGGCCGCTCCGCGCTCCCCCGCAGCGATGCAGGGGCGGAGACATCCAATGGTTATGTTCGCTATTTGTTCGGTATACTGCTGGCGGGCAGGGGTCCCGAAAGGCGTCTGCCGTGCGACTGGACATTCGCGAAATCACCTGCCGCAACGCCCTCAATCGCGTGCGGGGCATGCCGTTCAAGTGGAGCCTCAACCCCTACCGCGGCTGTAGCCACGCGTGCTGGTACTGCTATGCGCGGGAGACTCACACCTACTTCGATCTGAACGGCGGTCGCGATTTCGAGCGTGTGATCTTTGCCAAGATGAACGTCGCCGAACGGTTGCGCGCCCAGGTTCAGTCGCCACGGTGGAAGCGCGAGACGGTGGCCGTGGGCGCCGCCACCGATCCGTACCAGCCGGTGGAGGGCCACCTGCGGCTCACGCAGGCCTGCCTGTGCGAGTTCCTGGCGGCGCGCTCGCCCATCGGCCTGATCACCAAGTCCACCTTGATCCGCCGCGACCGTCACCTGCTGCAGGACTTGGCCCGAGCCGCCGGGGCCAGCGTGACCGTCTCCATCCCCATCGCCGACGCGCACCTGGCGCGACGTATCGAGCCGGGCGTTGCCCCGCCCGCCGAACGCTTCCGGGTGGTTCGTGAGCTGGCCGACCTGAACCTGGACGTGGGCGTCAACATGGCCCCGGTGCTGCCAGGGTTGACCGACTCCGACGCCGCCATCGCCGAGCTGATGCGGCTGTCCCGCGAGCATGGGGCGCGCCGGGTGGGCGTGCGCATGCTGCACCTGAAGCCGGAACCCAAGCGCTGGTTCCTTCATAACCTGCGCCGCTACTTCCCCCACCTGGAACCGCTCTACGCCGACCTGTATCCCTCGCCGTTTCCGTATGTGGACGACGTGGTGGACGATGACCTGGAGGCTCGGGCCGACGCCCTCCGCCACTTCCTTGGCCCGGCGCAGTCCGACACCCCACCGCTCAGCCCGCCGCCTCCACCCATCCAATTGCCGCTGGCCAGCGGCTTCTAGGGACGAGTTCTCAGCCCAGGTCGGCGCGGATCTCGTCGATCGCTACCGGCCTGCCGGTTGTCAGGCTCCGGGAGATGGCCTCAAGCGCCAGCAGGTTCTCGTAGCCGTCCCAAAGCGTGGGCTTGGCGGGCTCGCCGCCGCGTACGGCGGCGGCGAAGGCCGCCAGTTGGTCCACGTAGCCCCAGGCTTTCTCGGCCGGGTACTGGCGGGGCACCTGCCAGGTCTGGGCGGGCATCAGCTCATAGAACATCCCGAACTCTGGTTCGGCGGGTTCCACGCGCCGGTGGCCGGTGTCCTCGGGGCGCTGGAGGTAAGTGACCCGGTCCAGGTCAACCACATCCACGCTGGTTCCGGCGCTGCCCGCGATGATGGTGCGCACCTGGAAGTAGGGGGTGGCCGTGTTCTGGTCCAGCACCGCCAGCGTGCCGTTCACGAACTCCAGCATGACCACGATCGGGCCGCCGCCGGCAACGCTGCCGCTCTGAACCTGGTAGGCGGTCGCCGTCTTGACCTCGCCCAGGATGCTGCGCGACGTGTCGACTGGGTGCACCGCCTGGTAGTAGAGCAGGCCGCGAACCAGCGGCTCCAGGCCCCAGAAGGGCTCGGTCGGAATCTCGCCGCAGTACTTCGTAAACACCGTTGTCGGTTCGCCGAACTCCGGCGACGCGGCCATGCGCCGTGCCGTGTGCATGGCCGGTGAATGACGTTGGTTGTGACCCACCTGGCCAATCAATGCCGAGGCGTCCGCCGCTTCGGCCAGGCGGCGGGCGTCGGCCGGACACAGCCCCGGGGGCTTGTCGATCAAGAGGTGACAGCCATGCGCCAGGCACTCCAGGCCAACCGGGTTCTGCATGGCCGGCGGACCGATCACAATCACGGCCTCGGGCTGCTGTTCCGCCAGCATCCGCTCGGTCTGCGTGTAAACGGCCGGGACACCCAGGCGCCCCGCGGTCGTACGGGCCCGCGACTCGTCCAGGTCGCAGACCGCGACGACCTCTAGCTGGGGCAGGTACGGCAGGCTGGGATGAATGCAGAAGCTGGCGTGCCGGCCGCAGCCGATAAGCCCGACGCGCACCGGCGACAGCCCGGATTCAGCCACGGAGTCCTCGGCTTGCATTGGCGCTGGCCATCGCCTGCGGCTTGTTTGAAGCTGGAATATCATAGGCAACGGCAGCCGGAATGCCCGCTGCAGGGGCGGCAAAGGACAGCGCGAGATGAGACTCGGCGGCCTCTACCCGATCTTCGAGCCGAACGTCGCCCTGCGCCGAGACCCGGCCTATAAGCCCGAGACTCCGCCGAATCTGCGCTTCGTGCGACCAGACTTTATCGACGATCTCGATGACATCGCCACTCAACTCGACCGCTTTGGCTTGTCCGCCATCGGCGCTCCAGGCGCCCTCTGGGACCGGAGTCGCGACGAGTGCGCGGCCTTCGGCGAACGCGCGCGCGAACTCGGAATCATGGTCGGCGAGGCCAACTTCAACGACAACCTACTGGTGGCCGACCGGGAACTGGCTGACCAGCGGATCAGCGACATCCGCCGCGGGCTCCTGCATGCCGACGCCATGCAGTGCCGCAGCCTCCACATCCTGCCCGGCACCAAGGCTCCCGCCGGCGGCCTGCTGACCGCGCATCCCGACATGTTCACGGACGCCTACAAGGCCGAGTTGCGCGAAGTCGTGCTGCGCGTCATGGACGGGCTGGACCTGCAACACACGCACTTTCTGATTGAGCCCTTCAATCACAGCTTCTTCTATCAGCCGGAGGACATCCGCGAGTTCTATGACGCCGTGGATCATCCCCGCGTCGGATTCCAAATGGACGTGGTGAACATGATCGCCATGGACACCTACTTCGATACCACCTCCTTCATCCACCGCACCTTCGACCTGCTGGGTGACTTCGTCTACTCCGCCCACGTCAAGGACCTGCAATGGGATTACGGGCACCTCACGCTCAAGTGGGATGAGGTGCTCATCGGGCAAGGCACGCTGGACCTGGCCACCTACCTGCAACGGCTGAACGAACTCGACCCCGACACTCCCTGCTACTGCGAACACCTGCCCGACGAGGCGTCGTACGCCCACAACTTTGCGAAGGTGCATGAGGTGGCGGATCGAATCGGGGTCGACGTGAAGCGACGTTTGGGACAGCTGGAACTGGGAGATTGATCCGATGCTCTACGAACTCCGCGTGTACGAAATCCTGCCGGGACGAATGCCGGCCATGCTGGCCCGCCTCGAGCGCGCGTCGGAAGTCTTCCGCCAGCACGGCTTCGACATCGCCGGCGTCTGGACGGAAGTCGTGGACGGCAACCCGCGCCTCATCTATATCAACGTCTACGACAGCCTTGAGGATCAGCAGCGGCAGTGGGAGGCCTTCGCCCAGGACCCAGCCTGGGCCGCCATTGAGGCCGACTCCGAACAGGACGGCCCCATCGTGGCGGGAGTCACCAGTACCTTCATGGACCCGGCCTCGTTCTCGCCGCTGAAGTAGGCGAGACTTCGCGTGCGCTACCTGACGTCTAGCGGCGTCCGGGAGTCACGGAGGACCAGGTGAGCGGCCGGCGACTGGGCATCGGCATCATCGGCGCCGGGCAGATTGCCCAGCTGGCCCACATCCCCGGCTACCAGGCGATTTCGGACGAGTGCAAGATCGTCGCCGCGGCCGATGTCTCGGCGGACGCGCTAGCGGTCGTGCAGCGTGACTTCGGCATCCCGCACGTCTTCCGGGACTACCACGAGTTGCTGCGCCTGGACTCGATCGACGCCGTCAGCGTCTGCGCCTCCAATCCGATCCACCATCCCGCCACCCTGGCCGCGCTGGCGGCCGGCAAGCACGTCTTCTGCGAAAAGCCGCTGGCGCTGAACACGGCCGACGCGCGCGAGATGGTCGAGGCCGCCGAAGCCGCCAACCGTATCCTCGCCGTCGATTTTCAGACCCGATTCATTCCCCAGGCCGTCGCCCTCAAGCGGGTCATCGAGCGCGGCGACCTGGGCGACATCTATTTCGTCCGCGCCGCCTGGAACCGTCGCCGCGGCTTTGCGCCCCGCACCAAGGGCGCCTTCCACTCCAAGGCCCTCAACGGCGGCGGCGCGCTCATCGACGTCGGCGTACACGTCATCGACGCCGTCTTCTGGCTCATGGGCGGGCCGCAGCCGGTCTCGGTGTCCGGCGCCACCTACCTCAAGATCGGCAACCAGGCCGACGGCGGGTACAACCCCTGGGGTCCCTGGAACTACGAGGACATGGACGTCGACGACTTCGCCCTTGCCCTCATCCGCTGCGACAACGGCGCCACGATCTCGCTGGAGTGCAGCTGGGCCCTGAACATCGTCGCCGACGAGTACCACCGGATCCAGGTCGCCGGCGACCGGGCCGGAGCGGATGCGATCCTGGGCAGCGGCGGAGAGTCAGCGACCCGGCTGCGAATCCTGAGCGCCGAATCGGACTCCTGGGTCGACCGCGTGCACCAGAACTTCCCGCCCACGCCCCGGCCCCAGCATGCCGCCGTCGCGGACTTCGTCCGCGCCGTACGAGAAGGCGGCCGGCCCAGGTCCACCGGCCACGACGGCCTGCGCGTCCAGCAGGTCGTCGACGCCATCTACGCCTCCGCCGACTGCGGCCGAGAGATCAGGCTGGATTAGGCAGGCTTACCTGTCGTGGAGCCTGGCGATGGCAATGCCGGACTCGCCAGCAACCGAGTACAGCAGGTACGTCTCGCCCTGCTCCTCAAAGATCGCCGGATCCCGAAGCTGTCGGACCCGCACCTCCGTCAGCCCCCGCTGCGAAGGCTCAAGCGGCAGGTCTCCGCCCTCATAGTCAGTCTCCGGCTCCAACACAACTGACGGCGCCGAGGCCCGCCACTCCATCCAGTCCGGCCGCAGGTCAATCTTCGACACCAGGATTCGCTCCGGACAGTCCCGGGCGTTCGAGTAGAAGACGCTCAGCCTGTCGCCGGCCAGCTTCACCGCGCAGTGACGCATGTTCTCGCTGAACAGCGTCGGTCCCTCGACAAACCCCGTCAGCCCGTCCCGCGACCGGTAGAACACACCCGGCATGCCGATCGCATAGTGATATCCGCCGTACTGAAAGACCCGGAAGTACGAGTTTCCCAGCAACTCCTTGCGAGCCTCAAAGCTAATCCCGTCCCCGCTCAGCGCCACCCGGGTCCGCTGGTCTCCCCGCGTGACGACCCCGTGGTAGTACATCCGAATCTGTCGGCTGTCCTCGTCCACGTGCACGTCCGGCGACGCCACGTGGCTGGAAAACCCTGGCCTCGCGAACAACGATTCCGCCAGATCCAGCACCCCGGGCCCATACGTCGCCCACGGCCCTTCAAGGTCGTCGGCGAACGCCATTCGGATGTACTGGCCCCTGTGGTGCGCAAAGTAGAGGTAGTACGCGCCCAGCGGCTCACTAACCCACTCCGGAACTCGCACCAGCGACGGCCCGTTGATGTTCGACCCAACCCTCGCGTCGATTCCCGGCCCGATGATTGGATTCCCAGGCAGCCGTTCGACTCTCATGGCCCAGGTCCCCCTGCGTCAGTTCGCGGCCTGTTCCTCCGAACCGCTGGCCGGCTGCGACGCGAGTTGCCGTTCAAAGACCAAATCCAGGTTCTCGCCTTCCAGCGTCGGCGCGTCGTCATAGCGGAAGCAGGCGGCCGCGCGGGACGGGTGTTCGTGGTAAAGAGGCGGGCGCTGGCCAGCGCACGGCGCGAAGGCGACGGGGCAGCGATCCACGAATTTGCAGCCGACGGCCGCGACTTCCATTGACTCAGGGTCGCCGGCGATCTCGCCTTCGGCTCCCCAGGGCAACGAGGGATCGGGCTGGGGGATCGACGACACCAGCAGCTGCGTATACGGGTGCTTGGGGTCGCGGATCACCTGCTCCACCGACCCGGCTTCCACCACCGACCCCTTGTACATCACCAGGATGTTGTCGGCGATCTGGTAGGCCGTCGTGAGGTCGTGGGTGATGTAGACCACCGAGATGCCGAGCTCCTGCTTCATGCGCCGGATGCTCTCCAGGATCGTGGCGCGCAGCGAGGCGTCCACCATTGAGACCGGCTCGTCGGCCACGATCAGCCGCGGCCGCAGCAACATGGCCCGCGCCACCATCACCCGCTGGCGCTGGCCGCCGCTCAGCTGGTGGGGAAAACGTCCCAGCGTCTCCGCCGGCTGCAAGCCGACCATGTCCAGCGCTTCGTGGATCAGCCGCGTGGTCTCCTGTTTGGTCGCGGCCAGCTGAAACTTCTGCGCGGGCACGGTCAGGACGTGGTCCACCTTGTAGAACGGGTTATAGGACTCGAACGGATCCTGGAAGATCGGCTGGATTTCGCGCAGGTACGTGCGCCGCTGCTCGCGAGACAGGTCATCGACGGATTGCCCGCGGTAGATCACCTCGCCCGACGACGGCGGAATCACCCCTAGCAGCAGCCGGGCCAGCGTGGTCTTGCCGCTGCCGCTCTCGCCGGCCACGGCAAGGATGGACGGCGACTGCTCGTCGATCGTCATCGTCACGTCGTCCACGGCCACGGTGTGCTGGCGCCGGATGATCCCGGCCGAAAAGACCTTGCTGACGTTGGTCATCTCCAGGAAGGCGGTCATGCGGCTTCTCCGGGATACAGGTGACAGGACACCACGCGGCCGTTCTGAGACGTCGGCAACGGCACCTCCGAGTCGCACGGCTCGAATGCGCTCGGACAGCGCGGATGGAAGGGGCAGCCGGGCGGCACGTTGATCAGTGTCGGCGGCGCGCCCGGAATGCTCGCCAGCGCGCGTTTGGCCATAAGCGTCGGCACGCTCTCGATCAATAGCCTGGTGTAGGGATGCTGCGGATTGGTGAACAGGTCATGCACCGGCGCCAGTTCCACCAGCTTGCCGGCGTACATCACGCCCATGCGGTCGGCAATTTGCGCCATCAGGCCCATGTCGTGCCCCACGATCAGCACCGAGGCGCCAATCTCTTCCTGCACCGAGCGCAGCGTTTCCATTACTTGCCGCTGCACCACCACGTCCAGCGCGCTGGTGGGCTCGTCGGCGATGATCACCGAGGGGCTAAGCGACGTGCCGATGGCGATGGCCACGCGCTGCTTCATGCCCCCGCTCAACTCGTGCGGGAACTTGCCGCCGACGTCAGCGTCCAGGCCCACGCGAGCCAATTGAGCACGTATGCGCGCGGTGAGTGCGTCGCGGTCATCGCCCGGCTCATGCGTTCGGATGCCGTCGGCCAGCTGATCCCGAACTCGCATCACCGGATTCAGGGAATTCATCGCGCCCTGCGGCACCAACGCCAGCCGGTCCAGGCGGATGCGCCGCAGACCTTCGTCGTCGAGCTCCATAACGTCGCCCACGCCGTCCAGCAGGACCTCGCCGCCGGCGATACGGGCCGGCGGCTTGTGCATGCGCATTAACGCCAGGGCCATCGTGCTCTTGCCCGAGCCGGACTCGCCTACCAGTCCCAGGCGTTCTCCCGGCCGCAGGTCGAAGCTCACGCCGTCCACGGCCTTCACCGTGCCCGCGGGCGTGTCGTAATAGACCCGCAGGTCGTTGACCGTTAGAACCGCGCCGTTTTTCACGGTTGGTGTCACCTTTGTGGCGCCGGGTCAGGCACGTGCGCCCACCGCCACGGCTGAATCAGGACTGCTTCTGCCCTGGGATGGGTTGGGGAGTAGGCGTTGGGTAGCTCGGGTTGCGGCCGCCCTGCCGGAAGAAGTCCAAGGTCGGTGTCTTGGTGGGTTCCGTCGTCGATCCCGACGTGTCCGAAGAATCCGACGAAACCCCGGAATCGGTCGAGTCATTCGGCGTGGGTCCGCAGGCTACGCCGGCAACTCCAGCGACCAGGATCGCCGCCAACATCCGGCGGCGCGTGAACGTGCTGCGTGTCATGGATTTGCGGCTCGCATCCTTTCCGTACGACAACTCAGCGTCCAGCCACCATTGAGGCAACCAGGCCGGAGTTGGCCCTTGACAATTCGGACGAAGACTTCCTTGTCCGATGGTACCCACGTGGGGGGCTTCCCGCAGTCGGGAAGCCCCCCACGCCGACGAAGCCTGCGCTACTGCGTGGGCTCGATCGTCAGGATGCTGTGGTAGAAGTTGCCCCACCACTGTGAAGGCGCCTGGTAATCGTTGCCGATGTCGGGCCAGTTGCTCCAGTAGGTGTAGTTGTTGGGTGTCAACAACGCCGTCTGGACGATCGACACGATCGGCATCTCGCGGAGAATGATCTCCATCGAGTCGTAGAACAGGCTCTTCATCTCCGGGTCGCTGGTGGTCAACCCGGCCATCGCATCCACGATGGCGTCGAACTCGGCGTTCTCGAAGCGCGACCGCTGTCCGGTTGCAACCTCGCCGATCGGCGCCGAGTGGCTGCTGTGTAGCAGCCGCCAGGTACCCCATGGGTCGGCCACGTTGACCGTGTTGCCGCCCACCAGCTGCATGTTGGTGAGGATGTCGCCGCGGGCGATGCCGTCGAAGAAGGCGCCGGCCTCGGTGATCTTGAACGTGGAGTCGAAGCCGGCAACTCGTAGCTGATCCGCCAGGATCGGCGCCACCCGCTGCTGGTCTTCCTCACCGCCACGCACGTGGATCTCCATCACCACGGTGTTGCCGTCCCCGTCGGCCCAGAGATCGTCGGAGTTCTTCGAGTAGCCCGCGGCCTCCATGCGTTCAGCACTCTTCTCGAGGTTGAATTCCTTGGCCGGGTACTTCTCAAAGAGGTCGGCGGCGTGCTGGTAGAAAACGTCCATGGCCGGCGTGTGCGGGAAGAACACGTCGGTGACCGTGGTGATCCCTTCGTAGGCGAACTCCACGATCTTCTCGCGGTCGACCGCGTAGGAGATCGCCCAGCGCACGTCCGCGTTGTCGAACGGCGGGGCCTTGAGGTTGAACGCCAGATGCCGCGGCGCCGGGTCGAAGTAGGCGTACGGCAAGTCGGGGAACCAGGCCCTGATGTTGGGGTTCTCGCTGTTGACCTGCTCGTAAACGCTGCGCGGCATGTGCCAGAAGGTGTCCTGCTCGTTGGCAATAGCCTTGGCGGCCCGTTTCTCGGCGTTCTCCACCCCAACGAAGATCACCCGCTCGGGCTTCGGCAGGGCCAGCGGCGTCTGACGGTCCACCCCGCCAATGGCCGGCGCCGCCTTGGCGCCCCACCAGTTGTCGTTCCGGTCCCAGACCGTCTCGAGCTCGGTGGTGGAGGTCAGCGTGTACGGACCGGTAAAGACAGGCCAGCCCTGGTCCGGGTCGTAGTTGGTGAACGTGGCCGGGTCCTTGTCCTCCCAGATGTGCTTGGGAACGATGTACACCGACCAGTAGAGGGTCGCGAACATCTGCGACATGAACCGCGGATTGGGCTTGTTGAACTCGATGTGCACGGTCATGTCGTCGTCGGCGTGGGCCGACTTGACCCACTCTTGAACGTCCACGGCCCAGCGCAGGTCGGCGGTGCCTTCGCGCAGCATGTTCAGGGTGAACACGATGTCGTGAGCCGTGAACGGCATGCCGTCCGACCACTCCACGCCTTCGCGCACGCTCATCGTGACGCCGTTGAAGCCTTCGTCGTACTCGAACCCGTCGATCTGCCAGAGCTCTTCCTGGCCGGTCTGCAGGTTGATGTAGATCACGGATTCGATCGCCAACTGCTGCGATCCCGTGTGCATCGTCATGCTGTTGCTGAACGGGTTAAACACCTCGGGGTTGGCGTTGCGGCCTGAGATGTTCTCGGCGATTACCGTCCGGTTACGCGGCACGTTCTCGCGCGGACCAGTCGCCCCCATCATTTCCGTCATGGCCTCGGGGGTCGGCTCAGGCGTCGCGGCTCGGGTGGGCGCGGCGGTGCGCGCCGGGGCTGCGGTCGCGGCCGGCGCCGGGGCCGCGGTGGCCTCCGGAGTTGGCTCAGGCGTTGGCTCGGGCGTCGGTTCCGGCGTGGCTTCCGCCATGGCCGTCGCGGCAGGCGTTGGCGTCGGCGCGGCTTCTTCGTCTTCGCCGCAGGCGGCGATCAATACGGCGGTGCCCGCCGCCGCCCCGCCACCGAGGAACTGTAGGAGCCTCCGTCGGCTTAGTCCGTTAAGAGAACTCATTCGGCCATTCCTCCCCAGCATTTCGCCGATGGACTACACGGCCGTCAGAGTACACGGCCGTCAAAGTACACGACCGTCAGAGTACAAGAAGCGAAGTCCTACCATATTTTGGTTGATTTTGGTCGGCAGCGGCCCTACGGCTGTCAAATTCTTTGGGTCCGAAGCCTCAGCCTTCAGGCCAAAGCGGCTTCATGTACGCCGTATGTCGGTAATGGACTGGCCGACTACGCGCTCCCTATACTCGAAAACGACTCGTCGCCCGATTTCCTGGTCGTCACGGGGTTTGGCCACCGACCCTCCCCGGGGTCACTTGCCAACCCGCCAGGACTGAAGGCGGTTCCGCCAGGAGGCTGCGTCCGTGTCGCTGGGCTACCTGCTCCGGCGGGTCGGCATGTTCCTGCTGGTCGTGTGGGTCGCGGCATCCATCAACTTCGTCATCCCGCGACTGGCCCGCGGCGATCCCATCCAGGCCCAGTTCGCGCAGCTCGAGACCCTGGGCATCCGAACCTCCGGCATGGACCAGGTTGTCGCGGCCTACAAGAAACGGCTGGGGCTGGACCGGCCGATGGTGGAACAGTACTTCTCCTACCTGTGGAACGTGGCGCGCTTCGACTTCGGTCCCTCGATCACCTATTTCCCGGCCGACATCGGACGGCTCATCGCCCAGCGACTGCCCTGGACCATTGGTCTGCTCACCGCCTCCACCATCATTGCGTTCATTGTCGGAAACCTGCTGGGGGCGTTGCTCGGCTGGCCAGGATCGTCCCGCTGGGTCAAGTGGCTTGTACCCATTTTGATGCCATTATCTGCCATTCCCTACTACCTCCTGGGGCTCATCCTGATCTTTACGTTCGCGTTCAGTCTCAAGCTATTCCCGCTGGGCGGGGCCTACAGCACCGGCGCCAAGATTGAACTTGCGCCAGCCTTCACTCTTGACATCCTCTACCACAGCATCCTGCCCGCGCTGTCCATCGTGCTATCGGTCACCGGATTCTGGATGCTGGGCATGCGGGGAATGATGGTGACCAACATGGGCGAGGACTACATGATCATGGCCGAGGCCAAGGGCCTGTCGCCCATGCGAATCTTCCTGCGCTACGCCATGCGCAACGCCATGCTGCCCCAGGTGACGGGCCTGGCCCTGACCTTCGGCGGGATAATCGCCGGTTCCGTGCTGGTTGAGGTGATCTTCGACTATCCCGGCATGGGCTGGATTCTCTGGTACGCCATCCGCGCTACCGACTACTTCCTGATCCAGGGCATCGTCTTTGTGCTGGTGGTTTCGGTGGCGCTGGCCATGTTGGTCCTGGACCTGCTTTACCCGTTTGTGGACCGCCGGATCGTCTATGTCCGCCGCTAACGCAGCCGCGGCCGAAACGCGGGCGCCCGAGACCTGGAGCCGTCGCCGCGAGTGGGTCTCTTACGGCCGCCGCAACCCCACCCTGATCGCCGGGCTGACCATCATCACGGTCATCGTAGTCTTCGGCCTGGTGGCGCCCTTCATCATCGATCAGGACGCTACCCGCACCACGGCCTTCTCCAAGGACCTCTCGCCGAGCCTGGATCACCCGCTGGGCACCGACAGCTTTGGCCGCGACATGCTGGCGCTGATTATCGTGGGAACGCCGCAGACGGTGAAGATCGGGCTCATCGCCGGCTTCATGGCCCTCATCATCGGTTCGGCCCTGGGCTTTATTCAGGGCTTCTACCGCGGCCCGATCGGAACCTCCGTCCGCGGCGTCACCGACATCACGCTTACCATCCCGGCCCTGCTGATCCTCATCACCGTCGCCAGCCAGGTGCGGCAGGTCACCGTCGAGTCCATGGCCATCATCATTGCCCTGCTGGCCTGGCCCGGCACGACCCGCGCCATCGGCTCCCAGGTTCTCAGCATGCGCGAACGCGCCTTTGTGCCCATCGCCCGTTTCAACGGCATGTCCGGGATGGAGATCATCTTCAAGGAGCTGATGCCCAACATGCTCCCGTACCTGGGCGCCAGCTTCGTGGCCGCCGTGTCCACCGCCATCCTCTTCGCCATCGGCCTGGAAGTCCTGGGACTCGGCCCCCAGACCACCAACACCCTGGGCATGACGATTTATTGGTCGCAGTTGCACTCCGCCGTGATTCGCGGCCTCTGGTGGTGGTGGCTGTCGCCCATGGTGGTGATCGTCCTCTTATTCATTGGGCTGTTTCTGATCAGTCACGGCCTGGACGAGTTGGCCAACCCACGCCTGCGGCGACGGGTATAGCCGGGTCGGCGACGCTCAGTCGGCTGGTCGCTGACGCGGACGCTGCTTAGCTCGGAGATTCAGCGGCCGTCTCAATAGTTCACGGCAACTTCGCGCCCAGCCCGCGCCGACTCCCAGCACGCCTCATTCACACGTAAAACGTCCAGCCCACCTTCGCCGCCGGAGTGGACCTGGTCCCGCCCCAGGATTGCGTCCACGAAGTTGTGATCGGGGCTGGACGGAGCCGGCAATTCGCCAATCTCCACGAGTTCCTGCTTCGCGTCGTAGTGCCGCAACTCGTCCACGGTGTTGTACTCGACGCCCCGCACCAGCAGCGTGCCCTCGCTGCCGTAGAAGCCCATGTCTTCCGCCGCCGGCGCCGCCGCGTTGCCCACGTGCGCAAAGCTGCCGATGGCTCCGTTTTCGAACCGCGCGCTGATTGTCATGTCCACGTCCACGTCCAGGTCGTAGCGGTTTTCGTGCGCCATCACCGCGCTGATCCGCAGCCCGGTGGCGTACATCACGCAATCCATCAGGTGGCTGCCCCAGTCGATCAGCTGCCCGCCCCCCGACAGCTCAGGGTCCTGTCGCCACTGCCCCCGCTGCTCCCAGTACCAGCCGTGATGCTGCAAGCCGGTGACGAATTGGATGCGGCCAATGGCCTCTGCCTGGATCTGCTGCTGGATGTAGCGATGGGCCGGCGAAAAGCGCCGCTGGTACGACACCATCAGGATCGTCCCCGCGCGGTCGCGACGCCGCAGCGCCTCCTCGCCTTCCTCCACCGTGCAGGTCAGCGGCTTCTCGGTCATCACGTGGCAGCCGGCGTCCAGCGAGTCCACGATCTGCTCGAAATGCAGCGCGTGCGGCGAGCCGATTTCGACGGCGCCTGGACTGGTCTCCCGCAATAGCTCCTGGTGCGACGCGAACTCGGGCACGCCTTGCAGCCCCGGATTCCGCTCCTTCATCCGCGCAATCGAGGCTGCGCTCGGATCGGCCAGTCCCACGATTTCCACGTCGTCGATAGCCAGCAGCCGGGGAATGTGAGTTGACATAAAGTTCCCACACCCGATGATCCCCATGCGAATCGTCGCCATGCTCATCCTCCCGTGAGCCCACGGCCCACTCGGTCGACACGCACCCGTTCGTGGTGAGCCGCTCCGGAGTCTTCGGAGGAGCGTGTCGAACCACAGCCCGCGCCCTTGGCCAGGGCCCCCACGTTCTCCAGCCCTACTCCTCGACCTCCCCACCCGCAAACGTATACGGCCGCCCCATCGACTGCTCCCGCCAGCGCTCCGGCTCAACCGGCCGCGGCGGATGCGCCGCAATGAAGTCCTCGTCCGGCTCCACGCCCAGCCCGGGACCCGCCGGCAGGTCGTAGTGCCCGTCCACGATTCGCACCGGCTCCTTCAGCAGCCCCTCGATCCCGAAGTTGCCGCTCTCCTGGATCAGGAAGTTCGGCATCGACGCGTCCACCTGCGCCGAGGCCACGAAGTTCAGCGGGCTGAATGGGTTATGCGGCGCAACCGCTATCCCATACGCCTCCGCCATGCTGGCGATCTTTCGCAACTCCGAGATCCCGCCCGAGTGCCCGATGTCCGGCTGCGCGTAGGCCACGGCCTCGCGCTCGAACAGTTCCCGGAACCCCCAGCGCGTGTACAGCCGCTCCCCGGTCGCCAGCGGCACGGTGGTCTCCTGCGAGAGCTTTTCCATCGCCTTCGTGTACTCCGGTCCGCACGGCTCCTCCAGGAACATCGGCTTGAACTCGGCGATGCCCTCGGCCAGCTTGCGGATCATCGCCAGGTTCAGTCGCCCATGCGTCTCGACCATGATGTCCACGTCCGGCCCAACCTCCGCCCGCACAGCCCCAACCTTGGCGATAGCCTCTTCAAACTGCGCCGGCGACAGGTAATACCCCGCCGTCGACAGCGGATCGAATTTCATCGCCGTCCACCCGTCGGCCACGGCCTCTTTGGCGCTCTGCACCAACTCGTCCGCGCTCGCCCCGCCGATCCCCCGGTAGCACCGCAGCCGCGTCCGCATCGGCCCGCCCAGCATCTCGTAGATGGGAAGCCCCGCCGCCTTCGCCTTGATGTCCCACAGCGCGATGTCGATGCCGCTCATGGCCGACATATAGACCACGCCGCCGCGCACGTTGTGCCACATGTAATACATGCTGGACCAGACCTGTTCGACCCGCCGCGCGTCGCGACCCACGAGGTAGTCGCCGATGGTCTCCACCGCGCCGGCCACCGCCCCGGGCATCAGTGAACACTCGCCGAAACCCACCAGCCCGTTGTCGGTCTCGATCCTGACGTAGCAGTAGTTGAAGGACCCCCGGCCGTAGTAGACCTCGGGGTTGAACGTGAGCGGGGTAACCGATTGGATCTTCACGGGCGCGCTCGATTCATCGGCGGCCCACCGGCTGCAGACCCGAGGGCCGCATAGGCCGCGGGTGTTCGCCCAGCCTATACCGCCCATTCGACATGGTCAGCTAGCGTCGAGATTGGGCGCTATGGCGTGACCCGACGCTCAAACTCCTCCAGCCACGCGTCGACCGCGCGCTGACTCCGCAGCCGCACGACCTCGGTCCCGCGCACTCCGGCCTCCTCCACGAGCCCGCTGTATGTCCGGTGCCGCCGCCGATGCACCCGCAGGTTCCAGAGCACCAGCCCGTCCCAGGTCAGCAACGCATTCCGAACGGTCTCCCGCTGCACGCCCCAGAGCAGTTGGTCATTGCTTCGAATCCGACGCAGCGTCCTCAGAAAAACCCGCCAGCAGGCCGCCCGCAGCGGCAAGTCCAGCCAGACCATCAGCTCGACCCGCGGCCAGAAGATGTCCCGCGACCGCGTGTAGTTGCCTTCCACCACCCAGGCGTCACCGGCCGTGGCCTGCCGAACGTCGGGCAGGAATTCGTCGTCCGAAGGCATGCCCCAATCGGGATGGTGGCGCCAGTGCAGAGCGTCGAGCTCCACGTGCGGCACGTCCAGGACCGTCGCCAGACGGCGCGCAACGGTCGTCTTGCCGGAACCCGACAGCCCGCAGACCCACACACGTTTAGGCGGCCCGTCAGACATCGTCGGCGTGGCGGAGGGCTATCCGCCGGTCCAGTCCGGTCGGCTCAGGCGGTGGCCAGCCGGATCAGGCTGGTCAGTTCGCCCGACGCCAGCGCGTCCAGCCGCACGTGCGCCGCCATCATCGACTTCGCCAGGTCGGGCAGCGGACTCAGCCGCGCCCGCCGTCGGTCGGCGTCGATCACTAGCGCCGGAATCCGGTCCAGCGCCAGTCGTCGTGCGGCCCGCATGGCGTCGTCAATCGGGTCCGACCCGGGCTCCAGGCCGACGTTTGCCACGCCGTCCGTCAGCAGGATTACGATCGGCTTCGTCTCGGCGTCCCGCGCCCGTTCGCGCAGGATCACCCGTCGCGCCAGGTCCAGTCCCTGCGCCAGCGGCGTGCGGCCGCCCGTGGGCAGTTCGCGCATCCGGGCGTGGGCCAGGTCCAGGCTGTTGGTTGGCGGCACGGTCTCGTGCGCGTCGGTCTTGCGGAAGGTGACCAGTCCTACCCGGTCACGCCGCTGATAGGCGTCCGCCAGCAGCGATAGCACGGCCGACTTGGTCAGCTGCATCCGGCGCTGTGCCGCCATGCTTCCGGAGCCGTCCACCACGAACAGCATCAGGTTCCCGACCTTGCGCATGCGTCGCCGGATCCTGATGTCGTCCTGCGTGATGTTGGGCGTTCCGTCGCCGATCCCGCGCAGCGCCGCTGCCCGTATCGTGTCCAGCAGCGCCACGTCCGGCGGGTCGTTCGGCTTCATGTGGCGGCTGCGCACCGAGCGCCCGCGCCGTCCCTGTACCTCGTGTTGGGTTCGACGCCCCGAACGCGGCCGTGTCATCGGCAACCGCTCGTGCGCTGCCACCGTCGGCGAATCCGGAATCGAGTCCGGATCGATCTGCCGCTCGGCGCCCGCCTGGGTCGGCGCTCCGGCGTTCTGGTCCGACGCCGCCACGGTCTCCTCGCCGGTCGCGGACATCTGCCGCTTCTCCATCCCGGCCTCGGCCGCATCGCTGCCGCTGGCCTGGCGAGAGGCGTCGAACGACTGGATGGCCTGGTCAAGCTCGTCCGGATCCAGGTGCGGCGGCGTGAACGGATCGCGTCGTCGCCGGTGGGGCAGCGCCAACTCGGCCGCGCGCCGGATGTCGTCCCGTGTGACCTCCGTGCGACCTTCCCAGGCCGCGATCGTCGAGGCCGTCTTGTGCATCACGATGTCCGCCCGGTGCCCGTCCACCCCCATCGCGATGGCGATGTGGATGATCAGCGACAACATCTCGTCGGCGATCGCCACCGAGGGCAGTAACTCCCGCGCTCGAATGATCTGCTGTTGCAGGTCGGCGCTGGCGTCCGTCCATTCGTCAAGGAACGCGGCCGGATCGTCGTCGAACTCGATCCGCCGACGCACGATCTCGGCCCGGATGCTCGGATTGGTGTCGCCGCGGATTTCAGCCGCCAGTCCGAACCGGTCCAGAAGCTGCGGGCGCAGGTCGCCTTCTTCGGGATTCATCGTCCCGACCAGGATGTATTCGGACGGATGCCGGAACTGCACGCCCTCGCGTTCGATCAGGTTCGTTCCCGAGGCCGCGCTGTCCAGCAGCGTGTCCACCAGGTGGTCGTCCAGCAGGTTGACTTCGTCCACGTACAGCAACCCGCGGTGCGCCGCCGCCAGCAACCCGGGTTCGAACTTCCGCTCGCCCCGCGCCAGCGCCGCTTCCAGGTCCAGCGTCCCGATCACCCGGTCCTCGGTTGCCGACACCGGCAGGTCCACCACGCGAACTTGCCGGGTCGTGTACTCGATGTCGCCGTTCAGGCGCCGCTCCCGGCACTCCTCGCAGACGTTCAACGAGCCGGGCGCGCACCCGTACGTGCAGGTGGCCACCTTGATCTCCGGCAATACCGCCGCCAGCCCACGCACCGCCGTGGACTTGGCCGTCCCGCGCTCGCCGCGAATCAACACCCCGCCAATGCTGGGGTTGATCGCATTGAGCGCCAGCGACAGGCGCATCAGGTCCTGGCCGACGATCGCCGCAAACGGGAACGTCGCGCCGTTAGCGTGAATCATCCGGCCATGGTCTCATAAACGGCTTGCGAAAACGCCCGGGTAGCGCGCCGTACTCAGCGCCCGGTCCTCTTCGGCGCCGCGCGTTGCGGTGTTTCCGCCGGCGTCGTGAACCGGGTCCGGAGTTTGATCACCGCCCACACGGCAAACGCCACCAAGACCAGCACGCCGATGATTTGCGATTGCTGGAGTCCCCACAGGATTTCCTGCTGATCGATGCGCAGGAATTGCAGGCCCAGGCGCATAGCGCCGTAGCCCGCCAACACTGTCCAGAACATGTACAGCCGCCCGATATGCCGACTCGCCAGCCACATGGCGATGCCGAAGATCGCAAAGTCGCCCAGCATTTCGTAGGTCGTGGCCGGGTGCACGGGCGTGGTCTGGCCGATGGCGTTGGGGTGCGTGTAATACACCGCCCACGGCAAATCGGTGGCCAGGGCGTGATGTTCGCCGTTGATCAGGTCGCCGATGCGGCCGACCCCCATGCCCAGGATCAGCCCCGGCGCGCCGATGTCCAAACCGCTGCGCACGTCCAGTTTCATCCACCAGGCGGCCAGCGACAGCGCCAGCGCGCCGCCCAGCGGCGCGCCCCAGACGGTGATTCCCCCGTCGTTTACCGCAAAGATCCGCCCCCAGTCGCTCGAAAACAGGTCCAGGTTGTCGATCACGAACAGGAAACGGGCCGTCACGATGCCGCCGCCCACCGCCCACAGCGCCAGCGTGGTGACCTGATCGCTTGAGATCGTCGTCCGACGCCCCAGACGCTGCGCCACCCAGATGCCCACCAGGATGCCGACCACTGAAAAGAGCGAGTGCCAGGTAAACCGAAACGCCCCGATCTCGAAGAGGTCCGGATCCCAGGGAATGGCGACGGCAGGCATGGGTAGTCGGTCCGCGAAATGGCGTCTTGGCCATGGTACTTGCCGACTCGTCCTACTGACGGCCCGCCCGCGGCCTGGATGCGTTAGCCGACTGAGTTCGCTCCTGTTGCCGGAGGCAGTAGCTCGGCCGCAACCTCAGCCGCCGGCCTGCCCAGCGTCAGGCTGTGATGCACGGCGGCGTCCAGGTCCGTGGCTCGAGCCTGCCAACCCGCGGATTCCACGATCGGCGCCCACCAGGCGTCGCGAGCCTCCAGCAGGAAGTCCGGTTCAAGCCCCAGCCGCGCCGCCTCGTCGTTGAGCGCCGGCGTGCTTGCCGGGGTCGCCGGGCCGGCGTTGAACGTTGGCGCCAGGCCTGCGAGGGCAACCGCTGCGTCCGCCGCTGCTCCATTCTCGTGCTGTCCCGCCGCGATAAACGCCGCCGCCATCGGGACTCGACGCTCGGCCTCAGGCCAGGACGGGAGGGGTAGCGCTTCCCACTCGGACCTCCGCTCGGGCGGCAGCGCGGCCAACCGCGATAACGCTCGGCCATGCGCCACGGTCAATGCCACGCGCCCCTCCAGCACCGCCTCCCCCGCCGAGCCCTGACCGTCCCAGGCGCTCGGCGGAGGCGCCGTGCGCTCGTGCAGCCACTGGTCCGCGTACCACTGCCAGGCATGCACGGCCGCCTCGTCCGCGGGAAAGATCCCGGCCGACCCCGCCACCGTCTCCAGTTCGGGTAGTCCCGCAATCACGCCAAACCCGTAGGTGTACGTTTCGGGGTCGGTTAGCCGACGCGCGGTCTGCTCCAGCGCCTCGTAGGTGGAGCCCACCTCGGGGACCCCGGCCAGGTCGAGCCTGCGCCGACCGGCCAGCAGGTAGGTCGGATGCCCGCTCACGGGCAATCCCACCAGTCCTCGCTCGCGCCGGCCCAGGGCCAGCATCTCCGCCAGGAATCCGTGGTCCTCGCCCAGCGCCGCATCCATTGGCGCCAATGCCTCCAGTGCATCCAGTGCGGTCACCAGACCGCCCGGGATGCCTATCAGCAGGTCTGGCAGGTCCCCGGCCGCCACTCGCGCCAGCAGTCGGGCGGAACTGTCACCGCCCCGGTCCAGCACCTCCAGCTTCAGATCGGCGGTGGAATCGATGGCGCCAAGGTCCGGCGGGCCGCCACGAGCCAATGCGGGATTGATGGCCGCGGACAGCGTCGCTTTCACCGGTTCCGGCGCTGGTTCCGTCAGCGCCGCGGCGGTGGGCGGCGGGGTGACGAAACGTGTCACGACAACCTCGCGTTCCACGATGACCGGCTTTTCGACAATCACCACGCGTTCCGTAACGACCGGGCGCTCCACCACGACTTCGCGTTCCACCACCTCGGGGACCACCACCACCCGCTCCACCACGATCGGCGCGCCGCAGGCGGCCAGGCACAGCGCGGCGCCGGCCGCCACGCCAACCTGAAGCGCGTCCCGTCGGCTCACGCCGCGGCCTTCAGGTTCGGTAAACATGCGAGTTGTATCCGCCCGGTGTGTCAGGATTTACGCGGAACCTGCTCTTTCGTCATGCGACGATGCTACGTGAGCGGGCGCCAGGCTTTCCGCAAGCGTCAGGTACGGGAGGACCCGATGCACGATGTCGCGATACTTGGTTCGGGACCGGCCGGGCTGACCGCCGCCATCTACGCGGCGCGCGCCAACCTCTCCACGCTGGTCTTCACCGGCGATGCGCTGGGCGGCCAGATTGCCACCACTTACGACGTGGAAAATTACCCCGGCTTCGAGGAAATCACCGGGCCCGACCTCACCGCGCGCATGCAGGGCCAGGCCGAGCGCTTTGGCGCCGAAATCGTCTACGACCAGATCACCGAGGTTGACTTCGACGGTCCGCCGTTCACCCTCACCGGCCGGGCCGCCACCTACGAGGCGCGCTCGGTCATCGTCGCCACCGGCGCCAGTCCCCGGCTACTGGGCATTCCCGGCGAGCAGGAGCTCTGGGGCCGCGGCGTCTCCGTCTGCGCTACCTGCGACGGCGCATTCTTCAAAGACCAGCCCGTGGCCGTGGTCGGCGGGGGCGACAGCGCCCTCCAGGAAGGGCTCTTCCTCACCCGCTTCGCTTCCGAGGTCACGGTCATCCACCGACGTGACCAGTTGCGCGCTGGTCCCTACCTGCAAGACCGCGCCCGCGCCGAACCCAAGATCGACTACGTCTGGGACACCGTCGTCACCGGCGTCCAGGGGGATCAGGCCGTGCAGTCGCTTCGCCTGAGGAACGTTCACACGGGCGAAGAGTCAGACTTCCCCACCGAGGGCCTCTTCATCTTCATCGGCCACGATCCCAACACGGAGATTTTCAAGGGCAAGCTGGAGATGGACGAGGACGGCTACATCATTTCCAACCGCTACATGCACACCAACGTGGAGGGTGTGTTTGTGGCCGGCGAGGCCCAGGACCACTACTTCCGCCAGGCCATCACGTCGGCCGGCGAAGGCTGTCAGGCTGCTATGGAAGCCGAGAAGTTCATCGCTCGTCTCGAAAGCCAGCAGCCCGCCGCGGCCGGCGCCGCCAGCGGATAGCGCCACGTGCTCCGGCGCGTGGAGGCGGCGCGGCGGCGCGTCCTCCACCGCCTGCCGCTCCCCGGCGGCACCGTGGCCGCCCTGGCGATCTTTGGATCCGTGGCGGCGGCCGTGGCGCTACTCGCGGTTCTCGGCACCACGTCAACCGGCTCGCCGTCCGCGGAGCGCCGTACGGCCTCGCCGAATCCCATTCAACAGAGCCGGACGCCTACCGCCGCTGCCACGTCGCCCGCCCTGCCGCTGATCGACGGCACCACCGTCCGCCGCGCCGGTCGAGCATTGGGGGCGACCGCCAGGCCGCGCCCAACCCCACAGCCTGGAAACACCAGGCTGTCCGTGTATACGGACGCCACCGACCGGCTGCGCCGCCGGTTCGAGAGCGGCGCCGCCTACGCCAGCCTCATCAATGTGGCCCATCGGCGGGAGACGATTAGCAACGAACGACGCCTCGTGGCATTGCTGGCGCTCGCCGATTTGGCCAAGGCCACGGAGGAGGATCTGCAGGCGCTCAGCCCGCCCGGCATTGCCGCCTCATACCATCTGAAGCTGCTTAACGTGCTCGGCAGTTACAGCGTCGCCGCCCGCCAATACTGGCAGGCGACCATTCGACCGACGGTTGACACCGTCGATGCCGGCACCCGCCGCCGTCAGCTAAACGGCGTCCTCGACGCCGCCTTCCGCTACAACACCCTCCCCAGAACCCCCCTCGACGCCGACGCCCTGGGCGAGCCCTGACCGCGTGTGATCCGTGCTCCGGCCGGCCCGGTCTCGGTCGGATCGGTGAAACTCAGTTCACCGCGTCGATAAACGGCCCGCCGTGCAACTGCCGGTACCAGTGTCGGATCTGATCATGCTGGTGCGGGGGAGAGTGCCTCAAGAAAGCGCGTAAGATATCCAGTTCGCTCGGCGTGAGATCGCCCTCGGCATTCCTTCGTACTTCATCATGTACTGTCGGAATATACAAGTCCCGCAGGGCGAGCGATACGGCCTTTTCTCCAATGGTCTGGTATAGCCTGAAGAGCAACATGCTGCCGTATAGGTTTCCGCATTCTTCCAATGCCCGTGCTTCTGCACGTTCCCTCGGATAGGGTTGAGTTACTACTGTATGAATGTTCCATAAGCCCTTGCTGGCGCAATCGTTCCGGGCATTGTGTGACCACGTGTGGTTCTGAGCAGATAGGTCGCGAGTACCGAGCCAGTCGTGGACGTATGCCTTGGCAAACTCAAGGCCACCCACTTGCATCCACGGTAATGCAAATTGGCCACTAAGGTGATCTGGATATCGGGGGCCCATTCTGAACGTAAAATAAGCCTCGCCGATCGCGTCCAGAATCAGATCGGTTGTTATCGGGACTTGCGGGTGTCTCGGAAGCCGCATTCGGCCATCGTGTTCCATACCGCTGGTGTGCCCGCGCAGGAGAATCACGATGTCGTTGGCAGGCGGCGGCGCCTGCATGATCCGCTCGAATCCAAGCAGGCCGGCCGCGACCTGGCTCAGCACGTTTTCCCCCTCGGGAAATGGCTCGGCCTGGAAGGCCCAAAGTCTCACCGGTCCGGCTAACGGAAGAGAAAGCGTCGCCGTCTGTGCATATCGCTCGCGCAGCAGGCGGTCAAAGAGCGCGTCGTCGTCGAACACCATTACCAGCGCGTTGATGAACGCACGTTCGCGGGCATCCAATCCATCGGTAAACCAGGGCTGGGTGGTGAGCCGGTGGAATCGCGAGGATTCCTTCGGTCGGTCGTCTTCCCCGTAATTCGTGAACAAGTTGGTCATAATGTCGATAAGTCGGATGTCGCTGGCCCATACGAAGTCACCCGTCGCATATTCCGCGAGCTGCCGCGTCAGACTCGGATTGCGGTCGTACAAGAATGGTAGCGCGTCAAGCGTGTAGATTTCGAACGGCCGGATACCGTCCTGCACCCAGGGGGCACGTGCTATGCGTAGCGCCAGGTCGTGATCGCGCTTGGCGAGTTCGCTGATATCCTTGAGCGCCGATAGCTCGCGAGCCGTGATGTCGTCCGAGACCCAATAATACGTCATGGCGATTTCGAGGAACTCCGGGCTTGTCTGGTAAATGGTCCGCAGTAACTGAGGAGCAAACTCCTCATTACCAAAGTCGTCCGAATGGTCGATCCCGTTACTGAACCATGCGGTACCTGCTATGAACATCGCCAGAGATTCGTTCAACTCGGCAGTAAGTCGAAGACTCGAGAGAAAGTCGATTTCTTCCGTGGATACGCCATCGGTAAGCCACGGATAAACGTAGCTAGCCAGCCAGGGGAGATCCGATAGGAAGGCTCGGAGGACTGGAAAATCGTCGGCAAGATCCCCGACCGTCGGCCGAAACGGTTCGGTTGGGGCCCTCGGAGTCGGGCCGGGTTCCGTGCGCGGCTGCGCCCATGCGAAGGTGGCGCGCACGTCGCCCCGGTGATCCAGGTGACACCAGTGCTCCGCTCGGTCGTCAAACGTGCGCTGGTAGATCCCGACGTTGTGGTCATTCCCCAGGTGGCGTTCGACAATGTCGTTGAGCTCGACGCAGGTCGTCGGCCATCCGCCGATGTCGGAAATCGCCTCGTCGTCGGCGGAGCCGGGCGTCGGCGATGGGCCAAAGGCCCATCCGAACACCGCTCGCACATCGTCAACGTGGTCGCGCCGGCACGCGTCCTCCGCCTGCTCGCCAAACGTGCGCTGGTAGATACCCACGTTCCCATCGTTGCCCAGGTGCTGCTCAACAATGTCGTTCAACGCCACGCACGCCGTCGGCCACTGGGCGGCGACGCTGGTCGCGATGCTGACCGCGCCGGCCGTCGCCAGCACCAGCGCAAATACAATCCGGTAGCGGCGCCACACGGCAAGTGCCTTGCTGATCAGGCCAGGCAAGCGGCGACCAATCGTGCTTGTGAGCGCCAGACACACTATGCGGTTGAGCCGAGGCTGTCGATGCGTACGCGATTGGCGACCTCATCGCCACGAGCCGCAGCGGTCGCTGAAGCCGACATATGAGCCGTAGCCCCCACAAGCTCAGACCCAGGACCCTGCGGCGTCTCCACCGCCGCCTCTCCCAGGCCCGTGTACCGCCACGATTAGCTGCCCCGGCGATGCCGCCAGGCAAACCGATGGCCCAGCCGAATCGGAACCCTGCGATGATTGGAGCAATCACTACAGACAGCCGGCGCGGTGTGCGCAACGCTTCGTCGCGTTGAGGACGGGTCATCCCGATGGGCGAGCTCATGAACAACCGATTGGTCCGGGCGGCGGCCGTCGCCATCCTGCTGGGAATCGCCGTCGCCGGCATTGCCTGGCTGTTCATCTTTTTTACCGGCGGCACGGGCGAGGCCAGCCAGCCCATCTCCGCGCCGCAACTTACCCTCCCGCCGGCCACGGCCGCTCCCGCCACCGCTGCCCCGGCCACGGCTGCTCCGGCAACCGCTGCCCCCGCCACGGCCGCTCCGACTACCGAAGCGCCCGCCACGGCTGCCCCAGAGACCCAGGCCACCCAGGCGCCCGCGGCCGCCCCGGCCACTGGGGAGGCGACGCTCTACCGCATCGTCCCCGAAGAATCCGAGGCCCGCTACGAAATCGACGAAATCCTGCGCGGCGAGCCCTTCCGCGTGGTCGGACGCACCGACCAGGTGGCCGGGGACATCATCCTGGACTTCGCGAACACCGCCGCTTCGCAGGTCGGCGTCATCCGCATCAACGTGCGCACCCTGGCGACCGACGAGGAACGCCGCGACCGCGCCACCCGATCCCGCATCCTGAATTCCGCCGAGGACCGCTACGAGTTCGTGGACTTCACGCCCACCGCGCTCGAGGGTCTCCCCGACTCGGTATCCGTCGGCGACACGGCCACGTTCACCATCGTCGGCGACCTCAAGATCCGCGACATCACGGCCGAGGAGCGGTTTGCAGCCACGGTCACCGTGGTGGCCGAGGACCGCCTGGAAGGCACGGCCGAGGCCACCATCCTGCGCTCCACCTACGATCTGGCAGTGGCCACCCCACCCTTCGTTGCCGACGTCAGCGAGGAAGTCCTCCTCGGCATCACGTTCATAGCCACCGCCGTCGACCAGTAGACCGTCACGGCCGCGCCGCGGAAAACCTGCGGCGCGGCCGAAGCTAGAAACCTCGGCAGGGGCGGCTTCCCGCCCCCACGGCTTTCGTGCCGTAGACCCGCACGGTCGCCCTGCACGCACCCCGAGGCGCGGTCGAAGCGAGAAACCTAAGCAGAAGCAGCTTGCTGCTAGGTGTTGAGGATCACCTGCGCCGTCACCTGCGTCAGCCTGCGCAACTCCTCGTGCGGCATCCATTCGTTCACCGAGTGGATGTCCTGGTAACCCGTCCCCAGGATCGCCGAATCGATCCCCTTCTCGTTGAAGTTCTGGGCGTCGCTGCCGCCGAACGTGTGCACGAACCGCGGCTCCAGTCCGGCCGACTGGACGCCCGCGTAGGCCACCTGGAGCGCCGGATGGTCGTGGCCGAACCTTGTCGGCTTGAACCGCTGCTCCGCCTCGATCTCGGCCCGTCCTCCAAACGCAGCC
This sequence comes from Chloroflexota bacterium, assembly GCA_022824865.1. Taxonomy (GTDB): domain Bacteria; phylum Chloroflexota; class UBA11872; order UBA11872; family UBA11872; genus UBA11872. Next base: position 4,403 of record JAJDZD010000074.1, on the reverse strand, counting down.
GCCGCCTCGTCCACCGCCTCACGCATCGCGGCAACCTGCCGGTCCAGCGCCGCCTGCGTCAGCGCCCGCGCCTGCGCCACCAGCTTCGCCTCCGGCGGGATGATGTTGCGCGCCTCCCCGCCTGAAACAAGCCCCACGTTGGCCACCGTCAGCTCGTCCACTGGCCCCAGGGGCATCCGGTCGATGGCTCGCGACATCATGCTCACCGCGCTCTTCCCGGACTCCGGATGCGCCGCCGCCGCCGCGTTGCCGTGAAACGTGACGTTCAGATTGCACGACGCCGCCTGCCGGTCGCAGATCACGCCCACCGGACCGCCAAAGTCCAGCACCAGCGCCACCCGCGACTCCACGTCGTTCGGATCGAACGCCGCCGCGCCGAACTGCCCCACGTCCTCCCCCACCGTAAACACCAGGTCAATCGGTCCGTGCGGCAGACCCGATTCGTCCACCATCGCCACCGCTTCCACAATCGCCGCCACCCCCGCCTTGTCGTCGGCCCCCAGCACGCTCGAACCGTCGGAATAGACCGCCTCCGCCTTCACCACCGGCGTCATCTCCGGCGTCGGCAGCACGGTGTCCATGTGCGCGTTCAGCATGATCGGGGTCGAGTCCTTCCCGTTGGCCGGCCAGTGACAGATCAGATTTCCAATCTGGTCCCGCCGGCACACCACCCCCGACGCCTCCAGCCGCGGCTGGATGATCGCCACCACCCGGTCCTCGTTCCCCCAGTAGCTGTCCACGCTCAGGATGTCCACAAACCCCTGCAATAACCGCTCCCAATTCAGCGGCAGCAACGGCGTGGCCCCGCTCGCCTCGGATACAGACATGCGATCAGCCTCTCCCGGGTCTTCGGTTCGTTACGCGAGCAGGTCGTCGATGATCTTGCCCACCAGGTAGTGCTTCCGGTCCGGGTACCACCAGATTGTTCGTCCCTCGTGCTCCAGCAGGCTGCCGTAGGTCGCGACCTGGGTGTGACCTTCCGGCGGCAACTCCACTCCGTCGTTGTCCGCCAGCACCCGCGGCTCGCTGAACGCCAGCGGCTGTCCCGCCGCCGACTCCCGCACCGTCCCGATGCTGAACCACGCCGGCCGCCGGTTCCGCTTCGAGTCATGCGGCCCTTCCGCTCCGTGCGCCGTCCCCACGTTGTTGTGGAAGATCAGCAGGTAGCGCCCGTCGCTCAGCCGGTACAGCGGACACGGCGAAATCGGGTGCGGCACCGGCCGCCCGTCCGAGGCGAACCGCAGCACTTCGGCCTCCGACCATGACTCCCCGGCGTCCTCGGACACCGACCACCAGGCATACCCCGTCAACGTCCGCAGCAGGCAGATCATCCGCCCATCCGGCAGGTTCTGGATCGCCGGTTCCTGGGCAATGCTGTGCTCCGGGTCGCCCGGCTTCGGCACCCGGATCCCGTGCGGCGATTTCGGCCAGGTGCTCACCCGCAGCCGCGCCGGATCGGCCTCCGTCAGGATGTTCTCGAAACGCAGGAACCAGCACTCAGAGTGCCGCTGAAACAGGTGCGGCTCCACGTGGTACTCGGTGCTCGCCCAGCGCGTGAACCCGCAGACCACCTCGCCCCGCGGATTCAGGATCGGCGTCTGGTAGCAGATCCAGTTCTCCGGCGTGCCCGGATCCGTCGGACTGATCGCCGAGCGCTCGATCGGCAGGCTCAACTGTTCGCTCCAGGTCGTGCCCTCGTCGTCCGAGTACTTGTACGCCAGCAGCCCGGTCGTGTCCTCGCGCACGTCCACCACGCCGATGTTCTTCGTGTAGAACACGTACACCCGCCGCAACTTCGGTGCCAGCACCGGGAATCCCCACGAGGCAATCCGCCCGTCGTCCCCAGACGGGCCGTCCACGACAACCGGCTCGTTCCACGTAACTCCGGCGTCGTCGCTGCGCGCAAAGACCACCCGCTGATCAGGCCTGCCCTCGAACGTCGCCATCGTCCACACCGCCAGGAACGCCCCGCTCCACGACCGCACCACCAGGAAATGCTGGTTCGTCCAATCGTTCGCCGCCCCGCCCCGCGGCACATACGCCACGTAGTCCGGCGACGTCCGCAGCACGTCCTCGCCATACGACGACAGGTCCGAAGCGCTCAAAGCCAGCCCCTCATCCGTCCGCGTAATGCACCACGGCCACGTCCCACTGCGGAATCACCAACTCGAACCCGTTGTCCTCGACCTCGATAGCGCAACCCCTCAGCAGGTCGACCGCCCCACCAATCCGCCCCCTCGGCCGCAACCGGCACCGAGCCTCACCCCGCTCAAGATTGAAGACAAACACCAACAACCCGCCCAACCGCGACCGCCGCACGATCGGTACCACCCGATCGCCCTCCACCGCCACCAGCGGCGTCACGCCCGCCTCTTGCGCCAGCCCCCGAACCAGGTCCGGCTGTCCCACGTCCCCGAATCCCGCCGACAGCGTCAACCCGTACCACGTAAACCGCCCGTCCCCGCTCCGCACCGCCACCGTTTGACCGTCCAGCGACGCAATCCCCCGCGTATCCCCCAGCGGCTCCAGCACCGCGTACCCGCACGGCGAGGTAATCGCCACCGGCCCGTACGGCGTCTCCAGCACGTTCCGCCCCTGCTCGATGTCATACCCCGTCACCGCCGAGACGTCCGCCACCCGCACCCCAAGCTCGTCGGCCAGACCGTCCGGCGGCCCGTAGCTCGACTGCCCGTCCGCCGAATACATCCCGAAGCTGCCCTCGGCCACCAGCCGCGGCCCATTGGGATCGGCCAGCGTTCGACGCACGTTCTCCCGCGTCGCCTCGTCCATCAGCGCCACGTTCGGCAGGAACAGCTGCCGGTACCCCGACCAGTCCATCCGCGGCGAGATCACGTCCGGCGTCAACCCTTGCGTCCACAACGCCCGGTATGTCCCCCGCACGTCCGCCAGGAACCGATCGTCCTCGTCGTTGTAATCGAACATCTCCTGCGACTCGGGGTGATAAACCACGCCCACCTCGGCCCGCGGGCACTCCAGCGGCAGGTGCTCGCTCAACCCGTCGATCTGCTCAGTCGCCCGCGCCACCGCCTCGAATCGCTCGGTCGGCTGCCCGTCCAGCGCCGCCAGGTTGTACCCCGGTGACTCGAAGCTCATGTACTCCGGCCGGTACTGCCAGAACATCGCTCCCGCCGCCCCGCAGGCCAGCGTCATCCACAGCAGCGTCGTCAGTTCGCGTGGGTCCGCCTGCTTCTTCCAGGTCACCCCGCCCGGCGACATCCCCGCGTAGATCTCCTCGTTCCACCAGCGCCCGTGTTTCCCCGCGCTCCGCGACCAGTCGAAGCTGAACGCCCGGTCCGCGATCTGGTACGGGTCCTCCACCGTCAACAGGCTGCTCGCGGGCATCGACATCCCCCAGCTGTCCGCCACCGCCGCGCACCGCTCGTCCCACGGCCGCGGATACCACGCCCCATGCGTCCGCGTCTCGTGCACCGGGTCCAGCCGCCTCGTCTCGTCGATCATCCACTGCAAGTGCCCCGCCAGGTTCTCGTAGTGGAACTGCCGGTACAGCAGCATCTCCACCAGGCTCGCGTTCGAACGCGGCGGTTCCACGTCCTCCCAGCGCCGGAATCGCCGCAGCAGCCGTTCGTTCAATTCGTCCAGCGTGAAGCGCTTCCGCAGCCAGTCCTTGTAGCGAGCCAGGGTGTGCGGGCAGTAACAGGGCAGTCCGTCGGTCTGCCGGCTGAACGCCGATGAAATCGCAATCCCGTCCCACAGCCCCCAGATCAGCAGGCTCGGCCGATCGCGGTACCGGGTCACCACGTGCTCGATCAACGCTCCGCCGAACTGCCGCCAGAGCGGGTGGTCGTAACAGTGAATCTGCGACCCCTGCGGCATCGCCGCGCTCGCCACCGGCGTCGCCGCCCGTCCCCGCTGGTTGACCACCCGCATATCCGGGTAGTCGCGCGTCATCCACTCCGGCCCCGCCCCATGCGTCGCCAGCGCCATGTCCAGCCACACGTACAGGTCGTGCTTCTCCGCCAGGTCGAACAGCCGGTCGAACTCGTCTAATTCGTACTGCCCCGGCCGCGGCTCCATCCAGTTCCACATCGTGAAACTGCGCACGATCCGCATCCCCGAAGCCCGGATCCGCCTCAGGTCCTCGTCCCACACCTCCGGCTTCGGCGTCGGCGCCCGGTAGTACTCCACCCCCACCGGAAACGGAACCCCGGGAATCCCGAACTCCTCATCGGCAGCCATCGAACGACCCGCCTCCGGCATTGGCCGAGCACTTCTCCAAGTCGTAGCTGCTCGGCACTCGGCCGCTGGATCTCCCCAACGACCCAACGTCCCCACCCCGCGATGCTAGCCGCCGGCCGAAAACTGTCGCAATCGCACAGAGCCGCCAACGAGCCGGATATGGTAGGCATTCTGGGTTCGAATGC
>JAJDZD010000001.1 GCA_022824865.1 Chloroflexota bacterium | reverse complement strand
TCCGGGTCGCTGAAATCCAGATCCCTGGCCAGTTCATATCCCCGGCAGGCGGGTGTGCATGCCACCCGTAACGAGGCCTGAGAGAAGGCACTGAAATACGCGTCCTCGGCACCAGACGTGTCGGGCTGTCCGTCGCCATTGAGATCGTGCCGGATGGCGTCAAGCTGTTCGAGGCTATTGATCTCAATGAGCCCGTCGTCATCCCGATCGTGATCGCCGCTGGTCGCCCGGGCAGTGGCGGCAGCGCTGCAAGCCAGAACGGCGAGGAGCACGATGAGCCTTAGCAGGCCAGGCACCAGCAGAGGGCGGGCGCGGCGCGGAATCACGGCCGGCCAACTGTCGGGGTTCAAACGGGGGTATCCAGGGTAGCGACGCAAGGGCCGATTCCGTGATCCAAGAACTGTGGCGGCCTTCCGCCAGGCGCAAGGGCCCGCCGTGGCCGGTCGTGAATTTTGAGCCGGGGCGCCGGCTGCTCGCTGGCCGGGGCAATTCGTCCAGGCAGCCACACGCGCAAAGGTACGCGTGGGGTCGCTTTGCGGGTTTCCACGACTCGACACGCCTGAAGTCCGGGCTGCGGCTCAACGCTGCAGCGGCCTCGATTCGCCCGGGCTGGCGCGAGCCGAGTGTGCCAAGGGTGCGTGGCTTGATACAGCAACTGTGTCACGCTTCCCTCTGGCGCGCCAGAGACTATGAAGAAACCTGCATGGTATACGTCGAGAACGAAGAGTCGTGCATGCAGCCATTCCGATATGGCGTGCCGGGCGACGCGGCTAGCTGCTCGTGCCTGGGTAACTGTTGGTCCCCGTAGACGGTGGAGGCGTGGCGTTGAGGGCGAAGGCTGTGAGTAGGGCCTGGATGTAGAAGCCGGTGCTGCCGACGAGGACCGGTGTGGCTCGGCGTGACCTGATTGCAGTGATTGCCGTGCGTGCGATGCGTGCAAAGCGGTGGGCGCTGAAGGATTCGCGAGGGTCAATCATGTCATGTGAGTGGTGGGGCACACGTTATGGGGCGGTGCGCTGTCGATGATGCGGGGGTTGAAACGCAGGCGGCGCGCCTGGCGGCCGGAGGCAGTTCCCGAGCTATGGTGGTTCCGGGAACAGCGAGGCGTACCTGATGGCCACAACGGTTGAGACACGGCCTGGGCGGGTGTCTGACGAAGACGAGTCCGTTGTCTTGACGCGCGAAGAGGTCTGGCAGGCGCTGGACCAGGAAGCGCGGCGTCTCTTTGGTCTGTCGGCCGATGAGTTTCGCCGTATCTTTCGAGACCCGCCCGAGCGATACCACGGGGACCCAGTGTTCAATTCGCTCTGCTTCCTCGCCGACCTGATTGCCGAGCCGATCGACCCGTAGCGGAAAGTGCGCGGCCAGGGCCACCGATTCGCGACCCCAGCCCTTGAGTACTTCCGAGACTCTGAAACAACCAAGGGGGAGGGCGAGTGGATGAGTAGTGGTTAGTGGGGTTGGATGAGGTGGAGGCCGGGGATGTGACGGAAGTCGCGGTCGTCGGACGCGAGGGGGCACTTAAGCCGGAGGGCTGTGGCGGCGATCCAGGCGTCGGGGGCGTCGAGCGTTCGACCCGCGCGCTTGAGGTCGGCGCGCAGGCGGGCGGACGCTTCGGCCAGGATGGGGCTGGGCCAGATGATCTCGAACTGATCGATTCGTTGTCGCAGGCGCATCGATCGTGCCTCGCCCCAGGCACCGGCGAGTCGCCAATAGTGCAGTTCTTCAAGGGTCTGGAACGAGATAAGGCCGTGACGTCCGGCGAGCTCTTCCTGAAAATACGAGTAGCGGCGATCCGTCGCGTCCCGTCGAAACAGGATGGATACAACGGACGTGTCGAAGACGACGGGACCTGAATCGGACACCATCAGCGGCCCCGGCGCTCTTGGATGATGCGATCAAGCTCCGCCCACTCTTCGTCAGTGGCTTCGAATCCAAGAAAGCTGTCGGGATCGAAGACTCTCGGTTGGCCGAATTGGGCGACGACGAAGGCGGAGGGGCGGAGGTGGTCGAGTTCAGCGTGGACGGCGGCGACGATTGGGGCTCTTCCGTCCGCGCGTGGAGGTTCGATCCAGACACGCGGGGCCTCAAGGCGGAGACGGATGGTGAGGGGCGAGCAGGCACCAGTGACGATGGTTCCGCGGGGGAGCGCCGGCGACCGGATGATGGGCGCACCCGTGACGGATTCGCGGTCGCCCGTCTCGGGCAGCTCCCGGATATCGTCAGGGTTGAGCGCCGCCCAGGCCGGCTGGCAGCCGCCATGATCCCAGGCCTGGGAGATGGCGCCACTGACCGCGAAATCCAGCAGGTTGCCGAACGCGGGACGCTGCACGCCTTGAAGGTGGAGGAGGCCACGGAGCTCGCCGCCGGATCCGCGGCCCGCGATTATCTGGCGGCCGAGCTTTCTACGAAGCTGGACAAGGAGGTGCAGCGAAGCGTCCGCCAGCGGTTCCGGCGACCAGTCGAGTCCGACGGTGGACTGAACGGTTATCGGGTCGGGGCCGGGTTGCTCGGACTGGTAGTTAAAGGCGTCGGCCGGCGCTTCGGCGGTGGGCTGGGCGGTCGGTTGGTCGTGGAAGGCAACGTCCGACAGGTGGTCGGCCGGAATGACAGGGAGGGAGTCGAGGATGGCGGCTTCGGAGTGCGGGTCGAATCCAAGCCGAGTGGCGCGCAGGAAAGTGTCCGGGTCAACTTGGAGCGGGGGGCCGCCGGGCTCCAGGGATGCGAGCCGCCGTGTCAGTTCAGCGGCGGCGCTGGCTGGCGAGCCAGCCTCGTAGGCGTTCATCCAGGCTGCTCACTTCCGACAGCAGGCAACGCGCCCGCCCGCGTGAAGCCCTGGGACGACACGGGGAGATTGTAGTAGAGAGCAGTGGTGGGTGACGGGTGGCTAGCGGCTAGTCGAGGCGGCGCGTCCTATGGCCGTGTTGGGAACCTCAGGAATCCTGGTGCAATGGGCTGAGCCTGGGAAGTGTCTCCTTTCGCTGGCCGCGAGATGTATGCGACAGGGTCAATATGGCCCACGGCAACTCGATTGGAATGTTGGTGACAGGCTAGCTAATGTGTATGATCTATACACATGCTAATGGTGCATGGAAGAGCCCAGCGTGGCACGAGTCCAATTGATAATCCCGGACGAGGACCGCGACCGGTTCGTCCGCCAGGCGCGGAGCGAGGGTCTGACGTTCAGCGCGTGGTTGCGGGCCGCGGCTCGTGACCGGCTGGAGGCGCGGGAGCGCGCCCGACGATTCCAATCGCGGGAGGACCTGGAACGGTTCTTCGAGGAGTGCGACGCACGGCGAGGCTCCGGAGTGGAGCCTGATTGGGAAGTGCATAAGCGCACAATCGAAGAATCGCGTCTCCACGGTCTGCCTGACGTATGACCTTCGTGGATACGAACGTTTTCATGTACGCGGTTGGGAGACCGCATCCGCTCAGGTCACGCGCCCGCGAATTCTTTAACGAGTCTTTTGGTGATTCCAGATCGCTCTATACGTCCGCCGAAGTACTGCAAGAGTTGATGCACGCCTACCTGCCCACACGGAGGTATGACGTCTTTGATGACGCCGCGGCCCTGATTGAGCGGACCGGCGTGGAAGTGTGGCCGCTGGAGGCGGCGGATGTGATGCTGGCTCACCAACTCCGGGACCGGCATCCCGAGTTGAGCGCGCGGGATCTGTGCCATCTTGCCAGCTGCCGACGGCGCGGCGTCCGGGAGATCATGACGTTCGACCGGGCCCTGGCCGCCGCGGCGCCGCAGCGAACCTGAGCGGGTGACGCGAGTCGACCACATCAAATCGGAGCGAGCGATTTAAGCGGGGGATCGCGGTCCGATCTAACGAGTGGGAACAGGCTCGGTGGGGCGACCTCGCGATACCATGGGCGGCGTCCCCGCGTTCACGCAGGTCCCTTTATTCGCATGACTTCGGCCGAGTCCGGCGATACGAGCGTCGCGGCTTCCGCACCATACAGCCACCTGCAGGCGGTGCTGGCGGCGGGGGAGTTTGCGGTGACGTGTGAGTTGGGGCCGCCGCGGGCGCCGGATGCTTCGGACGTGCGGAAGAAGGTGGGGATTATCCGCGGGTACGTGGACGCGGCCAGCTGCACGGATAACCAGGGCGCGGCGCTGAAGATGGCGAACTGGGGCGCGGCGCTGCTGTGCGCGCAGGGCGGGGTGGAGCCGATCATGCAGCTGTCATGCCGCGACCGGAACCGGCTGGCGATCCAGTCGGACGTGATCGCGGCGCAGGCGTTTGGCGTGCGGAACTTTATGTCAATCAGCGGGGACTCCCTGGTGCTTGGGGATCATCCGATGGCGAAGCCGGTGTTCGACCTGCAGGGGGTGCAACTGGTGCGGCTGCTGCGGCGGCTGCGGGACGAAGGGCGAACGGCGGCGGGGGATCCGATCAAGGGTGACTTTGGCTATTTCATCGGGGGCGCGGCCAACCCGTTCGCGCCGCCGTATGGATGGCGTCCGCTGCGAATGCTGAAGAAGGCGGAGGCGGGGCAGGAGTTTGCGCTGACGCAGATGATCTTCAACGTGGATCGGTTCGCCGACTGGATGTCGTATGTGCGGGACGAGGGGCTGGACGAACGGGTGCACATCTTCGCGGGAGTGGGTCCGTTGAAGTCGGCGCGGATGGCGGAGTTCATGAAGTTCAAGATCGCCGGCATGGAGGTTCCCGACGAGGTCGTGGAGCGCATGCGGGCGGCGAAGAAGCCGCGGACGGAAGGCGTGAAGATCTGCCTGGAGATCATCGAGCAGGTGCGGGAGATTCCAGGCGTGCATGGCGTTCACATCATGGCGATCGACTGGGAACGGGCGGTGCCAAGGATCGTGAAGGCGGCGGGCTTGAAGCTGCCGCGGCCGGTGCCGGAGCCGTCGCTGGCGCCCAGCACTCCCGAAGCCGCCGTTGCCGCCTGACGTGACGGACTCTTCGAGCGGTTCGCTAGCGGAGTTCCTGGATGCGTTGGGGTCGTCGGCGCCCACGCCGGGGGGCGGCGCCGGAGCGGCGGTGGCGTTGGGGATGGGCGCGGCGTTGGTGGCGATGACGGCGCGGTTGACGACGGGTCGTCGCAGGTTTCGGGCCGTGCAGGCGGACATGGAGCGGGTGATCGAGCGCTGCGATTCGATTCGGGCAGCGGCGCTGGATCTGGCGGAAGCAGACGCGGAGGCCTACGGGAGCGTGATGGCGGCCTTCGGGATGCCGCGAAGCTCGAATGACGAGCGGTCGGCCCGACGTGCGGCAATTGCGTGCGCTTCGGAGCAGGCCAGCCGGGTGCCCTTGCGGGTGGCCGCTGCCGCGGCGGAGATTATCGAGCTGGCGGCGGAGACCGCGGCCAAGGGCAATCCGAACGTGATCAGCGACGCGGGAGCGGGGGCGGCGCTAGCCCGAACGGCTATCCGGATATGCGAGATGAACGTGCAGGCGAACCTGGGGTCGATTGACGACTCCGTCGTTCGTGCTGAATTGACGGCCGCACTGGCCACGGCCCTGGAGGCACGCGACGCCGCTGACGGCGTGGTGGATTCGGTGCTTGGGGAAAGCGCCGAATGAGCAAGGCCGAGGTCTGGTCGGGACGTGGGCCGGCGCGGGCGCTGCGGGCGGCGGTGAAGGAGCGCGTGGAGCGGCTGAGCGCCGACGGTGCGCTGACGCTGCGGATGATTCGGGTCGGGGACGACCCGTCGGCACAGGGATACGCGCGGGCGGTGCAGCGCAGCTGCAAGCGCGCGGGTGTGCGGGCGGTCTTGGACGAGTTGCCCGGCGACTCAACGACAGAAGACGTGGTCGAACACGTGCAAGCGTTGAATGCCGACGCGAGTGTGCACGGAGTCCTGTTGGGGTTTCCACTGGCGGGGCAGGTGGACGATGCGGCGATCGTGGAGGCCATCGATCCGGCCAAAGACGTGGACCGGCTGACGACGGCCGCGATCGGCGAGCTGTTTGCCGGGCATACGACGACGGGGCCGGCGACGGCGGCGGCGGTGATCGAACTGCTGGACTACTACGAGGAACCAATCGAGGGTCGCGGGGTGGTCGTGGTTGGTCGCAGCAACGTGGTGGGGAAGCCGTTGTGGGCGATGCTGCTGGCGAGGAATGCGACCACAACCGTCTGTCACTCAAGAACCGGCGATCTGCCCTCGGTGACGTCGAAGGCGGAGATCCTGGTCGTGGCCACTGGGAGCCCGAGGCTAATCGGGGCGGAGCACGTGGGCGGCGACGCCGTGGTGGTGGATGTGGGGACGACGTACCGCAACGGCACGGTGTTGGGCGACGTGGACTTTGATGCGGTGGTCGAGCGGGCCCGCGCGGTTACGCCGGTGCCGGGCGGGATTGGGCCGATTACGAACTACTGCCTGATGCGGAATCTCGTTGAACTCGTCGAACGGCGCAGTCACTAACCGGAGAAGTTATGAGTCCATCGCAGCCGCCGGATATCGAAATCGCGCAGAGCGCCGTGTTGAAGCCGATCGAAGAGGTTGCAGCGAGTCTTGATCTTGCGCCTGCGGAGATCGATCCGTATGGGCGGACCAAAGGCAAGGTCACTCGGGCGGCGATTGACGCGAGGAAGGACGCGCCGGACGGGGACCTGGTGCTGGTGACTGCGATCACGCCCACGCCGGCGGGCGAGGGGAAGACAACGACCACCATTGGCTTGACGCAGGCGTTGCAGGGGCTGGGGCATCGGGCTCTGAGCGCCACGCGGGAGCCGTCGCTGGGTCCGGTGTTCGGGGTGAAGGGCGGAGCGGCCGGCGGGGGGTACGCGCAGGTGCTGCCGATGGAGGACATCAACCTGCATTTCACCGGCGACTTCGCGGCGATCAGCGCGGCGCACAACCTGCTGGCGGCGATGCTGGACAACCACCTGCACCAGGGGAACGCGCTGGGGATCGACGCGCGGCGGGTGCTGTGGCGGCGGGTGATCGACATGAACGACCGGGCGCTGCACGGGATCGTGGCGGGCCTGGGCGGGCGGACGCGCGGGGTACCGCGGGAGACGGGGTTCGACATCACGCCGGCCTCGGAAGTGATGGCAGTGCTGTGCCTGGCGCGCGACCTGGAAGACCTGAAGGCGCGGTTTGCGCGGATCGCGGTGGCGGAGCGGAGGCCGGGGGACTACGTGACGGCGGCGGATCTGACGGCGCATCCGGCCATGGCGATCCTGATGCGGGAGGCGGTGCTGCCGAACCTGGTGCAGAACCTGGAGGGCGGGCCGGCGCTGATTCACGGCGGGCCGTTCGGGAACATCGCGCACGGCTGCAATTCGCTGGTGGCCACGCGGCTGGCGCTGAAGCTGGCGGACCTGGTGGTGACGGAGGCCGGGTTCGGGGCCGACCTGGGAGCGGAGAAGTTCTTCAACATCAAGTGCCCGGCGGGCGGGCTGCGGCCGCGGGTGGCGGTTCTGGTGGCCACGGTGCGGGCGCTGAAGCTGCACGGCGGGGCGAACAGGCGCGAGCTGGCGAGCGAAGACCTGGACGCGCTGCGGACGGGCATGCCGAATCTAGAGGCGCATGCGGAGAACCTGCGGAAGTTCGGGATACCGGTGGTAATAGCCGTGAACCGGTTTCCGACCGATACGGACGCCGAGGTTGACGCCGTGATGGCTGCGGCCGAGGGGCTGGGTGCGCCGGCGGCGGTCTCGACCGTGTTCAGCGACGGCGGGGCAGGGGGCGAGGACCTGGCTCGGAAGGTGGTGGCGACGCTGGCGAAGGGCGAGGACGACTTCAAGCCGCTGTATGACGCCAAGGCGCCGCTGACCGAGAAGATCGAGACGGTGGCGCGGGAAATCTACGGGGCGGACGGCGTGGACTACGCGGCGGGCGTGGCGCGGCGGTTGCGTCGATTGGACCGGGGCGTGGCGCGCGGGTTCCCGGTGTGCATGGCGAAGACGCAGTATTCGCTGTCGGACAACCCGTCGTTGCTGGGGCGACCGAGCGGGTTCCGAGTGACGGTGCGGGACGTGCGGTTGTCAGCGGGGGCCGGATTCGTGGTGCCGCTGACTGGGGACATCCTGACCATGCCGGGGCTGCCCCGGCGGCCGTTTGCCGAGGATATGGACATAACGGCCGACGGGACGATCAGCGGGCTGGCCTAGCCCCTCTCGAAAGACCCCGCAGGACCGGGGGTTGGTTGCGCGGAAGACCCCTCACCCCAACCCTCTCCCAATGTCCAGACCGGACACATGGTTTACAGACGTTCGGACACATGGTTTACACATTTAGGCGGGGTGTCGGAGATCGAGGGTGGCCAGCTGGTCGCTCATAAAGTGCAGGGTCCAGCAGCCGTCGGTCGCGGTCGGGCGGATCGCGACCGTTTCGCCGCGCAGGCCCTTCGGGACCCGCAGCCGGCGGCCCTGGAAGGACACCCGGCCGCCCAGCCCCACGCGGCGGCGCTGGTCGTCGGGCCCGTAGGGCAGCGGGGGCAGCTGGGCCGGATAGGGCCGGGGGCTGACGCGATAGCGACTGGCCGGGACGGCCAGGGCCAGCGCCTCGTGGGGCCGCACCTGGTTGGTCCTCCTGGCGCCAGGCATCGAAGGCGGTCTGCCAACTGGCCAGATCGGGCCGCGGCGGCTGCCGGCCGAAGTCGCGCTCGAGGGTGCCGTGGAAGCGCTCGTCCTTGCCCAAGGTCTGGGGGTGGTACGGGCGGCTGTGGCTGACGGCGATGCCCAGGCGGCGCAGCCAGACGGTCAGCGGGGTGTAGGGATGGGCCGGGTGATTGCCCCAGGGACTGCCGTTGTCGACCAGCAGGCGGTCCGGCAGCCCGTAGCGCTGGAAGGCTGTGATCAGGTGAGCACGCACGGTGGCGGTGCGCTGGTTGGGACAGGCCGCCAGGCCCAGGGCGTAGCGCGAGTGGTCGTCGAGGATGGTCAGGGGGTGGCAGCGGCCGAGGCCGCAGGGCCAGCCGCCCTTGAAGTCCATCTGCCACAGGGCGTTGGGGTAGGGATGCTCGAAGCGCTGCCAGGCGCGCGGCTGGCCGGCCCCCTGGGTGGGGTCGAGTTGGGCGTGGCGGCGCAGGATCGCCGTGCTCGTCGAGGCCGCCGGCAGCGGCTGGACGCCCTGCCGGGCCAGCAGCACGCGCAGTTTGCGCCCGCCCCAGGTGGGGTGCTGCGCGCGCAGGGCCAGCACCGCCTGCTCGATGGCCGGGGCGGTTTGCGCCGGACTGTGGTGGGGCCGCCGCGAGCGGTCCCGCAGCCCCGCCGGGCCCTCCGCGGCGTAGCGCTGCAGCCACTTGTAGCCCGTCGGCGCCGAGATCCGAAAGCGCTGGCACAGCGCGCGCCGGTTGGCCCCCGGCTGGCTGGCCAACGCCACAAACTCGGCCCGCAGATCGCTCACCCGTCGCTCCGCAAACGGCACATCCCGGTCCTCCACCTCAGCACTGGATGTGTAAACCATGTCTCCGAACACGTGTAAATGATGTCCCCGGTCTGCACACCCAAAGGGAGAGGGAGAAAGAGCCGCCACCCGTTCGAGGACGAGTGACCCTTGTGACCCAGCCGCTCTCGAGGGCAGGGCCCATCCGGTTCAGCTGGCGCGAAACCTGTTAGTCAGATTCGGCCGAAGCCGCTTCTGGGCGGACCTCGTCGACGGCCCAGTAGAGGGCGGCGAGGATGATCAGGGGGTCGATGATCTGCCAGAGGGTTCCGTTCTGGAGAAAGGTGGCGTTTATTAGGTCCAGCACACCGAAGGCGAGTGCGAGGATCGCGCCGACGCGGTAGGCGGTTCCGCCGCGCTGCCAGAGGGCGAGGGCTCCGGCGACGCTGAAGCCGACGACGAGGGCGTTGATGGACTCCCAGACGGCCTGGGTGTTTTCGCCGAAGGCCGAGGCGGAGAAGTCGTCGGAGTGGTCGCCGTAGTAGCTGACGAAGACCACGACGGCGAAGCCCACGAGGATGAGCGCCCAGGCGGATTTGACGTTGCGCGTGTTGCGCCAGACCCACCAAACGCCGGGCACGGCAATGAGCAGGGCGGCGAACTGCCAGATCTTCCAGCCCCAGTTGTCGACATTAAGCCGGGTTTCGGAGACCACCGACCCGGCATCGATCCAGGCAAAGACCATGGCGGCCACGACGGCCGCGGCTGCAAGCGAGCCAGCGAATCCAAGATTGTGTCGTTCGAGCCAGCACCGCATGACGCTACCCTCCCATTTCCGAGTCAGGCCGGGCGCTCTGCTTCAGCGCCGCCACCGACCACAGCAAGAAAACCAGAGCCCGCAAGGGGTTGAGCGCTTCCCAGAGCGTGCCGTCGTTGACGAAGTAGGCGTTGATGAAGAGGACGACGCCGAAAGCGGCAAGGAGCGCCGCGCCCAGACGGTCCAGCAGGCCGCCGCGATTCCACAGGACCGTAACGGCGATGAGCGCGCAGCCCAGGAAGACCGGGTTGACGGTTTTCCAGATGTTGCCGAAGTTGCCTTCGAAGAGTCCGTCGCCATAGGAGTTGAGGAAAACGGCCAGGGCAAGCACGCCCAGGACCAGGCCGCGGGTCCAGACCACGCGCTGGGTGCCGCGCCAGAGCCACCAGACTCCGGGGATGCCCATGAGCAGTGCGCCGACCTGCCAGAGACGCCAGGCCCAGTTGGAGGTGGAAGGCAGGCCCTCGCGGGCCAGCATGCCGGTGGAGGCGCCCCAGGCGAAGAGGGCCACGAAGAGTATGGCGGCGTAGAGGAGGGCCTCGGCGGCGCCGAGATCGCGGGGGCGAATCGGATTACGCATTGCGCTTCTTCCTCATGTGGTCGTCACTTCCCTGTCAGTCACTCCCCAGGGGCCCGCCAATGTCCGGGCTGAGACCGACGACGGCCCAGAGAAGAGCGACGAGCATCATCACCGGGTCGAGGGCGCTCCAGAGGGTCTCGTTGTTGATGAAGAGGTAGTTGATGAACACGAGGATGCCGGTGATCGCCGAGATCGCGGCCATCAGGCGGCCGCTGTTGCAGCCGCATCTGAGGACCGAGAGCCCGATGACGACGGACAGGGCGACCACGAGGCCATCGACCACTTCCCACACGGTACCTACGTGGTCGCCGAAGATCTCCTCGGTGTAGGCGTTCAGGAAGATGACGGGGACGAGCAGGGCCATTGCAAGGGCGCGGACGCGGGGTTGGCCCTGGCCGTTGGTCCAGAACCAAGCGGCGCCGGCGAAGGCGATGAGCAGGGTGCCGATCTGCCAGAGCTGGTAGCGCCAGTTTTCGGTCGTGAGGGCATCCGGGTCGACGAAGGTCTTGTTGTGGTTCCAGGTGAAGAGGGCCACGACGATGAAGGCTGCGCCGATGAGCAGTTCGATGGTGCTGAGGTTGCGGCGTTGTGTCAGGACGTGCACGGGCGCGCCTCCGCGTCGAAGCTTTTGCACCCACGCCGCCCGCGTGGGCGAGCCGACCAAGCCGGGGAGAGTTTAGCCCGGTGGTGATTGTTATGTCGACGAGGGCTGCGCGCGCAGGCTTTCCCCAGATGCGGCCGAATTCGCGCTCAGTCCGCCGCGATCGCTTCGCGCAGGTCGGCGGCGACGCGCAGCGCTCGCGCTGCCTGCTGCGAGGCCTGGCGGGCGCTGTCGCCGGTGTAGCGCACGGGGTCCAGCATCTGCGCCAGGCGCTCCGCGCCCAGACGCGCGGCGATTTCCTCGTCTTTCGCGAGCAGCGAGGCGAACGACGCGCCGCCGGTGGCGGCTTCCTGCGCCGCCTCGTAGATGGCGTCGTGGGCGCGCTGCCGGCCGATCTCGCGCCCCAGTTCCAGCATCAGGCTCTCCGACATGATCAGTCCGCCCGAGAGTTCGAGGTTCTGCAGCATCCGCTGCGGGAAGACGCGCAGTCCCCGGGCCACGTCGAGCAGCCGCACGAGGATGTCGCCGGTCAGCTCGACGGCCTGCCGCAACGCGCGGTCGATCATCATCGAGCGGCTGCCGTCGGCCTCGTGGTCGCCGAGCATTGCCTCGATGGCGAGCGGGACCAGCGAGCGCAGGTGCGTCTCGTCGGCGATGATGTCCATGCAGAGTTTCGGATTGCGCTTCTGGGGCATGGTGCTGCTACCGACGGCGCCGGGCGGCACGGGCTCCTCGACCTCCGCGAACTCCTCGGCCATCAGCGTGCGCACCTCGCGCGCGGCCTTCCCGCAGCTCGTACCGAGCATGGCGAGGGCGAGGACGTACTCCGTCAGGTGGTCGTAGATCGTGCGGCCGGGCAGCGGCATTGAGCCGAGCCCGAGCAACTGGCCCATCCGCCGCTGCAGCGCGGCGCCGTGGCCCTGGAACGAGGCGGCCGTGCCCGCGCCGCCGCCGAGCATCGCGACGAAGGCGCGCGGTTCCAGCTGCCGCAGCCGCTGCGCGTGACGGCACAGCTCGTCGATCCACACCGCCACCTTCGCCCCGAACGTGGAGGGCACGGCGTGCTGCCCGTGGGTGCGGCCGGCAATCGCGTCGTCCTTCGTGCGCTCGGCGAGTGACGCGAGCGTCTGGAGCAGGTCGGCAAGCTCGGCGAGAACGATGCGGTGCGCCTTGCGCAACTGGAGGATGTTGCCCGTCTGGGTGATGTTCTGCGTGGTCGCTCCCCAGTGGACGTGGCCGCCGGCGTCGCCCTCGCAGAGCCGGTCGAGCTCCCAGACGAGCGGCACCAAGCCGTGGCCGGTGACGCGCAGCCCCTCGGTGACGCGCTCGAGGTCGAACAGCTCGAGGTGCGCCTTGCGCTCGATCTCCGCGGCGGCGGCCTCAGGAATCATCCCGATCTCCGCCTGCGCCCGAGCCAGCGCCGCCTCGACGTCAAGCCAGGCCTGCCAGCGCGCCTGCTGCGCGAACAACGCCCGGATGCCGGGGTCGCGGACGCTCAGCGCGGTGGGTCGTTCTTCGCTCATGGTGTGCTCCTCGGACGGGCGGCGATGCTAGGCGATGGGTCTCGAGCGATTCCGGCCGAAACCCTCACGTCTCCCAAATGTGTTCACCATGTCGCCGAACGGGTGTCCATAGTGTTCCCGCTCTGCACACTCCCAATGGAGACCTTTGCGCAACCTGGGGCGGGTTGCCCGGAAGACCCCTCACCCGGCGCTGGGGACAGCGCCGGCCTCTCCCCCAGGAGAGGCAAGAGGTCGCACCCCCGATGAAGCAGGAGTTTCACAAGGGTCTCAGGAGAGGGAGCAAGAGCGGACGCGGGCTGGGGGGTGAGGGGCGTTTGGCCAAGGTGGCTCAGGTGCGGCCGAATTCGCGGTCGAGGAGTTCGCGGCTGAGGAGGATGACGGTGGGGCGGCCGTGGGGGCAGGTGATGCCGAGGTCGCAGGCCTCCAGGTCGCGGATGAGGGCATTCATCTCGTCAAATGTCAGGGGACCTCCGGCCTTGACGGCGGCGCGGCAGGCGAGGGACCAGCGGAGGCGGTCGGAGGCGGCGAGGCGCTGGAAGTCGGGGGTCTGGGCTTCGGCGACGACCTCGCGGAGATAGGTGGAGGCGTCGATGCTGCCGAGGGCCGAGGGGACCGCGCGGAGCAGCCAGGCGGCGGGGCCAAAGGGAGTTACATCGAAGCCGAGGCGCTGGAGATCGTCGGCGTGGGAGGCGACCCAGTCGCTTTCCTCGGCGCTGAGTTCGACGCTGGTTGGATCCAGGAGTTGCTGGGTGGAGGCGTCGGCGGCGTTGCCGAGGCGCTCGAAGAGGATGCGTTCGTGGGCGGCGTGCTGGTCGATGAGATAGAGGCCGCGGGGCCCGGCGGCGACAACGTAGGTGTTGTCGACCTGGCCGAGAGGACGCATGACGGGAGAGCGGAGGCCGAGGGCGGGTTCCGGCTCCTGGTCGTTTGGCACCGTGGGCGGCCCGCCGCCAGCGCCGAGGTGGCGAGTGGGCGGAGGCGAGCCCGTTTGCCAACGGGCGCCGTCGGCAGGGAAGAAGAACTGGTCGACGACGGGGCGGTCGAGGCGGGCGGGGGCAATTTCGGTGGAGGACGCGAGGGCGCGACGGACGGTGGCGGAGAGGCGGCGGAAGACTTCACCGGAGCGGCGGAAGCGGACTTCGGCCTTGGAGGGATGGACGTTGACGTCGACTTCCTCGGGGGGAATGGTCAGATTCAACACCATCACGGGGAAGCGGCCGGTGGGCATGACGCTGCGGTAGGCCTCGCTGACGGCGGCGGAGAGGAGGCGGTCGCTGACCCAGCGGCCATTGACGAATAGGGCGATGTCGGCGCGGGACGAGCGCTGGAGGTGGGGCTGGGAGATGAAGCCGTCAATGCCGAGGGTCTGGCCGGGCGGGAGTTCGATGAGCTCGTCTACGAGGGTTGCGCCGTAGATGGCGAGGAGGGCGTTGCGGAGGTCGCCGTCGCCGGGGGTGCGGACGCGTTCGCGGTGGCCGTCGTGAAGCCTGAACGCGACGTGGGGATGGCCGAGGGCGGCGCGGGTGACGGCGGCGACGATGTGACCGAGTTCGGTGCGCTCGGCCTTGAGGAACTCGAGGCGGGCCGGGACGGTGCGGAAGAGGCCGCGGACGGTGACGCGGGTGCCGCGGGCGCCGCCGACGGGACGTTCCTCGATGACGCGCTCGTCGCGGGCGAGGACCTCGCGGCCGGGTTGGCCCTCAGCGGTGACGGATCGCAGCGATAGTTCGGCCACGGCGGCGATGCTGGCGAGGGCTTCGCCGCGGAAGCCCAGGGTCTGAATGCGGGCGAGGTCGTCGACGGAGCTGAGCTTGCTGGTGCTGTGGCGCTCGACGGCCAGGGCGACCTGGTCGGGCGGGATGCCGCAGCCGTCGTCGGTGATCTCGATGAGCGCCTTGCCGCCCTGTTCGACCGAGACGCCGATGCGGCGGGCGCCGGCGTCGAGGGCATTGTCCAGGAGTTCGCGGACGACGGAGGCTGGGCGTTCGATGACCTCGCCGGCGGCGATTTTGCCGCTGATTTCCGGCGGGAGGCGCCGGATGCTCACGAGCGGAGGGTGCGCTGGAGTTCGTAGAGCGCGGTGAGGGCGTCGAGCGGGGCGAGTTGCTCCAGGTCGAGGGCGCGGAGGTCGTCGAGGACGGGATGTTCGGGCGGGGGCAGGAGGCTGAGCTGGGTGGGCGACGGGCGGCCGTTGGACTGGGTTTCGAGATCGCCGAGGATGGCGGCGGCGCGGCGGATGATGGTGGATGGGAGGCCGGCCATTTCAGCGACGTGAACGCCGAAACTGCGATCGGCGCCGCCGGGCGTGATGCGGCGAAGGAAGACGACCTGGCCGTCCTGCTCGATGGCGGAGGCGTTGAGGTTGTGGACGCGGGGGAGCAGGTCGGCCACGGCGGTCAACTCGTGGTAGTGGGTGGCGAAGATCGTGCGGGCGCGCAGGCGCGGGTGGTTGTGCAGGTGCTCGATGACGGCGCGGGCGACGGAGATGCCGTCGTAGGTGCTGGTGCCGCGGCCGATTTCGTCGAGCACGATGAGGCTGCGGGGGGTGGCCTGGGCGAGGATGGCGGCGAGCTCCAGCATCTCGACCATGAAGGTGCTGGCGCCGGCGGCGAGGTCGTCGTGGGCGCCGACGCGGGTGAAGATGCGGTCGACGATGCCGATGGAGGCGCGGGCGGCGGGGACGAAGCTGCCGACCTGGGCCATGAGGACAATCAGAGCGACCTGGCGCAGATAGGTGGATTTGCCGGCCATGTTGGGGCCGGTGAGGACGGCAATCTGGCGCTCGGCGGGATCCAGGAAGCTGTCGTTGGGGACGAAGCGTTCGTGCTGGGCGAGCTCGACGACGGGGTGGCGGCCGGACTCGATTTCGAGGGCGTCGCCGTCGTTGAGCTCGGGTCGGACGTAGGCCTGGCGTTCGGCGACCTCGGCCAGGGAGGCCGCCACATCGAGGGCGGCCAGGGCCTGGGCGGTGCGCTGGAGGGAGGGGCCGTCGGCGCTGAGGCGTTCGACGACTTCGTCGAACAGGGTGCGTTCCAGTTCGGCGATGCGTTCTTCGGCGCCGAGGACGCGGGATTCGTACTCCTTGAGTTCGGGAGTGACGTAGCGCTCGGCGTTGGCGAGAGTCTGGCGGCGCTGGTAGGCGTCGGGGACCTGCTCGCTGTGGGCGCGGCCGACTTCGAGGTAGTAGCCGAAGACGCGGTTGTAGCCGACCTTGAGGCCGCGGAGGCCGGTGGTTTCGCGTTCGCGTCGTTCGAGGCCGGCGATCCAGCCCTTGGCTTCGGCCGCCGAGTCGAGGACGCGGTCGAGTTCGTCGCTGTAGCCGGGGCGGATGATGCGTTCGCCGCGCTCGGTGACGGCGCGGGCGATGAGGGCGCGGGCCTCGGTGCAGGGATCGAGGGCTTCTCGAAGACCGGTGAGGGCCGGCTGCTGGTTCTCGAGGAATTCGCGCAGGTCGGCGACGGCGTCGAGAGCGGAGGCGAGGTGGCGTACGTCCGAGGCGGAGACGGCGCGTCGGACCACGCGGTTGGCGAGTCGTTCGAGGTCGCCGACTCGATCCAGAACAGCCTGGGCTTGGCCGCGCAGGGCGGAGTCGTCCAGCAGCGATTGGACGCGATCAAGGCGCTCTTCGAGACGGGCGCGGTCAACCAGGGGGCGCGTGAGCTGTTCACGGAGGCGTCGGGCGCCCATGGGGGTGTGGGTACGGTCGAGGACCGCAAGGAGGCTGCCTTCGCGGCGTGCGTCGCGGCCGGCGGTCTCGAGTTCGAGGTTGCGGCGGGTGAAGGCGTCGAGCTCCATGTAGTCGGCGGTGCCGTAGGCGTGGACGCCGGTGAGGACGTGGAGGGCGGAAGGGTCGGTGTCCTCGACGTAGCGCAAGAGGACGCCGACAGCGTGGGTGGCGAGCGGACGGCCCTGGAGGCCGAGGCCTTCAAGATCGCGGACGCCGAAGTGGCGCTGGACCATTTCGCGACCGGCGGTGGGATCGCCGAGCCAGGCCTGGTCGTCCTGGGGGACGCCGGCGGGGATCTCGCCGTCGGGGAGTCCCAGGGTCAGCGTTTCGCGGGCGCCGATGCGAGTGAGTTCGCGGGCTAGCGCTTCGCGGCTGGCCTCGCAGGCGGCCAGGTCGCCGGTGGTGATGTCGGCGTAGGCCAGGCCGCGGGATTCGCCATCGCCAACGGCTACGGCCAGGTAATTGTTGGCTTCGGGTTGGAGCCAGTCCTCGTCGACCACGGTGCCGGGGGTGATAACGCGGGTGACTTTGCGTTCGACGAGGCCGCGACCCACCTCGCCGACCTGATCGCAGACGGCGACGCGCAGGCCGGCCTCGATCAGGCGACCGATGTAGGTGGGAGCGGCGTGGTAGGGGACGCCGCACATGGACACCCGGTTGCCTTTACCGAACTCGCGGGAAGTGAGGACGATCTGGAGGACGGCGGCGGCGCGTTCGGCGTCTTCATCGAACATCTCGTAGAAGTCGCCGAGACGGAAGAGCAGGATCGCGTCGGGCTGCTGTTGTTTTATGTCAAGAAACTGGCGCCGCAGGGGCGTCAGTTTCGGCTCGGCTGGCGTCGGCCGCCTCCCCTCACGCACTGCCGGACAAAAACCGAACTTCGAGTCAGCCTAGCACCACGCGAACTGTCGCCCTTGTCCGCCCAAATAAGCGTCAGCCGTCGATCAGGCCGCGCAGGTAGTCGTGCGCCTGGGCGGCGTAGGTGAGCGGATCGAGTCCGTCGAAGTTGGGGCTGTGCATGACCAGCCAGCCGTCGTAGCCAATGGCCTTGAGGCACTCGACCACACTCGGAATGTCGACGCCGCGCGGGTCGTCCACGCGCCGGTTCTCGTATTGGACGTAGCCGCCCTGGGCGGTGATGGGGATGCCTTCGTCGGGTCCGACCAGGTGCATGTTCTGGACTTCGGCGTGCTTGATGTGGGGAGCGAGGGCGCGGACCGCGTCGATCCCGTAGTCCTGGCCTTCGATGTAGAGGTTGGCAGGTTCGAAGACGAGGCCCACGTTGCTGCGGTTGACGCGGCGCAGCATGTCGAGGGAGCCGGCGACGGTGTTGAAGGGCGTGCCGTGGTGGGTGAACTGAACGAGATCCACGCCGAAGGCGGCGGCCTTGTCGGCGGCGTCGCGCACCTGCGGGATTTGCTCTATGGAGCCGATGCTGGGACGAATGCGCTCGGCGCCGATGCGGAGGGCGAGGTCGAGGTATTCGTCGAAGCGGGGGCTGAAGCGGCCTTCGGTGGCGGAGTCGGCGACGAGACAGCAGGCAGTCAGACCGTTCTCGTCGAGGGATTGCCGGATTTCGTTTACCCGGGCGAGCGTTGCACCAACTTCGAGCTGGGAGTTGCGGACCTCGAGGGCGCCGTAGCCGATGCGGGCGGCGGCTTCGGCGAGGTCGGGCAGGTCGATCAGCGCCCGGGTTTTCTCGTGCGGGGCCTCGACGACTCGTCCGGATAGGGCCAGCTTCATCTCAAACTCCTGACTGCGTGAGGCGGTGAAACGGACGGCTTTGGGCCGGCGCCGGCTTGCAGCCTACCTATCCATTTCCAGCAGGACTTTGCCGCACTGGCCAGTCTGGATCATGTCCATGGCGTTTTCGAAGTCGGCCAGCGGGAAGGTGTGGGTGAGCATAGGGTCCAGGGCGTCGCCGTGCCGGATGAGGAAGGCCTCGGTCCGGTACCAGGTGTCCCAGATGAGGCGGCCCGTGACGCCGTAGACCTCCAGGCCCTTGAACAGCAGGTCGTCAGCCAGGTCGATCGAGACGGGAGTTGGGGGAATGCCCAGCAACACCACCTGGCCGGCGTTGGCCGACAAGCGCAGGGCCTGCTTGAAGGCGTCGGGGTGGCCGGACATTTCCAGGCTGACGGTCGGACGAGTGCCCAAAGCGTTCAGGAGATCCGCCTCGAACGTCTTCGAAGCGGCATCAAGGGCGACGTGGGCACCCATGGTCTCGGCCAACCCGCGTCGATAGGGGGAAATGTCGCTAGCGACGATCGGATAGGCGCCCACGGAATGGGCGACGGCAATGGACATCAGTCCCATGGGGCCGCAGCCGTAGACGGCAATGGGCTGGCCCGACAGGTCGAAGCGCATGGCGGCGTGGACGGCGTTACCGAGCGGCTCGAACAGGACGGCTCGATCGATGGGGATCTCGGGACGCACTTTCCAGGCGACGCGCGCTGGAACGGCCACGTGCTCGGCGAATCCGCCGTCCACGTCGATGCCGAGGATGCGCAGGTTTTCGCAGACGTGGGCGTTGCCGGTGCGGCAGGTGCGGCAGACGCCGCAGTAGATGTGGCTTTCGACGGCGACGACTTCGCCTGCAGCAAAGCCTTGCGCGCCGGCACCCACCGACACGACTTCGCCAACGATTTCGTGTCCGAGGGTGAAAGGCGTGGGGAAGTTGAGCTCGGCCCAGGAGTCCCAGGCGTAGAGGTGGCGATCGGAACCGCAAATGCCGGCGCGGCGGACCCGGAGCAGGAGTTCGTCTGGCTCGGGGTTTGGTTGCGCGACTTCGGCGACTTCGACGCCGCGTTCGGGGCGCGCTTTGCGAATGGCGAGCATCGTTAGTGGAGAGATCCTTTCCTCAAATGCTGTCGATCGGTTACCCGTGGACTCACGATGGGCGGCTCAGGCTGGCCTGCTTCGCGGGCCCTGGTCGCGGCCTTTGGGGTGGTTGGCCATGCGGTTTTCGGCGGCGCGTTCAACGGTGGTGGTGATACGCCGGGTACGCGTGGGCGCGGTCTTGGCGGACTTGATCCACCAGAGGATGTTCTTCTTGGCCGAGGCCGAGAATCGCGCGAAATGGGTCTCGGCCGACGGGTTGGATTGCAGGGCCGCGGCCAGGGCGTCGGGAATCACGAGGTCTTCAATCTCGTCGGAGATCGTCCAGGCGCCGTTGGCCTTGGCGGCATCGACCAAGACCTGCCCGGCGGGGGTTAGACGCCCAGCTTCGGTCAGCCGCGCGATCTTCGCCCGATTGATGCGGGACCAGGGGCTGGTGGGATTGCGCGGGCAATACCAGCGCATGCCGCGTTCGTCGTCGAGTCGATTGGTGCGCGAGTCGATCCAGCCGTAGGCCAGGGCTTCGTCGACGGTATCGGGGTAATCCAGCGCCGGCTTGCCCGTGTGCTTCTTCCAAACCACCAGCCAGACGCCGCTGGAGGAGTCGTGGTTGGCATGCAGCCAATCGTGCCACCGGCGCAACGACTCGGCGTGGAACATGGGCTTGCCGTCTCGGTGTAGCTCAGCCACGCACGCTCAGCCGCACTGGACTCGTGGGTTCAGGAAGCCTCGGCCGTTTCCGCCATGGCGACCTCGAGTTTGCCGATCTCGTCGGTCAGCACCGGCAGCATGTCGGCTTCGTCCACCGTCTGCAGGATCTCGCCATGGCGAAAGATCACCGCACGGCCCTTGCCGCCGGCGATGCCCAGGTCGGCGTCCATGGCTTCGCCGGGCCCGTTAACCACGCAGCCCATGACGGCGACCTTCATGGGCTGCTTGACGCCCTTCATCACGTCTTCCACGGCGTCGGCCAGGCCGTAGAGATCAATCTCGCAGCGCCCGCACGACGGGCAGGAGACCATCGTTGGTCCCACGGTCTTGAGCCCAAGAACCTTGAGTATTTCGTTGGCGACCCGGACTTCCTCGACCGGATCGGTGGTGAGCGAGACGCGCATGGTGTCGCCGTAGCCGTCCCACAGCAGGCTGCCGAGGCCCACCGACGAACGGATGATCCCGGTGCTGGGCGGCCCTGACTCGGTGATGCCGATGTGGAAGGGATACATGACCAACTGCGCCAGGGCCTTGTAGGCGTTGATGGTGACGTCGACCTCGAAGGACTTCATGGAGATCTTGATCTGGTCGAAGTTCATGTCCTCGAGGATCTTCACGTGCTCGACCGCGTCTTCGACCATGAGGTCCACGAGTTCGTCGCCTTCGGGACGACCGTCGAACTTCTTGGACCAGGCTTCCTGGATCGACCCTGAATTCACGCCGATGCGGATGGGGATGTCGCGTTCCTTGCAGGCGCGGACGACGGCTTCGACGTTTTCGCGTCCGCCGATGTTGCCGGGGTTGATCCGGAGGCAGTCGAACTCGGCTTCGGCCGCCATGAGGGCCAGGCGGTAGTCGAAGTGGATGTCGGCGACGAGCGGGGCGTCGGTACGGGCGCGGATGTCCTTGAGGGCCGCTCCAGCGTACTTGTCGGGTACGGCCAGACGGACGATGTCACAGCCGTGTTCCACCAGCCGGTCGATCTGGGCCACGGTGGCGTCGACGTCACGCGTGTCGGTGATGGTCATCGACTGGACGGCGACGGGTGCGCCGCCCCCGATGGGCACGTCTCGCACCTTGATCTGGTAGGACCCGCGTCGCTTGATCATGCGCTCAGGCTCTGGCTGGTGCCATGGGGTCGTTCTTTGAATCGTACCCCGGAATCGGCGTCCAGACCAGAACGCGGCCGACGCCGGCCGCGACGAGCGCGACCGGCGTCGGTTCCGGACCTGATGTGCCCGTCCTGGGCTACATCATGTCGCTCATCATCATGTCGCCCATCTTCATCTTGTTGATCTCGTCTTCCGAGGCTCCGATCCCGTAGAGCACGCCTGCGTCGGTGCCGGCCAGGAACTCTTTCTCGGTGCCTCGAGAGATAACGTCAGCCGCGATGCGGTAGGGCAGGCTCATCGACATGTCCATGTCATTGGACATCTTCATGTCGTCGCCCATGTCCATGTCGTCGCCCATGCTCATGTCGTCGTCCATCTTCATGTCGTTGCCCATGCTCATGTCGTCGCCCATGCCCATGCCGTCGTCCATCTTCATGTCGTCATCCATGCCCATATCCATGCT
>JAJDZD010000039.1 GCA_022824865.1 Chloroflexota bacterium | reverse complement strand
TCTGGGTTAACATGCTCGAACAAAGTACAGCCGCCGAAAAGAAGCTGCTCAACTACTTGATGTACATGACACAACGGCTCGTCTTATTGCGGCGCGTCTTGGCACCGCATGGGAGCATTTATATCCACTGCGACCCTACCGTAAGCCATTACCTGAAAGTCATCATGGACGGCGTGTTTGGCTTTGGGCACTTTCAAAACGAGATTGTCTGGAAGCGCATGTCATCCCACAACGACGCGAAGCGCTGGGGGAAGATTCATGACGTGCTCCTGTTCTATTCCATGTCGGATTCATTCACCTGGCCGGGCGAGCACCGCATCCCCTACGACCCGGAGCACATTCGGAACTCCTACCGATACAAGGATGCGCGGGGCCGGTACATGACTTCACCGCTACAGGCTCGCAGCTTGTCGGGCGGCGGGTACGAGTACGAATGGCGCGGCATTGACGACGTGTGGAAGTTCCCGAAGCATCGCCTGGACGAACTCGACGCTGACGACCGTATCCACTGGCCAGCGAAGCGCAACGGCATCCCACGCCGCAAGGTCTATCTCAACCCTGACGGCGGCGTGCCTCCCCAAGACGTGATTACCGATATCACCGTGAAGCGTCGGCCAAACGAATACCCGACGAAAAAGCCGCAGCCATTGCTTGAGCGAATCATCGCCGCGTCAACGCGCGAGGGTGACCTTGTCTTGGATCCGTTCTGCGGCTGCGGGACAAGCATCATGGCGGCGCATCGACTCAAGCGGCGCTGGATTGGCGTCGATATCAGCGGCGACGCCATCGACGAAGTTCGGGGCGCGCTGGCGAGGGTTGGCGTCTACGACGATGCGGGGTATGACCTCGTAGAGGGCCGCCCGGACACGATGGCGGAGTACGTTCGCCTGAATCCCATTGAGAAGCAAGACTGGCTGATACGGAGGCTCGGCGGATTGCCGAATCCGCGCAAGTCTGGCGACCGTGGCATTGATGGCGACCTTGCGATTCACCTTGGCGTAGACCGTCAAGAGCGCGACCAGTGGGGGCGCGTTGTGTTTTCCGTCAAGACGGGGAACCAGCGCAAACCGGAGCACGTACGCGAACTGGTCGGCACCGTGCGGAGCGAACAGGCGGATATCGGCGTGCTGATTCTTGACAAGGAGCCGACGGTGAAGATGGAGGAAGCGGCCCAACGGGCCGGACAGTTGCGCTACCAGCAGAATGCGAGCTTGCCGCCGAAAGAGTACGACCGGCTCCAGATTCTCACGGCGTACGAGATTATCGACGGCGTGACGATTGACGCGCCGCCCACCATGCAAGCGGTCCGACGTTTCAGAGAAGCGCAACTGGCGATGCGGCTATGACAAAGCGTAAGCGCCGCCGCCGTCGCCTCCGCCGCCGTGAGATTGAGGTGGTGGCGAGCGACTATCAGCCGAGCATGGCGGAGCAGCGGGAAGTCGTCCGGCTCCCGTGCACGCCTACCGAGTTGGCCAAAGCCGCGATGCTTGACGTGACGGTTCGGCGGACCGATTAGCGCCGCCGCAATGTGACCTTTGTATATAATCCCCTCCATATACGCCATATTCAACGCAGACGCCAAGGAGGTCACTGTTGTGCTGTAGTTGGTTGTTGCCGCCTTGGCAATGTAAAAGCCACGGCGCTCAAGCTCACCAATGAACTGCGTATTATCAAATCCATTGAGGAGATCATGGCGACCATATTCGTCAAGAATGATGTAGTAAATGTCAGGCCGCTTATCCCTGACATCCGGGACGCCTTCAGGGAATAGATGGGAGGTCAGCTTCTCTACTTGCGCAGGATCTGCCGAGTATTCCGATGTCCCTGATCTGGATGCTTCGAGAATGAGACTTACAACAGAAAAAACGATAAGTGCAGCCGCCGTAACGTTTGCCATCTGCGCCGATCGCTTGACCCAGCACGTGGATCTCAAGGCGGCATAGACGGCCCCTGCCGCAAGCACTGAGACGCTCGAAAACAGCAGGCGTTCGTCAATCCGGCTGTCTAGGGCAGTCTGGATGTGTCCATAACCGAAGAAGACTATAGTGATTACGGCAGTAATGGCGGCTGGCCTGTGCCAATCTCTGAGGAAGGCCCACAGCATTACGACAATTATCGTTGCTGAGAATAAGGCTATAATCAACGGGATGAGCATCTCATCGAGAGCAAAGTATAGTTGATTGCTTGCCATGAAATGTACGATAAGTATTGTGGAGAACATCCACGCTTACCAGGGCACGGAGAGCCAACGACCCAATCGTCCCGGCACGTCGCCAGTTGCTGGCTTAGTGCGAAGCTCTGTCCGAGGTCTGATCCAGATCCTCAGGCGATGACCGCGAGTATGCGCTAGCTTTCGCAATCGACGCGCAACCCGAGGATGTATAAGGGCCGCCACGACACCGCATATGACGGCCAGAGCGAGGCGGACACGTTCGGACTGTTCGCCGAGAAACGCCGCGCGAAATCCACTGCTGGTGTTCTGATGGGTAAGGGCCAGCGGACCAGGGCCAGCGTTGGCCACGCCGTTCAGCTTCACGTACTCATTGCCTGATTGCGGGTAGGCGAGGCGATAGCTCACGGAGTGTTTCTGATGCTCCGCGACTTGCATCTGGAGAAGCAATCGCTGGCCGTCGGGGACGTCATATGACGGAAAATCAAGAGAGCGAACCACCGGAATGTGCGCCGAGACCACGTCAATGGTTGTCTCCCGCAGCACATTGCCAGTTTCGGAGTCCAACAGCCACGCGGACAATTCAAGCTGGGTATCTCTGTCCTGCTGACCTGCAACCCAGATCTGAAAGCGGCCAACGGTCCCGCGCAGGCGGCCCAAGTCTTGCTGAACGCCCCAGCCTGGCCAAGCCACGAGCACGCTGGGCGACGGTTTGCCGCTTGAATACGTTGGGTACGTAACTTGAGGCACGAGGCTCGCCAAAAGCCCCAGCGCGACCAGCGCCACAGCCAGCCAGAAGGACTTATGCATGCACCGAGGGTCCTATCAGCGATATGCCTCTACGTTGCTTGCGAACTATCAAACGAGCGACATACCGTCCGGCCAAACCCCGCCGGCGGCTGTCGACACACGGAGCGGATACACGACGCACAAGAACCGGCCAATCGTCGCTTCACGCCTCGTAGACACGGTCGTGCTCCCTTGGCTGCTTGGGTGAAGATTCACAAGGAAATCGAACGATGCAGGATCGGGACGAGTTCCCGTGCATCGCTGGGCGGCGGAGTTTATAGTAGGCCAATGCCAAAAGCCTTCCATCCCGCCCTGCCACTTGGGCGCGCTTCCGAAGCGAGAGGGCTCGGCGCGCAGGAGCGGCGGACCAGAGCGGCCATGCCGGGCGTTGCGGCGGTTGGAGTGTGTGTCGGGCTGCTTACGACAGCCCTGCTTGTCGGGCGGCGGTATATCGATCCGGGGAGTGGGAGCTTTGCGATTCAGATCATTATTGCGGCGGTGCTGGGCGGGTTGCTGACGGCGCGGTTGTGGTTGCGGCACATGTTCTGGCGAGTTTTCGGTCGATGGCGGCGGTCGGAGCCTGAGGACCAGCCTTCAGGTGAGGAGGCCGACCGGTAGGGCTGGATGAACAGCGGGGCTGACGGGCGCCTGCCGGGTTCGTTTCGGGATCCGGCGGGTTTCGTGTTTCAGAGGGACGGCACCTACTTTCGGCAGGTGAACCACTCGTATGCCGCGACCCTTGCGACTCTGATGGAGTCGGGGCTGTACGGGAAGCTCACGGAGCAGGGCCTGCTGCTGCCGCATGAGACCGCCGACCCGGGCCTTGCGCCGGAGCCCGGTGCGGCCGCGGTGATTCGGCCGACCCAACTGACGTTCATCTCGTACCCGTTCGAGTGGTCGTTCTCGCAACTGCGGGCTTCCGCCCTGACGACGCTGCGGGTGCAGCGACTGGCCCTGGCATTCGGCCTGTCGCTGAAGGATGCGAGCGCTTACAACATCCAGTTGTCCGAGGGTCGGCCCACGCTGATCGACACGTTGTCGTTCGAGCCGTACGAGCCGGGGCTGCCATGGGTGGGGTACCGCCAGTTCTGCCAACACTTCCTGGCGCCGCTGGCGCTGCTGGCCTACCGGGACGTGCGGCTGGGAAGGCTACTGCAGAGCCACCTGGACGGGCTGCCTTTGGATATGGCGGCCCGCTTGCTGCCGTGGCGGACGCGGCTGCGGCCTGGCTTGTTGATGCACGTGCACCTGCATAGCCGGGCGCAGGCGCGCCACGCGGACTCGACGCGCGACCGCGAGAGTCTGAAGGGCCGCATGAGCCGGCGCCGGCTGGAGGCGGTGCTGGAGAGCCTGGAGTCGACCGTCCGCAAGCTGTCGTGGAATCCGGGCGATACCCCGTGGGCCAGCTACGGAGACCAGTCGAGCTACAGCGACGCCGGGCAGGCCGACAAGGAACGGCTGGTGGCCGAGTACCTGACGCAGGTGGAGGCGGCTTCAGTGTGGGACCTGGGCGGCAACGTTGGGATTTTCAGCCGGATCGCGGCAGCCACCGGTGTCCCGGTGGTGTCGATCGACAGCGATCCGGGGGCTGTCGATATGAACTACCGGCGAATGGTCGAGGCCGGCGAGCGGACCCTGTTTCCGATTGTGGCCGATCTGGCGAGCCCAAGCCCGGCACTGGGCTGGGACAACCGCGAGGTGAGGTCGCTGACGGAACGGGGGCCCGCCGGGCTGGTGATGGCTTTGGCGCTGGTGCACCACCTGGCCATCGGCAACAACACGAGCTTCGAGCGGCTGGCCCGGTTCTTTGCTTCGCTGGGGCGGCACCTGCTGATCGAGTTCGTGCCGCCGGACGACCCGATGGTGAGGCGGCTTTTGGCGATGCGGAACCACACGTTTCCGTGGTACACGCAGGAGGGCTTTGAAGCCGCGTTCGCCCGGTTATTCCGGATCGAGCGATCGGACGGCATCGCCGACTCGCCGCGCCGTCTGTACTTGATGCGATCGCTCTAGCAGGCGGGATGTGCGGTAAGGGGCGGAGGGCGTGTGGGGCTGTCGTACCCACCGAGTTGACAGAGCGTCGCCCCCTGGGTATTCTCGGTGTGTACAGATGGCGCCGTACCGGGGATTGATGATTTCGACATCGCTGGCTCGGGCGGGCCCCGGTGCGGACGCCCTGTCGCCATGGAAAGGTTGACGTGCTGACACTCCGGCGCCACGACGGGCGCCTGACTTTGACGGCCCGCACGCCGGGCCACGACGACGCGGCGGAATACACCTTCACGCCCGCCGACTACGAGGCGGCCCACCGCACGGTGGAACAGACGCTTTTGGAAACGGAGCCGTCGCGCTTTGAACGAGCGTGCTTGGCGGCCTTGGCTGGTGCGAGTGACCGGGCCGAGGTGCCGCCAGCCCAGCGCCGCTACGTGAGCCAACGTCTGGATGAGGAAGCCGTGCGGCGCGGGTTGCTGCTGCGGGCGCATTGGCATTGCCCACAGTGCGGCGCGCCGGGAAGCCAGTGGACCCCGGGCTGCCTGCGAACTGTTTGTCCCGAGCCCGCGCCGGAACGCCTGGCGCACTGGGACCTTTGCCGGGTGGCTTCGGCCGACGAGTTGCTGACGCTGATGGTGAGCGAGGGCTACGAACGGATTGGCGCCTCAGCCCACACGACTCGGCTGCGCCGGCTGCGGTTTGACCTGACCGCCTTGCTGCGGAAGTGCCGACCGGGCCTGGCGCGGCGTCTAACCCGCTGGGCGGAAGAAGCGAACGAGATCCACGCCGTGCGCGCGACCGAAATGCTGGACCTAGCGGCCAGGCTGGGCACCCGGATTCACGCAGGACCCGATTCGACACCGGAGGCCGATCTGACATCGGCCCTGACCAGCGCCCACATGCAGTCAATGGGCGCACCCGCGAAGGAGTAGGTATGAGCAGCGATTCCCCCGAGGCAGCGACGCTGACCGAGGCAGATGGACCGGAAGCCATGAGCGCCGGCGAACCGATGGACCACGAAGATTCAAGGGAGGGGTTTCAGGCGGCGCTGGAAGCGGAAGTGGCGCGGCGCATCGAGGCCGTGGAACGCCGCTGGCAGTCGCGCAAGGACCGCGAGCTGAACCGCGCCCGGCGGCGCTGGGAGTCCGAGGCCGGCCAGGCTATCGACCCGGAGCTGCTGGCCTGGATAGCGCAGGCAGACCCGCACGAGGTGGGCGACTGGCTGAAGGCGGGGCTGACGACAGGTCAAGCATCGGAGGCGCCGGAATTGGACGCCGCATCGAATGAAACGTCCGACGCGGCCGCGGAATCAGACGAAGAGACCGAGAACTCGCAGCCAATATCCGAGGATGCCGGATCCGACGCGGTTGCCGAGGAGGTTGGGGACGAGGCGGACGAGCCGGACGACGCCGGGGAGACGGAGGCTGCGTCGCCGGCGCCGGACCTGGAGCGCGAGGCCGAGGCACGGGAACGTCTGGCAGAACAGCGCACTCTGGACCCATCGCCCGACCTGTTTCCGAGCCGGGGGGCGCCGGCGGACGCGTTTCAGCAGATCGAGGCCGGGTTCGCGCGCGGCGAGGTGGACCTGGAGACCTACGAAACCGCCCGGCGACGACGGGGGTTGACGTAGCGGGCCGCCGGCTGCTGGCTTTGGTCACGGACACCGGCCCGGCGCTTCAGCACCGGGCCGGTGTCCGTATTCAGGTTCGGCCGCAGTTGAAGGCGCGGCCTTTGGCCGAGCGACTATCGTGGGTCGACAACGGGTTGGCTGGCCGGCAGCCGGGCGCTGACCGCAACGTGATACCCGCGCCGACAACGTGACGGCGGCCTGGCCTCAGAGGGAGAAGGGTGAACACATATGTCATCGATTTCCAGAATTCACCCGTTTCTGTGGTTCGATGGCCGGGCCGAGGAAGCGGCGAGGTTTTACGTGTCGATCTTTCCGAACTCGAGGATCGTGCACGTGGAGAAGATCTCGACGGGGCCGGCCGAGGGCGGGGCGATCGTGGAGTTTGAGTTGGAGGGTCAGCGCTTCGGCGGGGTCGACGGCGGGCCGATGTACAGCTTCACGCCGGCGGTCTCGTTTGTGGTGGAGTGCGAGACGCAGGACGAGATCGACTACTACTGGGAGCGGCTATCGGCGGGTGGGCGGACGCAGCCGTGCGGCTGGCTTGTGGACCAGTTCGGCCTTTCGTGGCAGGTCATACCGGCCGGACTCTCGGAGATCATGGAGCCGGCGCCCCAGGCGGTGACGGAGGCGCTGCTGGATATGTCGAAGATTGACATTGAGGGATTGCGGCGGGCGGCGGAAAGCTAAAGCGAGCCGGAGGAAGTCGGCGCCGGGCCGCAGCAACTCGGTGGCCCTGACTCGCTGCATGTGGTCTTGCGCGGAATTCTGCGCTTAGCCGACCAGTTCAAACGCCAGATGCCGGTGGCCGCGTTGAATGCGATAGGCGTAGAAGTGACTGCGGTCGAGGGTGAAGATCTCTTGCAATTCCAGTCGTTCCGCCAGTACAACCAGCGAGGCGTCAGCCAAGTCCATCGGCGCATCCGCGTACCGCGCCATGAGCTGGAATGCGCGCGCCAAACCCTCGTCATCCAGGAAGAGAACTCGCAGGCCATCGTCGGCCAGAAAATCCATGAGGCGTTGCGCGCCCACGCTGGCCGGCTGCAAGAGGTGAAGTGATTCAGTGAGGACGGGCACGGTTGTTGCCATTGGCTGCTCGACCGTCCGCAGGACATCCACGCAGCGCTGATGGTCGGCGTCGGCGGGATCGAACAGCGCGACTATCGGGCCGGTATCGACCAGAATCACCGTCGGTGCTTCGCGGCAATAACCTCGGCAATCGCGGCCTTGGCGTCCCTGGCCGGGGCCACGGCATAGCCGCCGGATCCTAAATCGAGTCGGCGATACACATCGTAGGGTCGGGTAGCCGCTTCCTCGCGGGACGCGATGTCGTAGGCGCGGAGACCGCGCTTAAGCACTTCCGAGATGGTGAGGCCGGTTCGCTTACGGACGGCAGCGAGGGTTCGCTCGGCCTCGTCGTCCAGCCGCACGGTTCTGACGCCCATCAGATTCCTCTCCGCCTTCTTGTATTACCTATTGTCCTACACCGTCCAGCGCCCCGTCCACCTGTCGCGAATCCTTGCGCACGACTAAGCGTGAGCGTGCATGAGCACAACACGATAGCGTGTTAGTACTATGCACGTACATGGAGGCATCGGTTCGGCGGATTCGGCGGCGGCTGGAGCGAGAGGGCTGGTATCTGCAGCGGCATGGATCGAACCACGACATTTATCGCCATCCGCGTGTGACCGGGATTATCGTGGTGCCGCGGCACCGCACGGTTTCGCCCGGAGTGGCTCGTTCCATCGCCAAGCAGGCCGGGTGGGAGGAGTAGGTCACGATGGCCAGGTATCCGGCACTGATCGACGGGACGAAGGGCGCGTACGGCGTTGTGTTTCCCGACCTCCCCGGCATCGTGGCCATGGGCGCCACGGTGGAGGAGGCGATGCTGAACGCTGAAGCGGCGCTTCAGGATGCGGCGCTCGAGGCCGAGCGGGATGGCATAGCGCTGAATCTTCCCAGCGCTCTGGAGGACGTGGACGTACCGTCCGGTAGCGCCCTGTCATCAATCCTGCTGGTCCGCGCTGCTCCGGCGCGACGGAGTGTTCGTCTCAATCTGACCCTGGACGCCGCGATTGCCGACGTCATCAAATCTGAGGCGGAGCGGCGCGGCATGTCGCGCAAGCGCTACGTGGAGTGGATGACGCGTCGAGTAGCTCAGGTGGGGGGCTAGCGCTGGCGGGATTCCAGGCTGCCGCCGGTGCGGGGGCTATTGCCTGGCTTCGATGCGGGCGAGGATGTCGCGGATTTCGGTGAGGAGCTTGGTGGTGTCGCTCGGGGCGGCAGGCGCACCGGGGGCATCCTCGGATGGTTCGGCGCCAAGGATGACCTGGCGCTGGCGGAGGATGGCGTTGCGGAATTCGGCGGCGTCGACGACGCCGAGCAGGTTGTCTTCGCTGCTGGCGCTCTGACCGGACTGACCCGCGGTCTCGACCTTTAGTCCGTGGAGGCCAAAGCGACGCATGAGTGGCCCCTGATGCAAGCGCAGGTCGGTAATGCGGTTGAGGGGGACGGTGGACTCGCTGCGGGTGAATACGCCCTTGCGAAGTTCCAGCGCCTGGGTGGTCAGGCGGGCAGACAGACTGTCGAAGAATTTCGGGGCGAACCAGAGGCTGTAGATAAGCCAGAAGGGTATGAACGGGATACCCACGATGGTGATGGCCATGAAGAGCGAGACGAGGACGCGCCAGTAGGCGATCGCGCGACGGTCGAACTGCGCATCGAGCAACGTTTGGCCGGTTACGCCAGGTTCATCTGATTGCACAGTCTGAGCCTCTATTGATCTGAAGCAGCCTACGTCCGGGGAGCGGGCCGCAAGTGTTTGGCCGCTAGCCGCGGCTTATTTTTGGCCGACGGCACGCCAGAGGTAGAGGCCGGCGCTGCCGGCGACCCAGGTAAACAGCACGTCCATCCAGGGGAAGTGGTTGAGGTGGGACTGGGCGGCCATGCCGGTTTCGCTCTCGGGGAACAGCGTCCAGAGCCAGTTCCAGTAGAAGATGACGATCAGGCCGGTGGCTCCGAGGACAAGGGCGGTGGCACCCAGGTATTCGCGGGTGACGGGGTCGTTGGGGCCGCCGTTGAGGCTGCGGACGCGGTGGACGCTGATGAGGAGCGCCATGACCACAGCCACGGCCATGAACCAATTCATTACCTGCCAGATGGGATAGGTTTCGCCGCCGTCGTGGTAGACCGGGGTGAGCATGAGGTTGAGTCCAACGGCGACCGCGAGGACGATAAGGGCAACGGCTACCACGCGACGAACCTGATCCATTGTGCCGCTCCTCATCGATTGACGCTGACGCTCTCGTCCTCTGCCACTCGAAGCGAGCGTAGCACCCGCGGACTTTTGAGCTTGCGATGCGGGGCTAGCCGAAGGTGCCGTCGTTGCGCTGGTGGAGGATGACTGGATTCCCTTCGGGATCTGCCACGACAGCGAAGCGGCACGAGCCCGGCTCGACAGGTTCGACCACAACGCGAGCGCCTGACTCGCGTACGGTTTCGAGCACGGTCTCCAGGTTGTCGCAGGCTAACGCGACGGCCGGTCGAAGCCCGGCGTTGCCGACGGCGACCGGCATTTCCTGCGATCCGTCCAGGGCGACGGTGACGCCGCCGGCGCTGAACTCGACCCATTGATCGCCGTACGCCTCCCCCGGCTCTAGCTCCAGCACGTCGCGATAAAAGGGCACGGCCCGCTCCATGTTCGTGACGGGGTAATAGATGAAATCGACGCCTCGAATGGGCATAGCTGCTCCCGGGGCTTGCGTTGGCTCGGGCTCCAGCGTACTGGCAGATGGCGCGCGCTGGTCGGCCGCGGGGTCACCCGATGCGGAACTGTTCGTGCGCGCGTGTGAATTTGATTTGTTGGCCGGCGGCAAGGATCGCGGCTTCGCCGCCGTTGGCTTCGATGCACCGTTGCTGATCGGCCCGCGCGGCCGCGTCGGTGGCTACGGGATCGCAGATGGCGGTCAGGCGGCGCTGGAAGTCGGCGACGCGCGGCCGGTGGGCCGGCAGGGCCGCCAGGTTCGTGAGCTCGTGGGGATCGGTCTGCATGTCAAAGAGTTGCGGGTCGTGGCCGACGAAGTGCACGTACTTCCAGCGGCGGTCGCGCAGCATGTAGGTGGCGGAGGCGGAACCAGTGGCGTGGTATTCGCTGAAGACGGTGCGGTCGGCCGGTTCGTCGCCTGCGGCCATGGACCACAGGTCAGTGCCTGGCAGGTCGGCGTCCGCAGCGGCGTGTTGGACGCCGGTGCCGGCCATGATGGTGGGCGCGAGGTCGACCAGCGATACGGGGCAGTCGACTGATCGGCCGGCTGGCACGTCGGGCCCGGCCAGGATGAGGGGGACGGCGGCGGCGCTGTCGTACATGACGCTCTTGCCCCAGAGGCCGTAGTCGCCGAGGGTTTCGCCGTGGTCGCTGGTGTAGACGATGCGGGTGTCGTTGGCCAGACCGGCGTCGCCGAGAGCGCCGAGGACGTCTCCGATCAACTCATCGACAAACGAGCACATGGCGTAGTAGACGAGACGAGCCCGGCGGATGGCCTCTTCCGAGCGAACGTCCTTAGCCGTTTGCACGCGCGCCTCGCGGAAAGCGGCCAGGGGCGGATGCATGGGCCACTGATCGGGCGACCAGGCGATGGGCATGTCGATGTCGTCAATCCGATAGCGGCGCTGGTGGTGATCCGGGGCGGCGAATGGAAAGTGGGGCAGGGTGAAGGACACGAAGAGGCACCAGGGTTTCTCGTGCGTTTGCGCCTCGGTCTGGAGCCAGCGGACGGCTTCGGCGGCGATGGCGGTGTCGTAGCGGATGTACTCGGAGTCGGTGTCGCCGGCATGGTCAACATGGCCGAGCTGATAGCGGGTCTGGGGCATGTTGGAACGAATGCAGCCGAAGACATCCCCGATCCCGTGCATGACGTGCATGGGGATGCGCTGGTCGGGAAAGCCGATGTCGTCGGTGGTGTTGCGGTGGTGGAGCTTGCCGATGGTGGTGACGGCGTGGCCGTTCTCTGTGAGCCGATGCCCCCAGCCGGAGGCCTCGCTGCCGGTGTAGGGCGCGGCGTTATCCCAGGCGCGGATCTGATGGACGTAGCGGCCGGTGGCGAAGCTGGCGCGCGAGGGGACGCAGATGGGGGAGTTGCAGTAGGCGGAGCCGAATGAGGTGCCGGCCGCGGCCAGGGCGTCCAGATTGGGGGTTTGCACCAGCGGGTGTCCGGCGCGGCCCAGTATGCGGGGGTTGTGCTCGTCGGACATGAGAACCAGGAGGTTCTTGGGTTCCACAGCATCTCCAGACTCAGGCGTTGGCGCGCTGGTGGGAGCCTAGCCCACGGTGCGGATGAGCTACGAGCGAGGTTTTGGTGCGTGCTGCAAAAGCCCTGGGGGGCGACGGATAGTCCCGTCGCCCCCCACAAAGGGCGTGGCCATCTACACCGCTCTAGCCGATGGGACCCACCGGGTTGGGATAGGTGTACCAGTCGGCCGCGGCGGAGTGGCTAAACGCGAACTGGACCTCGCCAGCGGCCCAGAGCGACCGATCCCGCAGGTAATTGTTGCTGAAGGCGATGCCCTGAACTTTCGAGATGTTCAGGTTCACGCTGCGATGCTTCCAGTCCGACTTGTTACCTGGGTCAGTGACGGTGCCGACTCGAACGACCTTCCTGCTTATGTAGAGCCCCTTCTTTGTGGTTCCGACCGCGACGGTTCCGTCACGGGTGATATTGGGCGAGAGGGCGATCGTGTTGATGCGGCCCAGCTCATCCTTGTGGTTCTCAATCACCTTCGTGAAGTCCTGGCCGCTATTCCTCGAGCGGTAGAGGCCGTGCTGCACAGAACCGACAAAAATGATCGGTTTGCTGCGATACTCGGTGTGGAAGGCGACAGCCGAAATACTGAGATCATTCGGCAGAGCCCCGGGACCAATCTGCGATCGGAAGCCTCGGCCATCGTTGTTGCTGCCGAGCAATCTGGTGGATGTCCAAGCAAACACGTGCCTGGAGCTTCCGCGTCCATCGACCGCGGCCAATCCGAGGTACCGTCCGGGCGCCAAGCCGAACCCATGCGCAGCGGGTACAGGCGACCAGTTCGCCCCGCCGTCGGTGGATTCGAACAGTCCGCCGGCATCGGCAACCGCAAAGAATGCGCTGTTGGTCTCGAATGCCGACGAAGCCGCCAACCCGCCGATTCGACCGGCGGGAAGGCCGGACACGGCCGTCCAGGTCTCACCGCGGTTCGTGGAGCGCGCCAGCCCGGCGTCCGTGGCCGCCAAGACCACGCCGTCAAGATGCAGGTTCGGCGACGGCAGGATGGCATTGATGGTCAGGTTGGGTAACCCGCTGATGACCTGATGAAAGTTGGCGCCCGTATTGGTGGATCGGAGAACGCCGCCGGCGGAGGTACCAATCCAGATGGTTCCATCCTGAAAGATGAACGGCGAGGCGACCATAAGCGTGACTTCGCCAATCGGGGGCGAGGCGGGAAACTGCGCGGGCGCCGGCGCTGGGGCCGGCTGGGGCGCGGGCGCTGGGGCCGGCGTGGGAATCGCCCAAGCGAAGGTTGACTGGACATCGCTGCGATGGTCGTTCCGGCAAGCCTGCTCGGCCTGGTCGCCGAAGACACGCTGATAGATGCCGACGTTCTGGCTGTTGCCCAGGTCGGCCTCGACGATGTCGTTTAGTGCCACACAGCTGGTGGGCCATTGAGCCAAAGCTGGCGTGGCCACAAGCGCCAGCATCAAAGCCGTGGCAAGCGCCGCGCCTGCGAACAGTCTGCGGACCGTGAGTTGCCTGAAACTGGAGTGCATAGCCAGCATGCGCCGTCTCCATGGACTACCCGGTAGACATAAGCATCGTAGCCGCAGGCTACCGGCATGGAAAGAGCAAAAGGCGCTGGCTGACAAGGTTACGGTGCTGATGGGCCGGCTAGTGTGGGTTGCGCGTCGTATCCCAATCGTATACAATAGGGATGTAGCGCTTCGGACCTGATCAATGCAGCCGGACGAGCGGCGGTCAGCCGAAGCGGGGCCGTGGCGGCCCGCGTTGGATGATCCGACGCCCGGCCTCGGCGCGCGGCAACTGAATGCCGCGCGCCGAGGACGAGCGTGTCGGGAATCCCAGCGGCGGCGTCATCACCGCCCAGCGCGCTTGTGCGGAGTACGGGGGCGGCGGACCGCTCGCATCGACCGATGGGATATCGGGACGGGTGCGATTCCGCCGCCCCTGAGGGCCGGGAGGCGACCCGGCGTGCCCCGCGGGACCAAGCGCCGGCGAAGCGGGGCTTTGCCGAGCAGGCGCCCACGAGCGCCGCCGCACTAATTCACGACATACCGAGCGCTCCGCATTCGCGGGTGCTCCGGAGGCAACGCAGTGGCGATAACGAAGACTGATTCAATTGACGACGTGGTGGACACGGTGATTGCCGAAGCCCGCCGCACGCAGATGCACCGCACGGTGATGGAACCGCTGGTGCGGACCTATCGGGTCCCGCGCGGGGCCGGCGACCGGCTGGAGATTCCCAAGTTCGGCACGGTGTCGGCCAGCGCCCTGACCGAGGGCGTGGATATGACGAACCCGCAAACGCTGACTACCAGCAAGGTCACGATCACGCCCGCCGAGGTGGGCGCGCAGATTGTGCTGACCGACCGCGCGCTGCGCACGGCCAAGGAAGACATGGCCCGGGCGGCCGGGCGGGTGCTGGGCGACGCGATCGCCCGCAAGCTGGACACGGACCTGCTGGGGATGCTGGACGGCTTCAGCACGTCGCTGGGCGGGGCCGGCCAGGACATCACGATGGGGCACCTGCGTGCCGCGGTGTCGCGCCTGCATGGAGCAATCGAGCCGGCCCCGCAGCCGTTCCACGCGGTGCTGCACCCGTACCAGGCACACGACCTGG
The DNA here is from genome assembly GCA_022824865.1 of Chloroflexota bacterium. Classification (GTDB taxonomy): domain Bacteria; phylum Chloroflexota; class UBA11872; order UBA11872; family UBA11872; genus UBA11872. The sequence goes on along the minus strand of JAJDZD010000039.1, from coordinate 114,789 downwards.
CGGCGGACATTTCGCCCACGGGCACATACCCGGTGCCGGCCGGCATCTCGCAGACGGTGCTGGAGAACCACTGGGTGGCGCGCGCGTTCGGGGTGGACATCTTCCAGGCCGGAAACCTGACGGTGGACGCCAACGACGACGCCAAGGGCGCGGTGTTCTCCAAGGAGGCGTTGGTGCTGGTGATGTTCAAGGACTGGGCCGTGGAGCGGGAGCGCGACGCCTCGCTGCGGGCCTGGGAGCTGAACGTGGTGGCGGACTACGGCCTGGGCGAATACGCGGACGCCTGGGGCGTGGAGATGTACTTCGACGCGTCCACCCCGTCCAGCTAAGGCCGGACGGTTCCAGGAGGAGGTAGCGGCACATGCACGCTCCCATCATCTGGATCAGGCGCCGCCCGGCGCGGCGCCTGATCCACCGCTTCCCGGGCGCGGCGGGCGGACGCCAGATCCTGGTGATTACGCCCGACCGCCAGGAAGCGCACGACACAGCGCTGGCGATGCGCGAGCGCCAGGCGGCGCGGCTGCGGGATCGCGGCGCCGCGGACCTGGAGGCGCTGGATTCGCAGCGAGCGGCGTGGGACCAGCAGGGCGACCAGCCCGCGGAGGTCCGCCCATGAGCGTAACGAGGCGCGCATTGCGCCAGCGAATCGCGCAGCGGCTGGCGCCGTTTCTGACCGGGACGTCGGACAACGGGTCTACGGTGACGCTGGTCGACCCGGCGCGGCTTCAGGACTCCACGGCCTCCGCCGACCTGTGGACCGACAGCTGGGTCCACCTGCTTGACGGTCCAAACGCGGGCGAAACCCGGCGCGTGGCGGCCTACGATCCGGCGGAGGGTTCGATAACGGTCAGCCGGGCGTTTCCCCGCTCGGTCGAAGCCGCGTCGTCCTATGAACTCTTACGGCTGGTTGCGCCGGACGTGATCAACGCGGCCATCGACGCCACGCTCACGCGCTGTTGGTTCCAGACGCTTTCGCCATTGACCATGCTGGTCGACGGCGCCATGGAACGCCGGGACACGCGGGCCTGGCGTACCTGGAACGCCGACGCGGCCAAAGTCGCGGCCGGTGCGGACGCGGCCGGCGGGGCCGCGAGCCTGGAAGTGACCGCGACGGCGGCGGGCGGTTACGCGGCCTCGACCGCGCTGGCCGTGCTGCCGGGCCAGCCGTACACGCTGGAAGCGTCGGTGGCGCCGGGCGGATCGACGGCGCGGCTGGCGGTTCACAACCTGACCGGCGGCGTTGACCTGGACGCGGTTACGGCCACGGGCCGGGCCTGGCAGCGAGTGCGTCTGACGTTCGTGACTCCCGATGGATGCGAGGAGATCGAGGTCCGCCTGGGCGCCGCGGAGGCGGAGGCGGCAACCCGCTGGGACCAGGTGATCCTGCTGGCGGCTGGTCGCCGACGGTTCCCACTGCCCGCCTGGATCACGCATCGCCAGCAAGTAGTGGAGGTCTGGCGGCGGGCAGCCGCCCATCCGCAGCGGGTGATGTCGGCGGTGCCCTGGTGGCGAACCACGGCCAACCCAGGGCCGGCGGGGCCGGAATTATGGCTGGAAGCGGACCCGCCGCCCAGCCTGGGCGAGACACTGTTGATCGAAGGGCTGCGGGCCTACGATCCGCTGGCCAGCGATGACGCCGTGACCGACGCCCCGGTGGACTGGGTGGCGCAAGGGGCGCTGGTGGAGGTCTACCGACACCTGCACCGCGACGCGCCGGCCGGCGACGTGGCGCGCTATGCAGCCCTGCAACGCGACGCCGCGTTGGAGTTTCAGCAGCTTTCCCGTCTCTATCGGCCGCGCGCCACCCGGCGGGTGATGTTGGGGGGAGGTTGGTAAATGCCACGCGGCAACCGCCCGCCCTATCCCTACGACTGCATGGTGGACGGGACGGGCCTGATGCTCAGCACCGGGACCGAGGGCACGGTGGCCTGGCGCGAGCGCAAGCTGGATTTCTTTGCGCCGCGCGTCAGCCAGACCGACCAGTCCTACGCCCAGTTCCCGCCCGAAGACGAGACGACCTGGGCGGTGGATGACCTTTCAGGCGGGTACGGCCAGCGGATCGTCCCGCGCGGCGGGTCGACCGGCTACGCCCACGGGCTGGCCGACACGCGCATCCCGCACCAGATCACCCTGCCGCCGGAGGTCATGACTACGCCGATTACGTCGTCAGGAGAGATTACGGACCACTTCGAACTCGGCGACGCCATCTACGTACTGGCGGGGTCCGCCGTCTACCGCTCGCGGGACGGCCGGACCTGGACGCTGGCCAAGGCGTTCGAGCCGGGAGTTACGGCGACGTCCGCCGCGGTCTTCAAGGGACGCGCGGAGCGGCCGCTGGCCTTCGTCGGCGTGGGCGGCTCGGCGGCCGACGAGCCATTCTGGACGTTCGACGGCACAGCCTGGACACAACACGCCGGTCAGCGCGCCAACCCGACGGCGGTGCTGCGAACCGCCGACAGCGGCCAGACGTACGCCGATCTCACAGAGGCCGTCAGCGACGCGGACGCGGGGACGTACGGGCACCTGGACTCGCTGGGCGCGGCGAATGACGGCGCCTGGCTGCTGGTGGGCGGCAAGGCGCCGTTCGCGGCGGTGGCCATTGAAATGAACGCCGCCGCGAATGGCAACGCGGCCGAACTTGCGGCGGAGTACTGGAATGGCTCGGACTGGACGGCCGTGGGCGGGCTGAACGACAGCACGGCACAGGATGGCAGAACGTTGGCCCACGATGGCGAACTGAGGTTCGAGGAACCGGCGGGCTGGCGGCGGTCGACGATCAACGGGGTGGAGGCCTTCTGGCTGCGGCTGACCGTTGGGTCGGCGCTGGACTCCTCAACCCGCATCAACGAACTGGCGGTACGCGAAGTCCGCAAGGCCGACGCGTTCCTGGTGATCGGTTCGCAATTGGCGCGGGTGAGCAGTGAGACCGGCGCGCCCAGGCTGTCGATCTCAATGGACGGCGGGTCGGCTTCCACCTGGACGGACGGCGCGCCGGTGGGCGACGGCGCTTGCGACGCCAATGCGCTCCTGAGCCTGGGCGGCACGGCTTACGTGGTGAAGGAGGACGGCCTCTATGCGCTGCGCCCCGGCGCCGAACGCGGCGCCGTGGCGGAACACCTTTGGTCACAGCGGGCGCGGCGTTCAAGTCCGCACAGCGGCCGTGGCGCCGCGGTATGGCGCGGCTATCTGTGGCTCCCGCTGTCGCAGGGGCTCTTTCGCTTTCGGTCCGGCGACCTGACGCCCGTCGGCCCGGAACGTCTGCGCGAAAACGACTCGCCGATCCGGGGCCGCATCAGCGCCTGCGCCGGCGACGCCCACTTCCTGTATGCGGCGCTGCGGGACGAGACTGGGCACACCACGCTGCTGGCGTTCAACCCCGACCAGGAGTCCTGGCATCCTCTCGCGCAGCTTGGGCGGGTGGACTGCCGACACATGTGGGTGTCGGACCGGCCGGGGCCGAACCCGCGGTTGTACCTGGGGGTTGGCGGATCGCTGGCCGCGATCGTGCTGCCGCGGGGTTCGGCTAATCCGCTGCACGATCCCAACTGTCGCTTCGCCGCCAGCGCGGAGGTGTACCTTTCGCGCTTCGACGCGGCGTTCGCGGCGCAACCCAAGGCCTTCTTGGCCCTCACGCTGAGCGGCGACCGGCTGACGGCGTCCACCTGGGTGGACGCGGCCTACCGGCTGGCCGACGGAGCGCCGTTCAAGCAACTGGGACGCTTTGCGGCCAGCGGTCAGCGCATCGAGTTCGGGTCGGAGGCCGCGGCCACGGCCATCGACCTGCGGCTGACGCTGCACAGCGACGACCCCACCACGACGCCGGTGATTCACGCCGCCTCGCTGGCCTATGCCATCCGCGCGGATTTCAAGCGGGTGTTCCAGTTCGTGGCGCGGATCGCGGACCAGGCGCCGCTGCGCGACGGACGCCGCGACCGGCGGTCGGGCCGCGCGATCAAGCAAGCCATCGCCGCCGCTGCGGCCACGCGCGAGCCGGTGGTGCTGGTCAGCCCGGACGGTGAGCACATCGAAGCGCTGGTGCGCGGCGCCGAAGCCCAGGGGCGGCGCAGCGAGGCCGGGCGCGACCTGGAATGGCTGATGCCGGTGACCGCCACGGAATACCGGCCAACCGCCGGCACGGGCACCCACAACCGACTGGCGGCCTATGCCCACCAGGCCCAGGCCGCCTATCTACATACCCAACTCGCCAGGCTCTAGGAGGGCGCGACATGGCAACCACCACGGCGAACCTGCGGCTGACGAAGCCGCTGGGCGCCGAGCGATACGACATCAACGTGTTCAACAACAACGCCGACCTGATCGACGCCGGCTTCCACGCCACGACCGGGCACGACCACAGCGGGCAAGCGGGCGAAGGGCCGCAGCTCACAGAAGCGGCGCTGGCCGCGGGCGCGGTGACGACGGCCAAACTGGCGCTGGATGCCTTCCACGCCGAGCAGTTTCACAACGCGCTGCCGAATGGCGACTTCGAGTCGTGGTCGGGCGGCGGAACGTTGGCACCGGACGGCTGGACGCTGGCCGGCAATGCGGCCCGGGTGGCGCGCGCGACTTCCGTTGTCAAGCACGGGCGCTACGCGGCCTCGCTGACGCGGCGGGGCGCCGACTGCGATCTGCGCCGCGGCCTGGCCGACGACCTGGGCGGACTGACCTACCTGCGGGGGCGTACGTTCACCCTGGGCGGTTGGGTCTACGCGACGGTTCCCAATCGAGCGCGGCTGGAACTGGGCGATGGCGTGACCACCTCCATCTCGTCCTACCACTCGGGCAGTTCGGCCTGGGAGTGGCTGACCGCCACGATCGTTGCGGATAGCACGGCGCCGGCGCTGCTGGCGCTCTGCAAGATTAAGCAGGGCGACACGACGGCTTGGTTCGACGGGCTGCAGCTGGCTGAGGGCACGCTGGCGCCGGCATTTACGCCAAACCCGCTGGACCAGGCGCTGCGCCTGACCAACTTCCAGGACAGCACGCCGGCCAACCACGTGGACCGGGGGCAGTGGCGGGCGGAGGTTGGGGTGGCCTCGGTGACGGGCGTGACCTCGCAGAACTGGTCGGATCTTGACGTGACGTTTGAGACGGCCTTCCGCACGGTCTACGCGGCCCTGGCCACGCCACGCGAGGACATTGGCGGGCGCCGCGTGATTGCGCGCTGCACCAACCTGCGCGTTGCCGGCTTCACCCTGCAGGCCGCCACCGGGGACGGCCGCAACTTCACGAATTCGGACCCCGGCCTGATTTATTGGCTGGCGATTGGAGCAGTGTGATGAGAGTCCGCGACCAGCCCGGCTCAAGGGAGCCGAATCCGTTCGACGCACCGGCCGGCGCAAGTCCCGGCATTGACATGGACCACCCGAAGGAGGCAAGAGCTTTGGAGCCCGAAACCATTGGCATCATCACGGCCGTGACCGTGTACATCGCGCGCGCGGTGCGCAGCGAGATGGTGCGCTGGCGCAGCCGCGCCCGCGGCACCGACTCGGAAACCCGCGCGTTGCAGTTGCTGGAAAACATCGACCGCAGCCTGACGACGCACCACACCGAAATGACGCGCTACCAGGCTTCGATGGCGGATTCGCTGGGCCAGATCAAGGGCCGGTTGGCACAGGGACGCGGCTAGACACGGCCGCGGGGCAATGGCCCCGAGGCGCTGGAGGCCGGCTCCGTACCCCATAGGGAGCCGGCCTCCGGTCGTTTAGGCGGCGAAACAAAGCTCCACGGAACGCCGGGGGCGGTTGGCGCCGTAGTAGGCTCAAGGAAGCGGCCGCGCAACGCGGCGCGGTGCAGCCCCAAGGAAGGGGCGGCGATGGTCGGTATAGGCGACCGAACCGCGCAGGCGGCGCAGCGCTTCCTTGGCCTGGCCAGCGTGACGGCGCTGGCGTTCGCTCTCCTGGCCTGCGGCGCCGAGGCCCACGAGCCGGGCGCGACCGACCTAGCCACCGTTACTACCGTGGTCGATCGGCTAGCCGCGTCCGAGGACCCGCGACGGGAGTTTGCCGAACTTCCGGCCGAAACCCGCCACGCGGTTGTTGACTACCTGAGGCTCGAAAAGACGGAGTCCTCTAGCGGCGGCGGTCCCACGACCCCGATCGACGCGACCGAAACCTGCGAGCGGCAGGCATCGGGGTACGTGGCTCGCAACGCGCAAGGGCGCGATCTATGGACGTACGAATCCATCACCGAGTGGTGCTGGGCCGACGGGGTGATTACCACGGCGCCGGTCTTCACGATCAACGCGGAGATCCATGCGCCCCTGTGGGAGTTCACCGGCCACCTCGAACGGCAGGAATCCGGAGGGCAGGGCGAAGCGGAGCACGCCGACGTGGCGGAAGGTCTGTTCCGGCTTTGCCCGGAGGCTCCGGACAGTTGCGTTCAGGACGAAAGCGTTCGGGTCCAAAAATGGCAGGACGGGGACGGCGGGTACGGCTCGGAAACCTCAGACATCGACCATAACCCGGATCGGTCAGGCCCTTGGACCCGTCCCGGGTATTACCTGGCGTTCCTCGTCTATATCCCGCTGGCCGCCACGCCGCTGATTGCCGGGCGCGTCATGCGCCGGAAGTCGCCGCGCGGTTCGGCTGCCTGGGGGCTGGGTGTTGTCGCGAGTGCCCTGGGCGTGCTGGTCTCGTTGTACATCGCCGTGTTAGTCGTCTACACAGGAATCTTCAGCATCGGGTCGCTGTTCGGCTCGGATTCGACGTCGGTGTCGATGACGACGAGCGTCGAGCGAGTCGAGGTGATGGAGGTCCCGATTGAGGAAACGGTGGTGGCGCCCGTGGAGACGCCGGCGGCCGGTGGACAACCCGGAAGCTCGGCAGCGGCCAGCGGGCCGTTCGGCGACATGGCGTCACTGCCAAGCGGTTCCGCAGGGCCAGGGCCGCGTGCCGATGAATGCACGGATAACGAGGTCAGGCTGACGGCGCGCAACCTGTTCGGCCACCCGGTATGGAGCTACCGATCCGGAACCTGGTGGTGTTGGGACGGGGTGGAGATTACGGACGAGCCCAAGGTTTCCGCGCGGACCTTGTCGCAGGGTCGATTCTGGAACCTCGTGGACGACAACACCGAGGAGCACGGCGGCCAGAGCGAGTGGATGCATAGGGACACGGCCTCCATGACCTTCGAACTCTGCGTCCCGCTGCTTGGATGCACTCAGCGCGACGATCAGTTGCTTCAAAAGTCCCAGCAGGCGGACGGAACCTCCGCTGTCGACGATTTGCCCCATCAGGATTCATATTCAGCCGCTCTGTTCTCGCTGATCGGTCCGCTGGTGGTGGCCCTGACGCTGCTGGTTACCGGTCGGGTGCTGCGGCGGTGCGCCGAACGCGGTGCGCTGGCCTGGGGGTTAGGCGTCAGCGCCACGTCGCTGGGAGTCCTGATGCTGACGCTCCTAGTTGTCACGGGGCTGTTCTTCGTAGCGGCCAGCCATACGGTGGGATAAGTCATGCCCCAACCGCGTGGACCGTGCCGCGACGCAACTCCAGGCAGGGTGGAGGAGCGAGGTAATGCCAGCCGGGCCTGAGCCGCCGCTGGTGGGTATCGCCTACACCCTGCTGATCGTCGTCCCAATCTGCGCGGCGGCTTTCATCGCGGGGTGGGTACTCCGTCGGTCGGGCGGGCGCGGGTCGCTGGTCTGGGGGTTGGGCGTCATCGTCACGGCTTGGGGCGCCGCCCTGGCCCTTGAGCATGGTCTGCGGATCCTGATCTTCGAAGCTCGGGGGTTTCCAGTCAGTGGGGTGACTATCACCGTGCTTTACATCCCGCTGACCAACGCGCTCCCACCGATTGTCGCGGCGCTCGGCGCGGGAGCGGTCATATTGAAAGCGGCGGAGCGAGGCTCGACGACCTGGGCGCTTGGCGTTGTTGGCGTGGCCTTTGGCGCAGTTGGCCTTGTCAGGGCAATCGCCCCTGTGGCGATCTACCTGCCGACGGCTATTGGATCGCTGGGATTGGGATCCGTTGTCGAACTCGAAGTGGAGACTGTGGTCACAGACATTTCGGTTGAGGAATTCGACGCGCGATCCGCGTATAGGGACAGGGTGACGGTTGAGGACGGCACGTGTGAGGTGCATCGCCGGGGCATCGAAGGCCACAACCTGATCGGGCAGCGGCTGTGGACGTTCCACTCAGAGACACGGTGGTGCTGGAACGGCCGCGAAGTCGGCGCCGACCCATCGTACTCGCCCACAGTCAGCGCCTTCGTGGACTCTCACATTCCCTTCGTAAGGGGTGGCTTTCCCGTGGATCCATCGCCTAACGATTCCGAGCTTCCCTGGGAGCTCGGCGACTGGACGACCCAAGTCATCCACCTGTGCCCGCCGTTGCTGGAGTGCGTGCAAAACGCATATGCGACCGTAGAAAAGCGCCAGTTTTCGGATGGGTCGACCACTGTGGACTACCCAAGTCTGACGGACCCCTCGCAGCGCATTCCCTGGCACCCGGCGCTGGGCCTGCTGCCTTCGATTGCGATAAGTACGACGGCACTGGTTACCGGTTGGATCCTGCTACGACGGTCCCGGCGCGGATCGGCGGCCTGGGGATTCGGTGTCGTCGCTGTCGGGCTGGGAGTGCTGGTCCCGATCCTGGTTGTCGTGGTCGGCGTGTTTTTCCTGACGACCAGCTACACCGTGTTTTAGCGAGTCGCGGCCGCAACCCCAGGACGCGCCCAGCGCCAGCGCAGACAGGACAGGCCAAAACAGCCCGGGGAGGGGCAGGCAGCCTTTGCGGGCTGGTTGGTCCGGGACGATGTCGGATGGAAAGTGGCCGGGGTAGCGCTCCTGTAGGTCGGCGCTCGTGGCGATGGGGGTGAGGCGCAGGTCCGGTTTGTGTTCCAGGACGTACCAGGCGACGGGCGGGCGACGGCGGCGGTCGGTGACGCGGGGCGATGTGGTTTCGACGGCGCGTGGATGAACATCCGCGGCGGGCTGCCAGCACAGCAGGGCGGTGCGCTCGTCGAGTTGGGAGCGGGCGATCAGTTCGATTCGGCAGTCGTCGAACTGGCTGTGCAGGAAGCGCGCCTCAGCGCTATCGAAGTCACCGACCAGTTCGACCGACCTGTCGCGCATCAGTCGGGAGGCGTGGGCGGGCGGACGGCGGGGACTACGGCCTGAATGGCTGGCGCGTCCACGGCGCCGGCGCGCAGGATCAGCGGGGGATCTTGCGCCAGGTCGATCACGGTTGAGGGCGCGCCGGCCCCCGGGCCACCATCCAATACCAAGTCCACCTGAGTTCCCACCGCGTCGGCGGCCGCCTGGGCGGTCATGGGCGGCGGCTCGTTGTGCCGATTGGCGCTGGTGCCCGTAAGTGGGGAACCGACGAGGCGTATCAGTTCGCGTACGACGCCGGAAGCGGGAACGCGGACGCCGACCGTTTCGTTAGGGCCGAGTAGCCGCCGGTCGACGCCCGGGCGGGCGGGCAGCACTAGCGTGACGGCACCAGGCCAGAAGGCTTGGGCCAAGCGACGGGCGTCGGGCGACATGTGGGCGATCTCGCCCGCCTGAGCCGCGCTCTCGACAAGCACCGGGATGCCGCCGCCGGGGCTTCGGGTCTTTATGCGAAGGACACGCGCCATGGCCTGGGGGGCGCGGATACTGGCTGCCAATCCATAGAGGGTGTCCGTGGGAATCGCAGCAACCCCACCGTCCGCTAACAGCCTGGCGCAGCGAGTTACCGCTGTTGTGGATGCCATCCCGTCACTCCGGGGGCACGGCGTCAGGCGGGTTGAACTGTCCAGCCATGAGGGTGGGGCAGTGAACTCCTCAGCACGTCGAATGGTCAGTCGCCGGTCGCGCACCGGCCGGGCGGCAGCGGTGCTGCCATGCCAGATGATATTTCGCGCCGGGCCCCGACCGTTGAATGGAAGCCGACCACCCGGGAACGTCGTCAGGACGACGCGGCACCGTCGTTGCTGTGCACCCCGGGGACACAGGTATCTGCTAGGCTACGCGAACCTATTCGAATGTTGGCGGTGCTGCCGTCCGCACAAGGCCAAACCGTTCTGCCTACGATGCCGATATCGAATACTGAGATCCAAGTCTCGGGCGATGATGTCGTGGGCGTTGCGGTCGTTAGTGGGCCAGTGGGCAGTAGTGGCCTCGAACTCTGCGTGGCATGGGCCGGCGAAGCGCTGTCTCACCAGACAATGAACTCGGCCCCTACGCGTAGGAGACTGCTGGAGCAGGCAAGGAGACGAACCCCATGAGCGTTAGCACCGAGTGGGCGTGGAACGACAACGCCATCGTGGTGACGGCAGATGGCCGAGTGGACGGTACCAACGCCCGCGACTTCCAGAGTGCCCTGGAGGCCGTGATTGAGGCCAGCGACCAGGCGGTGATTCTGGACATGGAGCGGCTGACGTATATCAGCAGTGCGGGGCTGCGCGTGATTCTGCTGGCGGCGAAGTCGCTGCAGCGCAAGGACGCCACACTGTCCATCTGCTCGCTTTCGGATCCGATCCGCGAAATCTTCAGCGTTAGCGGCTTCGACCAAATCATCCCCATTCACGCCACCCAGGCCGAAGCGCTCGCCGCCAACAAGAGCTGAGCCCGGGGTGCGTGGCGGACGGCGACGGGGCCGATCCGCGAGGGGCCGAACGGGGAGCACGCCGACAGCAACGCGGAATGTCCTGTGGCGGGTCAGCAGGAAGCCTGAGACCAAGTGAAGCTGAGTGTGGTGAACGTTACGGGGAACGGGGTGATGGTCGTCGCGATCGAGGGCCGAGTCGATAGTTCCAACGCCCAGCGATTCGAGCGGGTGCTGGATGCCGTGGCCGACGCCGGCACGCGAGGGATGGTCCTGGACCTCGAGAATCTGACGTACATCAGCAGTGCGGCGCTGCGCGTGCTGTTGGGGCTTACCAAGGCCCAGGCGCGGAAAGGCGGCACGCTCGCGGTCTGCACCGTGCCGGACTCCCTCCGCAAGGTCTTTGAGGTGAGCGGCTTCGATCAGATCATTCCCGTACATGACTCCCAGACCGAGGCTCTGGCCGCATGTTCGCGCTAGCAGCCACCGAGGCACGTGCAACGGCGCCCGCCGCGGGCGACCTCCCTGCGAGCCTACGGGCGTGACCATGGAATCAGGCGCCCCTGCCAAGATCCTGGTCGTTGACGACGAGGCCGACCTGGAAGTCCTGATGCGGCAGCGGATGCGCCGCAGCATCCGGAAGGGTCAATTTGAGTTTGTCTTCGCCCGCAACGGCGTGGAGGCACTGGAGCGGCTGCGCGAGAACGACATCGACATTGTCCTCTCGGACATCAATATGCCGGAGATGGACGGGCTCACCCTGCTGCAGCAGATTCCGGACGTGGACCCGGACGTACGCTCGGTAGTCGTCACGGCCTATGGAGACATCGACAACATCAGGTCGGCCATGAACCGAGGGGCGTTTGACTTTGTCACCAAGCCCATTGACTTCAAGGATTTGCGCGCCACGATTGAGCGCGCCCTCGAACACCGGGCGCTCATGCGCCGTAAGGCGCTAGGCGATGAATCCGAGGAGGGGGTGCCAGGGTCCGCCCCTGCCACGGTGGCCGACTCGTTGGTCGGGTCACCGGTCTTGATCCACATGGAGCCCGACGGCCTGTACGCCGATGACGTGGAGGGACACATGCCGTCTTCCGGCGGTCAAGTCAAGCTTGCCGTGCTGAGTGCAACACCCGACGGGGTGGTGGTGGTCGCGGCGGAAGGGCGCGTCGACGCCACGACCATCCGGCGGTTCGAGACAGCCCTAACGGTCGTGAGAAAAGCCTGCGAGACGGCGATGATTCTGGATTGTCGCCAGCTCGACTACATCAGTAGTGCGGGGCTGCGAGTCGTGCTTGGTCTGGCCAAATCGCTGCGCCAGCAAGGCGCCGAGCTTGGCATTTGCTCGGTCACCGATGAAGTCCACCGGGTCTTTAACGTCAGCGGCTTCGATCAGATCATTCCGGTGTGTGCGACCCAAGCCGAGGCGCTGGCCGCCTGCACAATCAAGACGCCGCTTGCCCCAGTGGAAGCCGATGCGCCTGCTGGGAAACGATAGGGTGAAATCGTGGTAGTCAAGCCCCCCTACAAGATCCTGGTCGTTGACGACGAGCCGGACCTGGAGCCGCTGATGCTGCAGCGCATGCGGCGCAATATCCGGCGCGGTCAGTACACGTTCGTCTTTGCCCGCAACGGGGTCCAGGCCCTGGATCGGCTGCATGCCGAAGACGACATCGACATGGTCGTCTCGGACATCAACATGCCGGAGATGGACGGGCTGACGCTGCTGCAGCAGATCCCCAAAGTCGACCCCAACATTCGATCTATCATCGTTTCCGCCTACGGCGACATGGAGAACATCCGCACCGCGATGAACCGCGGGGCGTTCGATTTCGTCACCAAGCCCATTGACTTCAGGGACCTGCGGGTGACGATCGACCGCACGCTGCAACACCTGATGGAGTGGCGGGAGGCCCTGGCCTCGCGCGATCAACTGGTAGCCCTGCAGAACGAGTTGAGCGTCGCCAGCAAGATGCAGCAGTCGATCCTCCCCACGCACTTTCCCGAGAGCGCCCATTATCAGATCTTCGCCAACATGGAACCGGCGCGCAGCGTTGGCGGCGACTTTTTTGACGTCGTGTCGCTGGAGAACGAGCGCATCGGAATGACCGTTGCCGATGTATCCGACAAGGGCGTGCCCGCCGCCCTGTTCATGATGTCGACGCGCACCTTGATCAAGGGTGCCGCGATTGGCTCAGGTGGACCAGGCGACGTGCTGCGCGAGGTCAATAACCTGCTTTACGAAGACAACGAGACCGAGATGTTTGTGACTGTGCTCTACGCGGAGTACAACCCGGACACCGGTGAGTTTGTCTACGCCAGCGGCGGGCACGATCCGCCGCTCTTGGTGAAACCCGACGGGAGCTCAACGAACCTTCCGCTGACGGGTGGTATTGCGCTGGGCCTGTTGCCCGACCTGGATTATCGGCAGAACAGCGTATTTCTTGAAGCGGGCGACACCATCGTGCTGTACACCGATGGCGTCAGCGAAGCCATGGACAGCACCGAAGAGCAGTTCGGGCTGGAGCGGCTGCGCGCGGCGGTGGCGGCGGACCCGGGGGGCGATGCCGAGGCAGCCAACGAGGTGGTGTTTGACGCTGTAAGCGAGTTCGTGGGAGACAACCCAGCCTCGGACGACATTACCTGCCTGACCTTTCGCCGCACGGGGGGTGGGTGATGAGCGTCACGCGCACCCTGACAATTGAAACCAAGCTGGAGGAGTTGAACCGGCTGACCGAGGCGGTGGAGAACCTGGGTGAGGAGGCCCACTGGTCGCCAGGCCTGGTGGGGAAGGTCAACCTGGTGCTGGAAGAGTTGGCGATCAACACCATCAACCACGGCCACGACGGCGGACTGCACGAAATCTCGTTCACCTTTCGCTCGACCGAGGATGCGTTGACGATCGATATGGTGGACGATGGCAAGCCGTTCGACCCGCTGACCGACGCTCCCATCCCCGATGTGAACGCGCCGATGGAGGAGCGACCGATTGGGGGGCTGGGGGTGTTCCTGGTGCGTAAGTTGATGGACGAACTGACCTATCGGCGGGAAGAAGGCCGCAACCACCTGACGCTCGTCGCCTACCGAGCGGAATGAAACAGATCGCCGCTACGCCCAAAGCGTGGCTGGTTGCGCTTGGGCTCGGGGGGCTGGTTGTCCTCGGCATTGGACTGTGGGCCGTCCTTATGTCCGGCGGTTCGACTGCGGCCCCTGGCGGCCAATCGACCGCAACCGCGGCAACGGCGGAACCCGCCGCCGTCTTGAGCCCCCAGGCGCCCGCCGGAGCGCCTGGCGTATCCGCCGAGCGCGTGCTGTTTGGCCAGTCGGCCGCGTTCAGCGGACCGGCCAGCGAATTGGGCCTGAACATGCGGCTCGGCATCCAGGCCGCATTTCAGGAGGCGAACGAGATGGGGGGCGTCCACGGACGTCGCCTGGAACTCACAACGCTTGACGATGCGTACGAACCCGAGGCCGCGGTTACCAATACCAAGCAACTCATCGAGCAAGAGAACGTCTTTGCGCTGATCGGCGCCGTGGGCACGCCCACCTCGCGCTCCGCCGTGCCCGTTGCCGTTGAGGCCAATACGCCGTATCTGGCGCCATTCACCGGCGCGGGGTTCCTGCGAGGCGAGGATCTGCACAACGTGGTGATCAATCTGCGGGCTTCCTATAACCAGGAAACCGAGGAGATGGTGGATCGCCTGACCAGCGACCTGGGAATCACGCGGATTGCCTTGCTGTACCAGGACGATTCCTACGGGCGGGCCGGCTACAACGGCGTGCAGGCCGCCCTGGAGCGCCGGGGCATGACGCTGGCCGCGGTTGGCGTGTATCCGCGCAACACCACCGCCGTGAAAACCGCGCTGCTGGACCTGCGCGAAGGTCAGCCGGAGGCCGTGATCATGGTCGGTGCTTATGAACCGGTGGCCGCCCTGGTTGCGTGGTCGCGGCACCTGGGATTTATTCCCGTGTTCATGACTATCTCCTTTGTCGGAAGCAACGCCCTGGCCCAGGAACTGGGGCCGGAAGGGGCTGGCGTGTTCGTCACCCAGGTTGTGCCCTTCCCCACGGATACGTCGCTGCCCGTGGTGCAGGCCTACCATCGCGCGCTGGCCGCGTTCGATCCGGACGCTGTTCCGGGCTTTGTCTCCTTCGAGGGCTATCTGGCCGGCCGTCTGACCATCCTGGGCCTGGAGCGGTGCGGACCCGAACTGAGCCGTGACTGCTTTCTCAACAGCCTGCGCAGCGCCGAGGAGATCAATGGCTTCAAGCTGCGATTCGCCAACGCCGACAACCAGGGATCCGACGCGGTGTTCCTCACGGTCATTGGCGCGGACGGTCGCTACCGCTCCGTCACCAGCTTGTCGGGTACATAAGCATGATGGCCCGACTGCAGCGCCTGCTGGAAGCGCGCTATCGCCTGTCTACGCAGTTGTACCTGGGCATTGGCGGCGCCGTTGCGCTGACCATTGCCGCCAGCGTCGTTGGCTTGGCTTCGTTTACGCAGGTCGGCGAGGCGCAAAGCCGGGTCAATGAGGGCAGCGTGCCGGAACTGGCGGCCGCCTTCGGCGTGGCCCAGTACAGCAGCACGCTGGTGGCGGCCGCGCCTCGGCTGGCGGCGGCCGCAAGCGTCGCCGAGGTGAATGACGTCGCCCAGAGCATCGAGAGTTCGCGCCAGGATCTTGAGGTGCTGTTTACCGTCCTGAATCGCAGCAGCGGCGACCAGGAGCGAACGCAGCGCCTCCGACGCTTTGCCGACACGCTGCTGTCGAACATCGACACCATCAAACGCGAGCGGTTCGATCTCTTCGAGTTGAACGCGCGGCGGCAGGCCCTGCGAACTGAACTTGAAGATCTGCGGAGCAGCCTCGAGGGCGTCATTGTTCCCGCGCTTGATGACCAACTGTTCTTCACGATGACGGGGTATCGCACGCTGGACGAACTGCCGCCGATTCGCCAAGTGTACTTCTCCGAGCCCGAACTCAACCGCTACCGACGCTTGGCCGAGTTGCAGTCGGACGTCAACATCGCGACCCAGCTGCTGGCCAGTGCCTTCACCCTATCCAGCCCGTCACTGATCGAGCCGTTGCGCGAGCGGTTCGAGGCCTCCAGTCGCCGCATCGAGCGAAACCTCAACGGGCTGGCCCGATCCCCGCTCCACGCCGATCTGGTCCCGCTGTTCGATCGACTGTTCGAGGTTGGCACGGGCGATCCCAGTGGCTTCGATGTTCTTGAACAGGAGCTCACGCTGCTGGAGCGCCAACAGGATCTGCTGGCTGGCAACCGCGCCCAGGCCATTGAACTGCTGGTCGAGGTTGACGGTTTGGTGAGCGCGGCGCGCGCCAGCGCGGACCAGGCAACCCAGAGTTCGACCGACACGATCGCCACCGGGCGCTTCCTGCTGCTGGCCATTGGAGCGGTCAGCGTCGGCGGCGCCCTGCTGATTGCCTGGCTCTTCGTCGGCCGCTTCCTGTTGCGCCGGCTGCAAATGCTGTCCGACTGGATGCTCCGCATGGCCGGTGGCGATCTCGAGACTCGCGTCGAGATGAGCGGGCGCGACGAAGTGGCGGATATGGCCGCGGCTCTGGAGGTCTTCCGTCGTCACGCGCTCGAGGTCCAGCGGCTGAACCTCGTGGAAAAACTGGCCGATGAACTGCAGGACAAGAACGAGCAATTGGAGAGCGTGCTGGGCGACCTTCAGAAGGCGCAGGACCAAATCGTCATGCGCGAGAAACTGGCGGCGCTGGGTGAGTTGACCGCCGGCGTGGCTCACGAGATTCGCAACCCGCTCAATTTCGTCAAGAATTTCGCGGAGGCTTCGGAAGAGCTACTGGAGGAGTTCCAGGAGGTTCTGGAGGAGAGCGGCGACAGTCTCCCAGAGGCTGACCGCGAGATTATCGAAGAGGTGTCACAAGACCTGACCGACAACCTGGCGCGCATTCGATCGCATGGGGATCGCGCCAACCGGATCGTGCAGGACATGCTGTCCATGGGTCGCGGCTCGGGGGACCGATCGCCCACCGACATCAATCAACTGGTGGACGAATACGCGCGGCTGGCCTACCACAGCGCGCGAGGTATGGACCAGAACTTCCAGCTCAGTATTGAGCGGGACTTTGACGACGCCGTTGGGGAACTCAACGTCGTATCCCAGGACCTGGGTCGCGTCTTCCTGAATATGGTGTCGAATTCCTGCTACGCGACCGACGAGCGACGCCAAGCGTCCAAGGCGGACGATGGGGACGAACCATTCATGCCCATCGTGTGGCTGGCCTCACGGCGGCATGAGGACCACATTGAAGTCCGGATTCGAGACAACGGCGGCGGCATGCCACCCGAGGTCGTGGAGAAGATCTTCAACCCCTTCTTCACCACCAAGCCCACGGGCCAAGGCACCGGGCTGGGCCTTGCCATGTGCAGCGACATCGTGCGCCAGCACGGCGGCCACATCAGGGTCGACGTCGAGGACGGCGAGGGTACCGAGATGGTCATCGACCTGCCGCTGGTGCCGCCCTCGGACACCGCCGAACAGGAAGCCGACTCCCTGCTCACGCCCTCCGTGTGAGGTAAGAGTCTCGCGCCGACGCCCGTCTTAGTTGGCCGCTCCGTTCAGCAGCCGCTCGATCGCCTGGGCCACGCCGTCGTCCTCGTAACTGCCGGTAATCCAGTCGGCGGCGGCGAGCACGCGCGGATCGCCGTCGCCCATGGCCACGCCAATGCCTGCGGCTCGGACCAGGTCCAGGTCGTTCAGGTTGTCGCCGATCCCCATGGTCCGCTGAATGGGAACGTTCGCGACCGCGGCCACGCGCGCCAGTGCGCGGCCTTTGTTCACGTCGCGCCGCACGATCTCGGCAAAGCGCGGATGCGAGCGGGTCGCCTGCACCGCCGGGCCAAAGCGGCCATCCATCGCCGCTATGGCGTCAAGCACACGGTCTTCATCCATCACAAACACCAGCTTGGTGCTGCCGGCGGTGACGGCCATGGCCAGATCATCGACGAAGGTGATGGGAACGTTGGAACTGGCGGCGTAGAAGCGGCCCTCCGGCGTATCGGCTTCCATGTACAAGTCGTCGTCGATGTAGGCATTGACGTGCAGCCCGCGCTCGCGGGCAAATTCGACGGCCGCCTGGGCCGGTCCTGACGGCAGCACGTCGTGCTGGTGCGTCGCGCCCGTTACCGGATCCCGCACCAAGGATCCCTGGTAGCAAATGATCGGCAACGTGACCTGCAGGTCGGCGGCAAAGCGTCGCGCCGAGCGAAACATCCGCCCGGTGGCGATGGTGATCTCGATCCCTGCGGCGCGTACATCATCGAGCGCCCGGCGAACGCGCGGCGTAATGCCCTGCTCGCCCTTGACCAGCGTGCCGTCCAGGTCCATGGCAATGAGCCGGATGCGCGGATCTTCAGACATCAAGCGCTCTTCGCACGCGCAATACGCCACGGCGATATACTTTGGGCCAATGCCACACGGCTTCGCTCACGTGCTTGGTTCGTCCCGGTGTCCGCGTAGGGCGTGGGCCAATCTTGGCACGGATACCGGCCGTCGAGGCCTATAGATGCGCTCTCGTCGTTGGCTGACGCTTGGTATCGGCGTCAAGCGCTATCTGTTGCTCATTTTCCTGGGCACGGTTGTCCTGGCGCTGGCCATGGCCATGTTCCTGGCCTTCGTCTATCGCACGATCGATATTCCGGGACCGGCGGGGACCGTTGTCTATTACCTCACCCTACAGTTCCTGGCCCACCCCGTTCGTGAGCTGACTGTAGGTGCGCTGGGCCTGATCATCGCGGCCTCGGGTGCGTTCCTGCTCGGCCGCAGCGTGCTTTCGGTGGTGGTGGATCCAAAGGACGACCTCGCCGAGATTCTCTATCAGAACAGGCGCCTGCAACGCGGGCCGCGCGTTGTGGCCATCGGCGGCGGAACCGGTCTGGGCGTGCTGCTGCGCGGCCTGAAGGCGTTCACCAACAACATCACCGCTGTCGTAACCGTGGCCGACGACGGGGGCAGTTCCGGCCGTCTGCGCGAGGAGTTGGGCCTGATGCCCCCCGGCGACATCCGCCAGTGCCTGGCCGCGCTGGCCGATTCCGAGTCATTGATGCAGGACGTCATGGAATACCGCTTCAGCCGCGGTCAGGGGTTGCAGGGCCACAGCCTGGGCAACCTGCTGATTGCCGCCATGGCTGATCTGAACCAGGGCAACTTCGAGCGTGGGGTTAACGACCTGAGTGAAGTTCTGCGAGTGCGGGGCCGCATCCTGCCCTCCACCCTGACCGACGTGCGGCTGGCGGCCCAGATGGACGACGGCTCCATCGTGCGCGGCGAATCGCGCATCCGCTCCGCCGGAAAGCCCATCGCCCGGGTGCTGATCGAACCGCGCTACGTTGCCGCCAACGATGAGGCCGTCAAGGAACTGCTGGCTGCCGACATGATCGTGCTGGGGCCGGGAAGTGTGCACACCAGCGTGCTGCCGAATTTGCTCGTCGGCGACATCGCGGCCGCGGTGCGCGCCTCCAACGCGGTGAAAGTTTACGTTTGCAACGTCGCCACCGAACCGGGCGAAACCGACGGCTACAGCCTGGCCGACCACGTGACGTCGCTTACCTCAAACGTCGGGCCCGGTCTCTTTCAGTACACGCTGGTCAATAACTTCACCAATCTGGGCGTCCAGCCGGGCAGCGGGTCGCGGATTGTCGAATGCGACCCGGCGGTTCAGGTCGAGCTACTGGATACGGGCGTGCAGGCCGTGATGGCCGACGTGGTGGACCATAACGACCCACGACACCACGACTCAGTGACGCTCGCCGCCGCCCTGATGGAACTGTACGAGGAAGCGTCGCAAAAGACGCCGACGCCGTTGGCCGCGGGAGCGGCCCGTTATTAGGGCCACAGGCCCATAGCGAGTCGTGCTGTTGACTTAGCGGTCGCGCGTCGCGATGTAGGTTGCCACCGCCTCAAGGTTGCGGCGGCCCCAATCGCTGACCGGTAGCTGGCTCAGAGCT
Source organism: Chloroflexota bacterium (assembly GCA_022824865.1). Taxonomy (GTDB): domain Bacteria; phylum Chloroflexota; class UBA11872; order UBA11872; family UBA11872; genus UBA11872. The sequence goes on along the minus strand of JAJDZD010000039.1, from coordinate 95,262 downwards.
TCCCCGGCCTGGTGCGCGTGCTGGCGAAGGCGGTGTTCTGTGAAGTCTCGGGATCCCGCGCGTTCCAGAATCGCCGTGGCTGCCTCGACGTCGGGCGGCACGCGGTTGTCGCTGAACATCGATCGCAGACGTGTCCGGTCAGGTCCGTCCGAGGTCTCCAGCGCGTGAATGATGGGCAAGGTCTTCTTTCGCTTCTGGATGTCGGCGCCCACCGGTTTCCCGGTCACCGCGGGATCGCCCCAGATGCCCAGCACGTCGTCGCGAATTTGGAAGACGACGCCCAGTTCCCGGCCATAGGCGCGGCAGGCGGCGCGCGTGGCCGGGTCGTTGCCGGCAAAGATGGCGCCGAGTTCGAAGGCTACCGCGAGCAACGCCGCCGACTTGCGGGCAATCATGTCCAGGTAGTCGGCCACACCCACGTTCGCCGCGGTCTCGAACGCGATGTCCAGGTGCTGTCCTTCGGTGACCAGCCGACATCCCTGCGTGACCACTTCGGTGGCGTCCTTGGCCAGCGGTGCTGAGGCGCCGTTGCCTCCGCTTCGTAGCACGCTCAGCGTCGCCAGCACGTGGAGCAGGTCGCCGGCGTCGATGGCCTGGGGGCGTCCCCAGACCACCCAGACGGTGGGGCGGTGCCGGCGCGTCTCATCGTCATCCATCACGTCGTCGTGCACCAGCGTGAAGTTGTGCAGCAGTTCCAGCCCGGCCGCCGCGGGCAGCGCCGCCTCCAAGTCGCCGCCCAGCGCCTCGCACATCAGCAGGCACAGCGTGGGGCGGACGGCCTTGCCTCGGTCGGTGGCGGCGGGCGACCCGTCAGCGTTGACCTGGCCCAGCTGATAGCGGGCCATGGTGTACAGAGGCAGGTCGGGCCCTTCGACGGCACGATGAAGTTCCGCGTCGATACGCTCGCGATAGCGGTCCAGAACCTCTGGTGCCGGAGTCGTCGCCGACGGCCGAGTGCTCAGCGGTCCCGCCTCAGGATCCGACGATCAGTCGTCCCGCGTCGATGCGAACCGCGACCGCGTGGTCGGTGAGGGCGCAGGCGGCGTCCACGATGCCGGACGCGCTGAGGCCGTGCGCGGCTCGAATGCTGTCAGCCGGTCCGTGCTCATGGAACATGTCCGGCATGGCGACCCGGCGGACCTGCACGTCGCCCAGACCATTGTCCGCCAGCAACTCGACTACCGCGCTCCCAAAGCCGCCCATCAGGTTGTGGTCCTCGACCGTGACCACGCTACGGGTACGTGCGGCAAGCTCGCATATCAAGTCACGGTCCAGCGGCTTGACGAAGCGTGCATTGACGACCGCGGCCTGAACGCCCAGCCGATCCAGGCGCTCGGCGGCTTCCATGGCTGGCGCAACGCCCCAGCCCAAGGCCAGGATCGTGATGTCGGATCCGTCACGCAGCATTTCGGCGCGGCCAATCGGCAGCACGCGAGGCGGTCCTTGGAGCGGGACGCCGACCCCGGAGCCGCGGGAATACCGGATTGCAAACGGCCGATCGCTGGCCAGCGCCGTCCGGAACAGGTGACGCAGTTCGTCCTCGTCCTTGGGCGCCGCCACAACGAAGTTGGGGATCGCCCGCAGATAGGCTAGGTCCAGCACCCCATGGTGCGTACGTCCGTCATCGCCGACGATTCCCGCGCGGTCCACGCCCAGGATCACCGGCAGGTTCTGGATCGCAACGTCATGCACGATCTGGTCAAAGGCGCGCTGCAGGAAGGTGCTGTAGATGCAGACCACGGGCCGCAGCCCCTGCGTGGCCAGGCCGGCGGCCATGGCCACGGCGTGGCCCTCGGCGATGCCGACGTCGAAGACCCGGTCGGGCAGCTCGCGCTGCATGTCGGCCAGCGCGGTGCCCTCGCACATCGCCGCGCTGATGGCCACAATCCGGTCGTCCTCGTGGGCGAGGTCCGTCAGCGTTCGCGCCAGCACCTTGCTGTAGCTGGTGGCATTGGCGGCCCCCACGGCTTGGGCGGTGCCGGGTTGGTGCAACGTTACGGGGTCGGCCTCAGCTGTCGGCAGCCCCTTGCCCTTGCGCGTAAAGGCGTGAATCAGCACCGGACCACGGCGTTCTACGGCGGTCCGAATCACTGACTCAAGCTCCGGACGATCATGGCCGTCCACCGGGCCCATGTACTCAAACCCGAACGCCCCGCAGAAGTCGGCGGCATCGGCAAACGGTTCGGTCGGCTCGGTGGCCATCTGGGTCTCGGTGAAGCGCGCCTGAGCTTCAGGGTCGTCCGGCTGCCAGGTCTCGCGTCCGCGCCCCATGTTGCGGCTCAACGCGCCCACGTTTGGCGATATGGACATGCCGTTGTCGTTCAGCAAGACCACGAAGGGCAGCCCCAGGTCGCCGGCCTGATTCAGCGCCTCAAAGACGACGCCCGAGGTAAACGAGCCGTCGCCAATGACCGCCACGGTTGCCGAGGTCTCGCCCCGCAACTGCGCGGCAACCGCGATGCCCACGCCGGCTGATACGCCGGTCCCGGCATGGCCGGCGCCCATGATGTCGTGCGGGCTTTCTTCGCGAGCGGCAAATCCCGACAAGCCGCCAGGCTGCCGCAGCGTCGGAAAGTCAGCGGCGCGGCCCGTGACCAGCTTGTGCGGATAGGTTTGATTGCTGGTGTCCCAGACGATTTTGTCCCTGGGACTTTCGAGCGCGCGGTGCAGCGCCAGGGTGATCTCGACCACACCGAGATTGCTGGCCAAGTGGCCGCCGTTAGCATCGACCGTTTCGATGATGACCTGGCGAATCTCCTCGGCCAGGCGGTCGAGCTCCGCGTCCGTCATTGCACGCAGATCCGATGGATCCGCAATCCGTTCAAGTATGCGGTCCACCACACTCCCCCTTTGCAAACACCCGAGCCGTGGGCGTTGATCGATAGTGCCCGTTGAACAGTGATTCGCGCAATACTGGCGCCCCCGTCCCCCGAGTTGCCTGACGTATATCTGGCATGGATATCGCCGGTTCCACCGCCCTCGTTACGGGCGCCAGCAGCGGGATCGGGCGCGCCGTTGCCATAGCCCTGGCCGAGGCCGGCGCCAGGGTCGTTGGAATCGGGCGCGACCTGCAGTCCCTCCGCGCGCTTGCGGAGACCACGGGCGTCACGGTGCTGCCGGTCGACCTCGAAGCCGCCGACCAGGTCCGGCGGCTTGTGGAGCGGTCGCTGGCCGAACTTGCGCCGGTCGACATCCTGGTCAACTGCGCCGGATTCGGGCGCTTCGCTCCGCTGGCCGAACACAGCGCCGAGGACATTGACCGGCTGCTCAAGCTAAACGTGCGCGCTCCACTAGCGCTGACCCAGACGGTCCTGCCGGGCATGCGGCAACGGGGTCGCGGTCGCGTGGTGAATGTCGCTTCCATTGCGGGTCGCCTGGGGGTGCCGAACGAGACGGTCTATAGCGCGACGAAGGGCGCGCTGGCTGTCTTCAGCCGCGCCCTGGATGCGGAACTGGCCGGAACCGGCGTGGGGGTGACAGTCGTTATTCCGGGTGTGGTGGAGACGCCCTTCTTCGAACGTCGCGGCGCACCCTATGACCGTAGCTGGCCGCAGCCGCTACCGCCCGAACGCGTGGCGCGGGCCATCGTACGCGCCATTTCCCGCGATCAATCCGAAGTCGTCATACCGGGCTGGCTGCGGATTCCAATCTGGCTGCAGGCCACGTTGCCAGGTCTCTACGGACGATTGGAGCGTTGGTTTGGCTAGGCAGGCGCCCTAGCGCAGCGCACCGGCCAGGGCGCGAACTGACTCCTTGGCCGACGAGGCCGTATCCAGCACCGCCGTTGGCTCGTACCCGCAATGCGCCATGCAGTTGGCGCAGCGCGGATCCTTCCCGCGGCCGTAGGCGTCCCAATCGGTGGTTTCCAGCAGCTCCTTGTATGACTCCGCGTAGCCGTCGGCCATCAGGTAGCAGGGCCGCTGCCAGCCGAAGATGGAGTAGCTGGGGATTCCCCAGGCGGTGCACTGGTAGTCGACCTTGCCTTCCAGGAAATCAAGGAACAACGGGCTGTGGTTCAGGCGCCAGCGGTCGCGCCGTCCGTCGGCAAAGGCCTCACTGAACACGGCGCGAGTGCGATCGACGGGAAGAAAGTGCTCCTGGTCGGGCGCCTTCTCGTAGGCGTAGCCCGGCGAGATCATCATGCTGTCCACTTCCAACTCGTCATTCAGGAAGTCCAGCACCGCCCGCACGTCCTGCGCCGAATCGTGGGTGAAGAAGGTGGTGTTGGTAGTGACGCGGAAGCCAGCCTTCTGCGCCGCCTTGATGGCGGCCACGGCCACCTCAAACACGCCGTCGCGCGCCACGGACTGGTCGTGCCGCTCTTTCAAACCGTCCAGGTGAATGGCGAACGCGAAATAGGGCGAGGGTGTGAACAGGTGAAGCTTCTGCTCCAGCATGATCGCGTTGGTGCACAGGTACACGAACTTGCGCCGGCGCACGAGTTCGTCGGCTATCCGGTCGATCTCGGGATGGATCAGCGGCTCGCCGCCGGCAATGGAAACCATCGGCGCGCCGCTCTCCTCGATCGCCGCGAGCGCCTGCTCCACCGGCATACGCCGCCGCAGCGTCTCGGTTGGATGCTGGATCTTGCCGCAGCCCTCGCAGGCCAGGTTGCAGGCGTAGAGCGGCTCGAGCTCCACGATGAGCGGGAACTTTTCACGCCCCTGCAGCCGCTGGCGAAAGAGATACCACCCCACCGCCAGGCTCTGACGCAGCGGAACGCCCATGAAGAACCATTCACCGTCGAGAGGCTGCCGCCAAACCTACGACGGGAGCGCGCGAGCGTCCAGAGTCCTTCAGGCCGAGGACCAGACGAAGGCTATCGTCGATGCGCGCCATCACCTGGCGCGGCGCCTGGCCAGCCGGTTCCAAGAGATAGGCGCGGTCAACGGTCACCAGTTGCGTCACGTTGACCACCGATGGCCGAGGGAGCCCGGCTTCCGACGCCGACATAACGACATTGCCGGGAGCGGCGGCCAGCCGGAGGTTTGTTGTCAGCGCCAGCCCTAGAACCGTCCCAAGCCGGCTACGGTTGAATGCGTCCGCCTGCACGATGAGCACCGGTCGTCGAAACCCAGGCTCGGATCCTCGCGGCTCGTCCAGGTCGGCCCACCAGATGTCGCCCCGCTCGACTACCACTCGTCAGCCGCGAGACTCCGCCCTTGCATGCGGCGCAGTTCGGGCGCCAACTGACTCGGCTGCTCGCCATAGACCTCGTCCAGCAGCGCCGTGATGTGCTCGTCGCGGCGCCTCGCGAGGTATTCGGAGACGGCGGTGGCGTACAGCTTGCTGCGAGTTACGCCCAACTCCCTAGCCAGCTCGTCGGCTGCCTGAAACAGATCATCGGGAAGCGAGATTGCCGTTTTCATACCGAGATTATACCTCAGTATTCCACCGGAGTCTCGATCAGGCTGTCCCTTCGATCGGCTCGAAGCTGATCTTGAGCCGCATCCCGGCGGCCTGGGCGAACTTCTCGAGCGTGCGGGTGGAGGGGTGGGCGCGTCCGCTTTCGAGGCGGGCCACGACCGACTGGGTGGTCTGCATGCGTTCGGCCAGTTGTGCCTGCGTGAGCCCGGCGTTGGCGCGCGCCTCGATCAGGGCCCGCGCCAGCCGGAACTCCGGCGCAAGTTCGTCATAAGCTTCTCGATAGGCGGGAGCTCGCAGCCATTTCTTATGCAGGGCGCGGACGTCGCTCATGTCAATACCTCCCGGGCGCGTCGTAGCGCGAGGTCAATCTCCCGTCGCGGCGTTGACTGCGTCTTCTTGACGAAAACTCGCACCACGACGACTCGCCGATCCTGTACGGCCACGTATAGCGCACGTGAAATCCCATCCCTTCCTCTCAGTCGCATCTCCCACAGTGGACCGGTCAGGTGCCTGACGTGCGGCATACCAACCCGGTTCAGCCCGAACTCGGCGATCAACTCGCCGATATGCGCGAATCGTGCCCGCATGTCGGCGGGCAGTGCGTCAAGCTCCTTCTCGACGGTCGCATTCAAGACCTCAACGGTCCAATTCAGGGTCATCGGGAGTATAGCATTTATGCGATTACACGGCGAAGCCACCCGCCGGAGAGATCAACTCGCAGATTGCTGCTGAATGAGGACGGTCGGCAGTCCCAATTGGGATCGAAACGTCTCGAAGCAGTTCCCGCCGTCACATGCCGTCCTCGTCCCGCCCCACTTTCTTGGCGTACCGCCCGAGCGCCATCAACGGAAACAGCAGACGATAGAAGTGATAGTTGATGTAGAAGGCGCCGGGGAAGCCGGTGCCGGTGTAGAAGTCTTCGTCCCAGTTGCCGTCGTCCCGCTGGGTGCGAATAAGGAAGTCCACGCCGCGTTGGACGGCTGGCGAATCCGCGTTTGCCTCCAACAGGGCTATCAGAGCCCAGGCCGTCTGCGAAGCGGTGCTGGCGCCGCGACCGATCCAGGAGGGGTCGCTATAGGAGCGCAGATCCTCGCCCCAGCCTCCATCGGCGTTCTGGTGAGCCTCCAGCCAGGCCACCGCGCGACGGAGCGCGGGATCGCTCGTCGGCGTCCCCGCGGCGACCAGCGCGGGAACTACCACGCTCAGCCCGTAGATGTGATTGGCGCCCCAGCGGCCAAACCAGGAGCCGTCGGTCTCCTGCTCGGCGCGCAGCCAGTCCAGACCTCGCCGCGCCGTTTCAGTGCCCAGCGCGTCCTCCTGCGCCAGGAAGTGCAGGGCGCGGGCAGTGACGTCGGCCGAGGGCGGGTCGATGACCTCGCCGAAGTCGCGGAACGACGGCTGACGGCACAGCGTGTTGGTGTTATCGGCGTCGAACGCACCCCAGCCGCCATTACGCGATTGCATGCCTTCAATCCAACCACGCGCCCGTACCAGCGCGGCGTCCACACGGTCCGGATCGGGATGGTCGACTCGCCGCAGCGCCAGCCCGACTTCGGCGGTGTCATCGACGTCGGGATAGTTGTCGTTGGCAAACTCGAAGGCCCAGCCGGCGGGCGCGAGGTGGGGCCGCCGGACGCTCCAGTCGCCTCTCACACGGACTTCCTGGTCCAGCAGCCAGTCCGCCGCTTGAATGAGTCGCGGATCGTCGCAGGGTGTGCCGGAGTCGGTGAGCGCCTCGATGGCCATGGCGGTGTCCCACACCGGCGATTGGCACGCTTCCAGGCGACGCGTGTGCCCATCCTCAATGGTGAAGGTGTCGAGTCCATCCAGGGCCCGCGCGATCATCGGGTGGTCCAGCGGATAGCCGCGCAGCGTCAGCGCGATGATCGAGTTGACCCACGCCGGCTGGATGCCGCCCCAGGATCCGTCGCGCTCCTGTCGCCGCACGATCCAGGCCTCGGCGCGGCTCAGCGCCGCCTTGCGCAGCCAGCTGATCGGACGCTTCTGGTACCACCGGAGCAATCGGTCGACATGGTTGAAGAGCCCGGTCCACGTCAGGAACGAGTCGTCCATGGGCAGTGACTCAAACGTGCGCAGCTCGTCGATTGAAAACGGTGCGGGGCGAACCGGCTCATGGGAGCGAATGATCGTCAACGCCACATAGGTCTGGCGCGCCCAGCAGGCAAAGTCGTAGATGTTCAGCGGCCACCAGGGCGGCAGCAGCATGACCTCCGGCGGCATGGCCGGTACGTCGTCCCACGACCACCAGCCGTTCAACGCCAGCCAGAAGCGCGTGAAGGTGCGAGTCGCTTCCACGCCGCCCTGCTCGCGAATCCATGCCGCCGTCTGCTGCATGGGGGCGTCGTCCGGTTGGTCGCCGGCCAGCCGCAGCGCCACGTAGGCCTCGGTGGTGGTGTGGAGATCGGACGGGCCGCCGTGGAAGTTGTTCCAGGTGCCGTCCGGCAGCCTGCGCGAGCGAATCCAGCGCACGGTCCGCTCGGTCGTACCGCTATCCAGGATGCCCAGGTAACGCCGCAGGAAGAGGTCCTCGGCCTCGATGGTGACGTTGCTCTCCAGTTCGCCTTTCCACCAGCCCTCGGGATGCTGCAAGCCCAACACGTAGCGGCGTGCCCGTTCGATGGCGTTGGAGAGCGCGTTGGGCCGCGCGGAAACTTCGACACTCATGCGGCCGTAGGCAGATTCCGTTCGCGGCCGAGGGCCAGCAGGACACTGCGGGCCGCCTGGCGGCCGCTGCGCACCGCGCCTTCCATCGTGGCCGGCCAGCCGGTATCAGTCCACGCGCCGGCCAACGCGATGCGCGGGTCAGCCGTTGTCGCCCGCGGCCGCAGCCGCAGCGTGCCGGGGACGGGGCGAAACGTGGCGCGGTGCTCTCGAGTGACGTAGAACGCCGTGACGTGCGCGTCGGCGGCCCTGGGGAACACGCGGGCGAGTTCGGGGAGGAACATCGCGCGCAACTCCTCGGTCGGGCGCTCGGCGTAAGCCGTGGCGCCCGAAAGCGAAACGGCCAGACACTGGCCCATAGTCAAGCCCGCCGCGGCGCTCCGGTCAAACACCCATTGCACCGGTGACCCCACGCCGGCGGCAAACGCGTGTTCCATAACGTGCCGGTCGTAGATCACGTGCAGGTTGACGATCGGGCTGTGCCCCAGATCGGCGAAGCTCTCAGCGTTGGCATGCACCGCCGCCGGGACCAACCTGGCCGCCTGCTCATGCGGCACGGCCAGGACCAGGGCCGACGCCGAGATTCGTTCCGCGCCCAGACGGATGTCGATCCCGTCGACCGGCGGCCGCTCAATGCCGGAAATCGCACGATGCAGGCGCACGTCGACGCCGGACGCCTCCAGCGCCGCCGCCGCACGCGCACCGTGGGCCTCGCCGAGCGGCACGGTTGCGTATCCGAGATCGGCGGCCGGCCCGTCGGTCAGCAGCCCGACTTGAAACACCATGGCGCTCTGCCACAGCGAGGCCTCGTCGGAGGGAAGATTCAACGTCGGCAGAACAATCAGGTCCCAGAACGATTCGAGCGCCCGCGACGAGACGCCGCGGTCGCGCAGCCATCGGCCAAACGTCTGTTCGTCCAGGCTGCGGTCACCCAGGTCCAACCTCGCCAGCGCCGCCGCCGAGCGCACGACCCGCAGCTTGTCCAACCGGCCGAGATGCCGGTATGCCGCCAGGCTTCGGCTCAGGTGCAGCGGTGCGGGCAAGTTAGAGCGGGCCAGGCGGCTGACGCCGCGCTCGGGATGGATGACGGGTATGTCAAGCCGCCGCTGCACCGTCACCAGGTCGCCGGAGCCAATCCGCTCTATGAAATCACGGTAGGCCGTGCAGCAACGCAGGAAGACGTGCTGGCCGTTATCGAGCCAAAGCCCGTCGCGCTGAAACGAGTATGTAGCCCCGCCCAGGCGTCCGCGCGCTTCCAGCAGCGTGACTCGCAGACCCGCGTCCGCCAGCGCCAGGGCCGCGCTGATGCCGGCCAGCCCGCCGCCGGCCACCACCACCGGTGCGTCGCTCACCCGCCCGCCAAGCTTTGCGCCGCGACCAGCGCCTTCTCCCAGGCCGGCAGCGCCACGCGACCCCGCAACACCGCGGCCGGATCGCGGTCAATGCGCCGTAGCAGGCGTCGATAGATGCCCGCCATGGCCCCCGCGCAGGCGGAACTGCGCGGGTCCAGCATCGGACGTAGACGCAAACCCTCGTCAAACCATTGCGAGGCACGAGCGGTTTGGAAGCGGATCATCTCGCCGAAGCTCGGACTGGGAGGAGCGTCCGGATCCAGGGTGCAATCGAACCGGCACAGGTCTTCCCGAGGCAGGTAGATGCGGCCGTTATGAAAATCCTCCCGAACGTCGCGCAGGATGTTGGTGAGCTGAAGCGCGACGCCGAGCGCGTCGGCCAGCGGGGTCGCGCGCTCCATGTTGCTGGCGCCGAACACCCCCAGCGACAGTCGGCCGATGGTGCCCGCCACCCGGCGGCAGTAGATCACCAGGTCGTCGAACGTCTCATAGGTCGTGCCGCGCACATCCATCTCCACACCGTCAATCAGTTCGCCAAAAGCTTCGAGCGGAATCGGCAAATGGCGAGACGCGTGCCCCAGCGCGGCCAGCACCGGTTGGTCCGAAGCCGGACGGATGTCCGCCAGACGTTCTCGCGCCTCGCCCAGCGCCTCCGCCTTGGTCTCAGCGGGCAGGTCGCCGTCACCGATGTCGTCGATCTCGCGCGCCAGCGCGTAGACCGCGCACAGCGCCCGTCGCTTCGGTCCCGGCAGCAGGCGGATGCCCCAGTAAAAGTTGCCGGCCTGCGTGCGGGTGATGTGCTCGCAGTGGGCGTAGGCTGCGGCCGCGTCCATCCGCTACCAGTCCAGGGCCAATCGCAGGACACGCAGCGCCGCACGGGCCTTGGCTCGGGCGGTTGGCCGCGGCGACTGGGTCAGGACGTCGTAGTCCGCCTCGCGAATCGCGTCAAGGGCCGCTCGCCCACCCTCGATGAACGCCGCGATGGCCATGCCGCGCACCCCGGGCAGGGTCCGTACCAGGGTCGCGCCTTGGTCGAACAGATCGCACGCGCGATCCACCTCGAATCGCATGAGCTCCCGAAACTCCCGCGTGGGCTGGCGTGCGGCAATCGTCTCGAGCGAGCAGTCGAAGCGGTCCAGGTCCTCCTGCGGCAAATACACCCGATCCATCTGGAAGTCCTCGGCCACGTCCTGCCAGTGCTCCGTCAGCTGCAGGCCCGTGCAGATCATGTCAGAGAGCCAGAATCGCTCCGGCGTGGCCGCCTCGAAGACATACAGCACCAGGTGGCCCACCGGGTTGGCGGACAGGTCGCAGTAATCCGCCAAGTCCTCGTAGGTCGCATAGCGCTTGACCGTCTGATCCTGCCGGTTGGCGTTGATGAGCGCCCGGAACGGCGCCTCCGGGATCGAATACCGCAGCACCGTCGGAACGATGCGCCGCATCACGTCGTGGCTGGGCAGACCGCCGTTGTAGACGGCGTCGACCTCGCCATCCAGCCAGTCCAGCAGGGCCAGCCGGTCGCCTTCGGCGTAGTCGCCGAGCTGATCGGTCAGTCTGGCAAAGCCGTAGATGTTGTGGAGGTGCCGCCGCAGGTGCCCCGGCAGCAGTCGCGAGGCCACCGGGAAATTCTCGCCGCCCGCGCGCTGCATGACGGCGGCCAGCGAGGGAACGGACTTGGGTGGGGAAGTCGTGGTCATCGGCTCAGGTCGGGACAGGCGCGGGCGTCGGAGCGTTCATCAAGCCCGCGCTCCAGTCCATGGTTCCTGCGGCCGCCCACCGCCGACCGGTCGAGTTGGAGTTTAGGCCACGCAGCCATGCCGCGAGTCCGGCAAGCGCCCATCTTCTGACTCGAAGAAAGGAACGATCGCTCGTTCCATTTGCCCGTCGCGTAAGATCAGCGCCCGGCTGCGTCGTCCCGATACGCCGCCCGCGAGCGGCGGTGGCCAGTTAACCCCACCGCCAGCGCCGCGAATCTGACGGTGACCGGATGCGGCCGGGCCGGCCATGACGGCCAGTCAATCCCTGCGCTTTGACACCGAGGAGAGCCATCGTGCGAATTGGAATCAACGGATTTGGGCGGATCGGCCGCCTGGCTTTGCGGGCGCTGCTGGAACGCCATCCGCAGGCTGAGATCGTCGGCATCAACGACCTGGCCGAGCTGCGCGCCTCAGCACACCTGCTGCAGTACGACAGCAACTACGGGCGCTTCGTGCAAAACGTGGAAGCCACGGCCGGCGGGCTGGTGGTGGGTGGGACCTCGATCCCGTATTACTCCGTCCGCGACTGGACCGAGTTGCCCTGGGGCGATCTGGGCGCCGACCTGGTGGTCGAATCCACCGGTGTGGGAACGGAACGCGCAAGAGCAGCGGCGCACCTGGAGGCCGGGGGCGGTCGCGTGCTGATCTCGGCGCCGTCCGGCGACGCCGATCTCACCGTGGTTCTTGGCGTCAACGACGATCAGTTCGATCCCGCCTCGCACTACGCCGTCAGCAACGCCTCATGCACCACCAACGGCCTGGCGCCGCCGCTGGACGTGGTGCACCGCGAGTTCGGCGTTCGCAAAGGGCTGATGTCCACGATCCACGCCTATACGTCCTCGCAGAGCCTGGTGGACACCGCCATCGGCGATCTGCGCGAAGCCCGCGCCAGCGCAATGAGCATCGTTCCGGCCAGTACGGGCGCGGCCCGGGCTATTGGACTGGCTATTCCCGAATTGGACGGCCGCATGCACGGCGCGGCCTACCGGGTGCCGGTATCAACCGTTTCCATCGTCGAGTTTGTCGCCCACCTGGAGCGACCAGTCGACGAAGGTGAGGTCACCGACGCGCTGCGCGCCGCGGCGGCCGGCCGGTTGGACGGCATTTTGGGAGTGTCGGACGAACCGCTGGTTTCGATCGATCTCAAGGGCGACACCCGCTCATCCATCGTGGACGCCGGCTCGACCATGGTCATCGGCGGCGACCTGGTGAAGGTCGCGGCCTGGTACGACAACGAGTGGGGCTACGCCTGCCGGATCGGCGATGTGGCCATGGCCATCGGCGAGCGTGTCGGAGCGCCCGCCCAAGTCTGAGCGGATCGGCCGCACCCAATGTTTCACGTGAAACATCGGTGGCGGTCCGCTGCCTGGCTTTCGCCGGGCCGACCTGCGAGACCGACTTGCAGTGACGTCTCTGCAGGGCGCGCGCCGTGAAACGCGGCTGCCAGGCGCTGGACGTCCGCGGCCGGCGAGTATTCCTGCGCGTGGACGCCAACGTGCCACTGGATGGCGAACGGATCCGCGACGACACGCGCCTGCGCGCCATCGCGCCCACGCTGGCCGATCTGCGAGCGCGGGACGCGCGACTGGTCGTGGCATCGCACCTGGGACGACCGAAGGGACAGGCCGATTCGGCGCTTTCCCTGGCCCCGGTAGCCAAGCGCCTGGGCGAGTTGCTGGGCTGCGCCGTGGAGCTCGCCCCGAACAGCGTTGGCCCGGCCGTAGAAGCCCGCGCTCGGAGCCTGGGTGACGGCGAGATGCTGCTCCTGGAGAACCTGCGATTCCATCCCGGCGAGGAACAGAACGATCCCTCGCATGCCGCTGCACTGGCGAGGCTGGCCGACGTTTACATCAACGACGCCTTCGGTACGGCTCACCGGGCGCATGCCAGCACGGTGGGCGTCGCGCGGCTGTTACCGGCAGCCGCCGGGCCCCTGATGCACGCCGAGATACGGGCATTGGACCGCTTGACTCGCGATCCGGCCCGTCCTTTTGTCGCTGTCCTGGGCGGGGCCAAGGTCTCGGACAAGATCGGCGTGCTGCGACGGCTGGCCACACAGGTTGACGCGCTGCTGCTGGGCGGCGGCATTGCCAATACGTTCCTGGCCAACTCGAGCGGTTCGCTCGGGCGCTCGCTGGTCGAGCCGGGCCAGACCGAAGTCGTGTCCGAGGTGCGCGCGGCCGCGGCGAATTCCGGCTGCCGAATCTTGCTGCCCGTCGACGCCGTGGCGGCAGCTGAGATCGATCCCGCCGCCGCCACCTCTATCGTTCCCGCCGATGAGGTTCCCGACGACCGGATGGCGCTCGACATCGGTCCGGCGACGACCGCCGCGTATCTGGAAGCACTAGCCGAGGCCCGCACCGTGGTCTGGAATGGGCCGTTGGGCGTCTATGAGCATGCGCCGTTTGCCCGGGGCACGCTGGGCGTTGCGCGCGGGCTGGCCGAGTCCTCCGCCTTCGTGGTAATCGCGGGCGGCGACGCGCTGGCCGCGGTGCAAGCCGCCGGCGTGGCGGATCGCATGGGCCACCTGAGCACCGGCGGCGGCGCCACGCTGGAGTTCCTGGAGGGCCGCGAACTGCCGGGTCTTGCCGCCTTGCCCGACGCCTGAATCTACGCTTGCTCGGAGTCCTCGCCCAGCCACAAGCGGGCGTCGCCCACGCGGCGGGTGATTGCGCGACTATCCAGGTACTCCAGCAGCGCCAGCGCGTATTTGCGGCTGGTTCCGAGCGCGTCGCGCACCTCGCGAACGGAAACCGCTGGCGCGGAATCGAATAGCTCGCGTACGGCGCGCAGCCAGGCTTCGTAGGTCCGGCGCGAGAGAGCGATATCGGCTGCCAGCAGCACAAGCCGCCCGTCCTGCGCGAGGGCCGACGCCAGGCGCGGCGTTCCCCCGGCCGCGGTCAACGCCTGGGCAAGTGCCTGGGGCGTCGCTCCGCCCTCGTCAAGCTGCGCAAGCAGTCGATGGGCTGTGCGTTGCTCCGACTCGCTCAGTTCGACCGTGTGACCGGCCAGGGACACGCGGGGCCCTTCAAGGCGCACGGATCCTTCGGCCGCCGCAGCGGCCGCGAGTTCACCTACCGCGTCGGCAGACAAGTCCAGCGTCCGGGCAAGGTCGGACGACCGGAGACCGACCGCTCCCGGGTCGGACTCGTGGTGCGTCCGCAGCGCACTGAGTAGATCCGCGGTTAGCTGTTCGATCACCGGCACACTGCCCAGGTAGCTGCGGAGTGTCCGCACTTCGCCGGCCGCTGTGAGGTCAGCGAGAGTCTGTTCCGTCGTCGCGCTGTCGAGTTCGGTGCGTCGCGCCAGTTGGGCCATCGTCACCAGCCCGGCGGCCAGGGCGTCGCGGACGAGCGCGGCAGGGTCGCCGGCCGCGGCTCGCGCAAGAGCCTCCAGCACCGCCGTGTCGCCGCGCGGCGCGTGGCGCGCCAGGGCGCGGGCCACGCTGCCGCCGCCAATCGTGGTCGCCGGCGAGAGCCGCCGAATCACGTAGCGGTCACCGCGGCGAGCCGCGATTGGGGCATCCAGGCGCCACTGGACCCAGCCCGACCCGCCGGGTGGAATCGGGTCGTTCTCCAGCAGCCGGAGCCGCGCCACGCGCGCCGCCGCGCCGATGTGCAGGGCCACGTCCTCGCCGGGTTTCAGCGCCCGAGGGGCCGAAGGGAGCATCCGCAGCCGCGCGTCGATGCGGCGGGTCTCGAATACCGCGTCCTCCATGGCCAGCACGTCGCCCCGGCGCGTCTGCGACGGACTCGTGCCGCTCAGGTTCACCGCCACCCGGCGACCGGGCTGCGCGGTGTCGATGGCCGTCTGATGGGACTGCAAGCCCCTGACTCGCACGCGGCGTCCTCCGGGATACAGGCCAGGCTGGTCGCCCACGCGCAGCGGCCCACCGGACAGTGTCCCGGTGATGACGGTGCCGAAGCCCGGCATGGTGAATACACGGTCGATCGGGATGCGGGCGCCGCCGCTGTCGGGACGCACATGGCGACGGGCCAGCACCCGGTCGAGGGTCTCAACCAACTCGTCAAGCCCGGTCCGAGCTTCAGCCGATACGTGAACGATTGGCGCGGCGGCCAGCGCACTACCCCGCAAGGCATCGCGCACGTCTTCCTCGACCAGTTCCGCCCACTCGTCGTCGACCAGATCGGCCTTTGTCAGGGCGACGACGCCGGCGTCGATTTCGAGCAGGTCGATGATGTCCAGGTGCTCGCGCGTCTGCGGCATCACGCCTTCGTCGGCGGCGATGACCAGCAGAACCGCGTCGATCCCTCCGACGCCGGCCAGCATGTTGGAGACGAAGCGCTCGTGCCCAGGTACATCGATCACCGAGACCTCGCGCCCGCTGGGCAGCGTGAACCAGGCGAAGCCCAGATCGATGGTCAGGCCGCGTTCGCGTTCCTCGGCCAGCCGGTCGGGAAAGATCGAGGTCAGCGCCTCGACCAGCGTGGACTTGCCGTGATCCACGTGCCCGGCCGTGCCCACCGTCATCGGGGCCAGCGCGTCGTCGGGCGTGGTCAGAAGTGTTCCATGTCTTCGCGGGTCATCGTTGGCCAGGAGCCGTCGCGGGGCAACGGCCGCGGCTCGCGCACGAGATCGCCGTCCGTATCCGCATGAAGGAGCACGAAGACCGGCAATAGGCTCCAGCGCAGATCGTCCGCGCCACCCTGCAAATATGCCTGGCGCACCGGGGCAAAGTCCGCCAGTTGCAGGGACTCGTGCGATGCCCCCGTCTCGCTTAGCCGGTCAAAAAAGATCTTGCACAGCATCGGGAGATTGACGGTGTGCGCGACGCGCCCGAATGCCCGGCAGATCATGGGTCGCCCGTGATAGCCGGCGCAGAGGTTGTCGTTGGTGAGCAGCACGCAGCGCTGGACGCGCCGCCGGTCGACGCTCTGCATCAGCCGGCTCAATTCCTCCAAGTTGCGCGCCCGCAAGGCCCGTCGAAACGGACCTCGCTTGCGGTCCAGCAGCCGGCGGGCGCGTCGGACGATTCGGCGCCGTTCGTCGGCCGTAGAGTCCCGATGCAGCGCCGGCAGCAGGATGGCCCATTCATCTTCACTGATATAGACCTGCTGATGGCAGCAGCGGGCGCAGCCGCTGGGACACCGAAGGATGGGATGCGCGCCTTCAACCATGACGTTAAGCGTGTCGACCACCTCAAGCGTGGTGATCAGATTCGGGTCGTCGCCCAGCGTGTCGGTAACACGCGTAAACGCGGTGGACAGGTCAGCGGGCATGACCTGATTCTCTCAGCGAGGCCGCTCGCCCCTGGCGGATTCCGTGGACCGCGCAACGCATGGCAACGCTCGGCCTAGCCAAATGCGCCGAGCAACACGAGGAGGACGGCCGTGCCAAGGCCAATGCCATAGGCCACGACGGCCGTCGCAAACGTCAGCACCGTGCGCCGCCACCTGATTTGCTGCTCAAGGCGCTCCATGCGACGTCCCATGCGATCCAGGCGAGCAGCGTCGCGCTCGGCTCGGGCCTGGGCCTGGCCAGCTTCCGCGCGCAGTTCGCCGATCGCCAGCGCGTTCATCCGAGAGAGGTCGGTCATCGGAGCCTGCTGCGGAGTGCCTGGCTGGGTCCGCGCCATGAGTTCCGGCAGTTGCTGGATTACCCGCGGCAGCACCTGCTGCGTCACCTGCTGTAGTACCACGCGGCTCAAGAGTTGGGTCGCCATCTCACGCCTGCCCTCGGTGTCGCCAACGCGTGCGTCATCCGGCCGGTGCCGGCTGGCTGCTGGGATCTACGCGATAGATCACCGTAGCACCGTCGCGGTATATCTCGCGTACGCCGAATGCCGCCATACGGTCGAACTTTGCCAGCGCTTCCGCCGGGTAGATGCTCCGTTCGAGTTCGCCAACGTAGACCAGGCCAACGCCATACCTTGAGAGCAGCGCGCGGGTGCGACGGACGTCCCTGGTAGCGAATAGCTCGCGAGCATCATCGAACCGGGCCTCGACTTCATGCACGTAGCCCCAGTGCTGCTGCTTGGCGTGCCAGTCCCAGGCCATGACGGTGGGCAGGCCGGTGTAGACCGAGACCCGTCCACCCCAGCGATAGATGGTGGTCGGCGTTTCCGCCACCACGGGGGCTCCCCGCACGTTTGCCCGCAGCCATTCGATGGCCCGTTGGTCGGCGCTCAGGGCAACCGGCACTCCCTGGTCGTAGATGACACCGCCGTCCATGAACGCCTCGCCGTCCAGCGTTGCGGGCAGCGGCTGGATGCGGAGGTTGAGTTTGTGCGGCGTGGCCAGGAGCGGATACGACAGCGCGGTAATCGCCAGCATCACGAGTCCGGCAATCCAGGCCATGCGCGCCCCGTTGAATCGCCTTCCTTGCCGGGGCCTTAGCACACGGATCAGGCATGGGAGGGCCAGGGCCGCGCCGAGACCCAGCAGGGTCCAAGCCTGCAGGTAAGACTTGAAGATCGTATTGAGCCGGCCGATGTCGTCGCGAACCACGATGAACTCGGGCGCGACCGTGAGTCCCACGCCCGCCAGCAGGAGAGCAAGGGGGGCCAACGCCCCTGGCTCAGCACGTGTGGTCCAGGCCGCGCCGGCGCCGAGGACGAGCAGACCAATGATGAGTGCGCGTGTCGACCAGTCCGCGCCGGCGCCGAGAAGGCCCGCCAGCAGCAGCGTCGCGGCGGCCAGGCCGGCGGCTTGCAGAACGATCTGCCGCGGCCAGGCCCGCAGGCTTGCGATAAGACGCAGCGCCGCGTAGGAGGCGAGCACGGCGATCGGCAGCCCGAAGATGAGCAGCCATTGCGCCGCCGGCGTGGTTCCGGGCGTGGGATTGAGACCTCCGTAGAAGTCAACGTAGGCGGCGTGAAACGGCTGGAAGAGCAACTGCGACGCCACCGTCAGGCCGGCGCCAACGCCAAGAACGGTCGCCGCCAGGTCGCGCGGACTGAGTCGCCGGCTGCGCCAGAGCGCGTAGGTGAGCGCGGCGAGCGTGACGACGGCGTAGGTCGGGTAGTCCCACGGGTTGACGACCCGGTGCAGCGCCAGCACGAATGTTTGGAGAGCCAGCACCGCGACCCAGGGTCGCCATCCGGTCGCACGCTCGCGCCGAGCGGCCTCGCCAAGTCCGACGATCGCCGCGACGCCGATCAGCGCCGCGCCCGTGTTGGCAAAGTTCATCAGGTGGGGATGGAGGTCGCCGTACATGAAGGTAAACCAGGGGAACTCGTTCACTGTCCTGGGGATGACCCGTGTGGCGGCCCAGAAGTCGAAGGATTCGGCCAGTCCTCCGCCGAACAGAAGCCCGGGTATCTCCAGCACGGCAATCGTGGCGTCTCCGGCCTTATGTTGCGCGAATACCACGAGCTGCAGGGCCACGTGGAGGTTGCCGGCCAAAAGGACCAGCGCCACCGCCGCAAGCCCAACGGCCGCCGCCTCGCCCCAGCGCCGCCCTAACAAGGACCAGAGTCCAGACGCCGCGCCGAAGATTGCGCCTACCGCCGCCGCAAATGCGCCAGCCACCGCCAGGTTGTAGGCCGTGGCCGGCACCACGCCCAGCGTGTTGGCCAGCGCGGCGGTGGGCACGTGGCCCAGGTAGTAGTAGTTCAGCCGGCTGCCCGCGTGCCAGGGATCGTGGGGTGGAAACTCCGGGCTGCGGATGACCGCGTTGAGATGCGCGAAGTCCATGGGCTTCTCGCCCCCGAACACCGGGTGCCAGAGGTCCGGGTTTCGCATCCGCAGGATCAGCATGGCGCCGAAGGCCAGGAGGATCAGGGCCTCGGTTACGAGGATCGGCGCCACAGCCCCCGCCAACGAGCGACGCACTTCGGCCCAATGGCGCCAAGCCACGGCGCCTGAGACCACGGCCACGAGACTCACGCCGGCCAGAATCGCCGGCACGTCGAAGCGCATCGCACCCGTGCTGGCCAGCCACCAGGTTGGAAAAATCAGCACCAAAGGTCCCAGCACCCGGGCCGCCGCATACCCACGGTCGGGCAGGCGCCGCAGCGCCGGCCAGATCAGCGGCCAGGCCAGGAGGCCGGCCAGCCAGACCGCCGCATACCAGGCCGCCACCGCACCGGCACCACGCAGCGGCCGCTCCTGGAACTGGGCGGGCCAACCGGCTTCCGCTTCGACGCGGGTCGCCTCGGCCGCCGTGAGATTCGTGCGGCGGGTAGCAGCATCCCTGGGCAGCACCTGCATCACGCCGCGCAGGTCGACGGCGCCGAGTTCGCGCTGGATGGCGGCCGACGTCCCGGAACCTCGCCTTGCGTAGATCGAGACCGTGGGGTGGTCGTAGACGCTGAAGGCCTCTTCAGCCGCCCGGTCGTCGATGGTCCAGGGACCCAGCGAGGGCCTGGACTCAAACCGCGCCAGCAGGTCGAAGCCCAGGGAGCCGTCATCCAGGGCTCTGTAGTAGCGACCCGTAAGCGGATATCGCTGGGGCATGCGCGGGATGGTGGCGGCGCCGCGATCGCTGGCCAGAATCACCAGGTCGGCCTGGTTGAGGGATTGAATCAGATGGCTACGCTTCGCCTCCTCGTCCGGGTCGTAGACCCGTAGTGACAGGTGCGTGAACCGGTCCGGGCTGCGCCCGTCCAGCGGCAGGGGCAAGGCATCGTCCCATTGCTCCACGGCTATCGCGGATCCCGACGGCACGTTGGCGTAGACGAAGGCGGACGCCGCGACACGCGTGTGGTCGCGGCCGTAGATCTGGGTAAAGGCCAGCGCCCACAGCAGCGTCGCGCCCAGCACCGCCGCCAGCGCCGCGCCGACGCCCCAACCGGCAAGACCGCGCAGCCGCGCACGCCGTTGCCAGCCCCAGGCAAGCATCCAGGCCGTCAGCAATGCCAGCACCGGGTACACCGGATGGAAGTAGCGCATGGTCTTGAGCACGAGGGCGCCAAAGACAAGGACGTTCAGTCCGCCCCAGGCCAGCGACAGTGCCAGGACGTGACTTCGGGTGCGCCACCACACCACCACCGCTAAGCCGGTGGCCGCCAGTGCCGCAAGGCCGAAGGCCGGGCCGGCGCCCCAATGCACGATCTGTTCCAACGGATAGAACCAGGCGGCCGTGCCCGCCCACTGGATGCCGGGCGGCCAGTCGAGCGTTCCCGACTGGATGGCCTGCTGTTGAGCCAGCGCGCTGGTGAACGCGGGCGCAAGGCGCCAATCCCAGGGCGACGCCTCGGCAAATGCGTAGGGTTGGAACAGCCGGAAGGCCAACGCCGCGAACGCCCCGAACGCGCCCAGGTGGGCCAGCCACGCCCCGCGGCGCGCCCACGCGTCGCCGAGTACTCCTTCGCGGACTGCGTGAATCGCCCACCAGCCCGCAAACAGCGCCAGCAGCAGCCCGGTGCTCAGCTTGCTGGCCATCGCCAGTCCAGCGGCAATGCCGGCGAGTCCGAGGCTGCGGGCGTCGCGCGACGCCGCGTAACGGACCAGCAGCCAGAGCGCCAGCGTGCCGAAAAACGTCGCAAACGTGTCGACGGCGAAGAAGTGCGCGATCTGGATTGAGTGCACGGCCAGGGCCATCAGGGCCGCCGCCAGCACGCCCGGCCACGGTCCCAGGAGCCGCCGACCCAGCAGGTAGACCAGCACCACGGTCCCGAGGTCGAACAGGGCCGAGAGCGCTCGTCCGATCAGGTAGGCCTCGTCGTACCCGGTGCGGCCCAGCGCGCGCGCCAGGGACTCGACGAGGAATAGCGGAAGGGTTCCGTAGACGAAGAACGAAATGTCGTGGTTGAACGGATTCAGCGGCGAGCGACTGGGATCGACGTAGGACCACAGGTTCGGCGCCGGCTGGATCTGCAGCAGCACGCTGCTGAGGAAGCGCTCATCGGGGTGCTGGTGCTGGCCCTGGTCCCAGTCCAGGCCGACGAGTCGCAGAGCCGCTCCCAAGGCAAGCACGGCTGCGACCGCAGTTGCGTGAAGGGCCCAGGCCGGATCGGGCCGATGCACGCTCCGGCGCAGCAACCGCAACGGCGACGTGCGGAGCACGGCGGCGCGTTCGCCCATTGACGCCGAGGTTAGCGGTCCGTCGCCAGCCGCAGCGAAACGTCGCCGCTGCTGAGCCGCTGGAGGTTCCCGTCCGCATCACGCAGGCGCAATGAACCGTCGGGATCGAATCCTGCAACCAGGCCGCGGGCACGCCGAGCGCCGCTCACCTCGACCTGGAGTCCCAGCAGCGTCGACCGGCGAACCCACTCCGCGTAGACGTCGTCCCACGCCGGGCCCTCCGCCGCCAGGCAATCCAGCATCTCGGCCACGCAGGCCGCCAGCAGTTCACTGCGGTCAAAGGGGCGGATCGCATAAGTGGCCACGGCAGTCGTGACCTGTCCTTCGGCGATCCCCGCGCCGCTGCAGGCGTTCAGCCCCACGCCCACCACGGCGGTGGTTCCATGCGTTTCCACGAGCACGCCGCCGGCCTTGGCCTGACCGAACACCACGTCGTTCGGCCACTTGATGGAAGCCGAGGCGCCCGTACACGCTTGAATGGCCCGCACCACGCCCACGGCGGCCGCGATGGTGAGGCGTCCGGTTGAGCCGGAATGTGTTGCGGCTCCGCGCGCGATTAGCGAGAACAGCAGCCCGCCGGGTGTGGTGAGCCAGCGCCGCCCACGCCGCCCGCGCCCCCGGGTCTGACGCTCGGCTGCATAGACCGCGCCGTGCGGAGCCCCCATCCGCAGTCCCTCCAGCGCGTCGTCCTGCGTCGAGCCGGTTTGGTCTGCCACCGTCACCGGCGCGCCAACGCCTACCGCCCGCAGCCGGGCCTGAACCATCGACGCGCACAGCGGCGTCCGGGGAATCGGTGCGTGTGTCACTTAGCTTCAGGGCTGTGCGGCGCCGCGTTCAGTCTTACCGACCCCTCGTTGCGGCGAAAGGCCGGGCCGCCCATCGGCTTCACTCAAACTCCGGCTACTAGCACAGGTGTTTGTCGCAGGCAACTAACCACTGGGACTTGGCACGGCCCGCCCGCGCCCGGCGAATTTGCTTTGTGCTCCGCCGGTATGACGGTATGCTTCGCGCTCAGTTATTGCGCTCGGCGCGGTGTATTTGGGAGGACAGACTGTGGCGTATAGCGTGATCAGCAAGAAGTCTGGACACACGTACCACCTGCACTCACGGGTCGTGACGCTGCGAGGTGGTCGTCAGCAACGCATCTACTATTTCGCCAAGACAGTGGGCGAGGGAGCGGTTGATGAGATGCCCGAGGGCTACGTCGTGTCGGAAAACCCGCGCACCGGGCTTCCCCTTCTGAAGAAGGGCTGATCAGCTCGCCTCAACTCGCGAATCCGACGGGACAGGTAGGTTCCACGTACTCCCAGCCGCTCCGCCGCGGCTCCCATTGAGCAACGCCGCTCGACAAGCACCCGCCGGACCAGTGCCTCCGGCAACAGCAGTTCCAGCGCAAAGCGATCCGCTTCCCATTCCCGACGTCGGCGCTCGCCGCGCCCAATGGCGTCAGGCATCGCGCCCGCGTGCAGCACCCAGTGCCCAAGTTCGTGGGCCGCGCTGACATTACGATCCACGACGGACAGCCGCGCGTTTACGACCAGCGCCGCACGTCTGCCGCCCACGCCGGCCAGCAGGCCGCGGATTCCAAGGGGAAGCGGACGCCGGTAAACGCGCAACAGCGTTGCGGTTCGCGCCAGGTCGGCCGCGTCCAGGATCGGCGTGGAGGCCGGCAGCCCGCCCCGTTGCCGTAGCAGCGCGGCAGCCACCTGGATCTCTCGCGGCGTCCGACGGCGCATCATACATATACCGTACAAAAAGCGAACATATTCGTCCACCCAGGACCGGCACGGTCCGATCCCCGCTGGCTGCCGCGACCTTGCCAACCCTCCGCCTACCATGCCCGCATACGCTGGGAACCAGTCCAGACTCCAAGCGAACGGCCCCGTCAATGAATCCGGCCTTGATTGCCAAACTCCGTCGAATTGGCGGTGACTCGCACCTGCTGCTGGATCCCGACGAGCTGGTGGCCTATGGCTACGACGCGACCATGGGCTACCGCGGGACCCCGGCTGCGGTGGTGATGGCCGAGACGGAAGCCCACATCGTCGACACGCTGGCCGCGGCCGTTGAACACGGCGTTCCCTGCCTGGCGCGCGGCGGGGCCACCAGCCTGTCGGCGTCGGCGGTGCCGCCCGATGGCGCCCTGGTGATCGACACGAATCGAATGCGCCGGATCACGGACTTCGACGCCGTGCGGCGGCGCGCCACGGTTGAGCCCGGCGTGGTGACGCGCGACTTTCGTGATTTCGCAGCGCAGCGTGGACTGTTCTATGCGCCCGACCCTTCGTCGGAAGCGGCCGCCACGATCGGCGGCAACGTGGCCACCAACGCCGGCGGTCCCTACGCCTTCAAGTACGGGGTCACCCGCGACGCCGTCGTCGGTTTGCGCGTGGTCACGCCCCGCCACGGCCTGCTGTGCCTGAGGCGTGGCGCGGAGGACGCCGTAATCGACTTAGTCATCGGGTCTGAAGGCACGCTGGGCATCGTGACGGAGATCACGCTCCAACTGCGTCCGATGCCGCGGCATCGCGCCGTGCGGGCGGCCGGCTTTCCCGATGGCGAAGCCGCACTGCGGGCGGTGGCCGAGATCATGGAGAGCGGGATTACCCCGGCCAAGCTCGAGTTCCTGGACGACATCACCGTCGAATCGCTGGAACGGTCCCGATCCTGGGGATTCCCGCGCGACGCCGGAGGGCTACTGCTGATCGAACTGGACGGCGACGAGACCGAGGTGCGAGACGAAACCGCCGGGCTGGACGATCTGCTCAGATCCGCGGGCGGCGGGACGGACAGCGTGGATCCCGTCCGCGCCGAGCGCTGGTGGGAGGCGCGGCGTGGAATCACAGCCTCGCTGGCAAAGATTCGTCCGGCCAAGATCGGCGAGGACATCTGCGTGCCGTACTCGCAACTCGCGCCTACCTTTTCCGCGATCAAGCAGGCCGCAGACGATGCGGACGTCGTGGTGGCCATCTTTGGCCACGCGGCGGACGGCACGCTACACCCCAACATGCTCTACGACCCGACGGATCCGGAGGAGCGAGACAGGGCCTTCAGCCTGCTGCCGATCGTGGCCGACACCGGTCTCGGGGCCGGCGGCATCCTCTCGGGCGAGCACGGCCTGGGGCGGGTGAAGCAGCCGTTCATCGATCGTGCCTACGATCCGCCCACCCTGGCGGCCATGCGCCGCATTAAGCGCGCCTTCGATCCCGACAACATCATGAACCCGGGCGCGATGTGGCCGACGGATCAACAATAGATTTTTTTCCAAGAACAGCCGAGGGGCCGCGGCGGTCGCCGCGGCCCCTCGGTTTTCCCGTTACGAGCGGGGGCCGAGCTTTACGAAGCCTCGACCGGGTAAGTCTCTTCGCCGTGTTCCGGCATGTCGAGACCGCTCATCTCCTCCTCGGGCGACGCGCGCAGGCCCATGGTGAGCTTCAGCGCGTTGAAGAGCAGGAGACCGGTGCCGAGCGCCCAGAGGACCGCCACCACGGCGGCGATCAACTGTGCCACGAACTGGATCCCGTTGCCGGCGACGAAGCCGCTGACGCCGCCGTAGGTGCCGTCGGCGAAGATGCCGACCGCCAGCAGGCCCCAGGCCCCGGCCACGCCGTGGACCGACGACGCGCCAACCGGGTCGTCGATCTTCAGCTTGGTGTCGATGAACCAGACACCGGCCAGCATCACTAGGGCGCCAACCGCGCCAACCACCACCGCGGCCCAGGGCGCGATGAAGGCGCAGGGCGCCGTGACGCCGACCAGACCGGCCAGCGCGCCGTTGGCGGTGTCGGCGGCACTGATCTTGCCGCGCTGCACCAGCCGGATGTAGGCGGCCGTAACCGCGCCCGCGGCGCCGGCCAGGAACGTGTTGGCAATGATGACCGCAATGCGCGGGTCGTTGCCGTTGACCGTGCTGCCGGCGTTAAAGCCGAACCAGCCGAAGAACAGGATGAACGTCCCAATGACCACGTAGACCATGTTGTGGCCCCGGAGGTTGCGTACCTCGCCGTTGGGTCCGTACTTGCCCATGCGGGCGCCCACCGTGTAGGCGCCGGCCAGCGCCAGCATGCCGCCGATGGTGTGAACCACGCCCGAACCGGCGAAGTCCACCGCCGCGGCGCCGATCCAGCTTTCCAGCTGCTCGCCGCCCAGCCAGCCGCCGCCCCACATCCAGTGCCCGTAAATCGGGTAGACCAGGGCGGTGACGAGGAAGCTGTAGGCCAGGTAGGCGGTGACCTTGGTGCGCTCGGCCACGGCGCCGGCCACGATCGTGGCGGTGGTGGCGGCAAACACCATCTGGAAGAACCAGAACATCGCCGTCGAGACGTCGTAAGCCTGATTCACCAGGAAGAACCCGGAGTAGCCGATAAAGGCGTTGCCCTGGTCAAGCCCCGGAAACGCCTCGGAGCCCCCGAACATGAACGCATAACCGAAGGCCCAGAACGAGAGGCCTCCCGCCGCGAAGTCCAGGATGTTCTTGGTCAGGTAGTTGACGGTGTTCTTGGCGCGGATGAGGCCGGCGCCCAAGAAGGCAAAGCCTGCCTGCATGAAGAACACCAGGGCGCCCGAGAGCAGCGTCCACACGAAGGTGACGCCGACGGTCGGGTCGGCCTCCAGCGTGGCTTCGCCCGAAGGATCGGCCTGGGCGAAGACCATGTTGCGAATGAGCATGATGGCCGTGAGCGCCAGCAGCACGGCCGTCGCCGCGCGAACCGTCAACGCCCAGCGGGGCGCGTCGCGCGTCCAGAGAAGCGACATCGTTGCGTGTCTCCAGTCAGAGAGAAAAAAGGGTTGGATTCCGTGCCCGCGCGCCATCGCCGGGAATCACCCATCGCCACGAGTCGTCTTCGGGCGCCTGCGCCGCACCTGCCGTGGCGGCACGTTGAGGGCGCGCGCCCCGCGGGGATTCGTCCTCGATCCCCGCGCTCTGGACGTTACATAGGCTGGCTCGCTCGACTCGTACTGATCAGAAGCTGCGTAAGCGTAGCGCGTTGGTGCGGAGACGGCGAAGTGCGCCTGCCCAAGGCACGTCGAAGGGCACACTAGCGAGCGAGCCCAGGATCGACCGGGGCGGCGGCAGGTACGTTCACCTGACGCTGGGACTTATTGTAAAACGATGGCATTGCTGGCACTATGAAGGCATGCCCGTACAAATCACAATCCGCGGAGTCCCCGAGGCCGTGCGTGACGAACTGGCCGCACGCGCCGCGCTGAAACGCCAGTCCATGCAGGAGTTTCTGCGTGGCGAACTGGAGCGAATTGCGTCGCGCCCCACCGTCGATGCGTGGCTAGCGAAAGTTCGAAGTCGAAAGTCCCTCACGCAAACGCACATCAGTACTTCGGAAATCTTGCGTGCGCGTGACGCCGACCGCACTTGACGCTAGTCGTCGACGCCTCCGTGCTTGTCGCAGCCTTGGTTGACTCGGGCCGCGACGGTCAGTGGGCGGAAGCGACGCTGGCCGAAGGCGCCTTGGCTGGACCGGAACTGGCGTTGGCTGAGGCTTGCAATGTTCTACGACGCCATGAGCAGTCGGGACAGCTTTCGCGCTTTGAGGCTGCCTTTGCTTACGTCGACTTGCTGGACCTTGATATGGAGTTGTTTCCGTTTGCCCCGTTCGCCGATCGAATCTGGGCGCTGCGCGAGAATTTAACGAGCTACGACGCTTGGTACGTCGCGCTGGCGGAGGCGCTGGAGTGTCCGCTGGCCACACTTGACCGCAGGCTTAGTCGCGCCGCCGGACTTCGGTGTGAGGTGCTTGCGCCGCACAGCACGCCATGAAAGGTTCCTGAATCCTCATCGGCCATTGAGCGTCTGGCACTGGCACCTCGGCTGCCTCTGAGGTCTTGGCGCTCCCCACTCGTTGGGGCTACATCACCAGATTTTCGCCGCCGTCCACGCCGATCACATTGCCGGTGATCCAGGCGGCGTCGGCGACGGTGAGGGCGGCGATGGCGCGGGCCACGTCGTCGGTGGTGGTTATCCGTCTGGCCGGGTTCATGCGCCGGGCCTGGTCAATCATGGCGTCGTTTCCAGGGATTTTGCGCAGGGCCGGCGTGTCGGTGACGCCCGCGCGGATGGCGTTGGCCGAGATTCCCTGCGGGGCCAACTCAACCGCCAGTTGCCGGATGTGCTGTTCCAGGCCGGCCTTGGCCGCGCCGACGGGGCCGTAGCTGGGCCAGATCGTCGAGGTCCCGGCGCTGGTCATGGCGTAGATGCGCGAGCCCTGGCTCATCAGGCCGCGTTCAACCAGGTCCTGGGACCAATAGACGAGCGTATGAGCCATCAAGTCCAGCGTCATGTCCATCTGCTTGGGGGTGACGCCGGGCGTGTCGTCACTTCCCACGTAGGGCACGGTGGTTCCGAACGCAATGGAGTGCAGCAGCACGCGGACTTTCGGCTCGTTGCCTTGCACGTCGTCGGTGATCGCGTCCAGCACCTTGGTTCGGGCGGCGGGGCTGCCGGCGTTGGTGTTGAAGAATCGCGCCTGACGCCCCTGCGCCTCGATGTCCTGCCTGACCTCATCCGCCAGGTGCTGGGTGTTGCGCCGGTCAAAGTGCACGCCGACCACGTCCATTCCGCACGTCGCCAGATAGCGGGCCGTTGCGGCCCCGAATCCGCTGGATGCGCCGAGCACCAGCGCCCAGCCGCTCAGCTGAGGGTTCGGTTCTGCCATCTGGACTCTCCGCGCGTTGGACCGCCGGCATCCTAACCTGCGGCAAGGGTTGACGGGGGGCGCGCGCCTGCGCAGATTCGACACATGTCCCCGCACCGCATCGGGATCATGGGCTGTGGCCCACGCGGCCGCGCCTTTGCCGCCGCAATCGCGTCGCTGGACGCTGCCGACCTGGTGTTCTGTGTGGACGAGGATCCGGCGGCGGCCCCGAGTTGGACCGACCAGGCCCTCGATACGCTCATCATGGCGGCCCCGCGCCCGGACGCCGCCAGCCTGGCGGCCGCCGCGCGGGACGGCCTCCGGGTGTTGGTCGACCCGCCACTGGCTCGCGGCGTCGTGGACGCGCGGCGCGCGGTCCGCACCGCTGAGGGCGCGCCGGGACAGGTTGGCATGGCGTTCGACTGGCGGTTCGAGCCGCTGATGCAACTGCTACGCGTCCTGACGCCACGGCCCTTGTTCGTCCACATGTCCATGGCCGTCGAT
The DNA here is from genome assembly GCA_022824865.1 of Chloroflexota bacterium. GTDB lineage: Bacteria > Chloroflexota > UBA11872 > UBA11872 > UBA11872 > UBA11872. The sequence goes on along the minus strand of JAJDZD010000039.1, from coordinate 66,964 downwards.
CCCGGCCCTCCGGATGCTCCGGCGTCTGTCCGGCAAACCACGTGGACGACGCCCCACCACGCGTTGGACCTGCTGATGCACCTGTTCGAAGGTCCGCCGGCGGAAATCGTGGCCGACGGCGGCCCCCCGCCTGCGACCCGGCACGGAACCGCAACGTCCAGCGTTCCCCCTCGGGCGGATGCGCTGCTGGCCGACCTCTATTTCGACCGCGAACGCCACGCCGCTCTCACGGTCGCCGGCGGAGGCGCGGACCCTGAACTCGGCCCCGTCGTGCTGGATTTGACGGACGGAGTAACCCGTGTACGGGTCTGGTCGAACTGGACCGTCGCGGAAGTCCTGCCGCTTGACGGCCGATCCCCGGACCCGCCGCCGCTTCCCGGCGTGCGGCTGGAGCGCGCAGGTCGCGGTCTGTTGGCGCGGGCCGAGCCGGAGGGCCAGGCGCTTCGTGCCCTCGTCCAGGCCTTCATCGCCCCAGAGCCGGCTGATGATCGCCTGGCCGGCGTGGCCGATGGCGCTCGAGCCGTCGCCCTGACCCGTGCCGTGCTGGCCGCCGCCGCGTCGGGCCGCACCCAGACCCTGAGCGCCGCCTGACGTGGACCGGATCGGCGTCTACGGCGGCACGTTCGACCCTGTGCATCGGGGGCACCTGGCGGTGGCGCGCAGCGTGCGCCAGGCGTTTGACCTGAACCGCATCCTCTTCATCCCAGCGCGCCAGTCGCCGCTGCGCGCTCCGCCGCTGGCCTCGGCGAATGACCGACTGGCGATGGTCGGCTGCGCCATCGAGGGCTTTCCAGGCTTCGAGGTCTCGGCCATCGATATCGAGCGGTCCGGACCGTCGTACATGATCGACACGCTGCAAGGTCTGGCTGCCAAGCGTCCAGCGGCCGAGCTTTTCCTGATCCTTGGCGCCGATGCGGTCAGTGAACTTCCAGCCTGGCGCCATGCCGACCGGATTCTGGCGGCGGCGCAGATCATCGCCGTGCCGCGGCCCGGACATTCCACGGAGATTCCACGCGAGGTACTGGCCTTGCATGCGAGAGCCGAGATTCGAATCCACGTGCATCGCATGCCGCCGGTGGACATTTCGGCCTCCCGGATCCGGGCTCAATGTGCGCGCGGGCGGCCTGTCGACGCCTGGGTGCCTCGGTGCGTGGCCGAGTACATTGCCGCCCACGACCTTTACGCCGACGACGGGATCGAGGCGCCGGGGGCGATATGATTCAGCCGCTTGCCCGTATTCCGGTTTGCCTCTGAGCCCGATCAAGCTCGCGCGCCACATCGTTGATGCGGTGGCCGCGCGCGGGGCTGCGGATACCGTGCTGTTGGACATCCGCGGCCTGAGCGTCCTGGCGGACTACTTCGTCGTCACTACCGTTTCCAGCACGCCCCAGATGCGCGCCGTGCGCGACCTGCTGGACCGCGAGTTGAAAGGCGTGGCTGGACGTCGGCCCATGCTCGAGGGCGAGGCGGCGGATGCCTGGGTGCTGGCCGACTTTGGCGACGTGGTCGTTCATGTGTTTTCCGAAGAGGGCCGGGCGTACTATCAACTTGAGGAGTTCTGGACCGAAGCGCCCGTGGTGTTGCGGGTTCAGTAGGACTGACGATGCGTGGATTGAAAATGCTGCTGCTGGGATTGGCGCTGGCATTCCCCGCCGGCTTCGCGGCCGGAGTCGCGACCGCCTACGTCCTGACGTCCGAGCACACCGCCAACTTTCGGCGTGAGGTCGCCCGCAAGGTCTTCGGCGTCGAGCCTGGCGTCGATTTCGAATCGCTTCACCAGTAGGGCCTGGGTTCACGTCCTGATCGGACGGTCGGAGCCGTTCAGTTGCGTAGCGCCGCTACCGTGACGCCATCGCCGCCTTCGTTGAGCGGCGCGGGCGCATGGTTCCGAACCGAGGGGTGTCCGGTCAGGACCTCAGCCACGACCGCGCGCAAGGCGCCCGTGCCCTTGCCGTGGATGATGCGCAGCGCGGCGGCGCCCTGGCGCAGCGCCTCGTCAACGCTGCGTTCCGCCATTTCGGCCGCCTCTTCGGCCCGCATTCCGCGAATGTCCATTTCCTGAGTCCCGCCGCCACCCGGCGGGCGGCGACGACGGCGTTTTGGACGAGGTGACGCCGGAAACACACGCTGAAGGCGGGCGCGGTCAAAGGTGGCGCGAGCGCTGCCGATGGCAACCTCCACGGACTGATCCGTGGCGCTCAGCACCAGGGCTCGACCCGAGAAGCCGTCCGCCTCCACCTCGTCACCGACCCGCACCTCGAGCGGGTCACGCTCGGAGGATTCCGCTGGCGGAGGCGACGCCGGGGCCAATCGCTTCTCCGTCGTCGCCAGGCTGGTTCGTGCCGTACGCCGGGCGGCAGCCTGACCGGTGCGGGCCGCGCGCCGCGCCTCCTGGAGTGCCTGGCGCGCGCCGCGCAGCAGGCCGCGCGCCTCCCGCCGGGCATCGCGCAGGAGTGTTTCGCGTTCGCTTTCCAGTTCGTCCATCTGCTTGTCGAACTCCAGGCGCGACCGTTCGGCGTCGCTGCGCGCCTCCGCGCTGGCGGCGCGTTCGCGTTCCGCAGTCGCTCGTGCGTTTTGTGCATCGACAATGGCGCGTTCCAGGTCCAGCGCCCCTTTGGACATGCGCGCACGAGCGTCGTTGACTATCGCGGCGTCAATGCCCAGCCGGTCCGCGATTTCCAGGGCATTGCTGGACCCCGGAATGCCCAGTCGCAGGCGGTAGGTGGGACGCAAGGTGGCGTGATCGAACTCCACGCTGGCATTGCGCGCCGACGGGTGCGCCGCGGCAAAGGCCTTGAGGGCCGGATGATGCGTGGTGGCCACCACGGTCGCGCCGCGGTCGAGCAGGGCGTGAATGACGGCCTGGCCCAGCGCCGCGCCCTCGTCGGGATCGGTGCCGGCGCCGATTTCGTCTGCCAGCGCCAGGGCTCCCGTCCCAGCGGCCTCGACCATGGCCCGCAGATTGCGCACGTGCGAGGCAAACGTACTGAGACTGTGCTCGATGCTCTGCGCGTCGCCGATGTCAGCCACGACCCGCTCGAACACGGCCACCCGCGACCCCGGTTTCGCAGGAACGTGCAATCCGCAGGCGGCCATCAGGTGCAGGAGCCCCACCGTCTTCAGCGCCACGGTCTTACCCCCGGTGTTCGCGCCGGTGATCACCAGGGCGCGGAGCTCGACGCCGTCGAGGTGAACGTCGATCGGAACCGGCTGGTCGAGCAGCGGATGGCGCGCGGCTTTCAGATCGAATGATGTGTCGTCGCTCACCGCGGGTAGAACGGCGTGCATAGCGTCTGCATAACGCGCCACGGCCAGCGTCCGGTCCAGGTCGGCCAGGGCCTGTACGGCTGCGTTGAGGGCCTGCCGCTCCGCGCCAACCGCCGCCGACAGTTCGAGCAGGATGCGCTCGACTTCGCGTCGCTCGGCGACTTCCAGCGAGCGGATCTCGTTGCCCGCCTCGATGGCCGCCAGAGGCTCCATGAACACGGTGACGCCGCTGGCCGAGACGTCGTGCACGACACCGGGAAAGTCGCGTTGACGTTCGCGCCGTACCGGCACGGTCAGCCGTCCGCGGCGCTCCGTGACCAGGCGTTCGCGGAGCACGTCCGACGAAACTTGCTGAATCATGCGCTCTAGCAGGCGCGTCAGACGTCCGCGCGCCTGCGCCAGCATGCGTCGCAGGCGCGCGAGCTCCGGCGAGGCCTCGTCACGAACATTGGCTTCTTCATCAATGGCAGCTGCGATGCGACCTTCCAGATCCGGCGGATCGCTGGCGACCTCCACCAGCGACCACAGGACGGGAAGCTCGGCCGCCTGCCGGCCCACCGCCGCCACGGCCAGGCGCGTGGCGCGCAGGTGGTCGTGGATGTCCAGCAGGTCGGCGGGATCCAGGCGGGCGCCGCGCGCAGCCCGCTCCGCCCGGTCGCGCACGTCCCGAGCGCCGCCCACGGTGAACGAGGGGCTGACTTCAAGGAACTGGCGGCCCTGTGCCGTCAACTCCAGACGGGCACGAACCGTCGTTCGGTCGGCAACCGGTCGCAACGCCAGCACCCCGGCGCGTGCGGCCGAGAACGAGGCGAACTGGGCTACGCGCGCCAGGACCGCCGGCAGCTCCAGCAGCTCGAGCGTCTGGGCGTCGGCGACGGTCATCTGTGGGTCAGCGGGCTCTGCGTCCGTCGTCTGATCAGTAGGCTCGGTCACAGCAGCAAACTTAGCCCCACTTCGCCAGTCCGCAACGTCAGGGTGCGTCGCCCGGTCGCGAGCCTGTTCAAGTCAGCGGGCAAACCCGCGCTCGAGGCTCCTGCCTTCGAAGCGACGTTGAGCGTCTAGTCGTAAAGCCGAAACGGCGGGTATCGGTCAGTCACACTCAAAAAGTAGGCGTTCACCCGCAAGTTCCAGCGAAGAATCCCGACCTGGAAGTCATAGAGGCCACGCGGGTAGTAGCCAACGATCAGGATCCCGATCCAGCCAACCAGGGTTGCGAAATACGCCACGAAACCGAGAACCGTGAGCACCAGGATGTGCGGAAGAATCAGCAGGATCTTGAAGACAGTGAGCAGCCCTGCCAGCGCCAGCAGGCGCGAGCTTCGCTCGGGATATTCCGCTACAACATCCACCGGATATTCATCCATCGTCGCACCTCGGCTTCGAGCGCGCGTCCACACCGACCGGCGAGTCTACAGAGCCGGAAACCTCGAAGTGCTTGCCCGGCGTCGCGGTCTGAACAGCGGCCGTACGAATGGCCCGGCCAGCCTCGAACGCTGAGTTCGCGGGAAGCGCCGCCGCCTAGTTTCGCCGCGCGTCCAGTTTCTCTTGCAGCCGGCGCAGCGCCTGTTCGATCCGCAGGTCCAGCAGCTCGCCCTCCAGGGCCAGCAGGTCCGCAAGTGAATCGGCTTCCAACAGTCGCTGGGCGCTGCCGGGGCCGGTGGGAATGCCCGCCGCGATGAGATGGGCCAGTTGCAGTGGATCAGCCGGCAGTTCGAACTCCGGCATGTAGCCGGCCTGGATCTCGATCATCAGCGTCACCAGGCGCTCGAATTGCTCGCGGACGTCCTCGGCGGCTTGCAGGGTTGACTCGGTGGCGTCAGTCCGAATCGGCGTCAGCTCCACCTCGCCGACCACGTGCGGTTCCTCGGCCACGATGCGCTCGATCCGGAACCGCGTTTCGCCAGCGGCCAGCAAATTGAAGCGCCCGTCCGGCAGAAACTCCACCTTCTCGACTCGCGCTGTCGTCCCGATCTTGTACGGGATGGCGGCGGGACCGACTTCCTCGCCCTCGGCGATCAGCACGACTCCAAAGACGCCTTCGGTTTCGATGCAGCGCCCCAGCATCGCCCGGTAGCGCGGTTCGAAGATGTGCAGCGGCAGGCGCATGCCGGGAAACAGGACGGTATTGAGCGGAAACAGGTCGAGCCGCATGCGGCAGTCTAGGCGGTGGGGGACGGCCGTAACGTTTGCCACATTGCCGATGTCGTCTTGACTGATACATTGAGGTGCCCTGACCACGAGAACCTACCGGACGGCCGCCCGCGGGCGGGCGTGGAGGCTTCCGGGCCGCCATGAGCGACATCGCCATCCAGACCTGGGGCCTGACGAAGCACTACGGTGACGTTGAGGCCCTCACCGACCTGAACCTGGAAGTCCGTACCGGTGAGATTTTTGGTTACCTGGGGCCCAACGGCGCCGGCAAGACCACCACCATCCGGCTGCTGATGGGCCTGATGCGGCCCACGCGCGGACGCGCCGAGGTGCTGGGTCTCGACGTACACCGCGACGGTCCCGCTGCCCGCGACGCCGTGAGCTTCATGCCCAGCGACAGCAGCCTCTATGAGTTCATGAAGGTCGGGCAGTACCTGGATACCTTCGGTAGCCTGACCAACGCGCCGCGGAAGCGGCGCGACGAACTGACCGAGCGCCTGGAACTGGACACGTCCCGCAAGATCGGCGACCTCTCGATGGGCAACCGTCAGAAGGTCGTGGTGGTACGGGCGTTGCAGGAGGACGTGCCCGTCTACGTCGTCGACGAGCCCACGCGTGGGCTCGACCCGCTGGTGCAACAGGAGTTCGGCAAGATCATCAGCGAACTGCGCGACGAGGGCCGCACCGTGCTGCTCTCCACGCACGTGCTCTCCGAGGCCGAGGCTCTCTGTGACCGCGTCGGCATTCTGCGCCTGGGGCGGCTGGTTCAGGTTGAGACCGTGGCCGATCTCAGCGTCGCGCGTGTCCGGCGCGTCACCGTCACCTTCGACGGCGAGGCGCCCGCCGACCTGGCAATACCGGGCGTCAGCGACATCAGCGTCGAGGACGGCACGGCGCGCTTTGAAGTCAGCGGCTCGATCGATCCGGTCATCAAGGCGCTGGCGCGGTACAAGGTGGTTGACCTGGAGACCGACGAGCCCAGTTTTGAGGAATCGTTCCTCCAGCACTACGAAAGCGAGGGTGGTGCATGAACCTCAGCATCATCCGCGTAACCCTGCGCACCCGGCGGCTCGCGACCATATGGTTTGACTTCGGGATATTCGCGTTGGGCCTGCTGATCATGGGCCTGTGGCCGTTGTTTGCCGAAAACTGGGACGACCTCACCCAGGCCATGGGTGGCAGCGAGGTCTTTGGCGGCACCCAAGTCGCGGGGGCGACGGCTCAGCAAAACACCTTCTACAGCTACTTCAGTTCGCAGTACACCAGCACCCTCATGCTGGTGCTGGCCTATTTCGGCGTTTGGTTTGGGGCCGGGCTCATCACCCGGGACTTTGGATCCGGCACGCTGGACGTGCTGCTGTCCGCGCCGATCAGCCGCACGCGTTTTTTGCTGTCGCGCATCGCGGCCTTGCTGATTCTCACCACCGTGGTGATTGCGGCTTCGTTCGTTGCGATTCTGATCGGCGCGGCCATTTGGGCCAGCGAGGTTGAGTTGGGCGCGCTCGAGTTGCTGCTGGTCCACCTGCAGATGCTGGTCTTTACGCTGGCAATCGCCGGCGGCGGACTCCTGCTGGCCACGCTGATCCTGCAGCCCGGCCGAACCTACGGTCTGGCCGCCGGCATCATCGTGATTATGTTCGTGTTGCTGCTCGTGGCTGATATCGCGTCCAACCTGGAGTGGCTGGAGAAGATCAGCATCTTTGGTTACTGGAACCCGGTGGACCAACTGGGGCCCGGCGACTTCATCTGGCGAGACACCCTGGTGCTGGGCGTTAGCGCGGTAGTTACGGCGGTCCTCTCGCTCGTCATCTTCCGGCGTCGCGACATCGTCGCCTGAGTTCCGGCTGCCGCGGACCCGCGGCATTGCGATACTCAGTTTTGCGTCACTCGTCCGCAAACCCACGAAAGTCCTGCCTTGCCGCGTGCCGAGGGCTCAGAAACGCTCGAGCTCGGGGATCCCGCGCCCCGTTTCACCTTGCCGCTCGCTTCGGATCCCGATCAACTCTGCGAGATTCCCGCCACGAGCCAGTGGCAACTCCTGATCTTCCTCCGCCATACCTGGTGACCGAACTGCCGGAGATATCTGGCGCAGCTCGCGGGCGAGTTGGAGGAATGGGAGCGACGCAAGGTCTCAATCGTCGGCGTCTACGGTCAGGGGCCGGAAGGCGTACGGCGCTTCGCGAAAGGCCTGACGCTTCCGTTCCCGCTCCTGGCTGATCCCGATCGCGCCGCGATCCGCCGCTACGGCGTCTACGTCCGCGCCAACTTCGAGTCCTGGAACATCGCCCGGCCCAGCGTGTTCCTGGTTGATCCCAAGGGCCGTATCCGCTTCATCAGCGTCGGCGCCCACCAACGCGACTGGCCCGACTCAGCGCATCTTCTGGCAATCATCGACAACGCCTAGGCTGCTACTCAGCGCAGTTCCGGCCTGGCTTCGATCCCGGTCGCCACAAACACCGCTTGCGCAATTCGTACGTGTTACGTATGATTCGTCTATCGGATGATCTGTGAGACTGATAATTACGAGTAACGCAAGCGCGGAAGCTGCGGCTGAATTGGCCGTGCTGGGTTCGCGCCTCACGCGCATTGCTCATCGCTTCGCCAAGGCCCGCGAAGCCAGCCTGGGGCTTACGCAGCCGGAATACCGGACGCTGCGCGCCCTCCGTCGGCGGGGCCCGCGCCGCATGAAGGACCTAGCTGATTGGCAACTGCTCAGCAGCCAGACCATGTCGCAGACGGTGGACCGTTTGGTCGTTGCCGGCCTGACCACTCGCACCGAGGACCCCGAGGATCGTCGGCATCTCTTGATCGAAGCCACGGCCGCCGGGCTTGAGAGCCTGGCGGCCTATGAAGCCGCCTTTGTGGAGTATCTGGAAGGCGCGCTCGACGAACTCGGCGAGTCTGAGTTGGCGGATATTGCCCAGTCGCTATCACGGCTGAACGGCGCCATCAGCGCCAAGCGGGAAGCCGGCTACTTTGGCACCCGACGAAGGGTCGTCCATGCGTAGCACGACGATCCTGACCCGCTTGATCCGCTATGCCCTGCCGCATTGGCGGCTGAGCGCGGGCACCTTGGCCGTCACTTTGGTCGGTACGGTGGCCGATCTGGCGATTCCGATGTTTCTTCGGGAAGCCGTCGACCAGGGGTTAAAGGAAGGCGCGCAGACGGTTCTCTATGTCGCCGCGGGTTTGGTCGTCGCCTTTACGGCCTTCAAGGGCCTTTCGCAGTTTGGCCGCCAATTCATGGCCGAGGTCCTGAGCCAGCGGGTGGTCTTCGCCATTCGCAATCAGCTCTATATGCACATCCAGAGCCTCTCGTTCCGATTCCACGACCAGACCCGCACGGGCGAACTGATGTCGCGTACGACCAGCGACGTCGAACGCGTTCGTCGCTTCGCGTCGATGGGCATCTTCCAGATCGTGCAGATTTTCCTGGTAACCGGTGGCGTGGCGGTCATCCTGTTTGTGATCGACTGGCAGCTTGCTTTGCTGTCGCTCCTGATTATTCCAGTGCTGGTCGGCATCGCCCTTTCGTTCGCCAAGCGCATCCGGCCGCTGTTTCAGTTGGTGCAGGAAGCCTGGGCGGATGTCAACGTGGTGGTGCAGGAGAACCTAGCCGGAGCGCGCGTGGTGCGCGCGTTTGCCCAGGAAGATGCCGAAGCTCGCCGCTTTGCTCCGGTCAACGCCATGCTCAATGACCGCACGGTGACCGTGATGCGCATGTTCGCCATGCGCGCGCCGCTGTTCAACGCCATCCTCGGCGCCGGGCAGGTGGCGGTGCTCTGGTTTGGCGGCTGGAAGGTGATCGATGACCCCACGTTCACCTTGGGAACGCTGGTGGCATTCAACACCTACCTGCTGCTTCTGATGATGCCGGTCCGAATGCTGGGCATGACGATCAACAGCTTTGCTCGCGCCGTTGCGTCCGGCGAGCGAATCTTCGACATCCTGGACGAGCGTTCCGACGTGCTGGAATCACCCAACGCCGAAGCGCTCACCAAGGCCGAGGGCCGTGTGGTCTTCGAGCGCGTTGGCTTCCAGCATGAGCACCATTCCGTGCTCAGCGAGATCAGTTTCGCGATCGCGCCCGGTCAGGCGCTCGGCATCGTCGGCGGCACGGGCTCGGGCAAGAGTTCGATCATCAACCTCTTGCCCCGCTTTTACGATGCGAACGACGGTCGGGTGCTGGTAGATGGCATTGATGTGCGCGACTTGACCATTGACTCACTGCGCGCGCAGATCGGCATCGTCCATCAGGAGCCTTTCGTCTTTGCCGACACCATCCGCGCCAACATCGCCTACGGCCGGCCCGATGCCACCCGTGAACAGGTCGTCACGGCCGCCCGGCTGGCTCAGATTCATGGGTTCATTGAGACGCTGCCCAATGGGTACGAGACCGTGGTGGGCGAGCGCGGTGTCACCCTGTCCGGTGGCCAGAAGCAACGCGTGGCGATCGCCCGCGCACTGGTGCTGGACCCACGCATCCTGATCCTGGACGAATCCACGTCGAGTGTGGACACCTGGACGGAACGTGCCATCCAGGATGCGCTGCGCACCGCCCAGGAAGGACGAACCACGCTGATCATCAGCCAACGCATCCGCAGCGTGCGACATGTGGCTGAAATCATCGTGCTCGATCACGGCGCCATCGTGCAGCGCGGGAGCCACGAGGACCTGGTGGAAGCCGAAGGCCTTTACCTTGATATGTGGCTGGCCCAGGAGGTCGAAGCCGAGCTCCTGCGCCAGGAAGCGGCCAAGGCCGAGACGGGCGCGCCTACGCCAGTGGGAATCCGCCGGCCATGATGTCAGGACGCATGTCCCTGGGCCGCTTTGAGGGCGACGCGGCCGCCTACAACCCGCACGTCACCCGCCGGCTGTTGGCTTACCTGCGCCCGCACAAGCGCATGATCGCGCTGGCCATTGTGTTGGTGTCCATCGGGTCCGGCGCCAACGTTGCCGGACCGGTGCTGCTTAAGCTTGGAATCGATGAGGGCATCGACAAGGGCGATTTCGACACGCTGAGCACCATCGGTGCGGTCTACCTGCTCACGTTGTTCGTGATGTGGGCCGGTACGTACCTCCAGGTGCGCATCTCAGCCACCATTGGGCAGGCGAGCTTGCTGCGGCTGCGCAACGACCTGTTTGCCAAGCTGAACCGGCTGTCGCTCTCGTACTTCACCCGTCACCCGCTGGGCGCCGTGATGTCCCGGGTAACCAACGACGTGGACGTAATCAGCGAATTCGTGACGATGGGCGTTGTCTCCCTCGTAACCGACGTCTTCATCCTGCTGATCATCGTAATCATGATGTTTGTGCTTGACGCCAAGCTGGCGCTGGTCACGCTGATCATGCTGCCGGTCATGTGGGCCGCGAGCCGGTTCTTCAGCGCAAAGGCGCGCAACGCGTTCCGCGACGTTCGGAGCACCGTGGGCGATGTCTACGCCAACCTGCAGGAGAGCATCGACGGGGTCCGCGTCACCCAGTCGTTCGGCCGCGAGCGAACGAATGCCTCGCGATTTGAGGCCACCAACCAGGCCAACGTAGCCGCCAGTGTGCGCGCGGGGGCCATCGTCTCGGGGTTCATTCCGGTAATCGACACGATCTCCGCGATAGCAACAGCCCTGGTCATTGTTGTTGGCGGTTCGCTCGTCGTCGGTGGCGACACAAGCACCGGGGTGCTGGTGGCATTCATCGCGCTGGTGGCGCGCTTCTTCCAGCCCATCCAGCAACTCACCCGCTTCTATAACCAACTGCAGTCCACGATGGCCGCCGGCGAGAAGATCTTTGAATTGATGGACGAGCCGGAGGAGATCAGCGACTCGCCCACGGCCGTGGCAATGCCGCGCATCGACGGCCGCGTGGAGTTCGACAACGTGACCTTCGCCTATGACGGAACCGACGTCCTGCGCGATGTCTCGTTCATTGCCGAACCCGGACAGCGCGTGGCCCTGGTGGGACCAACCGGCGCCGGCAAGACGACGACGATCAACCTGCTGGCCCGCTTCTACGACGCCGATGTCGGCGAGGTCCGCATCGACGGCCATCCCATCCGCTCGGTCACGCAGCATTCCCTGCGCAGCCAGCTCGGCATCGTTCCGCAGGACAGCTTCCTTTTCTCCGCCAGCATCTACGAGAACATTGTGTTCGGACGGCCGGAGGCGTCTGAGCAGGATGTGATCGAGGCCGCGAAGGCCGTGGGCGCGCACGACTTCATCCAGGAATTGCCGAACGGCTACCAGACGGACGTTCGCGAGCGCGGCGCCCGGCTGTCAGTCGGTCAGCGGCAGCTCATCTGCTTTGCTCGCGCCCTGCTGGCCGACCCGCGCATCCTGATCCTGGACGAAGCGACCTCCAGCGTGGATGCGCGCACCGAACGCACAATCCAGGACGGCCTTGAGCGCTTGATGCGCGGACGTACCTCGTTCGTCATCGCACATCGCCTGGCGACCGTGCGCGGTGCGGACCTGATTCTTGTTTTCCAGGACGGTGAGATCGTGGAGCGCGGGGCACACGAAGAACTGCTGGCCCGGCGCGAGTTGTACTACAGGCTCTACACCACCGGATTCCCCGGCAAGGATCAGGTCGAAGTCAGCCAGACGATGCCCCAAGGGCCGCCACGCCGCATGTGGGGCGGATAGCGCCGCCAGCCGAATCTTCCGGGGCCGCTCGAATCGCTCGGCTAGAAGAACATGTAGCGCAGCCAGCTATAGACGTAGCGTGCGCCATGTCGCCGCAGGGAAATGTGGGAGCGCTCGCGCCGGCTGGCGTATTCGTGCGTGGGGACCTCGGCGACGCGGTATCCCTTGCGCAGGAACTTGATGATCATTTCCTGCTCGGTGGTGGTGATGTCTTCCTGGAGCGTGATTGACCTGGCGGCCGCCAGGTCAAAAGCGCGAAAGCCGCTCTGCGAATCGGTCAGCCGAACCCCGAAGCGGTAGTTGATGCCCAGGGTGATGATGTCCTGTCCCATCATGCGCAGGAACTTGTCGAAATCGCCGTGCAGTTCGTCGCTGCCGCCGCGCATCCGCGATCCCGTGGAGTAGTCGGTTTCGCCGTTCGCCACGGGCGCCACCAGGGCAGGTATATCGTCTGGATCGAACGACATGTCGGCGTCGATGGTCACCAGGATGTCGCCCGTCGCGCGCGCAATTGCCTCCCGCACGGCACAGCCCTTACCCCGTCCGGCATCGAGATACACCGGAACCTCAAGCGACTCGGCCAGATCCCGCGTGGCGTCGCCGGAGTGTCCGTCCACCACAAACAGGTGGTCGGCGTGCGGCCGGCAGCCGGCAATGATCTCCTCGATCGTCTCGGCTTCGTCTTTGGCCGGGATGCACACCGACACACGTCGGCCGTTCATCGGCATTTCGTGCTACCTCCCAGCTGTGCCGCGCGAAGCGCTGATCATAGTCGGCCCCGCGCTGAAAGCCTTAACACAGACGAGTGCGGAATGTCTTGTCAATTAACTTCGGGGCCCGGTGGTGACCCGAGATCTGTTTCGCACCGGATAATGCCCACGTACTGCCCGAAGCGCCGTGCGATGAGGAGTCGGAGATGACCGCGAATGCAGGCGATGGCAACCCGTTTCAAACGCAGGGCCGCTGGTATCGCGGCAACCTGCACATGCATTCCACCAACTCGGACGGAGCCAAGTCGCCCGAGGATGCGGTGGCCTGGTACCGCGACGCCGGCTACGACTTTGTGGCGCTGTCGGATCACCACGTCGTCTCCGACACGACGGCCTACGCCCAGCCGGGCTTCGTCACGATCCCGGGAATCGAGATGCATGGCCCCGACCCTTACACCGGCGAGCGCTATCACATCCTGGCGACCGGCGTCAGCGGCTTCGAGCGCTCAAGCGAATCCTGGGGCCCGCAGGAGGCCATTGACCGGGTCAACGCCGGCGGCGGCTTTGCCGTCATGGCTCACCCCTACTGGCTGGGCCAGTCCGCCCACGACATGCTGGAGATCGAGGGCTTTGTTGGAATGGAAGTCTTCAACTCCGTCTGCGACGTCACCCGCGCCAAGGGCTATTCCGGCCAGACCTGGGACGAATACCTGCTCCAGGCCGGCTTGACGTGGGGGTTCGCCACTGATGACTCGCATTGGAAGCACGGCGCGCAGGGCCGCGGTTGGGTGATGGTCCGCACCGAGGACTTCACGCCCGCAGGGCTGGTTGAGGCCATGCGTCGCGGGCACTTCTACTCGTCGATGGGACCGGAGATTCTCGACTTTCAGGTGGACGACGCTGAGGTTCGGGTGAAGACCTCACCTGCCTCGCGTATCAGCTTTATCGCTGCGCGTTCTCGCGGTTCGAGTCACCTGGCTGGCGCCGAGCCTCTCACGGCCGCCGTTCACGAGCGGCGCGGCGACGAGGTCTACATTCGCGTCGAAGTGGAAGACGAGGCTGGCCGGATCGCCTGGTCCAACCCAATCCTGATCTGACTGCCGCGCTGGCAGCCGCGCCGTCCGGCGAAAGGACTAAGGGACTAGGGCACCGCGGCTCGGACGATAGCTGCGAACTGGGCGGCGTCCAGGCTGGCGCCGCCCACCAGCGCCCCGTCGATTCCATCGCGACTGAGCAATTCGTCGCAGTTGTCCGGCGAGACGCTGCCGCCGTATTGAATTCGCACCCGCTCGGCGGCCGGACGACCCTGGCACGCGGCCACGGTGTCGCGAATCCAGCCGATGGCTTCCTGCGCCTGCTCGGGCGAGGCGTTGCGCCCTGTCCCGATGGCCCACACGGGCTCATAAGCAATCACGCTGGCGGCGGTTTGTTCCGGCGACAGCACGTCGAACACCTGGGTGACTTGCGAACGCAGCACGGCAAGCGTCTCGCCGGCATCCCATTGATCCAATGACTCACCCACCGCCACGATGGGTGTCAGGCCGCCGGACAGGATGGCCAACGTCTTGCGCCGGACATCCAGGTCAGATTCCCCGAACAGTTGCCGCCGCTCGGAGTGGCCGGTAATGGCGTAGGCGGCGAGGCCCGTCAGCATCGGGACGGAGATCTCTCCGGTGAAGGCCCCACTCGACTCCCAATACACGTGCTGGGCGCCAACGGCGATCGGGGAGTCCTCGACGGCCTCGGCGACGGACGTAAGCCCGGTGGCGGGTGGGCACAAGACAACCTCGACCTGCGCCAACGGCAGGTCTTCGGCCGAAACGGCTCGAGCTAGTTGGGCGCCGTCGTCCGGCCCTGTGTTCATCTTCCAGTTCGCGGCCACGATGGGCCGTCGGGCTTGTGGCGAGGTCATGCCAGGAGACTCGGAGTTCGGAGGCACGCCAGTTTAGTTGCGATCAGCTCGCCTCCGGCGCCGGCATGTGCCGTCCGTGGAACAAGAGAGCCGCGATAGCCAGCGAGACGAGGTTGGCCAGGGCTCCAATGGCCAGCGGCAGCCCCGGATCGATATCGATCAGTGTTCCCGCGACAACCGTGCCAGCCAGGATTCCGAAGCTCCACAGGGCATGCACGAAGCCGACAACGCGCCCGCGTTCCAGCGGCGCCGTGCGGTCGCGCACGACGCCCAGCACCAGCACCGACATCGTCCAGCCGGTCACTACGCCGGCGATCCCGGTCACCATCAGTACCGGTGTCGACTGCCAGGCCAGCGCTGCCATGATGGCCAGCACGAGCTGCGCGCCGAGCACGACGTATACCGGCGCCGTGCGACCGCTACGGTCGGACCAGTGGCCGATCAGAAACTGGCTGACCGCGGCCAGGCTCATGGCTACGGTCCCGTACAGAAGGGCCGGCGGCAGCACGCTGGCCGTGGCGCGGAACATCAGCAGCGGAATCGCCAGGCTCCAAACGCCCCAGAAGGCGGTGGAGAAGAAGCGAAGTCCGCCCATCAGCCACACCTCGCGCCGCATCAGGACATCCCACGTCCGCCTATCGGTGCCACTAGCCGGTCGATTTGGGCGAACATCCCGCAGGTAGCGCAGGGTAATTGCGGCAGGTAGCAGATTCAGTCCCAGCCCCACGAGGGCGTACGCGGCGAAGCCAAAGCGTTCGACCACCGGCCCGGCCACGGCGGAACTCGCCGACATCCCAATCGTCCCGCCGAGAAAGTACGCGGCCGTGGCCACGCCGACCGACTGCCGGCTGGAAGCCGTCAACAGATAGCTCTGACCGGAGGTCGAGCGCATGCCGTGGGCCAACCCCAGAACGACCGCCAGCGCCACCAGCAACCACGGCACGCCGGTCAGGTACTGCAGCAGCCCTGCTGAAAACCCCAGAATCCCGATCACCAGCACCAGCCGGTGTCCCAGCCGGTCGGCCAGCGCGCCCGCTGTCACCGATATCAGCCCGCCCATCACCGTTTCCAGGGACACCAACAGGCTGGTAAACGCGGGCGACATGCCCAGGTCGCGCTCGACATAGATCGGCAGCAGCGCCCGCGCCGCGGCCACGGCGACGTTGTTCAGAAATAGGATCGAGACGATCGTGACCAGGGCGGAAGGGACCGCGCCCAGCCGCGCGCGCAGCCGGGCGATTACCGGCCTCCCGTGAAGATGTGCTTACTCCGGGCGGTGGCCGTCAGTCTTCGGTGGCGGGCGCCGCCAGACTTTCGCTCTTACCGCAGCGCCCGCACGCCCAGTACTGCGTCTTCAGCAGTCCAAACCACCGGCGGTATTCGTAGTAGTTCCAGGTGGTTTCCTGGCGGCACAGGGCGCATTCACGCCGTTCGCTGGATCTGACACTGACTCTGATTTCATCGTCGTCGTCGGGCATCGATCAGTCCTCAGCTACAGCCGCCCGAGCATTGTATCGGGATGGAAATGTGTCGGTGCCCGACGTGTCGCCACAAGAGCTGTGGACGCTACGCGATACGATTCGCCCCGTGCTTCGCTACCAGATTGCACGCCTGCAGGTAGTGATCGATGGACTCCCCGCAGTCCGCCCAGTAGCCCTCCAGCACGTCGTGGGTCATTTCGCCGCGTTCCAGGTAGGCGTTGTTCAAGTCCGTCACCTCGAGTTCGCCGCGATCCGACCGCTCCAGCTGCTCAATCAGGCTGAACGCCTGCGCGTCGTAGAAATAGATGCCGGTCACGGCCAAATTGGACGGTGGATCCTGGGGCTTCTCGATGAAGCGCACGACACGGTCGCCCTCGAGTTCCGCAACGCCGTAGGCCCTGGGGTTTTCGACCTCCTTTAGCAGAACCTTGGCCCCGCGCGATTGCGACTCGAACCGTCGCGTCGCCTCCACGATGTTCCCGCCAATGACGTTGTCGCCCAGAATCACCACCATCCGGTCGTCGCCCACGAACGGCCGCGCCAGCGAGATCGCTTCAGCGATTCCGCCGGCGCCGTCCTGGTAGGTGAAGCTCAGGTGCTCAACACCCAGCGCTTCGCCATTGCCCAGCAGGCGAAGGAAGTCGCCAGCGCTGAATCCGCTGGTGACGATCAGGATTTCCGTTACTCCAGCATTCACCAACGTTTCGATGGGGTAAAAGACCATCGGTTTGTTATAGACGGGCAGCAATTGCTTGTTGGTCACCCGCGTTATCGGGTCCAGACGGGACGCGATACCGCCCGCCAGAATCACACCTTTCACGTTTCCTCCTCGTCGTCGACTTCATCCAACTGCGGCGCAAGTAACGCCTGAACGAACCGGTCGGGGTCGAACGGCTCAAAGTCCGTCAGCCGTTCGCCTAGGCCGACAAACTTGATCGGAATCCCCGTAGCCCGCGTGACGGCGAACGCGACGCCGCCCTTAGCGGAACTGTCCAGCTTCGTCAGCACAATGCCGGTCACCTCCGACGTTTCCAGGAATCCCTGGGCCTGGTGCAGGCCGTTCTGTCCCGTCAGTGCGTCCAGAACGAGCAGCACCTCGTGCGGCGCTCCCGGGGCTTTGCGCGAAGCGACTCTCCGCATCTTGGCCAGTTCGTTCATGAGATTCACGTTGGTGTGTTGCCGACCGGCCGAGTCGGCAATCACGTAGTCCGCGCCCCGCGCCTGCGCGGCGTCCAACGCGTCGTAGATCACCGCGCCCGGATCCCCACTCGGCTGGTGCGCGATCACCGGCACGCCGGCCCGATCGCCCCAGATTTGCAATTGGTCAATGGCGCCTGCGCGGAAGGTGTCGCCAGCCGCCAGCAAGACGTCGCTCCCGTTCGTCTGCAGCAGATGCGCCAGTTTGGCGATTGATGTCGTTTTCCCCGCGCCGTTAACTCCTACCACGAACACGACTTGGGGCGGCGGACCGCTGGCGAACTGGGCCTCATGCCCACCTAACGCCTGGCACAGACGGGATGCCAGCAGCGCCCGAGCCGCCTCCGGATCAGACGTGCCGTCCGCTCTCACCGTTTCGCGCAACTCGTCCAGCAACTCCATGGCCAGCAGGGGACCCAGGTCGGCGGCGATTAGCACCTCTTCCAGTTCGTCCCAGTCCGCCTCAGTCAGCTTCGAGCGCCCTAGCCATTGCCGTACCGTGGCAAACCGACGCCGGGTCGGCTGCGCGGCTGGCGCCCGGGCCTCTTCGGCTTCCGCTTCGGGGGGCTCCGTGCGCTGAGCCCGCCGCAGACGCTTCAACAGCACGACAGTTTCCGATTCAGCAGTTCAGCGTGAGCGGCGTCCATCCTGCCAAGCCACACGGCGCGGGCGCGTTGTCGATAGACCACTCCGGCAGCCTGCCAGCTTCAGGACCGTGCTGGTCCAGCCTGGATCGTCAGGGTCCGCCCAGCCCACCCCGAACGTGCTCGCTCGTGATCTCCCGGCCGGTCAGGCTGAACGACTGGCCACAACCGCACACGGACTGGGCGCGTGGATTGAGCACCTTGAACCCGCCGTCCATCAGCGAGTCGCTGTATTCGAGAGTGGAACCGCGAAGCAACTCGGAACTCTCTGGGTCGACCACCACGGTCACACCGTGGGCCGGGATGCTCTGATCCCCTTCGCGTGGTCCCGGTTCGATGCCCATGGCGTAGCGAAAGTCCCCGCAGCCGGAATCCACGATCACGCGCACGCGCAGCACGGCGTCCGGCCGGTTGCGCTTGGTCCGCATCCGGTCAAACTCGGCGGCGGCCGAAGGTTGCACGACAAGGATCGGCGCGTCGGCCATTGGCAGATCCATCAAATCCAGCACGTCGCTCGTGGCCACGTTGGCGTTCCTTAGCTCAGAGACGCGCCGCAGGAAGTCCCGCGCCGCACCTTGAGCCTACGCAACCCGGCCGGGGCTCGCCACATGTTCAGTCGCGTGCGGCGCGCTGAGCTAGGGCTGTGCGGAAAGGCCGTCGACCCGTGCGTTGAGACCGTCAATCCGTGCGGCAAGCTCGCCGTGTTGGCGGCTGTTCTCCTCGCGAAACTGGCGCAAGTCGCCGCGAAGTTCGCTGTGGAGCCTAAAGCTCACTCCAATAATCAGCCCGCCAAGCCCGATGAGCAGCGTCGCGCCCACGCTCAGGATCCCAATCAGTTCTGCCGACACGACGACCCTTCTACCGCCCGCTGAAAGTTTTCCAATTCTACGATTCGGACCAGGCACCGTGGACGGCGTCGTCGAAGCAGCCTAAATCGCTGCCGTGCGGGTAGCCGCGCCACGCGCTCGCGGGACCAACTCGTGCAGCACCTCCAGCGTCCGCTCAATCTCCGCTTTCGTATTCCCACGGCCGGTCGTCAACCGCAGGCTGCCCGCGGCCAGATCCGGCTCGATTCCCATCGCCAGCAACACGTGCGAAGGCTCCAGAGAGGCCGAGGTGCAGGCTGAGCCGCTGGACGCTGCGATCCCGGCGGCATCCAGCCCCAGCAGCAACGACTCGCTTTCAACGCCTGCAAAGCAGATGTTCACGTTGTTCGCGAGTCGCATCCGGCTGGGCCCATTCAGGCGGCTCCCGGGGATGGCCGCAATGCCCTCGATGAGTAGGTCACGAAGGCGCGCGTTGTACGCTGCCGAGGCGGGACGCTCGCTCTCGGCGTGTTGCAGCGCGGTACCCAGGCCAACCGCAAAGGCCACGTTCTCGGTCCCCGCGCGTCGATTCCGCTCCTGCGATCCACCGACAATCTGCGGACTGAGCCGCACGCCTCGCCTCACGAAGAGTGCACCCACGCCCTTCGGCCCATAGAACTTGTGCGCCGCGATGCTCAGCAGGTCCACGCCCAGCGTGGGAATGTCGATCGGCAGTTGCCCGGGCGCCTGCACGGCGTCCGTGTGGACCAACGCCGGATGGTCGCGCAGCGCCTCGGCGACGTCGGCCACTGGCTGAATGGCGCCCATCTCATTGTTGGCATACATCACGCTCACGAGGGCGGTGTCCGCGCGAACGGCGTTCGTCACCGCTTCCGTATCAACGAGTCCCTCCGCATCGACGGGAATCACCGTGGCCTCGAATCCGTGCCGCTGCGTCAGCAGCTGCACCGTGTGCAGCACCGCGTGATGCTCCACGGCCGTAGTCACCAGGTGACGCCGTCCTTCACGGGCCGCGGCAAACGCCGTGCCCCGGATAGCCAGGGCCGCACCCTCGCTGCCCCCACTCGTGAACACAATCTCGCCGGGGTCAGCCGCCAGCACCTCGGCGACCTGCAAGCGGGCCGCATCCAGCGCGTCCCGCGCCGCTCGACCCTCCGCGTACAGCGAACTGGGATTCCCCGGCAACGTCTCCAACGCGGAGACGATGGCGTCGCGCACCACGGGGTCGAGGGGCGTGGTCGCCGCGTGATCCAGGTAGATGCGTTGGGCTGCCACTGGCATTGGGACGCGCCGGCGCGCGCCGCGCTCAGGTCGTGGCGGGCAAGGACTGCGGCAGCACCGACCGTTCTCGGATTGCGTATGTACAGGCGCAGCCCTCGCGGGGTCCTACCTCCAGCGGAACGACTTCTGCTTCGACGAGTCGCCGGATCAGCCGCAATTCGGAGTCGCACCCCGCCCGGCAGGTTGAAGCCACGTCCCAAATCGGGCAGTGATGCGCCGATAGCACATACCCGGTCTCGGTTCGGTCGATCTGCGGCATAAAGCCGCACTCGTCCATGATGCGCCGCAGTTCCTGCACACGCGCATGAAAATCCAGACCCGAAAGCCGCGGCGCGAACCGCTGATACTGCTTGTCCTCGTGGTGCGTCAGGATTCGATTCAACAGGTCGTGCCCGCCGAGGGCCAGCACGGCTTCCACGAAGTCCTTCGCGAATTCCCCGTAGCCCTGCGGGAACCTCGCGTGACCGGCGCTGGTCAGTTCAAATTGGTGGCGTGGGCGTCCGGGCCCGCCGCGCACCACCTGCACCCGGACGAGTCGCTCGGCCACCAGACGGTCAAGATGCGGTCGGACGGCTGACAGGCTGCTGCCGATGGTTTCGGCAATCGCCCGACACTGAAGCGCCCCTTGCATCTTGAGGGCGTGCAGGATCTGTTCGCGGGGATTTGCGGGTTGCTCGGACATGCGCCGCCAGCGCCGGGTCGTTAATCGAACCTACCACCGCCGCATAGCCCCTACCAACTGGTTACAGGGTGCGAGATGTCAATCTGAAGACGTTTAAACGATTTAGACGGATTTTTCTGGAAAAACATGTATACTCACCACGTCGAATGACGGGCGATCAACGTTGATCGTCGTCACGCTCTCCGACGAGGCATGAATGCACGCGACAGATGTGGCCTACGAACCATCGCCTGCGCTGGGCCATTGGGCAAACGACCTGGCGTCAGTCGATCGCCGCCAGGAAGCCACGACACAGGAGACCGAGGCGCCGAATACCGCGCGCGCTACCGGCGACGAGTCGATCGAGGACACGATGCGGCTCTACCTCAACGAAATAAACCGAGTTCCCTTGCTCACGGCCGCTCAGGAAATCGCGTTGGCCAAGCGCGTGGAGGCTGGCGACGCCGCCGCCCGCCAGCACCTTGTGGACGCCAACCTTCGGCTGGTCGTCAATGTCGCCAAGCGCTACGCCGCCGGCGGGTTGCCGCTGCTGGACCTGATCCAGGAAGGCAACTTGGGGTTGATGCAAGCCGTGGAGCGCTTCGATTGGCGCCGCGGATTCAAGTTCAGCACCTACGCCACCTGGTGGATCCGACAAGCCATCACCCGCTCGCTCTCCAACGACTCGCGCACGGTCCGGCTCCCGGTCCACGTGGTAGAAGCGCTACGCAAGATTCGCAGGGTCACGCCTGAGCTGGCTGCGGAGATGGAACGCGAGCCGACCCCCGCCGAGTTGGGTGAAGTCCTGGGCATGGCGCCGGAGCGCGTCGTTGAGATCGTTCGCGCCAGCCGCGCGCCCATGTCGCTGGAACAGCCCGTCGGCGAAGACGGCGATGAGTCGCTGGCGGACTTCGTGGAAGATCCAGATCCCGACACGGCCGACCGCGCCCTGCTGGCGGGAACCCTGCGTGAAGACCTGCACCGCGCCCTGGCCATCCTTCCGGACCGGCAGCAAACCATCCTGGTGCGCCGCTTCGGTTTGGACGGTCACGAACCCTGGACCCTGGACCAGATTGGCGCGCATTTCGGCGTGACCCGCGAGCGCATCCGGCAGTTGCAGGTCGAGGCTCTGCGTAAGCTCAAGCGCTCGAGCGTCTCCCGAGATCTGCGCGACTACCTGAGCGTGCCGGGAGTTGGCCTCAACTAGCCAGCCTGAATCTGAGGATTCGAGCTAGCCGATCTCCAGCATCCGGTCGATCGATCGCCGGGCCCGCACGCGAATGTCCTCCGGCACCTCGATCTGCTCGCGGTTCTCCCGCAACGACGCCAGGACGTGTTCCAGCGTGATCTCGTTCATGTGCGGGCAGCGCACCGAGCAGAGCCGCACCATGTCCTTCTCGGGCGCCTCAGCGGCGATGTTGTCGCCCATGCTGCACTCGGTCAGCAGCAGATAGCGCGGCGCTTCAACCTCGCGGACATAGCGGGTCATCGCGGCCGTCGAGCCTGAAAAGTCCGACGCGTCCACAACCTCGGGGCTGCATTCCGGGTGGGCCAGCACCACCACGTCGGGAAATTGCGCGCGCACCGCCTCGACGTCCTCCACCGTGAACTTTTCATGCACCTCGCAGCGGCCGGTCCAGCCCACGATGTCGTAGTGCACGCCGTTGCCGGCGGCCTCGGCGCGCGCGTCCGCCGATATCGGGGTGGTGCTGGGCAGCACGATGGTTTTGCCCGTCTCCCGCGCCACGTTCTTCGCCAGGTACTCGTCGGGCAGAAAAATCACCACGTCGGAATCCAGCGACTCCACGACTTTGGCCGCGTTGCTCGACGTGCAGCACACGTCAACCTCGGCCTTCACGTCCGCGTACGTGTTGATGTAGGCCACGATCGGCGCGTCGGGGTAGCGGGCCCGCAACCCGCGCACGTCCTCCGCGGTGATGGACTCGGCCAGCGAGCAGCCGGCCCGCAGCGCCGGCAGCAGCACGGTGCGCTCGGGATTCAGGATCTTGGCCGTCTCGGCCATGAAGCGAACGCCGCAGAAGACAATCGGGTCCGCCTTGGTCGTGGCTGCCACGCGGCTGAGCTCCAGGGAATCGCCCGTGTAGTCACAGACCGAGTGAAAGAGCGCCGGCTCCATGTAGTTGTGACCCAGGATCACGGCTCCACGCTCGGTCTTCAGCCGGTTGATGCGGTAGGCCAGTTCGGCCTTCAGGTCCACTTCGAAGTCGGGCACGATGCCGTGCAGCTTGGCGCGCAGCGCGGCCCGGGTGGATTCCAGGGTGGCTGTATCAAGAGTCATGACAACAACCGCTGGCGCGTCGCAGCGACCATCCACGAAAAACTGTAGAGGGTGAGCGAGCCTACGGCCCGAGCCGTGGGAATGGTCAAGAGCGCCAGCCCGACCAGATTAGGTGTCCAGGATTCTCGCACATGGCGCCCGCCTGTGGGCAAACGGGTGATGGGTCACGTTGATCGGACTCCGGTCCCTGGAGTGATCCGTCGTCTCACTGCCTCTCGCTAGAAGAGCAACGGTCGGCGTTGAAGACTGATCGGCGGGGGCGCCGATCGTCCCTTCTCCGAGGGGAGAGGCAGAACCTGTCCCGAGCCCGCCGTGGGATGCGGGCGGCTTCGGGTCGAGACTTCAGGCACCAACGCGGTTTCCCGTACCTCCCGTCCGGTCGGAGAAGGCTTCGCTGCTCATAGCTCAAATGACCCACGACCGTCTCCGTAATCCGACCGTGCCCCCCGCCGTGCGATACCGTGACCAGACAAGGTTGCACCCGCGGGACGAGCCGTGAGTTTCTGGGACCGCTGGGCTCGCGAAAGTCGCCTGGCCCTGGCCATTGGCCTGCTGGGGACGCTGGCGGTGCCGGTGGTGGGCATCGTGATCCTGCGCTTCCTGCTGTCTGGACCCGAAGTCGAGGCGGTGGCCAGCCAGCGGCCGCCGCCGCGCCCGGCCGCTGAAGTCGGCGTGGCCAACCCCGGGCCCGTGCCCACCGTGCTGGCGCCCGCCCCGCCGCAAACACCAGCGCCCGACGTCCCCGCGGCAACGCCCACTCCGGTGCCAACCCCCACTCCCACGCCCTCGCGGACCGGCGAGGTGAACGCCACCGACGGCCTGAACGTGCGCACCGAACCCACCACCCAGGGCCGCGTCCTGCGCATCCTGCCCTTCCAGGCCCGGGTGGACCTCACCGGGCGCTCGCGCCAGTCGGAAGGGCTGACCTGGGTGGAACTGGAAGCCGGCGGCTGGGTGCAGGAGCGGTACCTGGACCGGCGGTGAGGGCCGCCGACTGCTTGCTGATGGCGCCGGCTGGAGCGGACGAAATCGGGGGTCTCGCGCGCAATAAGAGTTTTTTCCAAAAAACTCTTGAGGCGGCGCGGGGTGCATTTCCGGCCGGATTTGAGGCGCGAGGTGAGGGGGGCGCGTGGCGAGATGCGCGGAGCGGGGACGAGCCGCCGGAGGCGTGCGAACAGTGGCTGCAGAAGCGGGGCGATGGGCATTCGCGGAGAGGGTTGCGTGGCTTACCCGGATAGTGTATACTGTCCGAGGACGAGTGGCAAGGGATCAGAGCATGCGCAGGGACGCAAATGTCCGACGATCGGCAGGCGAACGGATGATCTGAAGTGACGTTGGAGCTTTGCGGATCGCGGTGACCATCGACAGCGCGCTGGCCACCTTGCGAGAGGCGCCAGCCCAGGCCGGGTGCAACCTGGGCGGCGCCACATCGGACGTGGCCCGCCGCGGATTCAGCAGGTCGGACACGTCTCCACGCGTCGCCGAGGGTTACGCAAGAGGGCGGGGCGAACCGAAAATCCGGCTAAGGGATTCGAAGATGTCGGGAAAGTCGTTGCGAAGCATGTCCCGACTGGTCGAGCGGTCGCCCAGTTGGTTCGTGACGCCGAAGTGGGCGCTGGTGAACGTGGCGAAGAACGCGTTCACATCATGCATAAAGAATGATCCTGATCTGAGGTCAGCCTGTAAGGCCCTGGAATAGAAGCCGCTCCACTTCCTGGCGTCTTCAGGTGTGAAGCACAGGTTCTGGATTGCGGTCGCGAATACGTAAACGCTCACGCTCAGGTCCTTGGGAACGCCAATTCCAAGCAGCGACTCTTCGGACGTTGCCGCAACGGGCTGGCCGCGCACGGCGCCCAGTCCGCGTAGCTCGAACGAGTCGTAGGTCCTGCCCGTGAAGTCGGCCTGGCCGCTCAGCCAGGCAAACTCAGGGAGCGCCGTCACGAAGTCGTCCCTTGGAATGATGGCCAGGCCGGCCTCAACCTCGGCCATGCACGCGGCGACATCATTTCGAGCCGACTCCAGCATCCAATTCACGACAGTCGCGGCCGCTTCCAGGGCTTCCGGTCTTACCTTGGCGGCGGCCTTGATCAGCACGCCGTTGGAGATCAGCGACTGCGTGTAGTAGTCGTCGGGCTTGCCCGTAACGCGCAGGGAGTCCAATAGAGCCCTGGTCGAGTCGCCATGAAGCGGCACGTCCGCCTCACACATCCAGTTGATGGCGCGAACTCCACGGTCCAGGCCGTACCAGGTTGTTGCGGCCCCGATTCGCTCGGTGACGACGACCACGCAGTAGCGCGAAGATTTCTGAATGCGGTAGGTGATCTCGTAGGCGTGCTGCGGTCCGCCGGTCACCTCCCGAAAGGACGTCAGTTCAAACAGCGCGTAATTTGGCCAAAGCTCGCGAAGCTCCTGTTCCAGACCGTCCCGGACCGACTCCGCCCGCTGTTTGAGCGTGTGATCAGACAGCCCTGTTGGCCTCAGTTGAAGGATGGCCCAAGGCTCGCTTCGTTGGAACTGGTGGCGGGCTGTCTGACGCCAGTCGTTCGGAAGGCCGATCGCATACTCCACGTCCCTGAGGACTCCTGTCGTGGCGTCCCAAGGCGGCGGCGCTTGTCCTGGCAAGGCATTAGCCCCAAACGCCCATGCGAACACCTCACGCACTTCGTCACGGTGATCGCGCCGGCAACCGTCCTCGGCCGCCGGGCCAAAGACGCGCTGGTAGATCCCGACGTTGTGGTGATTACCCAGATGAGCCTCGACGATGTCATTGAGTTCAACGCAGCTGGTCGGCCAAGCGAGTTCCGGCAGATTCGGATCGCCAGATGCGGACGTTTCGTCGAACGCCCAGGCAAACGCGCGGCGTACGTCGTCGACGTGGTCGGTCCGGCAGCCCTGTTCGGCACCGTCGCCGAAGACCTGCTGGTAGATCCCGACGTTTTGGTCGTTGCCCAGGTGCCGCTCCACGATGTCGTTCAGGTCGACACAGGTCGTGGGCCACTGGCCGAAAACGGGCGTTGCAAACACCAGAACCCCTGCCACGGCGACCAGCATGGCCCGCATCAGGGTCACGGGAGACACAACCTGTAGGTCAGGGCCGTTTCGCAGATGGGCTGAAGTTCCTGAGCGCACGGGTTGGCGAGCGTACCGAGATTCGTTGACTGTCCGT
Source organism: Chloroflexota bacterium (assembly GCA_022824865.1). Lineage (GTDB taxonomy): Bacteria > Chloroflexota > UBA11872 > UBA11872 > UBA11872 > UBA11872. Next base: position 40,730 of record JAJDZD010000039.1, on the reverse strand, counting down.
GCGGAGCAGCTGGACGGCGAGCCGCCGTGTCTGCTCTGAATGGAGAGGACGCGTTCGCCGAGCTGCCGTGAAGGGCGCCTGCTGTCTGGGGGCCTAGCAGCCGAAGCCGAGGGTGAAGATGCAGATCATGCCTTCGATGAACTTGTCGATGTTGGCGAGGGCGTTCAAGCCGAGTTCGGCCAGGGTCAACAGGGCTTCCGCGGTGAGCGCGCCGGCTTCGAGCAGCGCGAGCAGGTCGGCGTTGCCGGATTGCTGGACGAGCTCCGCGATCCCGGGGCCGTTGGGGTCGGCGCCGGCGTCGAGCAGCAACCGCGCGACCTCGGTGTGGCCGCGATCGACGGCAATGGCCAGGACGGAGAGGTCTTCCTCCGCCAGGGTGTTGGGATCGGCGCCGGCGTCTAGGAGCATCCGCACAATCCCAGCGTCGCCGCCTGCCACGGCCCGTACGACGACGGCGATGCCGTCGTCGTCCCTGGCATTGGGGTCAGCGCCGGCGTCCAGCAGCATGGCCAGGATCTCGGGTTCGCCTTCAAGGACAGCCACGGAGGCCACCGGCTCGCCCGCGCCGTTGCGGGCGTTGACGTCGGCGCCGGCATCCAGGAGGAGCGGCACGACTTCCAAATCGCCATAGGCCACGGCGACCGGGAGAGCGGAGCGGCCGTCGTCGTCGCGGTAGTTGGGATCGGCGCCGGCCCAGAGCGAGAGCTCGATGAGGGGCGTGCGGCGTCCGGCCACCTGGTCCAGCAGCAGCGCATCGTTGCTGAGAACCAGCCGCGCCAGGAAAAACGCCAGCACCGGCCCGGCAAGCACCAGGGTGACGACGGCGAACAGGACGGTCCGAGCTCGGGCTGTCATAGCACCCATCTCACCAATGCGCGCTGAGCGAGGCTCGCTGTGTTTGGAAGCCGATCCCGATGCACCGGCGTCAGGCGCTTAAAGGGTGACCCCGCCGGTAGCGGGACCACCCTTCGATCACTTACTCCCCTGATCGCGCCCCCGGTCACATCAGTTGAAGGCCCAGGCGAACACGCCGCGCACGTCCTCACGGTGGTCGCCGCGGCAGCCGGCCTCGGCCTGATCGCCGAAGACCTGCTGGTAGATGCCGACGTTCTGGTTGTTCCCGAGGTGGCGCTCGACGATGTCGTTGAGGTCGACGCAGGTGGTGGGCCAGCCGAGATCGGCTGCCGCCGTCGGAGCCGCCGGTGCCGCCAGCAGGATCCGGATGATTTCCGTGTGACCGCGGAACTGCGCTTCGCCCAGAGCGGTGTCGCCATCCGAGTCGCGTGCATTCACGTCAACCCCGGCATCGACGAGGATCCGCACGATCTCGGTGTGTCCGCGCCAGACCGCTTCGAAGAGCAGCGGATCCCCATCGGAGTCCTTGGCATTCACGTCGGCCCCGGCGTCTACCAGGATGCGCGCGACGTTCGCGTGATCCCGCCAAATCGCCTCGCGGAGCAGCGGGTCGCCATCGGAGTCCCTGGCGTCGACGTTTGCCCCGGCGTCCACCAGAACCTGCACGACATCCGTGTGATTCCGCCAGATTGCTGAACGAAGCACTGGCTCGCCATCGGAGTCCCTGGCGTTCACGTTGGCGCCCGCATCGGCGAGAATGCGGACAATCTCCACATAGTTGCGCCAGATCGCCGAGTAAATCAGCGGATCGTTGTCAGAGGTCCGCGTGTTGGCGTTCAGACCGCCGGCCACCAGGGTTCGCACCCGCTCAGTCTGACCCCGCCACACGGCTGAGTAGAGGGCATCGTTGGCCAGGGGCAGGGACGATCCCGCGACGGCCGGCGGCGGAGCGGGTGGCGCGAGATCGAACGCCCAGGCGAAGACGCCGCGCACGTCCTCGCGGTGATCGCCCTGGCAGGCCGCCTCGGCCTGGTCGCCAAAGACGCGCTGGTAGATGCCGACGTTGTTGTCGCGGCCCAGATGGTTCTCCACGATGTCGTTCAGGTCCACGCAGGTCGTGGGCCATTGGGCGAAGACCGGCGTAGCAACGGCCGCGGCAGCGACCAGCGCCACCACCGCCGCCATGAGGATGGTTCGTATCCGTCGCATTCCAACCCGCCCTTTCACAGTCGCGCTTGGCTCAGAGGTCTCATTGTACCTATCGGTAGATACCATCGTACCCGTGCCAGCGTTGCGGTGTCCCCGACAGAGTTCCAAGCCTATGCGATCCCGCGGGTTGCCCGCGACAGCGGTCGACCCAGACGCGGCCGGCGTCCGGACGGCAGTCGTTCAGGCTAGTCGTTGTCCAGCAAACCGTTCCGTACCGCCCAGACCACCATCTCCTGACTCGAACTGGCCCCGAGCTTGTTGCGGATGCCGTATATGGCATTGCGGATGGTCAGCGGACGATTCCCTCGAGCCTCGGCGATTTCCGCATACGACATCCCCTCGGCAAACAGCTTGAGGATCTCCTGCTCTCGCTCGGTTAGCCGTGTCAGCTCGGTCGTGTCGTCCTCGCCGGAACTGTCGCGGACGCCGGCGAAGGCTCGCCGGACCACATCGCCCGGCACGCGAAACTCGCCGTCGACAACGTCGCGGATCGTGGCGAGCAGTTCGTCCTTGCCGGTGAACTTCTGCAGATAGCCCGTGGCGCCCGCGGCAATCGCGTCGATCACGGTGTGATCGTTGGTTGAAGCCGTCAACATAAGCACCCGGGTTCCAGGCACGGCTTCCATGACATCGCGGCAGGCATCGACGCCGTTCTTTACCGGCATGATGACGTCCATGATGATGACGTCGGGCTTGACGCGCCGCGCCACATCCACGGCCTCACAGCCGTCGCGGGCCTGGCCCACGACCTGAAAGTCCTGTGACCGCTCCAACATTTCCCGCAGGCCGTCCCGCATGATGGAGTGATCGTCCACGATCATGACGCTGGTAGGTGCGCTAGAAGGCACGTCGGCACCCTCCTTAAGTTGGCTCATACTCGATTTCACAGGTAACGATCGTGCCTCTTCCGGGACTTCCTGATTCGACGTAGATCCGGCCGTTCATTTCTTCGGCATTGGCGTGCATGTACTTGAAGCCGTGCCCGCGCTCGGCGTAATCGTCGGGCAGGCCGATGCCATCGTCGGACACGGACATGCGCAGGCCACTGTCTCCGAAGTCGAGCGCGACCGAGACCCTGCTGGCGCGGGCGTGCCGCAACGCGTTCGTCAGCGCATTGTGCGCGATCGAAAAGAGCCGGCTGCGGGTGGCTGACGGGAGCGACGGCTCCATACCGGTCTGTATCACGGACGCGGGAATCGACGTGATGGTCTCAAAGGACGCGGCGTGTAGCTCCAGCACACGACCCAACGACCGGCCTTCGAATATGAGCCCCGCGTCGATGGGATGCCGAAGCTCCCACATCGCGGTCTTGGAGAGCGCTGACGTCGCCTCAAGTTTGGCTACCATCTCGCGCCTTGACTCCTCAATCAACTCAAGCGCCGTGTCGATGCCAATCCCAATCATGAACACGGACTGCGCCGTGGTGTCATGAATCGTCTGCGACAGCTCGATTCGCTCCCGCTGTAACTCCCGTTCCCGCCTCACCGCACCTTGCCGGCGGATGCGCTCAGCCCTGGCGAGTAAGTTCACCGATGCCACGACCGCATACATAATGACGATTCTGCCAAACAGCTCCTTTTCTTCCTTCGCCTCAAAATCGAGACCCGTACCAACGCTGAGGCATACGATCGCATATGCGATGGCCACCGCGGTAGTCAATACAAAACTCACTCGAAATGAGCCGAAGAAGACTGCGAACCAAGCCAGGGACGGGTAGTACAGCAGGTAGAACAGGTTGTTATTGAGACCGCCGCTGACTGCCGTACCGGCAGTTATAATGAACACGTCCAACAGGTTAAGCGCGAGCATCCAGCGTAACGTGACCGAACGACCGGCAACAACGCGGTAGTAGACGACGCCGTTTATTATCGCAAGCAGCACGAGGAATCCAATGTAGGAAGCATATGTAGCCACGGTAAATGTTGGCCGATATACCATCAGAATAATGCTGGCCAAGTTTAGGGACCAACGAACCCAGACAAAGACCTTCGCCGGGTATCGGAGCTCTTCGGGATCGATTGAGTACGGCTGCCAGTTCTTAATTGCAGCAGCCTCAATCACAGCGGCTGCCAGCCGTTGCGCTCGGCTCCTGGACGATGCGTTGTCGTGCGCCGACATCCCGCGAGCCAGGCGCTCTTCAGCCTGCAAGCCGGCTTCCCGTTCCGATGCCGGTCGTAGAGACAGCAGACGACGTCAGCAAGCCTGGGTGGAACCGGCCGATGGCACAGGAGCGATCCCTTTGGCTGGTCGGGCGCGGCCAATGTCGTGGCGTTCCTGACGTCAGGACTACCGAGAGGTCGATACACATAGCCTGATGCGTCGGTTCACCTGACGGTACGTAGCCACTATTACGTTAGCACCACCTGTTGATACAGGGCTGGACCGGAAGACGCTGCCGCAGTGAGCAACCCTGTTATGCGACTGTGCCCCGGACGGCCACCGGAGCGGTGACAACTCCAGGGGCGGCGCGCGGCCAAACATGGGCCTTGGTCGCCCGTTAGTCGAGCTTGCGGGAGAGGCGGCGACTATCGGGGGCGTAGCCGAGCTTGCTGTAGAGCTGTAGCGCGGGCTGGTTGAAGTCGTAGACGGTGAGCCCGATCTCGGTGAGGCCGCAGTCGCGGGCCCAGCGGTGGGCTTCGGTCATCAGGCGCGTGCCGATGCCGCGTCGTTGATGGGCCTGGGCGACGACGAGTTCCTGCACCACGGCGTAGCGGCGCGGTGTGAGCGCGGGCACGTCGGCTATTTCAGGCCGCTCAAAGGCCTGAACCCGCACCAGCCCTGCAACGGCACCATCCATTTCAGCCACGAAGAGCACCTGATCTGGGTCGGCAAGGTGCGCGTCAAACAAGCTCCGCGAGCGGGCCGGCCGGTCTGTGGGTCGAAAGCGGTCAGGCCGCTTCCGGGCGTGGAGGGCGTCGGCCTCGGCGTAAAGGCGGCAGGCCGCGGAGTAGTCGGCGGATTCGGCGCGGCGGACTCGGATGCACATAGGGCGCTCAGGATACGCAGGGTCGACGGTGGCGGGGGGTAGGGGGCCTGGGTTGCGAAGCAATTGAGGGATGCGGTTCGACTCGCCCCCCTTCGACAGGCTCAGGGCAGGCTCTTCGGCAAGCTCAGGGCACGCGCTCCGAATGGCTACGGGCCGGCTCAACACGAACGGTCTTGGGCCTCTGGCGAACGAGGGTGGGTCTCACGCTTGCCATTACGACGAGATTGAGCCCAGGTGCGGATGAAATGGGGTCGCCGTTGGTGGCTGGAGGAGATTACAATCGTCGTAATGGGTAGCGGAGAGCGCTATCGGCGCCCTCGCTCTGCGAGGGCGCTTTCAGTATTTAATGGGCCCGAAGCGCTTCCGATGAGTCTCGACCACATCACGTATGTCGCGGTCGGGAAAGATCTTCAGGCCATATTTGCCCATTGCGAAGTCCCCGCGCGCGTAGAAGCGCGGGCTGACCACGTCCCAGAACTTCGGCTCTACCAGGCAACCGCTGCGGGTCCACTCGAAGACCTCCCGAGCGACGATGTCGGCCAGTTCCATGACATCGGACCCACGCTTGGGAGCGTAGTGAACCCCAGGATGCAGTTGGCCACGAAACGCCCCATCGGAGACCCACTGCGTCCCGTGCAAGAGCAGGTCGACCACAACAGCCTGCCGCTCGGCATCCTCGCGTGGACCAATGCTCTCGAACATCAGCCGTCCAAACGGACGGTTGGAGCTGTTGGCCAGAAAGTCGATATATCGTTCAAGTAGGAGCGTAATGGCGAGCGGGTAGGCGCTGGTCGGAAGATACGGGTCGAGCGTATCGGCGGTCAGGTTGGCTTTCCGGATACCCGCACCGAAGTAGGTTGCGGGCGTCTGGTCGATTAGCGACCTGATGGCCTCGTCGAAGCGAGCTTCTTTCTCGCGATCGCGACCGAAGTAATAACGTTCCTTGCGCTGGCGCATCAGGGGCTCGTGAAAGGTGATATCGATCGTGCCAAGGAACTCCTGCTTGATTTCATCAGCTCGGGTCTCGTAGGCGGGAATGTCAGCCGGGTCGATGGCCACGCCGCCAATGGCGAACCACGATTCCGACTCATTCGGCTGTGATCCAGATGAGCCTGACTCGTCGAGATGCAAGATGTTTTCCAGACGACCGGCCGTAAGCGGATGGCCCGATCCGAGCCGATATCGCTTGCGTCGAGCGATGGGATCCGCCGCTTGACGCCGGGCACGCCTTGCGCTGCGCTGGATTTCGTCGAGGAGCTGTTTGCAGGCGTCCTCATGCACGCCCACGCGCCGTAGCATCGCCTCCAGCAGGTATCCGATGCGCTGGGCTTCTTCCAGGTAGCGCGCCTTCTGGCGTGCGAGGCGTCGGCCCTGGGGGTCGCCCGGGGAGTCCGGCATTACGGGTCGGAATTTCCCTGACCGGACGGCGGCCGGGTCGGTAGCGCAGGTTTGAAGGTCCGCCAGTTTCAGCGTGACCGAGAACTCTCGCAACCCTATCGGAAGGTTCCAAGAAGCGGAGGGGCATTCCTCAGGTCCACAAGTGCGTAGACCTGGAGGCCGGACTACTTCTCCAGTTCGGAGTCCAATCGATCTGTCACAAACATGTGCCCCGGCGCGTGCGTGATCATCAGTACCGGGCGGCTGGCCTGGGCGACGGCCTGGGGGGTGACGCCGCAGCCCCAGAAGACGGGGACTTCGCCGGGGCGGATGTCCACGGGTTCGCCCCAGTCGGGCCGGTTGATGTCCCGGATGCCGATGGTGAGGGGGTCGCCGGCGTGAACGGGGGCGCCGTGGACGCTGGGGTAGCGGGCGGTGATCTCGCAGACCTCGGGCACGCGGTTGGCCTGCACGGGGCGCATGCTGACGACCATGGGGCCGGCAAACGCGCCGGCGGGTCGGCAGGCCATGGTGGTCCGGTACATGGGGACGTTGACGTCCTGCGTCTGGTGACGCAACTCGAAGCCGGCGCGGGCCATCGCGCCCTCGAAGGTAAAGCTGCAGCCGAGCAGGAAGCCGACCATGTCGTCCTGGACCTGCTCCAGCACGTCGGTGGGTTCGCCGGGGTCCTGGACGCCCTCGCGGTAGACGCGGTAGCGGGGGGCGTCGGTGCGCAGGTCTGCGCCGGGAGCGAATTGGGTGGGTTCGAAGTCGCCGGGTTCCGTCCGTTCAAGCAGCGGACAGGGGATGGGGTTGGCTTCGCAGAAGGCCTGGAAGTCGTCGGCGGCGTCGGCCGGCAGCATGACCAGGTTGGCCTGGACGTAGCCGTCGGCCATGCCGTGGGTGGGGCGATCCCACTCGCCTAAGCGGCACGCTCCGCGGACCTGGGCGCCGGTGGCCTGGTTCCAAGGTTGGCTCATGCCGGGACTCGGCCGTTGGTCCGGGCGTAGGCTTCGCAGACATCGGCCAGGCGGTGCAGGACGCTGGCGGTGCGGTCGTAGTGGAAGGTGTCCACGGTGGGCTCGCAGCGGGCGGTGACGCCGTCCACGGCGCCAGCTTTCACGATAGTGCGCATCCAGCGCCGGTCGTCGCTCTCGGTGGGCATCAGCGGCCGGCCGGCCAGCATCTCCAGCATGGCGGTGAACCCGTAGGCGCCCCAGTTGCTGACGGAGGCCAGCAGCACGTGCCGGGCACGGGTGACGCAAGGGGCCGGCGAGATGCGGCGCCGGCGCATGAAACTGGCCAGCGACCCCAGGCCGAGTTCGTTGCCCCCATCGCCCACGCCAATGCTGATCGGCACGCGCAGCAGGCCGTCCATGGGGACGGGCGAGGGGTCCAGGGTCTCGCCGCGCATGTTGGCCAAGCGGCCATCCGCGGTCAGTCCCGGTCGCTCGATGGCGATTGCGGCGTGCGGGCGAATCCGGTCCAGCAGACGCCCGGTGGCCGCTTCGGCCTGCGGGACACCATCGGCGTCGATTTCCTCGATTTCGCCAAGGTCGCGGCCGAGGGCTTCGATGACGGGGCGGGTCATGGGGTCAACGACCGTGATGACGTGCCAACTCAGAGCCTGCAACGCCCGCCCCACGGCGGCGGCGCCTGGCGGGCCGTCAGTCTCGGCGATGCCCTTGATAGGAAATCCGGTGATCAGCAGGGCCACGCCGGGGCGGCGGTCCAGCAGCTCGTGGGCGGCGCGGGCGTACGAATCGGCGGGCACACGGGCCAGCGCGGGCCGGACGCCGCGGTAGTCGTACGGAAACACGGCGTCGGCCACGTCAACCGCGGCGGTTTGCGCAGGATCCGGCGAAGGCCACATGGGCGGCCCGATGCAACTTGGCTTTCAGGGACGGCCATGATACGAGTGAGAGGCAGCGGCCGCTGGTGCCGGCGGCAGTGATTGCCCTAGCCGACGGAAGGAGGCGGAGGACGAGGTTTCCGGGCTTCCGGGCGTCTGGCGCAGCCTGGACCCGCGGGATTGGGCCCGGATGTGTACACCATGTCTCCGAACGCGTGTCCAGCATGTGTGCCGTTTGGACGAACGCGGCGGCGTTGGCGGGCCGGCGCCGCGGCGATGGGATGATGGCGAAGCGCTGCCACTGGGGGATCTGTAATGTTCTATGAGCCGTATCCACCGTCAGAGGTGGCGGACGGTGTCTGGGTCGGAGGACGGCCCAGCCCGGCGTCGCTGGGCGCGCTACAGGCGGCAGGGGTCACGCACGTGCTGAACGTGAGCACGGACCCGCATGGCGCTCAGGTGCGGCGGGACTTCAGGGCAACCTGGGTTCCGGTGGTGGACGACCTGGAGCCGAAGCCGGCCTCGTGGTTCCGTCGGGGGCTGTCGTTCGCGCGGCGCGCGCTGGCGGACCCTTCGTGCCAGCTCTACGTGCACTGCCGCGAGGGCGTGCACCGCGGGCCGCTGATGACCTATGTGATCCTGCGGGCGCTGCGCGGGCTCTCACCAACCGAGGCAAAGCGAGCCATTACCGGCAAGCGGCCGGTGGCCGGGTTCCCGCAGGTGTACCTGGAGTCGGCCGAAGCGTTTCTCCAGGAAGAGTCCGAGCAGGAGGAGCCGGCGACCTAGCGCCCGCCGGCTCCGCAGGGCTGGCACGCCGTCAGGACGACGGCGTGGGGGTCGTGCTTTCGTACAGCGAGCCGGGCGCCTGCTGGTAGTTGACGCCCTGGCCGCGGCCGCTGCCGCTGGGCTTGAACTCGAACTCGCCGCCGCAGCCGGCAAATAGCGTGGCCGCGACGGCACTGGCGACCAGGAGCGCGGCGACGGTTCGCCATCGACGGATGGACATGGGGATGGCCCTCTCTCTCCAACCTCGGGGCGAGGACGGGACAGTTAGCGTTCGGACCACATTGTAGGGCGAACCGGTGGGGGCCGAGGAGCGGTCGTTCGATTCGCGGCATAGACTCGGCGCATCCGCGGGACAGAGAAGCCAGCCATGTACGACCCGCACCTGCATCTGTTTGTGGACGACCTCGAGGTGGATGCCTCGTGGAACGTGACGCCGACGATCGGGCGCCCGGAACGGCGCTCGCACGATCCGATCATGACGGCCGACCGGCCCTGGGAAGGCCGCGGCGTGGGGATGGATCTGTCCATCCTGAAGGATGAGACCACGGGCGGCTTTCGCATGTGGTACCGGAGCTTCGATTACGACAGCCCGACAGGCGACCAGGTGCTCCTGAACTATGCCGAGTCGGACGACGGCATCAACTGGAACAAGCCCGATCTGGGTCAGATCGAATTTGGCGGCAACACCAACAACAATATTTTCCACCGGCCCTCGCTTATTCCGGGCTGCCGGGCCATGGAGTCGCACGGGTTGATCGTGGACGACGTTGGCGGGCCGCAACGGCGTTACAAGATTCCCGTGTATCACTCGTTTCATGGCGACCAGGGCAACGGGTTGTACGCGCTGTTCAGTCCGGACGGGACTAGCTGGACCCAGCACCCGGAGCCGATCTACGCGCAGGCCGGCGACCGGCATTCGGCGATCAAGGACCCGGTCAGCGGAGCCTACTGGCTGTTCCTGCGGCCGCCGCGTTACCACTCCCGCATGGGCAACGGCGCGCCGCCGGGATCAGGGGCGCTGCCGTACAAGCGGGTCGTCGCCAGGGCGACCAGCCAGGACTTTGCGAACTGGTCGGACTACACGATCGTGCTGCGGAATGACGCGTTCGACACGCGCGGGACGGAGTTCTACAACATCGCGCCGATCGTCTACGGCAACCGCTACCTGGCCTTCGTGAACCTGTACGACACGGATGTGGAGCGCATGTGGGTGACGCTGGCCAGCAGCCTGGACGGTCTGCACTGGCAACGGCCGTTCCGGCGGGAGCGGTTCGTGGACCTGGGCGCCGAGGGCGGCTGGGACGACTCGTGGGTCAACATGTCGGACAGCCCGCCGGTGCGCGAAGGCGACCGCATGCGGTTCTGGTTCCACGGCCGCGAAGAGGCGCACGCGGTGAACTACCGAACGGGCGGCATCGGAACGTTTGTGCTGGGCCTGGACCGCTTCGCCGGGCTGTCGGCCGGACGCGAATCGGGCTGGATCGTCACGGACCGCGTGGAGGCGGGCGGCAGCCGCCTGTTCCTCAACGCCAATGTGCGTAACGGCTGGGCCAAAGTCGAGGTCCGCACCAGCAACGGCACGCCCATCCCCGGCCTGACGCTGGACGAGTGCGACGAGATCCGCGGCGACTCGGTGGAGCATGCGGTGACCTGGAACGGCTCGCCCGACCTGGGCGCGGCCAAGGGGGAACGGGTGCGGGTCCACATCGAGTTCAGCTACGGGCAGGTGTTTGCGTATCGCTTTGGGAACGAGGCGCGGGATCTGAGCTAGGGGGCGTCCTAGGCCAGGCACCGCCAGACGCCGGAGCGCCACGACGGCTTGGCCGGGCACCCCCTTCTTGCACAATTTGAAAGTACTACTCGCAATTTGTGCAAACCAGCCGTAGCGTGACGAACATGATCGAACGCGAAATCGCCGGTCGCCTTACGCGGCTGTTCCAGCAGTACCCCTTCGTCACCGTCACGGGACCGCGACAGTCCGGCAAGACCACCCTCTGCCGGGCGGCGTTTCCCGATCTGGCCTACGCCAACCTGGAGGTGCCAGATCAGCGCCAGTTCGCCGAATCGGACCCGCGCGGATTTCTCGCGCAACTCGGCGAGGGCGCCATCATCGACGAGATCCAGCACGTTCCTGACCTGCTGTCCTACTTGCAGGTGCTGGCGGATGAGCGGCGGCGCAACAGCATGTTTGTGCTGACCGGCAGTGAGCAGTTTCAGCTCTCCAACGCCATCAGCCAGTCGCTGGCCGGACGAACGGCGCTGCTGCGCCTGCTGCCGTTCTCGCTGGCGGAGCGCGAGCGCATTGGCGCCAGCCTCGCAATCGACGAGATGCTCTTCTCAGGCTTCTACCCGCGGATCCTGGATCAACGACTTGAGCCGCGGCAGGCCCTGGGCGACTACTTCGAGACCTACGTCGAGCGGGACGTTCGGCGGATGGGCGGGATTCGCAACCTCTCCAGCTTCCGGCGCTTCGTGCGCCTCTGCGCGGGACGTGTGGGCCAGCTGCTCAACCTCAGCGCCCTGGGTTCGGATGCCGGCGTCTCGCACACCACCGCGCGCGAGTGGCTCACGGTGTTGGAAGCCAGCTACATCGTCTTTCAGCTGCCGCCCTATCACGCCAACATCCGCAAGCGCTTGGTCAAGTCGCCCAAGCTCTACTTCTACGACGTCGGCCTGGCCAGCTTCCTTATCGGCATCGAGCACGCGGACCAAGTCGTCACCCATCCCCTGCGCGGCCCCCTGTTCGAAAACCTGGTCGTGGCCGAGACCCTCAAGTACCGCTTCAACCGAGGCCTCCAGCCCAACCTCTCCTTCTTCCGGGACTCCCGCGGCCTGGAGTGCGATCTCCTATACGAGACCGGCCGCGGCATCGGTGCCATCGAGATTAAGTCCGGCGCCACCATCGCCAGCGACTACTTCACTTCCCTGCACCGCGTCGCCGCCCTGATCCCCAACATCTCCACCAAAACCGTCATCTACGGCGGCGCCACCCCCCAATCCCGCTCCGACGCCAAGGCCGTGCCGCTGCAAGGCCTGCGCGGGATGCTGGACCGAATTGAATCAGCCGAAGTACCCCCGAGGGCACCGTAGCGGCGCCAGTCCAGCGATCCTCGGGCCCCTCGTACATCGGAACCCCTTTGGGACCTGAGCAAGTGCCTGTGCCTGCCGCTCAGCACTTCAGAGCGAGACGATACGCAGGCCGTCCATGCGCTCGAAATGCCGCCTGTTGTTGGTGAGAAGGGTCAGATCGTGATGCAGGGCGGTGGACCCGATCAGCAGGTCAAAATCGTCGATGAGTGCGCCGGCTGACCGCAGTCGGCCCCTCTCACGTGCGAATGTCCGGCAGACGCCGTCATCAACGTCGACGACTTCAACGTCCACGAGAAAGTCCCGCATCGCTTGCTCGTTCCCCTCCGGATTCGAGGAGAAGAACACGCCCTCGTAGAGCTCGGCCAACGCAATGACGCTAAGGCCGACACCCTCAGGAGACAGTTCGTTTAGACGCCGCACCGCTCGCTCGACCCCGTGGAAGTAGTCGATGACCCAGTCGGTATCGACCAGATAGCGCACCGACCTACAGGTCGGGTCGCGGGCGAGAGGTCAGGCGGCGGGCGGCGTAGATCTCGCGCTTCAGCCGAGCCGGATCGTGAGTGCCTTTCCACGCGCCAGCTGCGGCTCGCATGCCTCGTCCGGGGCGGCTGGTCGTCCGCTCGTCGATCGACACCGTGACCTCTTGACCTTCGTCGAGGTCGAGCGTTTCCAATGGTTCGAGCACGCCATTGGCGAATCTGGCTCGCACGGTGTGCATGGTCTCCCGTCCCTTCAACCGCCCAACTGCAGCCCTGACCGGTCGGCCAGTGCGGGTACCTCAATCCTACAGAGGCCGACCACCACTAGCTGCCAGCAACAACCTCCGGGGATACGGCTATGCCGATTCCAGCCCCGAAAGATCCACCGCCTCCCACTGCCTCGATTCGGCGCTGCGGTACGCGGCGTCGATAACGGCATTCGAGATATAGCCGTCCTCAAAGTCCTCCGCCGCTGGCGTGCCGTCTTCCAGGCAGCGGACGAAGTGGTACATCTGGCCGTGGTAGCCGTATTGCCAGGCTTCGTCGGACTGGGGATAGGTCCAGCCGGTGTCGGAGTCGGCCTTTTCCTGCACGTAACCCATGGAGTGCAGGCTGAAGGCCTTGATGGGGACGCCGTGGGTGGCGTCGATGTGGATCAGGCCGTCCTCGCCGTAGATTTCGGTGCGAACGTCCATGCCGCCGTGATTGCTCCAGCCGGCTTCGATCTGCCCGAGGGAGCGGTTCTCAAACCGAACCAGCGCCACGGCGTTGTCCTCGAACGGCACGTCGTGTTCCAGGGTGTCGGCCCAGCACATGACCTCCTGCGGCATTACGTCCTTGCCTATGAAGAGGCGGCAGGCGGCCACCGCATGCACGCCCATGCCCAGCAAGGGTCCGCCGCCGCTGGTGGAGGCGTCCCAGGCGTAGCTGGCGTGGGAGCCGGTGTGGGCCTCGCGGGCGCGCACGATCAGCACTTTGCCGATAGCGCCGTCGTCAACGGCCTGCTTGGCACGCAGCACGTCGGGCATGAAGGCTTCGGTTTCCAGGTAGCCGTTGAAGACGCCGTGCTGGCGGACGGCCTGCAGGATCTCGGCGGCCTCGGGGGCGTTGCGGCCGAGGGGCTTGGTGCAGACGACGGCCTTGCCGGCCTCGGCGGCGGCGATGCAGGCGTCGCGGTGGACGAAATTGGGCAGCCCCACCACCACCAGGTCCACGTCGTCGCGCTCGATGGCGGCCTCCATGTCGGTGGTGGACTCGGGCACCTTCCAGCGCTGGGCAAAGTCCTGGGCCTTGGCCTCGGTCTTCGAGAAATTGACCACCACGCGCTGATCGGGCACGTAGCGCAGGGCGTTCATGTAGAAGTCGCAGACGAAGCCGCTGCCGAGCATTGCTATTCGAACCACCGGAACCGGCCTTTCCTGGATCGGTTAGTCGCGGGTGTTTGGGGAAGGCTACCGAACCGAGGCTTGGTCAGACGCCGAAGATCAGCGACAGGAGGAAGAAGCTGCCGGCGAGGGTGAGGAGGCCGAGGGGGAGGCCCATGCGGACGAAGTCGCCGAAGCGGTAGTTGGCGGGGCCCATGACGAGCAGGTTGCCGGGGTGGGCGTAGGGGGTGGCGAAGCCGGAGGTGGCGGCCAGGGCGACGCCCAACGCGAACATGCGCGGATCGGCGCCCATGCGTACGGCGGCGTCGATGGCCAGGGGGGCCATGAGCACGGCGGTGACGTGGTTGCCCATGATGTGGGTGAAGAAGAAGGTCAGCAGCAGCACGCCGGCCAGGACGGGCAGCGCACCGAAGGCGCCCAGGCTCTCGGTGGAACGCTCGGCCAGGAAAGCGGCGGTGCCGGTGGTTTGCATGGCTTCCGCCAGGGGGAGCATGGCGGCGATCAGCAGGATGGCGCGCCACTCGACGGCGCTGCGCGCGTCGTCCATGGTCACGCAGCCGGTTAGGACCATCACGGCCGCGGCGGCCACGCCCATGATCGCCACCGGCGCCACGTTCAGCATGAGGCCCACGACGAAGAGCACCAGGATCGCGACCGCCAGGGGCGCGCGGCGGGCGCGCGGCGCGGTCTCGGCATCCTCCGTGAGGACGACGAAGTCGGGCGAGTCACGCAGCTGCCGCAGGGCCAGGGGCGGCCCATGGACGAGCAGGGCGTCGCCGCCCTCCAGGGCCAGCTTGGCCAGGCGGGTCCGACGCGGGGCGCCGTCGCGCCAGATGCCGAGAACGGTGGAACCGAAGCGGTCACGGAAGTCAACGTCCTCCAGGGTCTGCCCGACCAGTTCCGAGCGCGGGCGGAGGACGAGTTCGGTCATGCTCAGCGAGCCCGCCCGTAACGCGTCGGCGCCCAGGCGCACGCTGTCCTGCACCTGCAGGGCGTGCACCTGGCGGAGGCGGTCGATGTCGGCCTCGCGAGCGCCCAGCAGCAGGTAGTCGCCGGCCAGCAGCACTTCACTGGGCGCGGGAGCGGCGGCAATGTTGCCCTCGCGCTCAATGGCGAGGACGGCGATGCCGAAGGCTTCGCCAATGCCGGCGGCCAGCAGGCTCTGACCGGCGAGCTGGCTATCGGCGGGGACGACGGCCTCGAAGAGGCGCTCGTCCAGCCGGTAGGCCTGGTGCTCAACGCCGGGCGGAGCGGCCTGGGCGCCGCCGCTGCGCACGGGGAGCAAGCGGCTGCGGGTGAGCAGAATGAGGCCGATGCCAAGGAGCAGGGCCAACGCGCCGAAGGGAGTGAATTCGAACAGGCCAAACGGCTCGTAGCCAGACTGTTCCAGGACGCCGCTGGCGAGGATGTTGGAGGGAGTGCCGACGAGGGTGAGCATGGCGCCGAGCAGGGACCCGAAAGCCAAGGGCATCAGCACGCGCGATACGGGCGTGTTCATCTCGCGGGCGGCGGCCACGACGGCCGGCAGCAAGACGGCGCAGGCGCCGACGGAGTTCATGAAGGCCGAGAGCACGGCCACGCTGGCCATGGTGAGGGCAATCAGCCGGACTTCGCTGTGAGCGGCCACACGGCGAATCCAGGCGCCCAGGTGCGCGGCCACGCCGGTGGAGGTGAGGCCGGCGCTGATGACGAGGATGGCGCCGACGGCAATGACGGCCTGGTTGGAGAACCCGCTCAGCGCCTGCTCGACCGTAATGACCCGTCCAAAGAAGAGGGTGAGCAGCACACCGAAGGCAATCAGGTCCGGCGGAATGCGCCCCAACGCCAGCAGCAACAGGGCCAGCAGCGCGACGACGAGGACGAAGGCGATTTCAAACGTCACGGGCGGCTCCGTCGGCGGGAGCTACGCATCCTCGTCCTCGTCGGCGAGGAGACTCTCCACGCCTTCCACAAAGGTCGGGTAGGCCAGCTCGACCCCAAGCTCGTTGCGAATCTTGTGGTTGGAGCAGGCGTAGTTGCCGGTCACCAGCGCGTAGAGGTTGTGGCCCAGGGGGGCGTGGCCCTTGGTTAGCTTTGACGTCAGCCCGAACCCGCTAATCATGGCCCGCGCCAGCCACTTCGGCGTCGATCCCGGCGCCGGCACGTGGGCCCGGTCGGCCAGGTGGTCGAAGTACTCCGCCATGCTGATCGGATGGTTGTCCACCGCCAGGTAAACCTCGCCCGAGCGGCCGCGCTCGGCCACTGCCGCCAGGACCGTCGCCAGGTCGTCCACGTGGATGCGGCTGGACTGGTTCTCCCCTCCACCCAGCATGCGCAGACGCTTGTTGCGCAGGGCGTCGACCGTTCGCCGGCCCGGACCGTAAATCGTTCCGGCGCGCACAAAGCGGGCCGGAAACCCTCGCTTGCGCAGGGCGTCGCGCAGATGTTGCTCGGCCAGCAGGCTGATCCGACCAAGCTGGGAGTTCGGCTGCGTGGGCGTGTCTTCCGTGATTGCCTCGTCCGAGCCCCTACCGTAGGCGGCCAGCGTCTGCACCAGCACGAACGAGGCAATGCCAACGTCGGCCAGCGCGGCCTCGGCGTTCACGACGCCGTCCAGCCCAACCCGTTCCGTCCAGTCCGGGTGGCCGCTGATGCTCCCCACCAGGTAGAAGACGTGGTCGTCGGGCCGTCCCAGGCCCTCGAGCTCCTCGGGCTCGCCGACATCGGCGATTTCGACCTCGACGCCGAGCGATTCCAGGTCGTCAGCCGCCGACTCGCTGCGCCCGATCCCGCGCACTGACCAGCCATGATTGACGAGATGCCGGGCCAGCGCGCTGCCGGCGTAGCCCGTGATTCCAAATATCAATGCCTGTGGCATTCGCCGCCAACCCACCGGCCGTTGCCGCGCCATGGTGAACGGGTTCGGGCAGCCGCCGCAAGCCGAGACTGCGCGGACTGCTAGGCTGAATACGTGGGCGCCGAAACTCTAGCCAGCATTGACAGGGCCTCGCTGGCTTCACGCATCGTTGACGCGGCGTACCTGGAAGGCGATTTCGTCCTTCGTTCCGGCCGGCGCAGCCGCTACTACCTGGACAAGTACCGCTTCACGACCGAGCCCTCCCTTTTGCGCGACATCGGTCAGGCCCTGGCCGCGCGGTTGCCGGCCGACACCCAGCGCGTGGCCGGACCTGAACTCGGCGCGGTGCCGCTCGCCACGGCGGTCTCGCTTGAGACAGGGCTCCCCAGCGTGCTGGTACGGGGCGAATCGAAGTCCTATGGAACCGAGCGCCGGTTCGAGGGCATCCTGCACCCCGGCGATAACGTGGTCTTGATCGAGGACGTGGTTACCACCGGCGGCCAGGCCATCGAGTCGGCGATCGCCCTGCGTGACAGCGGCGCGAACGTGCCGCTGGTGCTGGTGGTGGTGGACCGCGAGGAAGGCGCCGCTGAGGCCATGGCCGAGGCCGGCTTCCGCTTCGAGGCGCTGTTTACCAGCACTAGCCTGGGACTTAAGACGTGATGGCAAGGCGAAAACTGCGGGTCGGCGTGCTCTTTGGCGGCCGCTCCGGCGAGCACGAAGTTTCCCTGCGTTCGGCGCGGTTCGTGCTGGACTCGCTGGACCCCGAGAAGTACGACGTCCGGCCGATCGGCATCACCAAGACCGGCGAGTGGCTGCTGGACGACGATCCAATGCCGCTGCTGGAAGGAGCGGTCAAACCCGACACGCAGCCCGCCCAGGCGCCCGTCAGCCTGCCTACGCGCATGCCGGAACGCCCCGCCGGAACCCTGGACGCACCGCTGGACGTGGTGTTCCCGGTGCTGCACGGCACCTACGGTGAGGACGGGACAATCCAGGGGCTGCTGGATCTCGCCGACGTGGCCTACGTAGGCGCCGGCGTGACCGGCTCCGCCGTCGGCATGGACAAGGCCATCCAAAAACGCGTGCTCCACGCCCACGGGATTCCAGTGGCGCCGTCGCGCGTCTATACCCGGCGTGCGTGGCGCGCCGACCCGGACTCGATCCGGACAGAGATCGAGTCCGAGCTGGGCTATCCGGTCTTCACCAAGCCCTGCAACCTGGGCAGCAGCGTCGGCATCAGCAAGGCGCATAGCGCGGACGAGCTGGGCCCGGCAATGGACTTCGCGGCCAAATACGACCGTCGGCTGATCGTGGAGGCCGGCATTCCCAACGCCCGCGAAATCGAGGTCAGCGTGCTCGGCAACGACGAGCCTGAGGCTTCCGTCTGCGGCGAGATCATCCCCGGCAACGAGTTCTACGACTACGACGCCAAGTACCTGGACGACACGTCACAGGAGTGCATTCCGGCTGACATTCCGGACGAGTTGGCCGCGCGCATCCGGCGCATGGCCGTGGAGGCGTACCGCGCCATCGACTGTGCCGGCTTCGCCCGCGTGGACTTCCTCGTCAATGGCGAGACTTTCGACGTCGTGCTCCTTGAGATCAACACGATCCCGGGATTCACCGAGATCAGCCAGTTCCCAAAGCTCTGGAGGGCCAGCGGTGTCGATTCAGGCGAGTTGCTGGACCGGCTGATCGCGTTGGCCCTGGAACGCCACGCCGACCGGCGCGAAACCAGCACCAGCTACGACTGACGGCGGCAAGCCGGGGCGCTCGTCACTGAGGCAGGATCCGAGTTTCGCGCCGCGGCGCCGTTACAAAAAAACTTTCAGTTGACTTGTGTAAAGCATGGGGTACTATGACTGCCCTGAGCCATGCGTGGGCGTCGAAGTTTCCTCAGGCACAGCCTGAGGCTGCTGGCGGGAGGCACGGCAGGCACAGCACTAGGGGGGCTGGCCACCGCTGTGCACGCCGCCGAGTCGGCTCCGAAGCCGACTGAATTCCCCACCGGTCAACCGGATATCGCCGACGCGCAGCCGCCCTTCCCGGTCCCAACCGCACCGACCCTGGACGAGCTGGACCTTCCCGTCACGCCGTACACGGGCGAGGGCCCGCCCCAATCGATCGTCAAGTCGTCCCCGGTCATCACGGTCTATGGCCGCAGCTTCGGCGTGGCCCCGATCCTGGGGCTGCTGGGCGACCTCAATTCGTTTGACGAACTCGAACGCAGCATCGCGCCCTGGGTCCAGGCCACCGAGGAGTTGGCCCAGGCCCCGGTAACCGTCGCGCCGCACCTGATCTATGCGCTGGCGCGTCCCTGTCAGGGCGCGGACGACTCGTGCCTGATCTTCCTGGACGGCTCGGGGGTTGACTTGGTCAACGACTACATCTTGCCGGCCCAGGAGCGCGGCATGGGGGTCGTGCTGGACGCCCAGATGGGGCGTCTCTCGCCGTCATTCTTCGTGCGCCGCATGATCGACATGGGGTACATGGCCTACCCCAACGTGCACATCGCGCTCGATCCGGAGTTCGCCACGAAGCCGGGGCAGAACATGCCCGGGCATCCCATTGGATGGCTGTCGGCCAATGCCATCAACGAGGCGCAGCGCATCCTGGCCGATTACGTGCGCAGCGAGAACCTGTCGCACAAGAAGATCATGATCATCCACCAGTTCGTGGACGAGGTGTCGGACTCGTGGTCAATGGTCTATGGCAAGCGGAACCTGGAAGTCTTCCCGGAAGTCGACCTGGTGCTGGATGCCGACGGCTTCGGCAGTCCCGACGCCAAGATTCTCAAGTACAACGCCATCACCAATCCCGAGGCCTATCCGCACCTGCAGTGGCGGGGCATCAAGATCTTCCAGCACAACAAGTACGCGCCGCGCTTCTCGGACTCGCCGGTGCTGACCCCGCGTCAGCTGTTTGGGCTTGACTCCACACGGGCCGGCTGGCGCATGTGGGCGCCGCCGCACCTGATCGTTCTGGCCTGACCGTCCTCGACGCCGCTAGCCCTGTGGCGGTCCCGCCAGGTTGCTGAACGACTGCGCGGCGCTCGACCCCAGCACGCGCAGAACGGCCGCTACGGGCTCGGCGGCCGCGCCATCCCTGAGTTCGACTTCAACCAGGGCGCCTGCCTCCAGACTGGTCCACACGTCGTCCTCGCGGGCCTCCGGCGGGATCTGTACGCGAACGCCGTTGAGCGTAAGCGCGTCCTCCGCCCGTTCGTCCACGAAACCCTGCCAGCGCGTCACGACCGGGCCGTCGGGCGGGTCGACGGGCGCGACCTCGCGCGCCACCAGCACGTAGGACGAGGCTGCGCGTAGCGCCTCGAAGGTCACCAGCACGACCTCGCCGGGCGCCATCGGCCCGTGCAGCACGAGCGGGGTGTCCAACGGCCGGCTGAAGACGATGCCGCCGGCGCGCACGCTGAAGGAATCGATGGACACCAGTATTCCTTGCAGGGTGGGAGGCTCCGGAACGCCCGGCGGCTCGGTTTCCGCCGTGGGCGTTGGTGTCTCGGTGGTTTCCGGGGTTGGGGTCGGTGAGACATCCGCCGGCGGCGTGGCCTCTGCTGGCGGTGCGGTCTCCGCGGGGGTTGGCTCAGGGCTGGGCGTCGCTTCAGGCGTCGCGGTTGGCGCGCTCTCGGCCGGCGTTGGAGTGGGCGTGGCGTCCACCGGGGTCGTCTCGGGGCTGGGCGTCGCCTCGGGGGTCGGACTCGGCGTGCCGTCCGCGACGGTTGGCGTCGGTGAGACATCGGATTGAGCCTCCGGCGCTTCGGTCGGCGAGGGCTCCGCGGGAGGTGTGGCCTCCGGGGTTGCGGTCGGCTCGCCTTCCGCGGCGGTTGGCGTCGGCTCGCCTTCCCCAGGCGTCGTTGCCTGGGTGGAGGCCGCCTCGGGCGTGGCCGTGGGTTCGCTCTCGGCCGCCGTCGGCGTCGGCGAGATGTCCGGGGCCGGCGTGCTTTCGCTCGCCGTGGGCTCGGGTGTGGGCGATGCCTCGGGGGTTGCGGTCGCCTCGCCCTCGGCCGGAGTTGCGGTCGCCGTGGCCTCCGGCGTCGGCTCCTCGGTGGGCGGCGGTGTGCCGCCCGCTGGCGTCGGTTCCGGGCTGGGCGATGGCTCGGGCGCCACGGTGGGCTGGCCGTCCGCTGAGGGCTCGGAGACAACGGCGGCCGGCTCGATCACCGACAGTCCAACCAGCTTCAGGCTGCCGTCGGCGTCGACCATGGCCTCGGCCCGCACGCGCGCCGTGATGGGCACGGCATCTACTGCCGCCACTTCACCGCGGGCGATCGGGATACCGGCCACCACGAGTGTTTCGTCGGTCACGGCGAGCAGTTCACCGGTAACGACCACGGCAGTGCCGGTCACATCAATTGCCGGGACGGGTGGAGCCGTTGGGGTTGGTTCTGGCGTGGCGTGCGGCGTTGGCACCGTGGTCGGTGTGGCGGTGGGTGCGGCAGGTGTGGGCGACGCGGTGGGCGCGGTAAGGGCGGCCGGCGTCGGGCTGGGACTGGACGCCGGCGCCGACGCGACCGCGGTTGGCGTGAGGCCAGGATCCGGCGTCGCAGTGGGCGCGGCCAGGAGAATCGGCCCGCTGTGGACATCCTGCAGACCGGCCTTCGCCTGCGAACGCGCCCGCGTAATGGGGACACGCTGCGCCTCTGCGGCCGCGTGCGTGAGCGAGTTGAACCTCGTGTCGTGCTCGGCCAGGCGCCGGCGGTAGTCCTCGGCGACGTCCCCGGTGCGCTCGGCGCCGGGTTGGGCATCGCGGGCCACGGCGCCCAACACGTCCACGCCCTTGCGCACGACTTCCTGGTAGGCCGTGCTGGCGCGGGCCACGGCCACGGTGTCCCCGGTCCCTGCCGCCGATTCAATCTCGCGCAAGCGCTGTTCGGCGGTATCCAGGTAGAGGTACGCCTTCTCCTCATTGGGAGCGAACCCGATTCGCAGTTCTTCCAGCGTGAGCCGATAGCCGTAGAGGGCGCTATCGGGGCCGCTGTTCACGGCGGCCAGGGTCACACCGCCGTAGGCGATCAGCGCGATGGCGAACGCCGCGGCCAGACCCGCCATCCGTACCGGCATGAAGCGCGGGAACCACCAGCTGAAAAGCTCCCAGGCGCTGACGGGTTCAGGCTGCCGGTCCTGCCGTGCGCGCAGGCGTTGCAGCTCCTCGTCGATCAGTTGCGCCCCGCGGTCCACCGACTGCCGGTCCATCGGCAACGGCGCAAGGGCCTGCAGATCGAGCGCGACGACCAACATGTCGCGCAGCCGCTCTTCGTGTTCGGGGTAGGCCGCGACGCACGCATCCAGGGTCGCCTCGCCGCGCAGCAGGCGGTCGAGCGACGTATGGAATGCCGTCTCGATGTCAGTGCTCACCTGGCGTCCTCGGCCATGACCTTGCGAAGGGCGGCAACCGCCCTGAATTGCAACGCGCGGATGGCTGGTTCGTTACGGTTCATGAGCTGGGCGATCTCGCGGTGGCTCATGTCCAGGGCAAACCGGTAGCTCAGGACCTGCCGCTGGTCTTCGGTCAGCGACTGCATCGCCTCGCGCAGCTCCTCGCGGCGTGCCAGCGACTCGAAGTGCGCGTCCAGCGTTTCGCCCCGCTCGGCAACCAGCGCCTCATCCAGCGGAACCGTGCTGCGCGTGGCTCGCCAGTTGTCCACCACCACATTCTTGGCAATGCGGTAAATCCAGCCGTTG
Source organism: Chloroflexota bacterium (assembly GCA_022824865.1). GTDB lineage: Bacteria > Chloroflexota > UBA11872 > UBA11872 > UBA11872 > UBA11872. Next base: position 18,173 of record JAJDZD010000039.1, on the reverse strand, counting down.
AACTCAGGGATGGAGCGGTGCTCGTAGCGCCCGATCGCCTGCATGGCGCGCAGGAAGACTTGGTTGGTCAGGTCTTCGGCCAACACACGGTCACTCACCTGGTACGCGATGTAGCGGTGAATCCGGTCGACATACAGTCGATAGAGTTCCCCGTAGGCCTCGCGGTCCAGCGTGGCGGCGCGTCGGATGACGTCATTCAGTTGCTCTTCGCTTGGTTCAGCGTCCAACAGCACGGCAACGGTGGTCCTGGCGCTCTCTGAACGCCGGTGGGTGTAGGTCTGTTACGGAGCGGCGCGGCGGCGGGCCGCTGCTAGTCAGCGTTCGGCCAGTTCAGCAAACCAGGCGCGCGTGCGCGCCAGGCCCTCGGCTAGAGCCACGCGTGGACGCCAGTCGAGCAACTCGCCGACACGGGCCGCATTGCCACAGTAGCGCTCCACTTCCGCCTGCGGGTGCGGATGTGGCACCTGGCGAACGCGCCCCGCGCCATCGTTGATCAGCGCCGCCAGCTCGCGAATGCTGGTTTCGCGTCCGGTCGCCAGGTTGAGCGTGCGCCCGACGGCCGTCTCCGCCGCTGCGTCCACAACGCCGCGGGCGGCGTCGTCCACGAACAGGAAGTCGCGCGTCTGCGCGCCGTCGCCGTGCACCTCCAGGGTCCGCTCCGCCAGCGCCGACTGAAGAAAACGCGCCACCACGCCGCCTTCCAGATCGCCGCGCTGCCAGGGGCCGTAGACGTTGAATGGCCGCACGATGGTCTGGCGCAGCCCGAAGGCCCGCCGGTAACCGGCGGCCAGGTCGTCGGCGGCCAGCTTGGACGCCGCGTAGGGCGAGGCCGGTGCGGTGGCCGCCTGTTCGTCCAGCGGCCGACTGGCCGAAGCGTAGACGTGACAGGTGCTCACCAGCACCAGGCGCAGACCCATGGTCCGCGCGGCTTCCAGCACATTCAGCGTGCCCAGCACGTTGGCGCGAATCACCTGGGCGGGACCGTGCACGCTGGCGCCCACATCCACCGCGGCCGCCAGGTGGAACACGGTATCCACCCCCATGAGTCCGTCGCGCAGCGCCGCCGGATCGGCCACGTCCCCCTGCGTCAGCCCCAGGTAGCCGGGTCGCCCGCTGAACGCGTCCAACGATCCCGGCCGCGCGCGCGAAAGGTCGTCCAGCACGCGGACCGCCACGCCGCGGTGCAGCAGTTCGCCCACCACGTGCCGGCCAATAAACCCCGCGCCGCCCGTAACCAGTGCGCTCATGCGTCTACGGCGCGCAGCCAGTCCACAGTGCGCCGCATGCCCTCCTCGAACGGCGTCACCGGGTTCCAGCCGGTCGCCTGCCGAATGCGCGAGGCGTCGGCGCGCAAGGCCGGCAGATCGGTGCGCCGGCCCGGCGTTTCCACGATCTCGCTGTCGGAGCCGGACACTGCCAGCACGGTCTGGGCAACCTCGCGGATCGCTGTCTCACGTCCGGTACCGATGTTGAACACGGAGCCGGCCAGCGCCGCGCCCTTGTCAATGACCCGTGCGTAGGCGTCCACGGCGTCGTCGATGTACATGAAATCCCGCGTCTGCCGGCCGCCGTTCTCGAGCGGCAGCGGCTCGCCCCGCAGCGCGCGGCGCGCAAAGGCCACCGTCACCGCCGGATAGCCCACGATGTTCTGGTGCGGGCCGAACGTGTTGAAGTTCCGAATCACCACCACCGGGTGGCCCCACCAGCGGTTCAGGGCCAGGCAGTGCATCTCGCATGCGGCTTTGCTGACCGCGTAGACCGTGACGGGACGCAAGGGGTGGTCCTCATCCATGGGCACGCGGATCGGCGCACCGTACACCTCCGGCGACGAGGCGTAGACCAACAGCGGCGGCCGCGTCATATCGGCGATGGCGTGGGCGAATCGAAACGTCCCCGCCTCGTTGTTGGCGAAATAGGCGTGAGGCCGCTCCATGGACTCGGGCACCGAAATGCGGGCAGCAAAGTGCACGATCACGTCCGGCGCCCAGTGATTCAATTCTTCCGTTGTCAGGTCGGCGTAGTCACGGCGCACGATCTCGATTGCTTTGCCCGCTTTGGCCTCCGGCGTCAGCGGTTCGCCGCCCGGGAAGTGGCGCGAGAAGTCGTCCACGGCCACCACCGAGGCCCCTGAATCGTCGCGCAGCAGCCGTCGGGTCAGGTTGAATCCATACATGCCCGCGGCGCCCGTGATCAATGCACGCATGAATGTCCGTCTCGGTCGTGGGTGGCTCGCGGGGCCGGGGAGTGGAAAGTTGGGCCTACGAGGCGCAGATTATAGGGGCGCTCTATAGGGAGATTCTCATGGCACTACTGGCGGACGACGACATCCAGGCGCGATTGGCCGAGCGATCCGGCTGGACCTGCGAGGGCGGCGCCCTGGTCAAAAAGTTCGAGCTGGAAGATTTCATGGCCGTGGTGAGCCTGGTCAACGCCGTGGCGCCCGAAGCCGAGGCCGCCGACCACCACCCCGACATGTTCATCAACTACCGGCGCATCACCTTCACGCTCTCCACCCACAGCGAAGGCGGCGTAACCGAAAAGGACTTCGCCCTGCTGGACGAAATCGAACGGCTGGCGGGGTCGTAAGCTGAAGCGAGATACAGGTGCCTCTGCGGGCGGTCAGAGCCCAATGTTTCACGTGAAACATCTGCCTGTCTCCTGACTGGGTGCAGGCGCCCACGGACATGACCCGTGGGAAGGAGGGACCATGGCCACGATTGAAGAGCGTGTGAGCCGGCTCGAGGGCGGATTCGAGCATCTGGCAACCAAGGCCGATGTCGCGAACCTCAAAGTCTGGATCATGGGGCTGCTTCTGACCGTCGTGGTCTCGGTATTCCTCTCCGCCGCGAATCTGATGATTCAGCTGCTTTCTTAGCCGGGGGAGTCCGGAATCACCATGCGCTCAAGGATTAAGCGAGAGCCACAGTGAGCGGGGATGCGGTCCTGATTCTGGCCGCCGTCATCGGGGCGGCGCTTGTCGTGTTGCTGGGGCTCGGGGGATTGAACGTGGTGCTGTGGCGCGATGTGCGAGCGGAGATCCGCTCGCTTTCGAGCCGAATGGACGCACTCTGCGAGCGCCTGGCTCGCATCGAGAGGCGGCTCGGCGGACCAAACTCGAGCTCCGTCTAAGCCCCCTCGTCGGCTGGATACGCCTTGAAGGCTCAGTCCTCCGAGGCCGGAGCCTTGACCCGGCCACGGGCGCCGATGAAGAAGTGGTCGGTCTGGATGACTTCGACCTCGGTGCAGACGAGGCCCAGCAGGGAGTGCAGCTCGTCGGACGACCAGTAAATCTTCCAGATCGTGAATTCTCGGCCGTCGTTCAGGCGCCGGTGCTGCCGTTGCACGCGGTCGCCCTTCACAAACTGGTCGGACGCGCCGGAGTGTTCCGCCTGCTTCGAGTCCACCAGCACGATCTGCCCACCCGGCCGTACGATGCGCGCCGCCTCGCGGATGAACTCCGCGGAGCGCGCGATGGGCACGTGGCTTAGCCAGAACCCGAACATGCAGGCATCCACGGAGTCATCGCCGGCGGGCAACCGGTAGGCGTCGGCCCGGCAGCGGCCAAGCGGCAGATGATCCTCGTCTCGCTGCCGTGCCTCGTCGAGCATCTCAGGTGCGTAGTCGGAGGCGATCACGCGATTGCGCACGGCCAGGAGGCGCGTCCACCAGCCGGTGCCTGACGCCACTTCGAAGACGCTGGCGTCGGTCAGCGACCCGACGAACTGTTGCAACTTGGCCATTTCCCGATGCCACGAAGCGTCGGCCTCGGGACCGTGCGCGTAGCGGCCCTCGCGCAGGATCCACTGCTCGAACTCCGGCGCGCGCGCCCGGTAGTAGTCCCTGGTGTCGGCTTCGACCTCAGCCTCGCTGGGTATCGCCATCGGACGGCTCCTTTTGAGTCGGTTCGTCGTCGTCTTCCTCGGGGAGGTCCACCAGTTCGGCCTCGTGCAGCCAGTCGAGGGTGGTGTTGAGGCCATCGTCAAGCGCGGTGTACGTGAGGCCGAGTTCGCGCTCGGCTTTCGACCCATCGAGCTGGCTGCCATGTAGCGCAATTTGCACGGCGGCGCGCGAGATTACCGGGCGCTGGCGCTTGATCCAGGCCGGCAGGCTGTAGATCAGGCCGAAGGCTTGCCAGGCCAGGGGCGAGGCCGGTTTGATCTGGTAGTCGAGATCGGCCAGTTCCACAGCCCGCTGCAGAAAGGCGAGTCGCGACAGGTTGTGGCTGGCCAGGATGTAGCGCTCGCCGGGCCGCCCACGCACCAGGGCCAGTGCGATTCCGCGCGCCACGTCCTTGACGTACACCCAGGCCACGGGCTCGTCCACCGAAACGCCCAGGCGGCCGCTCAACGCGCCAATCAGCGCCTGGCCCGTACCCGAGGCGTCGCCGGGACCATAGACGGTCCCCGGGTTGACGACCACGACATCAAGCGGCGACCCGTCCTCAAGCAGCGCGGCCTCGGCCTCGACCTTGGAGCGTTCGTAATCGCTGAGCGCGTAGTCCCGCCGCTCGGTGGTCTCGGTCCCAACCTCGCCTTCCTCTTCGCCGATGGTGGATCCGCTGCTGACGAATACCAGGCGATGGGTTCCGGCCGCTCGGGCGGCGTCCCGCACGTTGCAGGCGCCGTCCACGTTGGCCTCGAAGAAGTCCTGCGCGCGTGGGGCCCAGGAGTCGTGCAGGCCGGCCAGGTGGATCACGGCGGCCATGCCGTCCACCGCCGCGCCCAACGTTTCCGGCTTCAGGATGTCGCCTTCGGCGGTCTCCACCCGGTTGGCGTTGAGCCAAGAGCGGTCGCTGGACTCGCGGACCAGGGCGCGAACCTGGTGGCCGTCGTGGCGCAGCGCCTGGATCACAAAGGGCCCGAGATTCCCGGTCGCGCCGGTGACCAGGACGCGCATGTCAGCCGCCGGCGGCGGCGCAGTCGTGAATGATCTCGGCCGCCCGCTGGATGTCGTCCGTGGAAACCTGGTGATACGTCACCGCGCGGCAGCGGCCGGTTTCGTTGAACCCGACGACTCGCACGCCCGCCGCGTCCAGCCGGGCCTCGAACTCTGTCGGAAGGCCCAGCTCGGGTGCGATGTCGAAGAAGACCAGGTTGGTCGCCACGGCGTCGGGGTCCACCGTCAGGCCGGGGGTGTCGCTCAACAGCTCGGCCAGCAGGCGCGCGTTGGCGTGATCCTGCGGGAGTCGCTGGGGAATCTCGTCCAGCGCCACGTGCCCGGCCGCGGCCAGGACGCCGGCCTGCCGCATCCCGCCGCCAACCATCTTGCGGACGCGCCGCGCTTCGTGGATGTAGTCATGCGATCCCAATAGCAAGGATCCAACCGGCGCGCCCAGGCCCTTGGACAGGCAGAACTGCACGCTGTCGGCGCCTTGCATCAGGTCGGCCACCGAGCACTCCAGCGCGGCCGCCGCGTTGAAGATGCGGGCCCCGTCCACATGCACCCGCAGACCAAGCTCATGGGCCGTCTGAACCAGTTCAGCCATGCGCTCCGGCGGCGTGCAGGTGCCGCCCGCCGTGTTGTGGGTGTTCTCAATCCAGACCAGGTGCGTGTCCACCAGGTGGACGTTCGGGGCCTTGACCGCGCCGCGAATCAGATCGGACGTCAGGATGCCGTTGGGCGCATCGACCGCGGCCATGGTGACCCCGACCAAAGAGGCCCAGCCGCCGACCTCCCAGGTGACCACGTGGCAGCCACGTTCCGCGATGACTTCCTGCCGCGGACGGCAGTGGGTCAGAAGCGAACAAAGGTTGCCCTGGGTGCCGCTGGCTACGAGCAGTCCGGCGTCCATGCCGCACATCTCGGCGCTGCGCTCTTCGAGCGAGCGCACGGTGGGGTCCTCGCCAAAGACGTCGTCGCCGACCTCCGCCTCCGCCATGGCTCGGCGCATCGCTGGCGTAGGAGTGGTCAACGTGTCGCTACGTAAGTCGATCTCTAAGTTGGGCAAAGCGGCGCCAGCGCGGTGTCGGACTGGTGAATGGTACCGGCGCGTCAGGCCGATTCCAGGTATCGCGCCAATTCGTCGCGCTCGACCGCGGGGATGGGGACTACGCGGCCGCCGGCCGTCCAGCGCCTGCCTTCGGCTGCTGCGGTGACTTCGCCGATGACGGCGGCCGTCGAGCCGGCTGTTCGAAGGGCCGTCAGCGCCGCGGACGCCTGACTGGCCGGCATGCTGGCCAGCAGGGCGCCGGAGGCCAGCAGCGCGTAGGGATCGAGCCCCAGCGCCGCACAGATTCGCCGGCACTCCGGCAGCATAGGCACCGCGTCCCGATTGACCACGAGACCGACCTCGGCCGCCTCGGCCACTTCGTGCAGCGCGCTGGTCAGCCCTCCCTCCGTGGGGTCGTGCATGGCATGGACGTCAGCTACGCCCCGCAGTACGGCGGCCGCCGGACGTACGGAGATGCCCGGCGTCTCGAGCCGTGCGGCGCCGGTCCGGATGTCGGCCTCGCTGACGCCGTCACGCCGCAGCGCATTCGCGTGGTCGCCGGCGAGGATGGCGGTTCCCTCGATTGCGATGTCGCCGACCAGCAACAGGGCGTCGCCCGGGCGCGCGCCGGAGGTGCGGATGAGTGTGTCGCGCTCGACGGTGCCGAGCAGTGTTCCCGCGACAATCGGCGAGGTCACGCTGTCGGTGATCTCGGTGTGCCCACCCACCAGGGCCACGCCGGCCGCGGAACAGGCCTCGGCCACATCAGCCAGCAAGGCCTGGATCTGACCGGCCGTGGTCCCCGCCGGGGCCAAAACGGTAGCCAGCAGCCAGCGTGGTTCGGCGCCCATCACGGCCAGGTCGTTGCCATTGACCGCCAGCAGATAGGTTCCGATGTCGGCGGCCGCGAAGGTGATCGGGTCGGCGGCGGCGACCAGGAGTTCAGGACCGCCAACGTCAATCACGGCGGCGTCCTCGCCGGGTTCCGCGCCGACCAGCACCGCCGGGTCGTGGCACGGGACTCGACGCAGCGCCCGGCGCAACAGCGGCAGCGGCAGCTTGCCGGTCGGCAGACTCATGGGGCTGTCCCGGCCCGATGTTTCACGTGAAACATTCGGTGAATCGGCGGCGTCCGCAGGGCGGCGCTAGGATGAGCGGCCCCATTCCGCGCCCGGTTTCGCGGCGTCCGTTCATGTCACAAGTTTCTCTGCCCGCTGCACGCGACAGTGACATCGTGCCCAGTATTCATACGAACGGACGGGCAGGCCGCGTGCTGCGACTTGCCGAGTTGCCGCCGCTGCGCTTGTTGACTGACGGATTCCGAGACCTCCCGGGCCTGGCTGTGCTTGAGGGCGGATCGGACACGTCGGGCGAAGGCCGCTGGTCCTACCTGGCGGCCGACCCGGTCGACACCGTGCGCTGGACGGCCAAAGGCGTGGCTTCGCAGGTCCGGGGCCCGATGCCGTGCAGTGGATTCTCCGCGCTAGGCCAGGTTGTGCCACACGATGCGTCAACCGCAGGCGGCTCGCTCCCGCCATTCCGTGGCGGGGCGATTGGTTACATCGCCTACGACGCCGCTTACGAGCTTGAAGACCTGCCTGGCCGCTGCCCGGGACCGCCGCCCACCGACCTGATGTGGTTTGGCGTGTACGACTGGGTGCTGGCGCGCGACGCCCAAAGCAGCGACGGCTGGATCATCGCGACGTCGCTCGGCGGTCGCGATCCTGACGACCTTTGCGCTCAGGTGCAGTCACGCCTGCGCGTGCGCGAAACGTCGACCCCACCACCCGCGCCGCGAACCGCCCGCACGAACGCGGACCGCCGCCGGTTCGGGCGCTGGGTGACGGCGGTGAAGGACTATATCGCCGCCGGCGATTGCTACCAGGTGAACCTGGCTCGGCGGATCGAGTTCGACGCGCCGGAGCCGGGGCTGGAGCTATTCCAGCACCTGGCAGCAGCGCATCCCGCGCCCTTCGGCGCCTACCTGGAAGCTGATGGCGTCGAACTGGCCAGCGCGTCGCCGGAGTTATTCCTGCGTGTGGACCCGAGTGGCCGGGCGCGAACGCGACCGATCAAGGGCACCGCTCCGCGCGGCCGAACTCCGGCCCTGGACGCCGCCGCCGAGGCCCGGTTGCGGGCCAGTCCCAAGGACCGGGCGGAGAACGTAATGATCGTGGACGTACTGCGTAACGACTTCGGTCGGGTGTGCCGCCCGGGCTCGATCAGCGTGCCCGGACTCTGGCAGACCGAGGCGCTGCCGACGGTATGGCAGTTGGTCTCCGAAGTGCGCGGCGAACTGGGATCCGGCGAGTCAGCCGCCAGGCTGCTCGAGGCCTGTTGGCCGGGAGGTTCGATTACGGGCGCGCCGAAGATCCGCGCCTCCGAGATCATCGACGAACTCGAGCCGGTGCGTCGCGGCGCCTACTGTGGGAGTGTCTTCGCGCTGGGCTTCGACGGCGGGCTGACCGCTAACTTGGCCATCCGCACCGTGCAACTCCGGGACGGCGTTGCTCACTTGCACGTCGGTGCCGGGATCGTTGCCGAGTCGGAAGCCGGCCTGGAGTACGCCGAAACCCAGCACAAGGCGCGCGGGGTCCTGCGGGCGCTGGGTGTCTCGGAGGGCTCGACCGCTTAGGCCGGTTCGTCGCCGCCCCAGCGGCGGTCCACGAGCAGCGCGGCGATCAGCGCGCTGGCGGCGATGGCGAGACCGAGCGGGGGTACGAGCAACGCGATCATGGCGACGATGCCGCTGCCGAAGTCGCCGTAGGCGCCGAAGACGATGCGGCCGAAGCCAAGCATGCGCCACTGCACGCGGCGGCGGGTGCGCAGTCGCAGGGCGTGGGTGGCCAGTGCCGCGAGGGCGCCCAGCGCAACCCCCAGGATCAAGCCGGGGCCGCCCGTGGCCATGGCCGCGCCGCCAACCATCCCGCCGGCCACGGGGCGCAGCACCCAGCCCACGCGGTCCATGAGGCCGCCGCTGCCCGGGAACTTGTCCGCGAAAATGTCGATGGGCAGCAGCAGCAGCGCGCCAACAAACATCCCGGTCGAGGCCACGAAGGCGAACGCGGGAGCCGGCGCGAGCAGGTCGGAGCGGGCGGCGACCACGGAGGTAATTGCCACGGTCACGTAGGGGTTGAGCCCGCTGGAGATGCCGAGCGCAAGAGCCAGGACGACGCTCATGATTCCGAGGAGCCTCTAGCTGCGGGCAGGGCTGGCGTCACCCGCCGAATTCGGCCTGGGCGCGCGCGTACTCGTCAGGGCTGCCGATGTCGATCCAGCGTCCTGAGAACACCTGCCCCAAGACCCGTTCGTGCGTGTGCAGCCAGGCGATCAGTTCGCCGGACTTGTCCGGGTCGCCGCCGCCGTCCATGAAGGCTTGTACGGTGCCGAGGTGCGCGCGGGGGATGCCGTAGATGGCGGCAGACGCCAGCGTGCTGCGGGGGCGCTCGGGCTTTTCGACGAAGTTGGTCACCACGCCCTCGTCATCAGTTTCGACCACGCCGTAGCGAGTGGCGAGGTCCAGCGACCCTACGTCGTACAGCCCGACGACGAGGTCCTTATGTGCAGCCCGTGCCAACGGCGCAAGGTCGAAGTCGAACAAGTTGTCACCCGCGATGGCCAGCAGGTCGTCGTCGATTCCCGACTCGCGTATGAAGTAGGCCATGTCCCCAACGGCCCCGAGCCGTGTGTCCAGCGAGTTTGTGCCGTCGCTCATGACGGTCACAGGCGGTTGCCCCTGCCGCGCGGCGGCCCACTCCAGGAAGAGCGGGAAGAACACGTCGTGGGTTATGACCGTCACCCGCTCGACATCGGGGATCGCGCCGAGGCGGTCCACCACGAAGTCAATGACCGTGCGTGAGCCAATGGGCAGCAAGTGCTTCGGCCCGCCGCCGGTAATGGATCCCAGCCGCGTGGCCCAGCCCGCCGCCAATACAAGCGCGTGCATCCACGCATGGTACGTCCGAGTCCGCCGTAGCGTGCCTATACTCGCCCTGTGTCGGCCAGCCGTGTGAAGGGTTTTACACCCGGAAGCGCCGGAGGTGAGTGGGGCTGGACAGTTCGCGCCGCGAGTTGGTCCTGGGAGTGCTCGGGCTGCTGACCCTGGGCGTTGTGGCGTACGTCCTGTACACCCAGGCGACGGAGGACGGCGGCATCGGTCTTCAGACCGTGACGCCCACGGCCACTCCCGACAGCACGACGTCTCCAACGCCAAGTCCAACGCCCACGCCGGCGGCGACTCCCACGCCCACGCCGGCGCCGCAGACGTACACGGTTCAAGCGGGCGATACGTTGCTCGGAATTGCCGAGCGCTTCGGAATCACGGTAGAGGACCTGCAGGCGAAGAACGACCTGCCCGATCCCAACAACATTTTCGTTGGGCAGAAGCTCGAGTTGCCGCAGCCCGGCGAGCGCGTGCAGGCGGAAACGCCGGTGGCTGGCGGCGGATCTGCGGACGACGTCTACGTGGTCAAGGCCGGGGACACGCTGTACGCGATCTCGCAGGAATTGGATGTAACGGTGGAGGACCTAGCTGAGATCAACGAGATCACCGATCCCTCCCAACTCTTTGTTGGACGCCGCCTGCTTGTTCCAGAGCGCCGAGTCACGCCGCCGACGGTGCGTCCCGATCAGGCAGCCGGCCAGAGCGGCGCGTAAGGCCAAGAGCACCTGAGTCGCGTGCGTTCGGCCATATACTTGATGGTTTGAGCAGCCAACCGAGCACCACGACGCCGTGAACATTACGCAGGTCACCGCACAACGAGCGGTGCGCGACGCCCCCGTCCAGGCGTTCACGCTGGTGGAGCGCCTGGTCAAGCGGCCGCTGTTCGGCTGCCAGATGTGCGGCCACTGCATCCTGCAGGACACGGCGTTCATCTGCCCGATGGCCTGTCCCAAGGGGCTGCGCGACGGGCCATGCGGCGGGACCGACGTGTACGGCATGTGCGAGACCGATCCCACGTTGCCCTGCGTCTGGCTGCGCATCTACGAGCGGGCCGAGCGGCTGGGCCGCATGGACCGGCTGATGAAGCTGCAGGACGACCTGGACTGGCGCGGCCAGGGTACGTCCAGTTGGCTGACGCTCATCAAGCGGGTCGTGGGGCGCAACGGACGCCTGAGCGAGGCCGAGCGAACGGCGACCTAAGGCGGCTCCCCGCTATCCCAAGGCTTGCGTAGCCTGACCTGCCGGAACAGACGCCGACGCAGCCTGAACGCAACCAGGGCGCCAACCACCACCACGGCGGCCAGCACGATCCCAAACCCGACGCGCGGATCGGCTTCGACCGCCGACGCCACGCGCTGGTACTGATCGCCCAGGCCCCAGCCGATGCCCATGTAAATGACCGCCCAGATCAGCGCCGAGAGCGCGGCGGACGGCAGAAACTTCCAGAAGCTGGCGCGGGCGGCGCCGGCCACGATGGTGATGACGATGCGAAAGCCGGGAATCAGCCGACCGATCACGATCGCGGGAACCTCGTAGCGATGGATCCAACGCTCCGCGCGCTCACGCCGCTCGGGGGTGATGTGCAGCGCCCGACCGAACCGAGTGATAAGACGCGGACCGATCAGGCGGGCCAGCCAATAGAGCACGGACGCCCCGGCGGTAGCCGATACAACGACCGTGGCCACGACGGCGACCGGATTGGCCACGCCTCGGTACACCTGATACCCCATCAGCACGATGGCAGTGTCGGCGGGCACGGGAAACGGAACGCCGGCCTCTTCCACACCGACATAGATGGCCAGCGCCAAGTACTGGTTGGCTTCCAGGAACTCCAGCAGGAACTCGCGCGTGGCGGCGATCAGGTCGCCCACGGCAGCTAACCCGTGCCGCCGGTGGTCGGGGCGAGGGTTCGGTCGCGGGAGGCGCGCATCGGCTGGCTCTAGGCGAGTCGGCCTGGCGGGCCGTAGCGACCGGTCAGGAAGCGCCAGCGGATCCGAGCCAGGTCGCGCACCATGCGCAGGGTGTCAACGGTCAGACGCAGACGTGAGTCAGGGTCATTTGTCCATTCAACAGGTAATTGCTGGACTGTGTAATCCCGGTGCCGCGCCAGCCGGAGAATCTCCAGGTCGAACATCCAGCGATCGATCACGGTTGCCCCAAAGAGGTCGTGCGCCACGGGTCCCCGATAGAACTTGAACCCGCACTGCGAATCAGGTGTATTCGGGAGGCCCCCAACCCGGCGAGCCAACTCGCGGAAAACCCGTGCGCCGACCCGTCGATAGGCGGGCTGACGCAGGACGGTCTGGCTACGGCCTAGCGCCCTTGAACCAATGACGAGATCGGCGCCGTTTTGGATGGCAGCCACTGCCTCCGGCACGTGCTGAAGGTCGGTTGACAGATCGGCGTCCATGAAGCCGACGATCTCCGTCGAGGCCGCTAGCAATCCTGCCCGCACCGCGGCGCCCTTGCCGCTCTGTTGCGACAGGGTGATGAGGTCGAGGTTTGGGTGAGCTGGCATTTGCGCGCGCACGGCATCGCCCGTGGCGTCGGTGCTGCCGTCATCGACCACCAGGAGTCGCCCGCCGCCGGAGAATGTCGCCAGCCAGGCGAAGATTTTTGGCAGGGTGCGCCCAAGGCGCTCGGCCTCGTTGAAGGCAGGCACCACGATGGTTAGAAGCATGGAGGCCATTTCGATTGGGTGACGGCGCAGTTCGACCCTTGCCGGGTCCACGACGGCGAAGCATTGCCAATCACCTGCCACGCCGCACCGTCAGCGCCACGAACTCGCGCAGTTTAGGCGAGTGCCCGCCCGCCATTGCGAACGACAGGCGTCCTCGCCACACTCCGGGTTGATGATTTGGCTCAGCCTGCCCGCATTGATCTTGTGTCTGGGTGCCGCCGCCGCGCTGGGATACCGCGTGGCCGCCAGTGTGCTGGCAGCACCCACTTGGCTGAGCCGCGCCGCCCTAGGCAGTGGGATCGGGCTGGTGGCGCTGGGTCTGCCGCTACTGTGGCTGCCGCAGGTGATGCCCGTTGGCAGTTCGCTGCTGACGGCAGGTGTCGTGTGCGCGCTTGGCGCGCTTGCCCTGCGGCGACTGCCGGCGTGCGAACCGCGCCAGGACGGCCGCCTGGCGGTTGTCGGCCTGACGGTCGTGTGCCTGCTGGTCTACGTCTCGGCACTGGCGTTCTGGGCCGAGGGCACTGTGGGGCGGGCGGACGTGGGCACGCTGTATATGCACAGCGGGCTGGTAGCCGGGATTGCTCGCGGCAATTTCCCGGTGGTCAACCCGTTCGAGCCGGATTTCGATCTCCAATACCGAGTCACCCTGCACACCCTTGGCGCTGGCGCGGTGGACGTGCTGGACGTGTTGGCACCGGCGGTCATGCCACACCTGGTTGCGTCGGTGGCGGTCGTGCTGGTGCTGACGCTCTACGGAACTCTGTACACCCGCCTAGGTTCGGGTTGGGCGCTGGGCTGCGCGGCCGTCGCCTACGCCTGGGGGCCGCTCTACTGGATGCTCACCCCGACGGCGATCAGGGAGCGCGGACTGGGGGACGTGCTGGGCGTGATCGTAGCTGCGCCCGACACCATCGCATGGAGCGGGATGCTGCTAGGCGGTCCTTTCACAATGCCGACCCACAATCCGACCGCGCTGCACGGGCTGATTCCGGCCGTGGTCACGATTGCAGCCGTGACTCGCGTGGTGCAGTCACCTTCATTACCAGCGTGGGCGGTAGCTGCAGCCGCGCTGGTGTACCTAGCTCCCAGCAATGAATTCCTTGTATTCACCGTGCCGGTATGCCTGGGGCTCTGGTTCTGGGTGCAGTGGCCGCCGCTCGCCCGACAGTCTCTGGCCTGCTCTCTGGGGCTGGCGGGGGCGACTGGATTGGCTCTGCTCCTCGCGCAGACCACCAGCGGGGTACTGGCTGGAACATTCCGTGCCGACCCGGACCTGGGTCGCCTGCAACTAGCCCCGAACTTCACGCACCCAGGACAACTGTCGAGTTGGGGATTCGACAGATCCAGGCCTTGGATCGAGTGGGCCGAGCCGGGAACGCGCGACGTCCCGATACTGAGCGCGGAGTTTCTGGTGGACGGGGGATTGCTGTTCTGGCTGCTGCCGCTGGCCCTGGGCTGGGTGATCTACCGTCGCGGCGCGAGCGGGGCTACACCCTGGGCGTTGACAGCGGCGGCAAACGTAGCCGTTGTCCTGGTCTTGAGGGCCGATGTATCCGCGCCAAACCTGAACCGAGTAGCCCATGCGGGGTTAACTCTGGCCGTACCCGCTTTGGCGATCGTAGCCTCCGAAGCGCTGCCGCGCGCAGGTCTGCCGCGACGGCTGGCCATCGCCGGCACAGCGACCGCCGCTTTGGTGTTATCGGGGTCGTTTGTGCTGTCGGCTCTTGCGTGGCCTCGCATGGTGGCGCAAGTGCCCATCACCGCCGGAAGCCTTCCGCCCGGCGCGCGCGACTTCCTCCTTCGACAGACAGCCGTGCAGGATCGTCTGCTAGCGGTCCATGGGGCGCAGAGCACCATCAATCTCTATAACACCCAAGGGCCAGGCGTCACCCTGGATGTCTCCGCGGCGACCGGTCAGTTCATCCCCTACGGGTACCACGTGCTCTCGTACGTCGAGCAGTATCGCCAGCCGTATTGGCGCGCGCAGCAGGAGCTTGCAGACGTAGCCTTGCGGCGGCTCGGCATCCGCTACGTGCTTGTGGATCCAGCGCAGCTGACGGCCATTCAGGCTGCCGCAATCGAGGGCAAGCTGGCCGATGGACGTTTCGTCAAGGTATTTCACGATCCGGCCGGCGCCGCGGTGATCTACGAGGTGCAGCCCCAAAGCCAAGAACGCGAGCGGCTGCGTTAGGCTGCGCCGCCCTATCCGGCCGAAGCCATGTGAAGCCTGAGTACGTCGCCCACTACGCCCAAATCACCGCCTCCAACTGGTGGGTGCGCTCGCGGCACGACCTTGTGCATCGCCTAACGGTCGACGCCCTCGGTGAGCCGCCCCGTCGCGTGCTGGACGTGGGCACTCTGGACGGCGCCTTGCTGGCTCGGTTCAGCACCGCAAGCGTTCGACTCGGGGTGGATTATCAGATCGCCGGGCACGCCCGCACGGCCGATGCGCTGCTCGACAGGGGGCACTTCACCAAGGCGTCGGCTTGCCTGCTGCCGTTTTCCACGGAGAGCCTGGACGCCGTGCTGAGCGTCGACGTGCTGGAACACATCGAGGAGCACACCGTTGCGCTAGACGAGGCGTCGCGCGTTCTCGTCCCCGGCGGCGTGCTCGTGCTGGCTGTACCAGCGCACGAGCGGCTGCGAACAAGCCGCGACGCCTATCTCGGACACTTGCGGCGCTATGCCCGTCGCGATCTCGAACACCTGGTGCAGGCTGCCGGCTTTCGGATCCGGTACTCCACATTCTTCGCGATTCCGTCGATGTTCGGGTTGCTGGGCCTGCGCCTGCTCGAGGGCATTGGGGCAATCCCGCCAAACCAGGCCAACAACGCCGCCCTGATGCGCTCAGGGCTTCTTAACGCGGTGCTGTACAAGGTTGGCAGCGCCGAAGCCACACTGGCCCGGGTCCTCGGGCTTCCATTCGGATCGTCGATCGTGATTGTGGCGGTCAAGCCTTAGCTCATCGAGGCATCTGGCGGACCTCACTGAAACGCCGGGACTCAGGCCGGAACGACGTCCCAGGCGTGGACGCGGGCGACGGGGCCGAGGACCGGGTCGACCGGCTGGAGCAGGCGGCTGAGGCGGGTGAGGGTCTGGCCGGCGAGTTTGACTTTGCGGCCCTTGCGGCCGGCGCGGAATTCGATTTCGTCGCCCGGGGGAATGGCGAAGAAGTGGCGGCGGTCGCGTATGCGCCAGCCGGTGGCGTGGAGATCGGCGCGGATCTCGCCGGGCGTGGCGGCTTTGAACGGGCCGAGGCTGGGGTCCGGCGCCAGGGCGTATTCGACGCCGGAGTGGCCGATGCGTCCGCGCATCCAGCGCAAGGGGCGGTGGTAGGAGCGCCGGTTGATAAAGGCCAGGAAGAGCTGGCCGTCGTCGTTGATGCGCCGGCGCATGGTGGTGAGGTACTGGCGCCGCTCGTCGCGCGGGTAGCCCTCCAGGCGGAAGATCAGGGACATGACGTCGTAGCCCTCGGGGCCCTCGTGGAAGGCGTCGGGATAGAGCTCGTGGCGGAGGGTGCGCGGGGCGCGGTCCTGGACGAATTCGAAGACCTGGTCGGTCATCTCGGCGAAGGTGAGGTCGACCTTGGGGTAGCGGGAGGCGATCTCTTCGGTGTAGAGGCCGGTGAGGGGTAGGACGTCCAGCCAGCGGGCCTCTTGCACGTCGACGAAGTCCTCCAGCGCTTCCAGCACGGCGTCGCGTTCGGAGGGCACGGGTTTGTTGTAGCGGGCGCCGTTGCGGATCTTGGCCATCTGGAAGTCGCGGATCTGTTCGAGCGTCCATTCCTCGGGATCGTCGCTGCTGGGCCAGTTGAGGCGGCCCTTGTACTTGTCGTAGTGCAGGAGGATGTCGATGGCGCGGCGGCGGGGGGCCTTGGGGATGAGTTCGGGGTAGCCGAAGAGCACCAGGGCCAGGATTTCGCGCTCGGCCGGCAGCCCGAGAATGCGGCGAATGCGGTCGACGTCGCCCAACGTGTCGACCCAGCAACTGGCCACGCCGAGGCTGTGGGCCATGAGCATCATGTTCTGGATGGCGGCGGCGGCGCTCTGGACCCAGGCGTAGTTTTCGCGGGTGTAGTTGTTGCCGTAGGAGACGAAGAGCGAAACCGGGGCCAGGTGCACGTAGCGGGTTTCTTCGGCGACTTCGGCCTTGGTCTCGGGGTCGTTGACGAGCACGAAGTCCCAGAGCTGCAAGTTGCAGGAACTGGGCGCGTAGCGCGCGGCGTCGATGATCTTGGTGAGGGTCTCCGGCGACACCGGGTCCTTCCGAAACTTGCGGCAGGTCCGGCGCGTAAAGATCGCCTCGTCGACGGACATCAGGGTGTCGAGCATGGCGGAGGGGGTTCAGTGAATCTCGTCGGGGGTCATGGTAACGGCGAAGGCGTGGGTGTGGCGCCGCCGGCGCTTTCTGCGCCCAATCGACCGGGTGCGTGAACCGTGGCGGGTTTCCGGGGCGCCGGAACGGACGACGGGTGCCGAGATGCGCGTGGGGGATGAAAGGGGGAACCCTCCCTCGCCAGCGCGACCCCCTCTGGGGGTCGCGCTGGCGAGGGAGGGTTTTAGGCGATTTTTTGGGGTGGAGCGACGCGGTTGAGGGCACGGGGGGCCTGGGAGCCGGGACGCGACGAGGGCTATGGCCGGAGGTGGTGGGGGGCAGGCGGCCGGGTTCGGGACGGAGGGGCCGGAGGCGCAGGAGGACGGCGAGGGAGGCGCGGAGAAAACGTGACCAGGGAGGACGCCAGAGGCGGGACGTCCAAGGTGGCGGGTGGGGGAAAGGCGGGGGCACCTGGGGTTTCTCAGTGAGGTTGGGTCAGCGGCACGGTCAATTGTACACTACTCGATTACAGAGGTCCAGTGGGCGTTCGGTTTGGCGGCGGTGCGTGGGCGGGTGGTTGCTGTTGACCTGGCGAAGGTGCTGGTGGGTGGCAGCCACCCTCACCCCGCTCTTTCTCGATGGAGACCATTGCGTAACCGAGGCTTGGTTGCGCGGAAGACCCCTCACCCTGCCCTCTCCCCCAGGAGAGGGATTAAGAGCGGAGGCACATTCGAGGTCGACAGGCGTGTTGCAAAGGTATCCACAGGGAGCGGGACGAAGAGGCGACGGTGGAGGCGGTGGGTTGCTGGAACCTCGGATGTGTTCAGGCGGTCAGACTCAGGTGTTCACTTTTTCGGGAAATGTGTTCAGCTTTTGGGGTGATGTGTTCACTTTTTGGGGTGATGTGTTCAGTTTGGCGGCCAATGTGTTCAGCGAGGAAGTGGAGAGGGGAGAGCGCAGAGAAGTGAGTAGGGGAAGGGCAGAGGGGGGAGGGGAGATGAAGTGAGAAGGAAACGGGGACGGGTATGTGGTTCGGCAGGCTCAGGGCAGGTTTCCGGGGACGCGGGGATGTGTCCACTCTGTCAGGCCAATGTGTCCGGTTTTTGGCGTGATGTGTCAACTTTCCGGCCGAATGTGTCCACTTTGGCGGGGGAGGTGTCCATTGGGGAAGGGGAGAGCACCTGTGTTGGGGCGTCAAGGGTTAGGCCACGGTGGGATCCCAGAGGGTGCGGTCTCGGCAGAGGGCGTTGCAGAGGACGAGGAGCTTGCGCATGCAGGCGACGAGGGCCACCTTGGCCGGCTTGCCG
>JAJDZD010000021.1 GCA_022824865.1 Chloroflexota bacterium | reverse complement strand
GGCAACCCGTTTGCCGCCGGCAAGATCGGCATCTGGCCCTCGGGCCGGGTGTACTCGACCGGGTTCGCGGTTCCGCGCATCAAGGACCGCTTCACCTGGACGCTGCTGCCGGAAGTGATTGCCGGTCGCGGCGGGCCGCCGAGCCACTCCTGGCACGATCAGCCGAACCTCGTGACGAACAGCGCGGAGCGGGACGGCTTGATCGAGCAATCCACGGCACTGTCCGTCTTCCTCGCGGGTGAGGAGTACCAGGGCCGCGTCGGTATCGACCGCGGGCACATGCCGGTGCACCGAGCCGCCATCGGCGCGCCGACCTCCGTCGCTCCGCCCCCCGAGGGGATGAAGTGGCTGAAGGTCTACGCGGATCGACCGGACAACCGCGGCTTGTACCCCTTCAACACCTGGCGTGAGTGGTGGTTCCAGCACCGCGCGCGTGGCCAGACGGGCTGGGTGGGCGACCAGTCGCCGGCCGAGTCCCTGCAGGCCTGCCAGGACTGGGGTGTGCAGCACCTGTCGACGTACGACGGCCCCGCCCCGTACGTGGCATCGCCGGTTTACCCGTAGGCGACATACGACAAGTGGTGCCCGAGCGAGGGACCGTGAGTGAGGCGCGATCAAGTGGCTTGGGACTGCGGGTCTCGCGGCGGCAGACGGTACGTCTGTTGGGGCGATTGGGATTGGGTGCTGGCGGGGCGGCGGCGCTGGCGGGCTGTGACTCGACTGAGGGCGTCGGCAACGTCGCGGCGCCGACCGACGAACGGACAGAAGCGACTCCTGCCGGCTCGCAGGTCTCGGCAGCGGAAGGGAGCAGAGGCAAGAGCGAGGCGGCGTCGACGCGGACGGAACAACCGGCCGTGCGCGAATCAGTCTTGATCGGCTTTTCGACCGACAGCGTTCACGGCCCTCGTGGTGCGGCCATGCAGTGGGGGTTGCGGCGCTTTGCCGAGATTCGGCCGGAAATATACGTCAAGCTTGAGCCGACCGAGAATCTCCAGACTCGATTCGTGGCAGATAGCCTGCCGCATGTCGCGCTCGTGCATCAGCATGATTTCCTGAGTTTTCGTGGAGACGGGGCATTCACTGAAGTGACTGACTTACTTGAACAGATGCACGTTGAGAATGACGACTACTACTTTCTGCCCGACACACATACGTTCAACGATCTTGATCACTCATTCCCGACGCCGCAGACGCCGAGCGGCCCGCAGTACGGAATGCCCTTTGAGTTCGAGATTAGCGGGTTCGTGGGCAACACCTCCCTGGCAGAGGAATCCGGTGTCTATTTCCCTATCAGCATAGACTCGTGGACCTGGGACGACTGGACGGAGTGGGACGCGCGGATGACCGATGCCGACGCCGATACGTACGGAACCTGGGCACGGCAGGACTATCAATACCAGTACTTGCCGCAAATGTATTCCAACGGACTCAAGAAGCCCTTTGATGACGGCCTAACGAAGACCATGTTCGACCAGCCGGAAGCACTGGAGGCCTGGGAGTACCTGATAAACAAGATTTTTCTACATCGAACGTCGCCGCGAGCCGATCAAGTCAAGACAATTTCGGGCGACTACCAGGATCCGTTCTCGGCCGGCAAGATAGGCATCTGGCCTTCAGGCCGAGTTTATTCGACCGGATTTGCGCTGCCGTTCATCAAAGATCGATTCCGCTGGACACTGCTTCCAGCGGTAGTGGCCGCACGCGGCGGTCCGCCTGGTCATGGCGCTCACGCGGAGCCAAATCTGATTACGCGGAGCGCTTCGCGCGACGGGTTGGAGGAGCCTTCGCTGGCGCTGGCCGTGTATCTGGCGAGCGAGGACTTCCAGATCCGCGTTGGGATTGAGCGTGGGCACATGCCCGTACACAAGGCGGCCCTGAGGGTGCCGGAATCTCGTGATCCGCCACCGGAAGGAATGAAGTGGCTGAAGATCTACGCCGACCGGCCGGACAACCGCGGGCTGTTTCCCTTTAGTTCCTGGCGTGACTGGTGGATCCGGCACCAGGAAGTCGGGAAGGCTGGCTGGGACGGCAGGCAAGCTCCGGCGGAGGCGCTGGCGGCATGCCAGGCTTGGGGTGTGGAGATGCTGTCGAAATACGAGGGGCCCGCGCCGTTTGTGCGTGAGCCGGTCTATCCGTAGTTGGGGCTGCGGAACGTGGCGCGCGGGCGACTGATGGCGGAAGCAGGACGGCCGCCGGGTTTGGGGCCGCGGGTTTCGCGGCGGCAGGCGGTACGTCTGTTGGGGCGATTGGGATTGGGTGCTGGCGGAACGTTTGCCCTGGCGGCCTGCGGCTCGGCTGGCGGTGTCGACAAGGTCGTGGCGCCAACCGGCGAAGGGACCGAAACGACGCCAGCCGATACGCAAGCGTCGTTCCGCATAGGGGACCTGGACGCAAAGGCCGACACGACGGCCCCGAGCGAACTGCCGGCTCAGCGCGGCTCTGTGGACGTTACCTTCGCGACCGCCAGCAGAGCCGGACCGCGCGGCGCCGCGATGAAGTGGGGATTACGGCGCTTTGGCGATGAGCGACCAGACATCAGGGTAAGGGTGGAGCCGGAAGATGGCGTCGTGACTCGCCTTGTGGCGGGCACAGCGCCGCACGTAGCCCAGATGCAACAGGGGGATTTTTTACACCTTTTGAGTGAAGACGCATTTGTGGAGATATCCGGCTTGTTAAGTCAGATGGACGTGGTGAAAGAGGACTACTATTTTGTCCCGGATACTTATACGTGGAATGACCTCGACCACTCGTCCCCGTCTCCAAGACTCATGCAGGGGCTGCAGTTCGGCATGCCATTCCAGATCGAAATCAGCGGGTTTGTCGCCAACGCCACGCTGGCCGACGTCGCAGGCGTGAGCCTGCCGGACAGCGAGAACTCATGGACATGGGACGACTGGACGGAGTGGGATGCCCAGATGACAGATCCTGACGCTGGCACCTTTGGAACGTGGGCACGTCAGAACTATCACCACCAGTACATGCCGATGATGTACTCCAATGGGCTTAGGAAGCCATTCGATGACGGCCTGACTAAGACGATGTTCGATCAGCCGGAAGCGCTGGAAGCCTGGGAGTACTTAATTGGCAAGATTACTATGCATCGCACGTCGCCGGCATTTCACGAGACGCCTGCAGTTTCCGGTGACCAGTCCAATCCTTTTGCCGCGGGCAAGATTGGGATTTGGCCCGGGGGACGGGTGTTCTCAACCGGCTACGGTCTCGCAAAGATCAAGGAACGTTTCCGCTGGACACTGCTGCCGGAAGCTGTAGCTATGCGCGGCGGTCCGCCCGCGCACCTCGTAACTGACACACCAAACCTGGTCAGCAGCAGCGCCATACGCGATGGACTGGAAGAACCGGCGACCGTGCTGACCGTGTTCCTGGCAGGTGAGGATTTTCAGGGCCGTGTCGGAATCGAGCGCGGGCATATGCCGGTGCATAAGGCCGCTATCGGCTCGCCCACGTCGGTGGCACCCCCGCCGGACGGGATGCAGTGGCTGAAGGCGTACGCAGACCGCCCCGCCAACCGCAGTAGGTTTTTCTTCGGCACGTGGTGGGAGTGGTGGCAGCGCAACCGGACTCTGGGGCATAAAGGCTGGACGGGCGAGCAGTCGCCGGCGGAGGCGCTGGAGCTATGCCAGGCGTGGGGCGTTGAGCACCTGTCGAGGTATGAGCATCTGAAGCCGTTTGTGCGTGAGCCGGTGTATCCATAGCGGACGACTTCAGCGCCGTGCCGGCTGAACAGGCGGGCCAGGTGGCCCTTGCCACAACCGGCGTCAAGGATCTGGTGGCCGGCGACATCGTCCGCCAGGCCACGTAGGCGGCGAGCAAGTCTGGACAGGAGACGCCGGAGTGTCCCTTCGCGAACAATACCGACGTAGGCATCGGCGCACGCACTGCAGCTGTCCATGTCCGTGCGGTCTTTTCGGCTCTCATGACGATGGGGAACGGACGCAACTGCCATACTCCCGACAGCCGAGCGGCCGTTCGCGTAGGATTGGGCGTGCCCGAGGCGGAGTCAAGATTCGTAGCGATGGCTGATTGCACCACAGCACCTGAGCGGATTGCACGGCGGCGGCTGTTGCGCGCCGTGTCGGTTTCGGCTTTCGTCGCGGCGAACGGCGGTGTTCTGGGTGCTTGCCTGGGCGACTCGTCACGCGATGAGGACGGGCACTACAAGTTCGCCCGCACGCGACCACGGGGTACCTATGAGTACGACCCGCAGGAGCGTGAACGGCTGCGGCAGGAGTACCAGCCAAGCGGCGGTTCGTAGTCGCGTGACTGAGGCTGCACCGCCGTCTGTGTAACCAGGGTTTGAGCTGAAGGCCTGGGGCGAGGTGCTCCGGGATGCGCGGGACTACCCAGGCCGCGTTGAGTTGATGTGGGGCGGATATACTTCAAGGTCATCGTTGAGGCTTCATCCGCACTCGCGAGGTTCTCATGGCCAACGACACGGATCGACGAGTCCAGACTGCGTCCCGGGCTGGCACGCGAATCCAGCGACGCCGGCTGCTGACGCTGGGCGCCGCTGTTGCAGCCACGGTTTGGGTGGCGGCTTGTGCCCCGGAAGACGAAGGCGCCGGAACCCGCGACAACCCATTCCCGTATAGCGAAGAGCGAACCGCCCGGCTGCGCACGCGCATGTAGCCCCGCCGCGCGGCTCCTGTCGCGTCGCGAGTCTCGATACCGCACGTTGACGTTACTTGCGTGCGGCTTTTGCTTGACCTGATCTCCAGAAGCCGGCAGCGGCTGCACGTGAGCGACCAAAAGACCAAGGCCCGGCGCCGAAGCGCCGGGCCTTGACTCTGTCGGCGTCCGATGTACGGACGCTGGCCAGGTCTAGAGGGGCGGGAAGCCGAACTTCTGACGACCCTCGTTGAGCAGATCGCGCTGACCGGCGAGCGAGGTCCGCACCAGGTGCTTCGCCTCGTCGATCACCTGGTCCACCGGCTTGTCGCCCAGGTAGGCGGCGTCCGGCGTCTTGCGCCACTCGTACATCTCCCACCAAGCGGGGAGCGCCATCATGAGGTGGCGGTTGACGTTGCCAACGTCGGCGTAGGCCTTGAGCCACTCCATGCCCTCGGGCGGCGGCGCCTTGGCCTCGTCCGAATCGAAGACGCCCCGGTGCATGGGCAGGTGGCCACGGTCGATGGCGACGCGACCTTGATACGTCGGACCGCCGAGGAAGAGGATCAGGTCGATCGCCTCTTCGATGGTCCCGTAGCGCTGCGCGCCGTTCGTGACCAAGTGGGGCTGGTCGTTCCACTCGTGGATTTCCTCGCCAAGTGAGGCCAGCGGCATGGGGCCGAGCGACCACTTGAAGCGGTCCTTGATGCGCGGCACGTGGTAGCCGGTGGTGTAGACGACGGAACTCAACCAGGACCACACCTTGCCCGCGGCGAACGGGTTGCCGAACTCGCCCGCCAACCGCTTGTTGTCGGCGAGCGGGAAGGACACGTTCTCCTTGTGGATCAGGCCCACCGAGAAGTTCAGCCCGAAGTCGCCGCCGTTATCAAAGACGGCCAACTCGGTCTCATCCGCGTTGCGCATGGCCGTGGCGCCCGACATGAACGCCATCGGGCTCCAGTGGAACTCGTAGCCGTTGTGGGCCCAGGTGCCCCACTGGTCAATGTCGGGATCCGTGACCTTCTTGCAGGACTCAAGGAACTCGTTCTCGTAAGTCCAGCCCTCACTGGGGAACTCAACCCCGGCTTCCTCGCCCATCGTGGTGTTCATGACGATGCCGCCGAGGGCGCCCTGGAAGGGCATTCCAAACTGCGCGCCCTCGATCACGTTGGAGGGGTTTGACCCCTCGTCGTGGGCGTGGTCGTGATTGACGGTGTACAGGTCGGGAATGAAGTAGTAGTCCTCGGCAATGTAGTCGTCGCGCTTGGCCAGACCGTCGTTGATCTCGGTGAAGCCACCGTCGTTGACGAACGCGCCGAGCATGCCGCCGTCAAGCATGGCCACTTCCGCCTGGGTGCCGGCGGCCATCTGCAACGGAAATACGCTGGTGGCGTAGTCGGCCGGCTGCGGGATGAACTTGACGAAGATGTTCGGTCGCAAAGACGCGTATTGCTTGAGGCCCCACTGCATAGCCGCGCCGCGTGGGCCGGACGTGTGGTCGCCGACGTAGCTCAGCGTGACCGTCTCGGGCTGGGGCGGAGCAGCCGTGGCTGCAGGGGCTGGCGCCTCGGTCATGGCCGGGGCGGCGGTCGCCGCAACGGCGGGCGCAGGTTCAGGCTCGGGCTCCGACTCACCACAGGCCGCCAGGATGGCCATGCCACTGACGCCAATGGCGCCGACGCCGGCAGCGCGCAGGATGGTGCGTCTCGATGGACGATTCCTCATGCGTTCCCTCCCTGGAGGCAAGGCGTGTCAGCCCTCGACAGTCGACTGCCGCCAACACCGAACGGCGCTCCGACACCAGCCGGAGCACGCGCCGCCGGTGGACGTTTGCCTCAGTGCACCGTGCTTTGCGCCTGTAGCTTGTTCTATTTGGAACTACCCGTCAAGTGGCATATCTTGATTGGAATTCACTGCGTGCTGTCTAGTCGTGGCGCAAATCGCTCGGCGGGATCCGGGTGAACATCGTGGCGATTATTCTGCGCCCGGGGTGGCGGGTCACCTGGTGAGGAGGTAAGCGCGCGGGCCGGACGGGACTAAACGAACCGTCGGCCAACGAAGGGCAGGCAACATGGAGTTTCGAAGCGAGACGCGAGGCCCCGTTGGGCGGCCGGCCGGGTCAGTGCCGGAGCAGCCGGCACTGGTCGGGCACGCCAGCGCGGCCAGGCGGGGGATCGGTCGAAGAAACGTGCTGCTCGTGGCGCCAGGCGTGCTGCTCTCAGTCGCTCTGGCGGCCTGCGCCGGCAAGCCTCCACCGGCGGAGGTAACGCCGTTCGCGTTTCCGGCTGTGGGCGCAGGTCAGAAGGACACTGCGCAATTTGGCGCCCGCAGCGGTCCCACGGTTCCCTGAACGGGGCCGCAGTCCCCTCCCGCACGCATTACGGCTGAAAGTAGGGGCGGAGCGCGCGTTAGTCTCACCGTTGGCGTGGTATGGCAAGTCGCTACACTGAAATCTATGCTTGTGATGGTCGGCCGTTGGAGCTCCAACGGCACATGAAACTCTCCAAATGAACCGTCGCACGCTGCTCTTCGTCGGGATAGGAAGCGCGGCCGCCGCCGCCCCGGCCGCCTTTGTCGCCACGCTGCTGACCAACCCCTCGGGAGGTTTGCCCGCCGGTGCCAATGTTGGCGGGGTTGAGGTTGGGGGATTGAGTCCCGAGGAGGCCCTGCAGCGCGTGGAGGCGGCTTGGCGACCGTTTCTGGACGGCCCGGTCGTCTTTCGGCTGGACGGCCGGGTGTGGCAGCCGTCGGGATCCGACATCGGGTTGCGGGCTGACTTTCAAGTTCCGCTCCGCGAAATCGTGGCGTCCAGGGGAACCGGCGGCCTCCTTGACCGGATGGCGGGGTTGCCCGCGGCAACGGGTCCAACAACGCCGGTTGTTTCGTATGACCGGGAAGTTGCTCGGCGCTATCTGCAGTCGCTTGCCACCGGCTTCGATCAGCCGTCGGTCGCCGCCACGTTGCAGTTACGTGACGACGGACGGGTAAGCTTGACGCCAGGTCAGCCGGGACGGGTGGTGAACGTGGAGCAGGCCCTGGCCGACCTGGAGGCAGGCTTGGCGCGGCGTGCGGTGGGACACGTGGTCAATCTCGGCTATCGCCAGGACGAGCCGGCCGTCTCTACCGCCGACGCGGAGGCTGCGTTGGCAACGGTGCGTCAGCTGATCGGGCAGCCCATCTGGCTCTCGCACGGGTCCGGGGGCTGGATGATCGAACCGGGGCAACTGCGGGATGCATTGGTCCTCGATCGCGATGATGCCGGACTTACGCCGCGTATCGAGATCACGCGCTTCAACGCTGTCTTCCAGCGAATCGAAGACACCCTGAGTGCCGAACCCCGACACGGTGAGTTTGACTTCGATGAGAAGCAGGATCGCGTGCTGGCCTTTCAGCCGGGTCATCCGGGTCAGCGGCTCGATCGGCCGGCGCTTGAGGAGTCCATCCTGGAGGCGGTGCGGCAGCCGGGCGAGCGGCGCGTTGAGGTTCCCGTGATTCTGCTGAACAAGGAGTTCGACACGTTTGCGAACCCCCTGGGCATCACGGATCTACTGGGCGTCGGCTCGTCAATCTACAAAGGCTCGCCGGACTACCGCGATCACAACATTGCCGTTGGCGCGGCCAAGCTGGACGGCATGGTTGTTCGGCCAGGCGAGACGTTTTCGTTCAATGAGCGTATCGGCGCCTTCACAAAAGCTGAAGGTTGGGTTGAGGGCAGCGTGATCGTGGAGGACCGGACCGAGCAGGGGATTGGCGGTGGCATTTGCCAGGTCTCCACGACGCTGTTTCGCGCTGTCCTGGCTGCCGGGTTGCCGATCGAAGAGCGGTGGCCGCACCTCTATCGGGTGCGCTATTACGAGATGGGCGGATCGCCGATCGGCTACGACTCGACGATTTTTTCGCCGGGCATAGATCTCAAATTCACGAATG
Source organism: Chloroflexota bacterium (assembly GCA_022824865.1). GTDB lineage: Bacteria > Chloroflexota > UBA11872 > UBA11872 > UBA11872 > UBA11872. Next base: position 54,267 of record JAJDZD010000021.1, on the reverse strand, counting down.
ATTATGACCATCCGATCATGCTGCGCGCCTTGATCGACCGTCGGCTTGGGACGCTCGACTTTGAAATCTGGGGCGCCGCGGACGGCCGAAAGGTCACGCTGAAGAAGCCCAGGCTCTGGGAGTGGGAAGACCCGCCGCCGGACGAGGGCATTGTCAACTCGGAGGAAGAGCCGGATTTTGAGGAGCAGGTGGAATACGCCAAGGAAGGCGTACAGGCCGAGATTACGCGCACCGTTGAATATGCCGACGGGGAAACCAGGACAGGGTCGTTCCGCTCCAGTTACCAAGCATGGCCAAATCGATTTGTGCTGGGGATTGACGAAGCTCGAGCGCGCTTTCCCGTGGCGTTCAACAAGTGGGTGGACGAGAACCAGGAAGAGGCGGCGCGGTGGGGCGCGACCAAGGTGCCGGGCGTTCCATCGGATCCCGACGCGCCAGCAGGGTAGGGCTTGCGACGGCGAGGCCACACTCGTATAGCCCGGGCCGCGTGCTCTCGGTTCAGCGACTTGGGTTGGATTCCTGACTCACTCGATACTCGGTGGCGATACGATGGGCGTCTACGGGGAGTGGCGCAGCCTGGCAGCGCGCGGCGTTTGGGACGCCGAGGTCGCGAGTTCAAATCTCGCCTCCCCGACCGAGACTGGAAGGCCGAAGCGTTGGGATAGGTCTTGATCGGGCACGGATTTGCTCCGAACGTCCAAGAGGCGGGAGGGCGCGCGCTAGGCCACGGGTTCGAGTTTCGGCTCAAGTTCACGCCCAGCGGCGTCGATAGCGCGCAATCCAAAGGTCCAAGCGCCCCACGTGGTTCCCTCGAGGCCCGTCTCCGGGCTGTCGAGCGTGACTTGTAGTCGATTCCAGCCGGCGCGCAAATGTACGCGGTGCGTTCCGTTTTGAAAGTAGGCGTGCCGGCCCACTGTCTGCCAGGGTTCGTCGCCAACTCGCAGCCGCAGCTCGTGCGCCCATCCCAGGTGCAAGGCCGCGGTGGTGTCGGCATCGACGTGCAGCCAGGACTGCGCCAGACTCACGGCGGGCCAGGTGACGGAATTGCCGGGATCAGACGGGCGGAAGGCGAGTCCGAAATCAACAAAGCCGTGAATGTCCTCGGCCGGAACCCAGCGAGCGACGTGCCGGTTTTCGTGACGCCAGGGTGAATCGGCTGCGTAACCTGTGTCCTGGGTGACCCCATTGAGGTCGTCTTGGTCCGCAGCTGCGTCCATGGCTGCCGAAGCGTCGGGGTGGAATGGACCGAGCACTCGCCAGCGAGGTTCCCGCTGAGGTGCTCCAGTGGCCGCGTAGGGCAGTTCAGCGCCCCGTAGCAGTTGATCCCATGTGGGCATTTTGAAGAACGGAGTGTATGGCGGCTCCTGGTACCAGTAGGCGGTGCTGCAGATGTCGTTGGCCATCGAGCCGAAGCGGACGTGGATGGAGCGATTGAAGGGAATGGCGTCGGACGCGAAGAAGCGGTAGGCAGCCAGGGTGTGACGAGCAAAGGCGGGGCCAAGGTCTTCCTGGGCGTAGTAGGGCACGCCCTGGTCCAAATGGGACGAGGGCTGGTGCAACACGCCGCCGTATGACGCGCCAAAGCTGTCCTCGCCGCCGCCGCCGCGTAGGTAGGCGAACGTTCCCTCTGGTGCGCCGGTCTCGTTGGCGATATAGATGTTCTCGGCCCCCGCGTGCGACCAGCGAGCTCGGTCGTCACGCACGGCCACGCCGTAGTTGAAGCCTAGGAAATAGCCGCGGCCAACCGTGTCCAACAAGAGATAGTTGCGGCCAAACGCCTCGCAAGGGTTTTCGCGCCGGAACTGGGCGTGGAAACGCAGCGGTTCCTGCATGGATTCTTCGGGGTAGGCGTGCCAGTCGACGAAGAGGATGATTCGAGGCGGCTCCACGTCCGGTCCCGCCTCGGCCTCGATCCGAGCGCCGCGCGCAAACGGCATGGGAAATGTGGCCGTGTAGCCGGCGTGGGCCTGCGAGATGAGGTAGCGCGAGTTGAGGGGATAGGGCGGGAGCCCGTGGAGCTGACCGAAGAAGTCGCCAAGGGGCGCTTCAACTGCGGGTGTGTCCGAGCCGTCCCAGAACATCCGCAGCACAGTCTGGCGCTGGTTGCCGGGCGACGGCCGGCGCACAGTAGCCACGAAAATGCGGCGAATGCAGCCTGATCCCTCGAGGTTGGCCAGTGTCATCGGCTGGCCGCGCGGCAGGTTCTGGTGGGTCAGGACGCGGTTGGGGACGAAGCGGTCAGGAAGGTTGAGGCGCGGAAAGTCCATGCAGCAGGTTAGCGTCCCTAACGCCTGATTTCGCGCACCACCTGTGGGTAGGCGAACGTAATCTGTCGACCAAGCTGGCGCACACGGCTGGTCAGCTATAATTAGCTAAGGTTAGCTAACTGTCCGCGAGGCGAAGCGTGAAGGTCAATATGCACGAGGCCAAGTCACAGCTCTCCAAACTGGGCGAACTGGCTTGGCAGGGCGAGGAAGTGGTGATAGCCCGAGACGGGGAGCCGTATCTCTATCTACTGCCGTACCGAGGCGCGGCGAAGCCGCGCCGACCTGGTGGGTGGGAAGGCCGGGTCTGGATGGCGCCGGACTTTGACGAGACGCCGCAGGAATTGATCGACGCCTTCGAGGGCAAAGGGAGCGACGAGCCTGTATAGGAGCGGTCAGCGGCTCTTGCTGGACACCCACACGCTGATCTGGTGGCAGGCGAAAGACCCTCCTCTACTCAGTTCCAGGGCCTACGACGCCATCGCCAATCCAGACAGTGCTGTGTTCGTAAGCGCGGCCAGCATCTGGGAGGTATCCATAAAGCGAGCTAGCGGCAAGCTGGATGTACCGGGAGATTTGCTGGAGGCAATCGAAGAAAACGGATTCGGAGAACTCCCGATCACTGCGTTTCACGCCGAGCGGGCAGGCAGTCTGCCGCTTCACCACACCGACCCGTTTGACCGGATGCTGGTGGCGCAGGCGCAGGCTGAGGGGCTGATCCTGGTAACGCGGGACGCCAACATTCCCCGGTACGGGATTCGCACGCTCACGGCCTGAACCGAACGCCGCCGGTCCGCACGCCGCCGAACGGAACGTGCGCGGCGATTCAGGCGGAGTTCTGGAGCCCCCGCAGATAGGCAAGGTCCTCGACCTCGCCCCGAGCGCGCAGGGCGATGGCTTCGGGGGTGTACTCGCCGGCGCCGACGGTGGAAATGACGTCCTGGTCGGTTGTGTATTCGGTGTGGATGGTGATGGGGCCGCTGAATCCCCAGGCCTCAAGTAGCGCCATCGCTTCGGGCCACTCGGCAGCGCCCTGACCCAGCAGCACGAATCCGTCCGCGAAGCTGGCCCGGCGGTCCGGTCGCTGATCCGGGAAATGGCGGGCGTCCTTGCCGCCGATGGCCGACAGGCGGTCGCGCAGCATCGCCAGCCCCATCTGCACGTCCTCGCCGTTGATGGCGAGGTGCCCGAGGTCAACGTAGGCGCCCACGTGATCCGGGTTGTAGTCCTGCAGCAGGTGGCGCATGCCGGCGCAGTTGGATCCCAGGCATTGGCCGCTGTGCGTGTGATACATGGTCTGCACGCCGGTTCGGCGGCTGAGGCGCGCGAAGCCGTCGAGCCGCCGCCGAGCCGACGACCAGAGTTCCTCGAACGAGTCGCCGGGATTGAACTTGAAGTAGCCGATCTTGATGCGGGGCACGCCGGCGGCGGCCGCCGCCTCGAATAGCGCAACGGCACTGGCGGCGTTGGGATCGATGAGGTCGGTTGACGAGGAGATCATCGGACAGTCCACGCCGATCTCGCGCCAGGCGTGTACGGCGCCAGGGAGGTCGGCGGTCACGTTGGCTGAGCTGATGGCGTGACCGTCGCGGACTGCAAGGTCCAGTCCGTCATAGCCGAGTTCCCGCGCGCGCTCGCCTAACTGGCGAACGTCCAGGTCTTCCCAGAACTTGGTGAACCGAACGAGCTGCATGTCATCTCCTGGCCGAACTGCGGCAGCGGCCCAGCATCCCACGCTTCCGTCGGTCGTGCCTTCGCCGCACGAGAGGGACCGCGGAGCTGCGCGAGTTCTACCATGGCACTGTCAGCGCGCACGGTGCTTCAACCGACGATGTCGGAATCGCGACAGCAGGTCCTGATCTTGCACCTGGCCGAACCCGACCTTGGTGCACAAACGGTGGCGTGGGCGCTCTTTGACGGGACTCGTCCCGCCGGCGATCAGCAGATGCAGGCCGGCGACCAGCCTGAACCGCCCTATGAATCGGTGGTGGACGCCATGCACGACGGCTGGCGGGTGGTGCAGGTGCCGCAGTTGCCGACGTACCCGCAGGGAACCGAGCACGAGACGGGGCCGCTGCCGTGGGAATATGTGCTGGATCGTTTCGTTCGCGTGGAGACCGCCAATGACGACTGAGACTCAGATGAGCCACCGAATTGGCGCGCTCGAGATGGCGCGGTTTGTCGTGGACGGCTTTCTTGAGTATGGAGACCTGGTGCCCGACGATCTCAACGCCCAGGTTCACCGCGACGCCCTGGCCTACCCAAAGAACCGGGGCTACAACCCCAACAAGCCGCGGGAGTTCTGGCAATTTTCCGACGCGGTGCGCGAGGTGTTCGATCTGCCGGCCGTGCGTGGCGTCGTGGAGAGCCTGGTAGGGCCTGATGCCATCCACGACCACTCATTCCTGCACACGGTGGCTCCCGGCAAACGCGAGGCGCAGCGCTGGCACGTGGACTCGAGCCTGGCGCTTGACCATCCGCGGCAGTTCGACATCCTGGTCTGCTACTTCCCGCACGATGCGCCGGCCGAGATGGGGCCGACGCTGGTGCTTCCCGGATCCCATGTGCGCCGGGTGAGCTATCACGACGTGACGCGCTACAAGAACTTCCTGGGGCAGCGACAGCTGACTGGACCGGGAGGCCGGATCGCGTTCATTCACGAGTCGCTCTGGCACTGCGCGCAGCCCAACCAGACCGACCAATGGCGGTTCATGTTCAAGATTCGCTACCTGCCACGCGTTGAGCAGCGCGGGCTCTTTAACGCGGACGGCTTGGACGAGGCGGAGATCGAGGCGTTCTACAACGACTCGAACCGCAAGTACCCGTGGGCCGGCGACCAGTTTGTGGCCATGGGGCAGGCCTGGCGCTCGTGGTGGCGCTACCTGAGGGAAGCGGCCTAGCGGCGCGGCGCCGGCCTAGGCGGGTTCGGACGCTACCTTTTGGGCGATTACCCCGTACCAGAGGCGGGGCAGGAAGTCGAAGCGAATCTTGTCCACGGCGGCGCTCATCGCGTCGCTCAACTCGGCCAGGCTCACGTCACGCGAGAAGGTCAGGTCCTTGGCCATGCCGCGCACGAATTCGGGGTAACGAGCGATGGCCTTGAGGGCGGTCCTGGTGAGGATGACTTCGCGGTCTTCCTCATGCACGATGCGGAAGCCGGCGTCCCGGATCATCTGCTTGTAGTCGTCGTGCGAGCGATAGGCCAGCGTCTCGATCTTGCGCTCGCGCTTGGCGCCGGTCAGCCGCACGAAGTGGAGCTTCCATTCGCCGTGGCCGCGCATGGAGTGGCCAACGGCCATGGAGGTCGCAGTGAACGAGCTGTTGATGGAAAGAAATGCGCCATTGCGGGCGACATCGGCCAGCGAGTTGAAGACGCGGCGCTGGTTGTCCTCACCTTCGATCTCGTGAATCGCGTCGTGAATGCTGACTGAGTCGACGCCCTCCGGCGGGAGGAGATCTTCAACGGCGGCCCGCGCGTCGCGAGCGTCGCCGTGCACGAACGTCACACTGACGCTCTCGTTTCCTCGCACGGTTTCGCGAGCGATCTCAAGGGCGCGCTTGTTCCGGTCGAGCGCGATGACGCGCCCAAGGAGGCCGCGGGCTGTGGCTTCCTCAATGATGAGTTGGGGGATCAGGCCGGCGCCGGTGGCCACGTCCAGGTGAACAAACGGATTGGGTATCCGATCAAGCAGCCGGCCGACGAGATCGCGGTTGACCTGCTGGTACTCGGGAATGGCCGAAAAATGGCCGAAGTGAAGGTCAGTCACGCGCGCGGCGCTTCCATCGTCTGTTCGATTCGGATGTTGAAAGGCATGGCCTACCCACCGGAATGAGGGGTTTCGCGCTCCACTGAGCGGCGCACACCCGTCTGGCGGCCAGCATGTTAGCGGATATGGCGTCTCTGGGGGGCGGAAAAACCCCGGCGGCTGGTTCGGTACGATCAACGCGGTCAGGTTGGCGTCCGCGGCCGGTTGAAGGACCGCTGGTCGACGCTGGTCCTGTCGGCGGGGGTAGCTCAGATGGCAGAGCGCTAGCCTTCCAAGCTGGATGTCGCGGGTTCGAATCCCGTCCCCCGCTCCTAATCAGTGGAGATCGGCGAAATCGGCCAAGTTGCGGCTTTTCGCGAATACTTGCTAACGATGGGCCTGGCGCGGCCCGTTTCTGTGGCAGGCCGGGAGGAATGTTCTTGACAATGTGGCACTCGAATCCTTGCTGTGGCGCAAGGGTTTCGGAGTGTCTACCGAATGGCGGTCTCGTTTCCTGGCCAGGATTGCGAAAATCAGATGACAAGCGCTTCCAGCCGACGGAGCCAGTTCTAAGCGCGAGTTGTCATGTCCTCGGCTGAATCCTCAGCGTATTCCTGATCGTTGGCCGCACGTCATCACGATCGAGGCTGATCCGCTGGTACCGCCCCGCCATCCAATCCCCGAACTGATTGGCATAGTGCGGGCTCCCCGGCTGCCCTGATGGTCCTGCCGCGTCCAACGACCACATCTGGGTCGGTGCTTCTGCAAGGTCCACCAGCAGCCGATAGTTCGCTCCGCTCCGCGAAACGAAATCCGGCGCCGATCCGGTGTTTGACACCACGATGCCATTCCCACTCACCGGTTCGCCGCCGCGGTCCAGCAAGCGTCCCAGATCTCCGCACCTGGACAACAAGTGTTGCAGCGGCAACCTGTGCAGCCGCCCCCAACGCCACGTCGACATGTCGTCGCCCAGCCGCTCCGCGAGCTCATCCAGGGCACGGCCCATCGCCGCCCGCACCGCCGCGTCTCGCGCCTCCGGCGATGCAAACCACTCCACGTCGTCATCCGCCAGCAACCGCAGCGACAAACTGCCGATCCCTCCTGCCACGAATGCAGCCGGATCTCCGACCGCCAGGGCCGACGCGTCCGCGGAGAAGCGCTCCGCTGCAACCGCCTCGTCCCACTGGAACTGGAACGCCTCAAAGATCGCCGCCGCCGCGCTATCCGTGTCCATGCGTCGGTCCCACGCCCGTAGGGCTGCCGCTGCCGCTCGCAACCGCGCATCGCCTCCGTCCAGGATCCGCACCAGCGCCGGCATCGCATCCACCGCCCGCAACGCCAGCACGTCGTACTGCATCGAGGCCATCTCCTCGCGGCTATGAACCTCACGCGACTCGATCATCTGCCGGATGCGCCACGCCCGGTAACCCGTCGGCGACATGTTGGCCAGCGGATACGGAAAGTCCGCCGGCGCCGGCAGATTGTTCGCCGTCGCCACCCATCCACGCTTCGGCTCGCGCACCGACGGCATCCCCTCAAACGGGATCATCCCCTGCCACGCATCGGACGGATCCCACCCGCGCCGGTAGCCGCGCTCTTCGCGAGCCCGAATCGGCACCTGGCCCGTCGCCCGATAGCCGAAGCCCCCGTCCACGTCCCCGAACACCATGCTTAGCGTGGGCGACGCCCATCCCCGCAGGGCGTCCTCGAACTCGTCGCACGACTCCGCCGCATTCAGTTCCAGGATCGAGGTCGGCCACCCGCACGGCAGCGCTCCGACCCACCGCAGCGAAACCGGCCCAGTCCCTCGCGCGAAATCAGGCAGGATGTCGTCGACGATCGGCCCATTCCGCGACGATCGAACCACCGCCTCGCGAACCCCGTCGCCGCGCACCCCGATGGCTTCTACCCTCTCCCGCGCCGGCTCCCACTGACCGTCGAATAGAAACGCGCCGGGGTGCGCCGGGTCCGTTCGTTCTTGGTACAGATCCCGCTGCGAGCTGATGTTGTTCGTAATCCCCCAGGCCACTCGCAGGTTTCGACCGATCAGGATCCCTGGCGCCCCCGCATACCCGGCCCCCGCCACGTTGAACCGTCCGCCCACCAGGTTCGCCTGGTACCAGCAGTTCGGCGCACCGAACGCGATATGCGGATCGCTGGCCACCATCGCCCCACCCGACGTGCTTCGACTCGGCCCGATCACCCAGTTGTTGCTACCCGTACCGTCGTCAATCCCTCCCATCGGTGGTTCGCCCGCGCCGTTCCCGTCGCTCGCGTACTCGCCCCGATGCAGGATTGTCTCGTCGATCGCCTCAGCCGTCAGGAAGGCTCGGTACAGCGCCCCTTCCCCCAGTGCGCGCTTCGCCAGCTCCGGCACCGCGATCACCGGAAACCGCCCCGTCAGATACCATCGAAACTCACCCAGTAACGCAATCGAATCCATCGGCCGCCAAGGCTCCGGCCGGTAGTCCAGCACGTCGAACTCGATCGGCGGCAGGTCCTGGCACGCCTCGATAAACGCGTTCACCCCCGCCGAGAACGCCTCGTACCTCGCCGCCGTCTCGCATGGTAGGCGCGCCGTCTCCACGTCCGCGATTCGATGCAACCCAACCGTCCGCGCCAGCAGGTCATAGTCATACGCCTCCGGCCCCAGCACTTCCGACAGCCGACCCAGCGCCTGCCGCCGCAGGTAATCCATCTGGAACAGCCGGTCCTGTGCCATCGCGTAGCCGTACCCGACAAAGAGATCCTGCTCCGTCTCCGCGAAGATGTGCGGCACCCCGCAGGCGTCCCGGTGGATCTCCACCGCCGCTCCAACCGGGCCCGTGGTCTCCCCCTCGGTCACCGCCAAACGTCGCTTGGTCTCGCGATCCCACCACGACTCAAACCCGTCCCCAGTCAACCCCGCAGCGTCGCGAACCTCCGCGATCGACGCCCCGCGCCCCAGCCGGCGCAGCATCTCCAGCGAGTCGATGGCTATGGCTCTACTCCCACGCGTACCCGTACAGGCGCGATCGCTCCAGGTAAAACCGCACCGCGCACTCCTCCAGCGGACACCGTGTCCCGCCGGTCCAGCGCGCCGTCGCCGACGTGCTATCCCCCTGCCACGGGATGTAGTCGTCCTTGCTGAAGCCTTCCACCACGTTCCCGTCCGGATCCAGCAACTCCGCCTGCAACATCCCTTCCGTCACCGTCGAAGTCGCCGCATTCAGGATCAACTGCTTCCCGCCCACTGGCAACGGATGCGTCGTCAGCGTCCCCACCACGTCCCCGCCCGGACCCGAAACCGCCGCCCAGTACCGGTTCACCGCCCAACTGGCCCGGCAGATCGCCGAAAAGAACGGCCAGATCGAAGGACTCTTCGACGCCGGGTCGCCGTGCAACCCCTCCGTCGCCGAGAAGTACATATAGTGCCGACCGGCGTGTTCGATCAGGTTGTGCGAAGGCCACAGCATCCCGCCCCCGTAGTCGCCCAGCGCGCCCGTCGACACCGCCGGCAGCCGCACCCGCCGGTCCCAGATTCGCCCGTCCGCGCTCCCGCCCAGGTGCAGCTCCATCGTCTGCGTGCGATTCAGGTAAATCCCGATCACCCCCAGGTACCCGCTCCGCACCGGCGTCACGCACAACTCCATGATCTGGATGTCCTGCGGGTCATAGATATCCGGCTGGATGATCGTCTCGAACGGACTCCAGTTCGACCCGTCCGGACTCGTGCGCCGCGCCATCACCCGCCGGCCCTCCGCGAAAATGTCGTACGGCACCAGCCCGCCCGGATGCGCCGGCTCGCCCAGCTTGTGCGTCGCCATGTACGTGCCGTCGGGCTCGCGAAAGATATACGTCGTATCCGCCGTGTGCTTCGGGTTCTCGTACGGAATCACCAGCCGCACCCCCGGCACCGCCACTTCCAGCACCGGACCCTCGCTCACCGTCCAGTTGATCCCGTCCGACGAGAAATACCGGTACATCCCCCGCGCATGCGTCTGGCCAGGCGGAGGCGGCGGCAATCCGCGAACGAACCCCGGACTCCCAGCCACCGTGTTGCCAGGGTCGCGCATCACGAACATCTCGTAGCGCCGCTCCGCCTCCGCCTCCGGGTCGATCATCACCGAGCTGTAATTGCTCGGCCCGCCCGAATCGAAGTCCAGCAGGATATTCGTGCGCGGGTAACCCGGCTGCGGACACAGGTCCAATTCCGGACGCGTCCATTCCACCCCGTCTTCCGAGACCAGGTGCGTCACCCGCCGGAAATTCTCGAAATACTCAGTCGTCAGCGGCGTCGAGACGTGCCACGCCTTCCACAACCCGTCAATCGGGTCATGCGCAAACGTCCCGTGCGCGAACACCGAACCGCTGTCCCACGGCCTCGCCGGCGTCACCAGCGGATTGTTTGGGTCCAGTTCGCCCGGCTCCAGCCGCCAGGCCAGCATCTCCTGCTCGGCGATGTCTTCGCCCAGGATCATCGAGAGGCAGTCGGTCCGCCGCTCTACGCCCGTCGGAAACGAGAAAGCCATCTCATCCTCGCGCGCTCCGCCGCGGCACCCTGGCGACGGCGCGCGAATCTAGCAGACCAGTTCCAGGGCACTGTTCCAGATCGAAAATGTCCCAAGTCGCGAAGGCTTCGCTCGATGAGCCCGCTGGCCGAGGCGATAGCGACAGCTGCCGCTTGCCGCTCGAGGATGCACTTGAGGTTTGACTCCTTTCGACCGCCTTCGGGTGCAAGGGCTTCGATATCGAGATTCTTGACGCCGAGAGTTTCGGTGCCGCATCATTTCCTCGGAGTCTGGAGTCGGCGATATGTGGCCACGAGGCGTGGCCGGGTGTCGTGTGTTCGCAGGGGGAGGGGCCCATGGACCGCAAGAGGCACATGAGCAGACGGTCAATACTGAAATTGGTTGGCTCCGGCGCTATAGGTGCGAGCGCCGCCGTGGCCCTGGCCGCCTGCGGTGAGACCCAGGTCGTTGAAGTCATCAAGGAAGTTGAGGTCGAGAAGGTCGTCACGCAGGAGGTTGTCAAGGAAGTTGAGAAGGTCGTAACCAAGGAAGTGGAGAAGGTCGTCGAGAAAGTCGTAGAGGTTCAGGCTGCGCCGCAGGCCGTGACCGCCATCATTCGGGTGGCCCATGACCACACCTCCGGTCCGCGGGGTACGGCGATGAAGTGGGCGCTTGAGCAGTTTGCCAAGGCATACCCCCACATTCCCATCAAGTTCGAGCCTCAGGGTGGGGATTACCAGGAAGCCTTCGGAATCCAGATGACGGCCGGAACGCAAGCCGAAATTGCGCTGCTCGACGCGGGCTTCGTCAATCAGTGGATTCAGCCTGGAGGCTTCACGCAGATCAACGAAGAAATGCGCAAGCACTCGGACTGGGATCCCTCGCGCTGGTGGTTCTCGGCCGATGAATACACGGTCAACTTCTTCAACACGATCCCGGCCCCAACCAACAAGCCCATTGAGGGTCCGCAGTTCGGCATGACCTACCAGGGTGCATGCACCGGCCTCATCTTCAACTACGACATGGCTGAGGCGAAAGGCATCCCCGAGCCCTCTGAGGGCAGCTTCGGTCTTACCACCGACTTCGTCGAAACCGCGATGAAAGCCACCGATGCCGAGGCCGGCGAGTGGGGCAAGTGGATGCACGTCCATCCCGCCCTCACCTGGGGTGGCTGGGTCTTCGGCCTCAGCGACACCGGAACCAGGCACTTCCGCAGCGCCGACGGGTTGCACCTCGAGTGCTTCGACGAAGGCGGCGACAAGGGCTATCAGCTGGCCATTGATTCCATTCACAAGGACAAATACGCCTTCCCGCCTTCGGATGCCGGCGAGTTCTCTGGTGAGTTTGGCGACCCGTTCTCGGCCGGGAAAGTCCTCTACGGCTGGCACAACGGCGGCGTCGGCGGAAATGTGGCCCGCATCAAAGACCGGTTCCACTGGGGGCTCATCGTGCCCCCTGAAGGACCGCGAGGGCAGATCCCGGGCTCATACATCGGCCAGCCGCACGCCGTAACGAACGCGGCGGGCAATGCCGGCAGCACCGAGCAAGCCATCGAGTGGCTGCTCTTCATGGCGGGACCCGTCGTCCAGGAGCGCATCGCCATCGACAAGGGCAGCACTCCGGTGCTCAAGGAAATCTATGACGGCGACGTGATCAACGCGCCGCCGCCGGACAACTACGGCACGTTGCACATCAAGCTCATGCGTGAGCGCGACGATCAGCGCAACTGGCAGGGCGCACACCCGCACTGGTGGGAATGGGCGGCCTGGTGGGGCGCCGCCGATCCCGGCTTCGCCGGCGAGGAAACCGCCGAGCAGAGCATCGAGCGCATGGTCACCACGTCCGACAAGGTCCTGCAGGCGACCAAGGAGGACTACGACGCCTACGAGGCCTACATAAAGACGCTGCCCAGCTAGATTCGAAGGGACGCGTTGTGCGTGCCGCGCACCGACCGGCCGACGCCTTCGGGCTTCGGCCGGTCGGCGTTTCGGAAGCGGTGCGGGCGCTGCCTGGCGCCGCGTCGTGCTACGTTTTCCCTGCGGCGACGCCGGGTTCGCCGGTGGGTCTGAAAGGGGCCCGCGAAGTGAGGAGATATCCGTCATGAGCCAGGTCGTCACCGATCAGACCGAGACTGGCAACCACTTCCTCACGGCCGACCAGCTACGTCACTTCGAGCGTGATGGCTACCTCCTGGTCAGAGGCGTGCTCGACCCGGCGGAATCCATCGATCCTCTGATTGCCGAGTACGAAGGCGTGCTCGACCGCCTGGCGCACGACCTTCACCAATTGGGCGAGATCGCCTCGCCGTACGACGAACTGAACTTCAGCGACCGCATGGTTCGCATCTACCAGGAGACCGGGCGCGACTTCGCCAGCAATTTCGACTGCTGCCTGCCCAGTCGCGGAACCACGCACGACACGCCCATGTGGCTCGGACCGGCAGTCTTCGACGTGCTCAGGCACGACCGCGTTCTCGATCTGGTCGAGTCCATCATCGGCCCCGAGATCACGTCCAATCCGGTTCAGCATGTGCGCATCAAGCCGCCCGAACACGCACTCCCGGAGGGCGCCAATCACGTCCTGGTGCGCGCCACCAATTGGCACCAGGACAACGCCGCGGTCGATCCCGTGGCCGACGCAACCGACATGCTCACCGTTTGGATCTCGCTCTCGGAGGCAACGATCGAGAACGGCTGCCTGCGCGTCATCCCGGGAAGCCATCGCGACGCCCTGCGAATCCACTGCGCGCCCCCACATGTCGCCATTCCCGACGTGCTTCTGGAAGTGGATCGAATAACCCCCGTGCCAACCCAGCCGGGCGACGTAATCCTCATGACCAGGTACACCTGCCATGACTCCCTTCCCAACCTCAGCGACCACTGCCGTTGGAGCCTGGACCTGCGGTACAACCCCACGGGCCAGCCCAGCGGCCGTCCGGCGTTTCCCGACTTCGTGGCGCGGAGTCGCGGCGATCCCGCCAGCGAGCTTCGAGACCCCGAGGCCTGGGCCCGGCTCTGGTACGACGCCCGGGATCGTCTGGCCGCCCACCCAGATGACTTCATCATCCGCTGGCGCGGTACCGAACCCGTCTGCGCCTAGGCTGAATCGTCAGAATGACGGCGGTTCAGCGGCCGCTCTTCGGCTTGACCGCTGATCGATCGGTTGAACTCTGTGCCTACCGCCGCCCCGATTCGGAGTCGTGACCTGGCCTGGTAGCCGGAAACGCGAACGGCGTTGGCGTTGCGTCTGCCTTACCTCCGTCACCGCAAGCGACTGAGCCGGCGGACAACAGAACCATCCCGAGTAAAGACTGAAACTGCCGGCGCTTCCGGCCGTTCTACTCAGGCATTCCTCGCCCGTCGCCACGCCTCGTGTCCATGCGATTCGCCCCCTCGACTCTTCGGCGATGCCATCTCGCTGGTGGCTAAACGCGAAGACTGACTGCCGCCGCACGGCCACCCGGCCGCTCATGGACTCCACCGTCAATCGTCGAAGGTTGAACGGTGCGGCTAGCGACCTCCGGAGCAGTTCGCCACGCAGGCGTCGTGACCCGGCTTGGTGCCGGGAAACGCGAAGGGCGTCGGCGTCGCCATTGCGCCATCGCCGCCACCGCACGCGGCTAATCCCACCGAACCCAGGGACGTCCCCAGCAAGACCAGGAACCGCCGGCGCTGCACGGCGGTCGACCTGGTGGCCGATTGCGAGTCGCTTCTCCCGCTGCCCATGAGATTCGTCTCTGAATTATCCGGCCGTCGCAGCAATTGTAGCGAGGCCACTCGATTCCCGCGCGCAGACGTCGAGCCGCTGGTCGCGCTGCGGCGCGTCGTCGGGCCGAACGCACCGGTCGCTGGCGCGGCCTCGCCGCCAACCGAGCCGATTGGCCGCGTGACACGACTTCTCTGAGATGCCGGGTGCTCTCGAGCGCGCGGCAAGCCGGACCGAAACTCGGCCCGCTCGTTAGAATGACCTTGACTAGAGTCGGGAGTCCCGGAGATGGCTAAAGAGAAAGTCTTGATTACTGGTGCCAGTGGCTTGGTTGGTGGACTCACGGTCGAGGCCCTGCGTGACCGGTACGAATTCACAGCACTTAACCGACGCCCTGTTTCGGAAGTCCCGTGCATCCAGGCTGACATCTCAGACCTGGGATCAATCCGTCCTGCATTTAAGAATATCGACAAGGTGCTCCATCTTGCAGCCTATACGGATGACATTAACTGCCCATGCGGAACTCGCGCTTGTGATGACTGCTGGGGTCGCACGATGGCGATCACCGTTAATGGCACGGTAAACGTCTTTAGGGCCGCGCAGGAAGCCGCTGTATCGAGGGTCGTGTTTATGAGTACCGGCGGCACGATGAACGGCTACGAACGGGACGAGAATTCACCGTATGCGCTGATATCGGAAGGTCGATTTGAGGAAGTTCCCGCCGTGTGGCCTAAGGTGACATCGGACTGGGCTGCTCGCCCAACCAGCCCGTATCACGTTGGAAAGCTGTTTGGGGAAGCTTGCGCGCGTTACTTCGCCGACAACTACGATATGTCTGTCGTCGTTATCCGTCTTGGCAACGTCTCGGCCTCCGATCGCCCCGTAACACGTCGGCAGTTCTCGGGCTACTTGAGTCATACGGACACCACGCAAATGATCGACAAGTGCCTCAGCGCCCCGGACGATATGCGCTACCGCATATTTGATGCTATTTCCGAAAACCGCTGGCGCTGGCGAGACACGGCTCCGGCAAAGCGAGAACTTGGGTGGATTCCAGCCAGCTCATCCGATGTCTTTAACTACCTGGAGTATGACGAGTAGAGAACGAAGCGCGACGTCTCCGACTCCGCGAGTCTGGACTGTTTGAATCCGGGACGGTGAAATGCGTCCTGCGTCTGTGCGGTCCTTGCATGGCCTGTCGCTAGAGCTCGGCCGTTAGGCCCGCTGCGATTGCCATCGCTTCCAATCGGCGGCGGACATCCCCTCGCGCTGGCGCAGGATCGCTCGCGGCACTTCACTGCGGACGACTTCGGTGGAAATGATCTTGAGACTGCGATCTGGCAGGGGAAGCTCGACGGGGAGGTTTCGCCGGCGTTCGGATTCCCGGATGGCAATGGCGATTTCCAGGGCTTCCCTGGCGTCTTCGCCGCTGCAATGGGGCGCGTCGCCGGTCTCGATGCAGTCGAGAAGGTTGTAGATCGCGTTTACGCCGCCGCTCCGGCGTCTGCGCGGCGGTGGAAAGAAGCGGCGGCCAAACGCCCCCAGGCCCTTCTGGCTCGCAAAGTTGTCGGCCCCTGGTTCCTGGATCCACAAGTCAATCTCGCGGCCGTCGTGGAGGATCCGGATGGCGCCCTTGGTACCCACGATGTCATGCGAGTTTTCGGCGGGCCCGTTGGCGAACCCTCGCACGTAACCGCGGACGTGGCCGGGATAGGAAATAACTGCACTGCCGGCGAAGTCATGGTCCGGATGCGCTTCGTCGATATCGGCCTCGCCTACCAGGGACGTAGCTCGACCGGGCATGTACATCGTTTGGGTCGTGATCAGGTGGCTGCCGTTGTGCGACAGACCGCACTGGGCTCTCGACTGGACGAACAGCAGGTCGCCTATAGCGCCGTCGTTGAGTAATTCCAGGGCCTGCCGGTAGTCGTCGCGCCAGCGGCGGGTGCAATTGACCGCCAGCGCGATGCCGGCCTTCGCACACGCAGCGATGGCTTCATCGGCCTCGGCTAGCGATAGCGTGATTGGCTTATCGGCCCAAATGGCTTTTACGCCATAGCCGCCGTTGGCAATGGCCGTAAGGATGGCTCCGCGAGGTTTGGCCGACGTGCATACGCTGACGATGTCCGGCCGCGTTTCTTCCAGCATCTGCCGATAGTCCGCATAGAGCGCGTCCAAACCCCAGCGCTGCCGGGCGGATTCACGTTGTTCCTCCCACGTATCGGCCAGTCCAACGATTTCGACCTCTGGAACGGCCCGGTAGCACGCAATGTGGGAGTAGGGCAGGTGGTTGCCATCGTACTTTTCTATTTCGTCGTCGATGGTGCTCGCGATACGGCCAAGACCGATGACCGCAACCTTCAACCTGGCCATCTGCTGGTCCTCATCCCTTATCCCTGGCTCGCGGCTGCGCGCGCAGTCTCGATAGCTCGCGGCAGCGGATGATCCAGAACTTCGCGAGACACGATGCCGAGACTCCGATCCTCGATCGGAAGGTCAACCCGGCCTCC
This sequence comes from Chloroflexota bacterium, assembly GCA_022824865.1. Classification (GTDB taxonomy): domain Bacteria; phylum Chloroflexota; class UBA11872; order UBA11872; family UBA11872; genus UBA11872. The sequence continues at coordinate 37,552 of JAJDZD010000021.1, read as the reverse complement.
CCCTTGCCGGTGCGATTCTCGGACCGCAATCGCTATTTCAAGAGCCTCACGCGCATCTTCTCCCGGGCACCGCGAGTCTTCGCCGGTCTCAATACAGTGCAACAGGTCATAAAGTGCATGAACCCCGGTGGCTCGCGGCTTTTGCGCGGGTCGCAGGATGTGACGTGCCGGCGCCGGCCGCCTTTCGCCCGGGAGACTCTTCTCGAACACCCACAGATCCCCTATCAGCCCATCTTCCGTGAAGCGGAACATTCCCTCGGTACCGGTGATGTCGTACGTCATCTCCAGCCCGCCCGTCCGCATGCCCTGAAAGTATCCGCGTACGCCGTTCTCGCACACGAAGTACCCGTTGCCGGCAAAGTCGTCGTCGCCGCTAACCGCTTCGTCTGACACCGCTTCGCCGGCCACCCAGGCAACGGGGGCGTCAGTAAACATCGTCAGGCGGGTAATCAGGTGACTGCCGTTTTGCGAAAGGTCGCAGGCAAGGTTCCCCGATACGTGCACGACATCCCCGATGTACCCCGCGTCGATCATCTCGCGGGCCTGCACGAAGCTGTCCCGCCATCGATGCGTGCAATTCACCGCCAATGTGATGTTTGCGCTACGGACCGCCTCGATGATTTCGTCGGCATCGGCGAGGGAGTACGTGAGTGGCTTCTCGGCCCAGATCGCTCGTACTCCGTAGTTTCCGTTCGCAATCTCCAGGATGATGTCCTTGCGCGGTCTCATTGACGTACACACGCTGACGATCTGCGGACGGGTCTTGTCCAGCATCTCGCGATAGTCTTCGAATAGTGCGTCGGTACCCCACTTGATCCGGGCCGCCTCACGCTGCTCGGCCCACGTGTCGCACAGGCCGACGATTTCGATCTCCGGCACCTCGGCCATGCACCCGATGTGGGCGTGTGGCAATGGCCAGCCGTCGTACCTGTTCCGCTCGTCGTCCCACGTGCTGGCCACGCGCCCAAGACCGATCACGGCGGCCCGCGTCATTGGAAGCGGTCGTTCAGGCATGTGTGTCGGAGCCACCGCAATCCGGGAGGCGCAACGAATCGGTCATTGTTGGCGTCAACCACGCGCTCCGCAACTGCGCCTAGCAGCCCGGATGCCCTGGAATGCACGAATCGTGGACGCTGTCCTTGTCGGAGGTGCCTGGAAACGAGTAGGGCGTTGGAAGCTGCTGCGTGTCGATTGCCTGACTACCACCATCCCCGCCGCCATCGCCGCCGCAGGCCGCCAGCCCCGCGGAAGTCAGGGACAAGCCAAGCAAAACCAGGAACCGCCTCCGCTGCCAGGCTTTCGAATCATGGACCGATGGTGGCTCAACTCTCCTGCTGGCCATGAGCTTTGTTCCTGAACTATCCAATCGTCGTAGCAATTGTAGCCGGAAGAGGGAGCGCCGACCCTTGCTTGAAGCTCGATGCGGCTCGCTGCAACGCGTCAAGTCTGCGGCGCCAAGTCGACTCGGCCCGGCACGCGGCGAGCGGGCGACGTCGACCCCAACGCTCAAGGCGCAGATGATTCGGGCCTGAATTGCCGCGTGCTATATTTCCGCAAGGCCACGCTGGGCTCTTTGTGAGCTCGGCCGGGTCGCGCAAAACGAGGAGAAGTCGGCCATGAGCCAGGTCATGACCCCGAGTACCGAGACAGGGAACCACTTCCTCACTGCCGAACAGCTAGAGCAGTTTGAGCATGACGGCTACCTCCGTGTCGAAGGCGTAATCGACCCTGGAACATTCATTGACCCGCTCTTTGCCGACTACGCGTTGGTGCTTGATCGACTGGCGAACGAGCTGCACGACCGTGGCGAGATCGACTCCACCTTCGACGATCTGCCGTTTGGCGACCGCATGATTCGCGTGTACCAGGAATCCGGGCGTGACCACGCCAGGTACTTTGACTGCAGCCTGCCCAACCGGGACGTCAAGCCAGACACCCACATGTGGTTGGGTCCATCGGTCTTTCACCTCCTCACGCATCCGGGAGTCCTGGACGTTGTGGAGTCGGTCATCGGCCCGGAGATCACGTCGAATCCGGTGCAGCACGTGCGCATCAAGCCCCCTGAGAAAGCGCTCCCGGACGGCGCGACCGATGTCTTGGTCCGGGCCAATCCCTGGCATCAGGACAACGGCGTCGTCGACCCGATTGCCGACGAGACGCACATGCTCACCGTGTGGATCTCGCTCTCGGCGGCAACGCCCGAGAATGGGTGTCTGCGAGTGATCCCGGGGAGTCACCGGGGCGCGCTGCGCACCCACTGCCTCAACCCGGTCGCAATCCCCGACGCGCTCCTTGAACTTGATCGGGTCACGCCGGTCCCGACCGAATCTGGCGACGTGATCATCTTCAACAAGTACACCTGTCACGGCTCCGGCCCCAACGTCAGCGACCACTTCCGCGTCAGCCTTGACCTGCGCTACAACCCGACCGGCCAGCCAACCGGCCGCCCGGCGTTCCCGGACTTCGTGGCGCGGAGTCGCCGCGATCCCTCGAGCGAGCTTCGGGATCCCGCCGCCTGGGCTCAGCTCTGGTACGACGCCCGGACGCGGCTGGCCGAAAAAGGCGAAAACTTCGCCTTTCGCTGGCGCGGCGACGAGCCCGTCTGCGCCTAGCCGTCTCGGCCGATCCGACGGCCACCGCGACGGTGTCGCGGCTCAGACCAACCCGATAGCGCGCATCAAGGTTTCCTGGACCAGGTATTCGTGCTCCAGCGTGCGATCCGCCGGCTTCTCGCCTCGGATAGTGGCCAGCAACGATGCGAGGCCGGGGAAGTAGCGCCTGGCCGGCGGCACCGGCACCGTCTGCCAGCCCTTGGCGTACCCGTCCCGATCCTTGTCCAGGCATAGCCGTATCAGGGGCCGGACACTGCTTCCGCGCCGCGTCTCGAAGGGCTCCAGGATCACGCTGCCGCGGGTTCCGTAGACCTCAAACCGCCGCGACTCCCACGAGTCAAGCTCCATGTTGGTCGACTCGAGCGTAACCATGGCCTGCGGATACTCGAAGATGGCGGCCGTGTTGTTGTAGTACCACGGCGGATCGGTCGTCCACTCGTCTTCTGCGAAGGACGAGAAGCTCTCGGCATCGTGCCGCTGGAACCGCGTGACTCGCTCCGGCCGCCCCAGGATCGACACGATGATGTCGACCAGGTGACCGCCCATGATGAAGATGATGCCGCCGGCCCGCACGCCGGGCGACTCCCACAGCTTCCACCGGTCCGCGCTTCCCGGCGCGGCGGACAGGCGGCCGCGTATGGAGAAGATCTCGCCCAGCCGGCCAGACGTTGCCCAGTCCAGGACAAACTGAAAGCCAGGGTCGTAGCGGTACATATAGCTCAGCTGAACGTTCAGCTTGCGTGCACGCGCAATGTCCAGCACGTCCCGCCACTCGGCCAGGTCGTTACCGGCCGGCTTATCCAGCCATACGTGTTTGTCGTGCTCCAGCACTTCGCGAGTGAAGCGCAGGTTGTCAAAGATCTCGCCCTCGACGGCAATTCCAACAATGCTCTCGTCTTCAAGCATCTCTTCCTTAGCTGCGAACCAGTGAACTCCTTCGTACTCCTTCTGACCGCCTAGACGCTCGAGTTTTTCCTTGTCAGGCTCATAGACGCCGACGAATTCCACTTCGTCGGTCTGACTCAGCACGCGCGCCTTATCGTGCGCGTGATCGTGAGCGATTCCGTACTGTGCCATTCGCATGTCCCGATCATGCGGAATGTTTCGGGTCGCTGTCGAACGACAGGAAACTCCGCGTCGCGAACACGGCCGCTGCGATTACGGGACACCGTTGGGGCGCGCTTGCAGGGGCTCTGGAAGAGCCCGGGACTGAGTCATCGGCTAGCGCCCATTTGCCCCACGTCGTCTCCCTTGTCACGGATGCGCACTGGGATCAGGGAACGTGCTCGGGCGCCGATGGAATCCCTGCGTCACCGACTGCGGCGTTACGAGATTTGGTTTCGCAACTGCTCGGATCGGGCGGCGGCGAATTGATTCCACTCTTCACGCAGGACTCCATAGCGAACTTCGTCCAGCACTCGTCTCCCATGCACCCAGTGCTGTCGCAGCAGCGCCTCGCGCTGCATGCCCAGTTTCTCCAGGAGCCGGATTGACCGGACATTGGCGGCGGTCGCCGTGGCCGTGATCTTGATGATCGGCAGCCGTCCGAACGCTTCGTCGATCACGGCCGACACCGCCTCGGTCATGAGTCCGCGACCCCACAGCCAGCGAGCCAGTTCATAACCAACCTCCGCCCGTCTCTTCCAACTGGCAATCCTTAGGCTCACGCCCCCAACCACCCGGCCGTCCTGCTCCACGGCCCAAACGCACCGCGTTCGCCAATCGGACAAGACCTGCGTGGCGACAAAGACATCCGCATCCTCTCGCCGGAACGGCTGCGCAACCTGCAGATAGCGCACAATCTCCGCATCACGCCGATAGGCATAGACTTCGTCCGCGTCCGCCGTCCTGAATGGCCGCAAGTCACACCGCAGTGTCTGAATGAACTCCGGCAGTGGCGGCCAGTCCTCGCTCACTCCGAGCCGCGTCGCTCCACCGAAGGCCGCGGAATCAGCGCCGGCGCCAGGCTGGCCTCCAGCGCGTCGTCCACGGCATTACGCGCCAGGGCGTCCTTCACCACCCCCAGCGCGTCACGGAACGCCTCCAGCGTGATGCCCAGGTCGCGGTCGTTGTGCGCCGAGCTATGGCGCGGATGCGTATTGAACAGAACGCCCCGCTTGGCGGTCTCCTGCGCCACCAACACGTTCAGCTTCTTCGTCGCCTCCGCGTCGGACGGCTCGCTAAACGTGAAGCCCGGCGTTGCCGGCAGACCCGAGATCTCGACCGGCAGGTCCATCTCGTCCAGCACCTCGCGCATGCCCGACTGCAGGCGCTCGCCGTAAGCCGCCAGAGCAGCCGGCACGTCTCGCCGCTCGATCTCCGTAAGAGTCGTAATCGCCGCAACAATCCCCACCAGATCGCTCCAGTACGTACTGCTCACGAACATGTTCGAGGCCGGCTCCATCACCCAGCGCTGGCCCACCACCGCGCCCATGGCGTACCCGTTCGAAATCGCCTTCGCAAAGCACGCCAGGTCCGGGACCACGCCCACAAACTCCTGGATCCCCGTCGCGTCATACCTGAAATTGGTCGTGACCTCGTCAAAGATCAGCACCACGTTCTCGCGCGTCGCCAGCTCGCGCACCCCGGCCAGGTAGCCCTCCGGAGGCGATACGCCCATCAGGATCGGCTCCATCATGATCGCCGCCACCTGGCCCCGGTGCCGTTCGAGGAGCTGCTCAAGCGCCTCAAGATTCCCCCACGGAAACGGAATCGATGTGCCCCGCAGCGCCTTTGGCACCCCGGTCGGTTGGATATTCGGCACCGCGAACGGATCGAACGCGCCCTCTTGCAGATGACCCGCCGCCAGGTACCAGTCATGCCATCCGTGGTAGCCACTGAAGAGCACCACGTCTCGCCCCGTGGTCCCTCGCGCGATGCGAACGGCAATCCCGCACGACTCGCCGCCGCCCTTCGAGAACCGCACCATCTCCGCGCACGGAATCCGCTCGATCAGCAACTCCGCCAGTTCGATCTCGCGCTCGCTGTTCAGCGAGTACGTCGTGCCCTTGCCGATCTGGTCGATTACGGCCGCGTCCACCACGTCATCCGCATAACCCAGGATCGCCGACGTCACCGACATCCCGTAGTCCAGGTATTCCACGCCCCGGTCGTCCCAGATCCGCGATCCCTTGCCGCGCTCCGCGTACACCGGCGCCACGCCATTGGCAAAGGCATACGGCCGACGGCTGATCAGCTGCGAGCCGCCGGGGATTACCCGGTTCGCGCGCTCCCACAGGGCGTAGGAACTCGCCACGTCATGCGTTTGGGGGTCCTTCACCTCAGGCCGCCTTTACCCTAAGAAACGATGCGTTGGGTCGCCGTCGCCGCGAGCGCGCTTCCACGGTAGCGCCGGACCTCCAGGATGCCAACAGGAGTGCTGCCGGGCTCGCCGCTGCCCGTTCCCCATCGGTCAAAGTGACCCCACTACTGCCCCTCGGCCAACGCTTGTCATCCATACTCGTGCAGAGTACACTGAATCCCATGATCCCGCAACCCTCACTCTCAACACCCGTCGCCCTTCCCCGTCTGTCATCGGGGTTCTCCGTCGTGCCCATCGTTCCGGCAGCCGCAAGCGCGCTACCCGCTTCCCCGCTGCCGCTCGCCTCCCTCCACACTCTTCGCCCCGCTGTCTCGAAAATCCGCCAAATCTCGCGCCCGCCGACCTCGACCCCCCTGGCGGGGGTCGTGGTCGGCGGGCGCGAGTACCCCCAAAAAGGCCGCGTCAACTGCCGCAGATGGGTGGCTGGGGACCCGTATCTCAGCGCCACGGAGGCCGTGCCGCCGGTGTGGCAAGGCACCATAATCGGTCCCAATCCGCTCGGAGCCTGCCCAGGCACTGCCAATGCCGGTTTGGTGAACAAGTTCCGTGACTCCCGCACGCCGAATACTCAGTCGTCGGCTCGCGACTCAAGCCCCTCTGCCCGTGCTGGCGGCCTGCCTGGCCCTGGTCCTGATTGCGGCGGTCTACGCGCGTAGCCTCGACAATTACTTCCAATCGGACGACTTCGACTGGCTGTATTCCTACGGCCTGCACGCAGCCTCGATCGGCACCGTCCAGGCCGTACTTGCGCTGCCGGATCCGGCCGCGGTCGATCCTGCGGACCCCTTCACCTGGAACTACCGCCCCACCACGGCGCTCCTCGTCAATCTGCTGTATCGCCTGTTCGGCGTTACCGTGCCGGCCGGCTATCACGCGGTGCTGATTGCGGGCCACTTGGCGGCCTCGGTGCTGGCCGGCCTCCTGGCCAGCCGTCTCACGCGCCGCAGCTGGATCGGCGTGGCTGTAATACCGGTGTTCGGGCTGCACTTCGCGCACGTGGAAACGGTGGCTTGGCTTGGCTCGATTGCCGAAGTGCTGGCCGGCGTACTCGCGCTGGGGGCGGCGCTTGCATTCCTCCAGTTCCGTCAGTCGGACCGCACCCGCTGGGCCTGGACCGCGGTATTGGTCTACGGCCTGTCGCTAGGCGCCAACCCTACGGCGGCGCCGATCCTCGGCCTGTTTCTGCTGGTGGACCTCTGGCGCTTCGCTCGTGGCGCCGGACGGCGTTGGCGGGCGTATTGGGTCTATCTACCCCTGTTGGCGTTGGCGGGCGCCTACCTTGCTATCGAAGCCGCTGCGCTGAGCGTAGCGGCCGGCAGTGGCGGTTACGGATACCGTTTCGGTCCGCACATGCTCCTGAACGCCGTTTGGTACCCGACGGTTCTCCTTGCGCCGTTTACCGAGCCGGAACTGTTCGATGTGCACCGTGCGTTGCTTGCCGTCCTGGATGGAAGCGGCTCGTTCGCTGACGCGCTGGCGACGGTGCGATTCGTACCCGTGCTCGCTGCGCATCTCGTGGTCATCGGCGCACTTGTCCTGGTGGCGATTCGGGGTCCCGGATGGGCTCGGGTGGCTGTTGGGGCAGCGTTGGCTCTTGAAGCGCCATTCGTTCTGCTGGGCGGGACGATGTTTCACTTCGCCTACCTGCCGGCGGTTTTTGTACTAACTCTTGGCGTTGCTGCTCTTGCCAATACGACCTGCGCGATTTCCGGATCGTCGCCCAGGTCCTTGACGCTAACCGGTGGCCTGCTGGCTGTGTCCGTGGGGCTTTTGGCCTGGCAGACCCACAGCCGCCTCGATGACTGGGAGTTCGCGGCGGGCCTCAGCCATCGGCTGGTTCAAAGCGCGCATGCGGAACTCGGAGATCTGCCGGAGGGATCGACGGTGATTGCCGCGAATCTGCCGAACACCGTTAACGGGGCCTATGTGTTTCGCGAGGGGTTCCCAGCGGCTCTGCGGGTTACGTACGGACGCAGCGACTTCAAGGTCCAGTCATTCAGTCGCCCAGTGATGACGCGCTTGATGTCAGAGTTGGGCTCCAGCGACAAGCGGTATTTCCTCGCTTACGATCCCTCAGCGCGAAGTCTTCGTCTCCTTCGTCCCTGATGGGCCTGGCAGGTCACATGCACAGGTGCTTTACCTGGGTCTGAACTCGAGCACGCTAACTACGGTCTTTGCTCCGGGACGTTCGAAGGCGGCGGCCAACTCGAATTCAGGGTTGAGCCTGAGAAAGGTCTTTGCATCGTCCTGATTGCCGTTCATAACGGCGTAGACAGGAACGCCATGGCTGCTCCAGTCGTCCGCCACCCCTCCGGACGGGTGTCGAATGCGGTTCTCGACATGCACACCTAGATCCGCACGCTTCCGAAATGTCAGCGCTGCGAGATCTCTCGGTGCGCCGAGGACGTGGTTTGTGAGGACGATTGCGGGACCGGGCTCGGCAGCCGTCGTGTCAGCGATCCACTGCAGCGCCTCGGTCTGACCGTAACCCGAGGGCCACGTTTCAATGTACTGTGCACGGTCGTCACTTGGGAGCGCGGCTCTGGTTGGCGCAACGACCAGCAGCGTGGTTGGAATAGCAAGTGAAATTACAACCGCGAGGGGAGCACCGACCATCCAGACCGTTGCCAGCCGACGGCGATTGGCACGGCGAAGCGCTTGGCCGACGACCAGAACTGCGCGAGCCGCTAGAAGGGCGAAAGGTACCAGCGCGGGCAATACGTAGCGTGAGTAGAGCGTCTCGCCCAGGAAGGCATGAAAGGCTAACCAGAAGACCAGGACAGACCAGAGCCACCAGTCTTCGCGCCGGCGAGTGACAAATGGAAGGGCGAGAGCGCCGATGGCAACGACGATTGCAGCGGCCGGCAGGTAGGCCAGTGCCCAGCCTGTCATTCTGGTTGTGTTCTCAGTCCACTGCTCGGCTGGGATCGCTACTAGTCGGTCGGGAGTTAGAACAAACCACCACGCGCGCTCGAGTATTTCGGCGGACCTGGGTGCTAGCAGAAACGCGATGCACGCGGCGCTTAGCGGGGCAACACATAACGCGAGCGTAGCCAACCGAGTTCTTGGGCTGGCCTGGCTGACAAGCGTGATGCCGGCAAGGGGGATTATCAGTAGTAAAGCTCCGCTGAGCTTCGTCCAAAGTGCAAGCCCAACGGCTGTGCCCGCGCCGATGGCGGACAGCCATTGCCCTCGCAAGGCAGGAACAGAAAGCCATAGAGTGATGGCGGTAAGCAATACGACGGGTGAGTCGGTAAGCGCTAGCCTATTGGTGAATACAAGGGCCGGTGAGACACCAATAGTGGCTGCGGCGATTGCCCCTGTCCACGGGCCGAAGAGACGAACGCCAGCCTGATAGACGAAGGCCACAGTCAACACACCGCTCAAGGATGAAACCAGGCGGCCAATCAGGATTTGATCGTCGAGCAATCGGTGTGCAAGGGCGAGGAGCCAGATGATTGCTGGGCTCTTCCAGTCCTCGTGCGTTGAGAGCCACATCGTCTCAGCCGATGGTGACTCGCCGAAGCGAGTGGCCCAGCGGACGTAAACGGCTTCGTCCGTGAATGCGGGAAACGCGTCGAGACTGGCGAGTCGAACCACGGCGCTGACCAGTACCGTGACGATGCCGACGGTCTGCGGCGTCATTGCGCGCCATCGAACCGGAGATCTGCCCCGCATTGCCGTTTCCATGTCTATGTCATCTGTGTAGGTTGTTGTCGGAGAAATGCGCGATCGAGCCTAGATCGTGCAATCCTGCGTGCTTGCAGGGTCAGAGGCTGGCTTGATCTGCCACATTGTTCCTAGTGTGGCGAGTGCCTGACTTGGCTCCCCTCCAACACCTGATCCAGTCCCCACCGATGGAATGCGGTTGAGTGATGACCCCGTCGAAGTCCACGGCCCCAGAAGCGGTCGACAGCACGCAGCGGCGAGATCTGGGACGAGCCGCCGTGGTGGCGCTCCTTGCGGGTCTCGTCTATCTGCTCACGTCCGGTGCGCATGCGTACAGCGTAGACGAGATCACCAACTACGCGTCGGCGCGGGCTCTGGTGGAGACAGGCAGCCCTGACTTGGCAGGCGAGCAGCCGTTTCCACGAGAGCAGCTATTGACGCTGAGCCATCGATCGGCGGATCGAGTCACGGGCCGCTACGGTCTAATGTCGTGGGCTGCCATGACTCCGGCCTACCGCGTCGCCAGTTGGATTGGCTCCGACCCGCCGCCACCGTCGCCATCCTTTCCCCAGCCAAGCGCCGTGCGCCCCGTGGCTGTGCTGCTCTACGGCCCGGCTGTTGCAGCTGCGCTGGTTGGCGGGACGTTCCTGCTCGGACGCAACCTTGGCCTGCGGCCGCGTTACGCCGTGGTTGGGGCGTTGACCTTGGCGTTCGCCAGTCCGTTGTGGATCTATGCCAAGGGCCTGGCCAACATCCCACTGGCCGCGCTGTTGGCCGTGCTGGCGCTCCTTCCGATCACAGGTTCTGTTCCCACCGCGCGTCACTGGGCAGGTGCGGGCCTTCTGGCTGGCCTGACCGTAATGACACGACCGGAGTTCATGGTCTTTGGGATGGTCCTGGGCACACTGAGTTTGCTGGCGTGGAAGCAGAGCGGGTTCGCTGGCCTGAAGGGTACGGCCGTCTTCACAGCTACTTGGGCTGCGGTCGCCTTTCCAGGCGTTGGCCTCTGGAACCTGTATCGGACAGGCGACTTTCTGGATATCGGCTATCGGACGGGCACGATCTTGTGGCAGACGGACCGAGCGTACATTGGTGTCTTCGGAGTGTTGGCCAGCCCGAGCTTCGGTCTGCTGGTTTTCATGCCTTTGGCGGCGGTTGGCCTCTGGGGCCTGCTACGCAAAGCGACAGATCGTCCGATCTGGCTTGCAATGTTGGTGTTGGTCGTCATCGCGGTCGTCGGCTATGGCTCATTTACTGACTGGTATGGCGGGGTGTCCTGGGGGCCTCGATATCTCACCGCCGTAGTCCCTTTTCTGGTTCTTGGCGTGGGCGTGGTGCTGCAGGCGCGGACTACAAATCTGGCGATGCGTCTAACCGTCGGTGGCCTCGCTGCCTGGTCCTTGGGGATTTCGGTGCTGGGTGTCCTATTCGACTACCAGACTGGCTGGCGGAATCTCTGGGAGCACGGCGCCCGGCCTGAACAGGTGCTCTGGAACCCGCACTTTTCCCTCATCGGCGCTCACCTGCGGCTCGCTCGGCAATGGCAGGACGGCCTGCTCGGTCCAGATCTCTATCTTGCACAGCGGCTGGGTCCTTGGGCGGCTGTGCTGTTGGCTGCTGGCGTGATCATGGTCCTGGGTCTAGCTCTGGCAATTGAGGCGCGCCTCTTTGTAGGTGCCAGCAGGTCGGATTCGACACGTTCCGTCGAGTGACAGTCGCTGGAGTCTTATGGCGGCGAGAATGAGGTGCAACACGGGAAGCGGGCCGTCTTCTTCACGGTTGATGTTGGAGCGGACTGCGAGTTGACTAGCGGAGCGGTGGTTACGTCAGTCGGATAGATTGCGACTTCTCAATCCCGCCAGATGGGACGACGTGTGGCGGCATCGAATGCGGACGGTGCCATACGAGCCGATTACGGTAACGAAATCAGATCTTTGTGATCCCAATTCCATCGTAGCTGGTAGGGGAGTGAATAGGTGCATGCCTGCTGGATGCAGTTTTTCGATAAGCTGTACATCTGACAGCGCCATGGCAATTGGAAAATTGCAAGGCTAACGCTATAGCGGACATCCAACCCAAGATGAAACCGTCGAGATCTGGAATTAAGAAGCGGTAAAACTGACAGCTATCCCCCAGAGCAATGGGTCGATTGCCATTCCCTGTTCCACTGCCATCCTGATATCGGTTTAGCGTAGGACTACCCGGGCAGCGATGAAGCTCAATGCCGAGAGCACTATGAGTTCGAGATCTATAAGCAGCAGGCTTGGTAGGACCGTGGGGTCAACTGTCATGCGTACAGATCTCGACCACGTCAAGCGGAGGATTGGGAAGACAAAATCGATCTTCGACTTTCGCTTTAAGAGATTTTCGGCAGCAAGTCAGTAGCTTGAATCTCGCAGTAGTCACTGAATCAAAATGGCTCTGATGGGTCAATCATAAGCATCGTAGGAATAGCTGTCTTTTGAGGTAAGTGTGAAGCTCAGAATAGGGATCAGTGCAGCTTCCTGAGTGCCGCTGAATATACGCACGGCTAGCATCTAATTTCCGGGTTGGAAATCGCGGCTCAGGTGCTCGAGACTGGCGTAGCTAGTTCCATCACAGAATGAAAGCGATGCTGTATGGAGATTGAACTCATAGAGGTATAAGTAATCGTGAAGTGTCGTTTCAAGGACTGGCTGAAGATGTCCTCTGAATGTCCTTGCTGGAGGTTGGGTTCGTCGGCAGACAGTGGAAGAATCTGGAAGCAGCCAGCGCGAGTTGTCAGTTGGAATGACGACCCTGTCTTGTCCAGTCTATCGATCGGTTGCGCGGTCGATGAATGTTGCGGTGAAGGAAATCCGGTTCTGCTGTTCGCGTACATCTGATAGGCGAACACTGAAATGTGTGGTCGGGGAATCCATAATGTACGGAATGGTGCCGGTTGGTGCGTGGACGGCGATTCCATCATTCCACCAGAGTGGTCGGCGCGCGGTGAACGCAGACGTGGCTGGAGCCAGCCGGAAGGACGTATCGACCAGATCCGGCTCGTGATCGTCTAGAGGCTCGGCCCGGAGCCTCGAGAGCATATGCAGGATGGATGTCTGAAAGTCGCCGAATAGTTGGGCATGTGGGAGGGTCGCAGCTATGCGAAGCGCGGCCCGGAGCTCGACGTCAGGTGAGATGTAGACGGACGCAGTTCCCGGAATGGCTCGTCGAAGAGCCTCGAACGAACCTCGGGCGGGCGGAGCGTTAAGGTTCAGGAACGTCGGTCGGACACGGTACAGGGCGTCGGCTCCATCACGGGCGAGCAGTTCAAACAGCTCGGGAGCGACCAACCACTGTTGAGCGCAATTGGGCAACTCGGCTGTGCAGGTTTCGGTCGCATGCACATAGTCAATGCCAAGCTGCCGAATGGCAGCTGGTTCAAGGAATCGGAGGGCGTCGTTGTACTCGGGTCCTCTCCCGACGATTATGTGGAGAAGATGAGCGAATCCAGAAGCGCTGGGTCGGCCGGCGGCGATTGTAAGTGCGTCGGGATGCGGCGAGAGTACTCGCGCGTCAGCCGGCGTGTGCTCACGAATAAAATCGGCGATGGTGTCGGACTTGAAACGCTTGACCGCATGTCGTCCTTGAAACCACTCGTGAAACTCACGCGGGCCTCGGGACATGATGGACAACTGCGCCCCGCGCTCAAGCCCAAGACTCAGGGCCCGGGCCGGTGACGCAGCCGTTGGCCACGTGACCAGCGCAATCAGGCTGGCCGCTGCAGCATAGCGGTATCCGGATCTGACAGTGGCTAGGCGGATGCCAAGCGCAAGCAGAACGGCAACCAAAGCGAAGTTGCGAGCGTGCCCGTCCATTCGGGTGATATCGCCAGGAAACGGCTCGTAGAACAGGGTTAGCGCCGCAAGCAGGAATGCGCCGCTACTTGCAGCCAATAGCAGCACCAACGGACTACGCCACGGGAGTAGCACGGCGACTGCGGCGACAACTACGGGTCCCATGCCCAGAAGTCCAACACCGCCCGATAGTTCCTCCAGTTCGCCAAGCGGTTGGCGGCTGGCTGGATTCTCGTGCCACATCAGGCTAAGTCCTGAATGCGATGAGCCAGTCACCAGGCCTGACACGACCCCGCCGCTTGCAGCCAGCAACACAATCGTTAGCGCTGGTCCGGCAGATGCCCGCAATATGACGGGCCAACGAACGTGGTTAAGCTGATCGATAGCATCGTCCGACGGCGTCGTCTCAAGGCGCTTATGCAAATGGAAAGACCTGAGGATTTGCGCAAGTTCTAGGGCGATCCATAGAGACAGCCCAATCAGCGCAAACGCCTAATCAACAAGCCCTAGGAACCCAAGGACGGTTGCCAGGACGCACGTTGATGGTAACGACCGATCTCGACTAACAGCAATTCGTTCCAGTACGATCAACGTCAACACCTATAATAGCGGAAAGGACGGCTTCCAGATATTTTGTGGGAGGCGAGTCGGGTTCAGGTTCAGACCACCGCATTTCCACCGTTTGCCAGTACAAGTCGGCAAGCGATGAGCCTAGTTCGGCAGCAGGCAGATCCAACGAGATGGGTACCTGTAGGATTGTTGGTGCTTCACCGACAAGGACCAATGTCCAAGCACCACTGCTAAGATCCAGGGGACTCAGGATCAGCACAATGGTCCAATGCCCGTATCGAGGCAGGGTGGTTGCTATGACCAGACTGAGGCCCGTCCAGCCTTAGGCGCTTGGCAGTTCAGTCGTAAACGCTTGATCAGGTCCGAACGGTGGGGCCAACAGCGCAATGACCATGTCAGCTCCATGGTGAAACGAGACGGGAATCCAAGGATAGCAGGGGGCAGTGGCGGCCAAAGTCCGGCTCGTATCAGCGCGGACATCCCGAGGTGAATATGGTCATCGGGAATCGTCAACAACTGACGCGCGGCCAGAGCGACCCACAATAGTGCCAACGTCGTGACGGCGAATCCCACCAGCGTGTGCAGTGACAGATGAAGCCCTGTCCGTGCGTGCCAGGCCAAGCCGACACTGAGCGTCAGTGTGATGAGCTAGGCCCGCAGCGCTCCGGCCGGCCGTGGCACGAGATAAAGGATGAAGTTGACCAGCAGGCCCCACGACGCAGGGCCTATCACCCTCCCCTGCGCGAGCGTCATCCGATCATCGGTCTGCCGCAGCACCACCCGCGCGATAACGAAGCCAACGGCAACAAGTGTCAGCAGTTCGAGCACCAGGAGCAGGAGGCCCGCGAGGACTGTAGGATCAACTGTCACTCAAGTGGTCTCCGGGGTGTTTATTGGGCGTAAGCGCCTGCGTGCCACGGGATCTCCGAATTCGATCGATGAGAGATCTGGCGTCGACCGGATCCATAGCGCCGGGCTAGGGAGCCAGCATGGCGTCAAGCGAACCGTCGTAGGATTTGAAAAAAAAGTCGCCGTTGGCATTCAATTCGAAACGAAGCAGAGGAACGAGAGCAACTTCTTCACTGCCACGAAGTAAACGAACAGCAAGCATCCAGACGCCGGGCCCGAAGTCGCGACTAAGTTCATCAAGTATCACGTAGCTATTTCCATCCCACACGGTCAATGCCGCCGTATTGACATGAAACTCGTACAAGTAGAAGTACTCGTGGGTATTCGTCTCGGCCACTGGTTGAATCTGTCCCTTGAACGTCCGGGCTGGTGCTTGTGTACGTCGGGATGTTCTTGATCTGTCAGGGAACGCCCAGGGCGAGTCTTCGACTGACATGACTACCCAATCCTGCCCAGTCCACCGATCGGAAGCGCGATCGGTGAATGTAGTGGTAAAGGAAATGCGCTTGTCGATTATGCGAACATCCGAGAGTTCAACGCTGAAGTGCCGTGGCGGCGGGCCGGTGATCGGTTCGATTGCGCCAGAAGGAGCGTACACAGCAAGCGAGTTGTTCCACCAAATAGGACGACGTTTGTCGGGCGCAAATGCCGCCGGAGCCATGTGGGACGATGTTACGACGAAGTCAGGTGCTCGGTTTTTGAGCGGCTCCGTCGGAAGCTTGGATAGCAGGTGGAGAACCGATGTGTCGATGTTGCCGAATTGCTGAGCATTTGACAAGGCGACGGAAGCACGCAGGGCATCGCGAGCGTCCATGTCTGGTGATAGATAGACTGAGGAAGTAGCAGGGACAACGTGCCCCAGAGCTTCATACGACTGGTCCGTAGGTGAACTGTCGAGTTCTAAGAACGCAGGCGTAATGCGGTAGAGGGCGTCAGTGCCATCCAGGACAACGGACTCGAATAGCAACGGATCGTTCAAGCGGCGCACGGCGCGGTCTGGAAGTTTGGCCACCCAGGTATCTGTTGTGTGCACATAGTCGATACCGAGTTTCCTAATCGCCGAGGGTTCGAGAAACCGAATCGCATCCTCGTATTCGGGACCGGATCCTTTAAGGAAGTGCTGGAGGTTTAAGAATCCAGACGCGTTCGGCCGGCCGGTTGCGATAGTCATTTCATGCGGATGCGGCGAAAGCACGCGCGCGTCTGGTCGTGTGTGCTTGCGGATATGGCTGGCGACCTCCTCGGAGCGAAACCGTTTGACCGCATGTCGTCCCTGAAACCACTCATAAAATTCCCGCGGACCAGGTGGCATATTTGAAAGTTGCAGCCCCCGCTCAAGTCCCAGGCTGAGACTACGGGCCGGTGCTGCAGCAGTCGGCCAAGTGACTAGCGCAAGCAGACCCGCCACGGCGATGTAGCGATATCGCGTTCTGAGAGTGCCGAGGCGGAGGCCAAGTGCAATTAGCAACGCCAACAGAGCAAAGTTGCGGGCGTGCCCGTCCAGGCGGCTGACATCCGCCGGGGATGGCTCGTAGCGCAGGGCAACGGCAGCCAGAAGGAATGCTCCACTACCGATGGCCAGAAGTAGGATTAAAGGGTTGCGCCACGCCAGCAGCACGGCGGCGGTAGCAACAACTAGCGGCCCAAGTCCCAGAACCCCGAGGCCGCCGGCCATTTCTGCCAATTCTCCCAGTGGTCGGCGGCTGGCAGGGTTCTCGTGCCATGCAAGCGCAAACCCAGCGTGCGACGAGCCGGTTAGGAGGCCCGTCACAACTCCGCCGCTTGCGGTCAGCAGGACAACCGTCAATGCCGGTCCGACGGCCGCCCGCAGTATGATGGTCCAAAGATCGTTATGGTGTGGGCTGGCATCACTACCTTGTTGCTGCGTCTCAAGGTGCCGACGCGATTGGAAGAGCCTGAAGGTCTGCAAAATCTCGAACGCAATCCACACTGCTAGTCCAATCAGTGCAACCGATTCGTCTGCTAGCCCTGCAAACCCGAGTATGGCAGCCAGCATGCATAGTGATGTCCATGACCGTACGCGACCAACAGTTATGCGTTCCAGGACAATAAAAACCAACACATATGAGAGTGGAAAAGATGGCCTCCAGCTGTTCGGCGGTGACGCGTCGTAGTTTGTATCCAATGGCAAATTAAATGGTGGCCAGTAAACCTCCATTAACGCCGTGCGAATACCTGCTCCCGGGGCTCCGGTGGGCACGGGAGACTGCACGATGCTTGGTGGGTTCGGTGAGCCAATAAGCGTCCACGCTCCCGCAGTCAGAAGGAGAGGGCTAAGCACGAGCGTAGCGACCCATCCTCCGTGCTTGTGAATGCTGGCTATGACAACGAGGGCAAGGCATGTCCAGATATAGGCCCCCAGAATCTCGTTAACGAACGCTAGGTCTGGACCCGTGGGCGGAGACAAGAGCCCAACCAGCATGACGATGCCGTAGTGGTACGTCGCCGGCTGCCATGGGTTCCATGGCACAACCGGTGGGAATCCGCCGGCGCGTATGGATGAGGCTAGTCCGTAACGAATTTCGTCGTCGGCCAGCGACAGGAGTTGGCGTCCGGCCAGAGCAAGCCAGAACACGGCCAACGCTGTCGCGACGAACACGGCGGCGGTTCGTGCTGAAACGCGCAATGGTGATGGCGCCCGCCACGCCAGCCTGGCTCCGATGCCGATGGTGGCGACCCAGGCGGCTATCGCACCCGCCATCCCGGGCAGCAGGTACATGGCGAAGTTAGCAATCAGACCCCAAAGCGCCAGCCCTACGACGAGTCCCTGGGCCAGCGCCAAAAGGTCGTTTCGCTGACGTAGCACGACGCGAGCGACAACGAAGCCGGCCGTCGCGAGCACCAGAAGCTCGAGTGCGAGAAGAGCAAGGCCCGGCAGGACGTTTGGGTCGACGGTCATTCAGGGAGTTGATGTCTTGACGGTCGCGAGTGCAAGCGGGCCTCCGAACCGTCGCGAACGAAGAGGTGAGCCACTGGATTTGTGCCGGAATCCTCGCGGCGAAGCGCGGTGCGCAAGGGCCATTGGGTGGCAGCATAGCCAGTCGCTTGCCCAGCTTCTGCGAATCCCGCTTTCCACGCCCATCGGCCTTAGTTACTAATCGTGCAACTATGGCGGCAGCGATTGGTGTTGTCTGCTGTCGTCAGCGATGATGGGCTGGCGTTCGCGGACGTGAGTTACCAGTGACCCAGCCCAATATCGTGCTGATCGTTGCCGACGACATGGGTTACGGCGACTTTGGAATCTTCAATGACGGACCGGCGCGGACGCCGGTGCTGGACGGGCTGGCGGACGAGAGCGTGTGCCTGACGCAACACTACTCGGGTTCGTGCGTCTGCGCGCCGGCTCGCGCGGCGCTGATGACGGGTCGTTATCCGCACCGCACGGGTGCCATCGACACGCTGGAGGGCCAGGGGCTTGACCGGCTGGCGCTGAGGGAGATCACGCTGGCCGACCACCTGCGGGCCGCTGGCTATGCGACGGGCATGGTGGGCAAGTGGCACCTGGGCGCGCTGGATCCGAGATTTCACCCGAACGCCCGCGGGTTCGACGACTTTCTGGGCTTTCGCGGCGGCTGGGCGGACTACTACAAGTGGCGGCTCGACCGCAACGGAACCACCGAGCACTCCGATGGCCGCTACCTGACGGATGTCTTCGCGGCCGAGGCGTCCGCGTTCATCGAGCGCAACGCGCAGCGGCCGTTCTTCCTGCACGTGGCCTTCAACGCGCCGCACACCCCGCTGCAGGCGCCACAGGAGCTGGTCCAGCCCTATCTGGACGCCGGTCTACCGCATGGCGTGGCGCTGATTTACGCCATGAATGAGCGCATGGATGCGGGCGTGGGCCAGATCCTTGAAGCACTGGACAGAAGCGGCTGTGCCGGCAACACCATTGTCATGTTTACCAGCGACAACGGGCCGCAGCTTTCCCTCGGGTACGACTACACCATGGACATTGAAGTGGATACGCGTCGTTTCAACTGCAACTTCAACGGCGCCAAGGGGAATGTCTTCGAGGGAGGGATTCGCGTCCCCATGCTGCTGCGCTGGCCGGAGGGGTTGCCGGCCGGACAGCGCAACGATGCCCTGGTCCACTACGTCGACTGGCTGCCGACGCTGCTGGAAGCGGCCGGCGCCTCGCGCGTCGACGGAGCGCCAATCGACGGCGTAAGTGTGCTGCCCACGCTTCGCGGCGAGCCGTCGCCCGCCACGCCGCGTCGCTTCTGGCAATGGAATCGCTACACGCCGCAGGTGGAGTGCAATGCGGCGATTCGGAGCGGGCGCTGGAAACTGGTGCGGCCGAGGATTGACGAGTTGATGCGGGTCAGACCCGAACACACGCAGATGGACAGGGACCTGAAGTACCGGCCCGAGCTTCACCACGCGGCGATTCCAGCTGGGGTGGCGGACCGGGAGTTCCCGACTCCAGACGCTCCGCTGCTGTTCGATCTCGAACTCGACCCCCGGGAGCAGAACGACCTGGCGGATGCGGAGCCCGGGCGCGCGGCAAGCCTTCTCCGCGAACTGGAGTCGTGGTTCGAAGAGGTGGAGGCCGAGCGGCTGACCATCGCCGACTGAAACGGCGCCCTCTCGGGCGCTCGGCCGGCTAGTAGGGGACGCTGGCCGCCGACGGATGGTTGGCGTATGTCAATTGCGGGTCCGGCCGACCGTCCAGAATGCGAGCTACGAACGCGTGCATCTCGTCACGCAACGTCTCCGCCAGCGTCCGATGCGTGGCAATGAGGTTGGTTCGCTCGTACGGGTCACAGACGACGTCGTACAACTCCATATCCCCTGGTTGTGCCCCGAGATGTCCGGCCGACATGTGCTCGATTAACTTCCAGCGGCCACTGCGCCACGCGCGGTTCATACCGAAGTTGTTGTTGGTCATGCAGATCGGTGGGTGGGCGAGCAACTGACCGCGTACGGCCGGCAGGAGACTCATTCCATCCACGCAAGGCGGTGGCTCGATTCCCAGGTGGTCGAGGATGGTGGGCACCAGGTCGATGTGCTCGACGGTGTCGGGCACTCGGCGTGGAGATAGTCCCGCCGGGTGATGAAGGATCAATGGGATTTGTACGTTGGTCTGATAGAGGTCGCCGTGGTTGTAGAACATGTCGTGGTCCACGATGGACTCGCCATGATCGGCAACAACGATCGTGAGCGTGTCGTCGGCCAGCCCACGTGACTCAAGGGCCGCCATTACGCGCCCAATCATGGCGTCCATGTAGGCGATTTCGCCGTCGAATAACGCAGTCACGAATTCCAGGTCGGTAACGTCCCGCACCAGGTCGATGTGCGACTGCTGGCGGGGGTCGCGCCTGCCCGCGCCGCCGCTCGTTCGATGTTTCCACCACGGGTGCTGGTGGAACTTGGTGAGGCTGGTATTTCCGGGGTTGTGCTCGTCGCCGGCGTAGAACATTCGGTCATATGGTGCCGGCGGAAAATAAGGCCAGTGGGGATCCCACCAGTGGGTGAACAGGTAAAACGGGCCGTTATCCGCGTCGCCCGACTCGATCCACTCCACCAGGATGTCGGCCATGTGTTCGGCTGGGATACCACCTCCATAGGTGGCTTCGCCGCCACGGTCCAGGTACGTCTCCCAGTTGCGCATCCAATACGGCGAGCGAAAGGCGCGTCCGCGTCCTTCCAGCGCTGCCGTGCGGTACCCATGCCGGGCCAGCGTCTCGTGCAGAAACTCGATGTCCGGCGCCAGCGCGTGTTGCTGCGGCGGCTCGGCGTGAATCACGATGCCCGAATTCAGCGGATGCACGCCGGTCAGCATGCTGGTCCAGCCCGGCGTGGTCGGCAGCCCTGTCAGGTTCGCGTCGGCGAACAGCACGCCGTTGCGTGCCAGTTGATCGATGTTCGGTGAGGTGGGACGCGGGTAGCCGTAGCAGCCCAGGTGATTGGCCGGTGTGGTGTCCAGCCCGAAGATCAGGATGTTGGGCCGGCGGCTACCGCTCATGCGCTGCCTCGTGCATCCACAAAGCTGAATCCAAACAGCCGCGCGGCTCCGTGGATCCCAAATCGCAACCTGAACTCTCGATCCGCCGGCAAGGCGGTCTGCTGCTCCAAGTCAACGGGCACGCCCGATCCGCCAACATGGACGCGCGCCGGGGGCCCGTTGCCGATCGGGTGGCCTGCCGAATCGAGCAAGTCCACGCTGATCCAATTCCGCCCCGGCAGCGCATTGCCCCACGAGACCTCAAGACCGACCGGCGCCGTCGAGGGCGTCATGGGAATCGTCGTTACGGTGCCGGGCATTTCGCCGTCGGCGGTCTCGAGAGCCGCGAATCCATCCAAAGGAATAGTCGCAAGCCCGGTCTGCGCCGGATACACGCTGCCGGCGCTACTCGTCCACTCGCCCCTGTTCTCGGAGGGCCAGTTTGTCCAGTGCTCAGGCTGGCCGGAGTAAAACACTTGAATCTCGTGGTCGCGGACCACCAGGTCACTCGACGTGACCAGGAAACCACCATCCCAGTCACCTGGCCCGCCTCGCCGAACGAGTGGCTGATTGGGCTGAACCCGCTGAAACCGCTCGCCGTCACGGCTCACGGCCAGTCGAATGTCGGCTACATAAACCGAGGTGTCCGGTTCAAACCAGCCGTACTCGTAGAGCATCACGTACAGATCCTTGTAGGGCAGGACCGAGATGAAGTGGATCTGGGACTCATCGCCGTCGTCGGGGTCGATGATTGGGTTGTGCTGTGACCGGGTCCAAGTCCATGGGTCCGGGCCGTAGAGCAGGGCGCCTTTTCGGATCGACCAGCCGCCACGCCGGGCCGACATCTGGCCATAGGCCTTGTAGCGGCGGTCGGGATTCGGGTCTTGCCGGTCATAGAGCAGCTGGTGCGCGTCGAACCACGCCAGGGGATCCGGGAGGACTGGCCGCGAGCCATCCTCCGCCACCGGCGTCCGGATGCTTGGCCTGCCCTCGCGGGTGAAGCGCAGTCCATCGGGCGAGTTCCATATCTCCCGATCACTGTTCTCGTCAAAGAGCAGCAACTTGTAGCGTCGCGAGGGGTCGGCTTCCCCCGGGTCTTTCAGCGCGGGTCCGTTGGTTCGCCGGCCCGGAAGAAGGGCGACCAGGTTGTTGTCACGCGTACCGCCGTATTCGTGCACGCCAACCTTGGGCTTATCCCAGGTTGAGCCGTCCGGACTTACGGCGTAGCCGACACGAGGAATCTGCAGGCCGGACTCGGCGACATCCATGCCCATATACCAGGCCTTGTAGTGCCCATCCTCGGCGTCCCACATCACGGAGCCCTGCCACGGGCAGGCTTGCAGGGAGTCCCAGGCGCCGAGAGGCCCGGTGCGAATGACTGGATTGGCGGGGTGCTTGACCGCGGGAC
The DNA here is from genome assembly GCA_022824865.1 of Chloroflexota bacterium. Classification (GTDB taxonomy): domain Bacteria; phylum Chloroflexota; class UBA11872; order UBA11872; family UBA11872; genus UBA11872. Next base: position 15,279 of record JAJDZD010000021.1, on the reverse strand, counting down.
GTACGACCTGGCGCACACGCTGCAGTTCGTCGACTTCGAGCAGGTCGAGGAACAGGACCGAGCGGCCGGCCTCGGCCTCAAGCTCGACGGACGTGGGGTATGGCGAAGCCATGCGAGGCAGACGACTTTCTACACGGCGGGCAGCGGCGCCGTGTCGTCGACTGTGGCCTGCCAGGCCCGAATGCGGTCCAGTAAGTCGGCAATTCGTGCGCGCTGGTCGGGATCGTTGAACCGATTCGTGAGTTCGTGAGGGTCCGTGTTGAGGTCGAACAGCTCCGACTGATCCGTGGCGCTGGCGTTCAGCTTCCAGCCGTCGTGGCTGAGGATGGAACGCCAGGGATCCGACTCCACACGGTGCGCCTCGGGCGGAGCATCCGGCGGCCAGACGCAGGAATTGTGGCTGCCGTTCCATTCGACGATGACGTCGTTAGTGGACAGATCGTCGCTGCCTTCGAACACGCCTGCCCGGCTTTCGCCCTGGACCTCGGCGGGCGCGCCCAGGCCCATCAGATCCATCAGCGTCGGAACCAGGTCCACCAGGCTCATCGCACCGTCGATCCGTCGTCCGTTGTCGGAGAGCCAGGGCACCCGCAGCAGCAACGGCACGCGCATGGCCTCTTCGTAGAGTGTGCACTTCGCCAGGATGTTGTGATCGCCCATCATGTCGCCGTGGTCTGAGGTGAATACGACGATGGTGCGATCCGCTTGGCCGGACTCCCGCAGGGCCTCAAGAATCCGGCCGACCGCGCGGTCCACCAGCGTGACCAGCCCCCAGTAGTTGCGACGGACTCTGCGCCACGAAGCCTCGTCCTTCAAATCAAACCCTCGCCAGTCGGTGTTGCCGTAGTAGGCCGCGAGCGCCCGATGGATGAGTGAGACATCGTCGTCCGGCGGACGCAGAAAGGCCGGCCCGGTTTCCAGGTTCGCCGGATCGTGCAATTCGTTGAGCGGCCCATCGAACGGCATGTGCGGCTCGAGGAAGTTGACATAATGAACCCACGGCCTGTCCGCGTGGGCGCGGATGAACTCGGCCGAACGCTCGCCCAGGAAGCTGGCCTTGGTGTACGGCTCCGGCATCTCCGCGGCGTACTGGCGAGAGAAGGTCCGCAGTGTTCCCGTATCCGCCGATGACTCACCGCGCTGGGTCTTTCCGGAATCCGGCTCGAATCCGTGTTCCACAAGGAAGTGGTGATAGTCGCTCAGACGCTTAGCCTCGACTGCGTCTGCGTAGTATTCGCGGTAGCCGTCCTCGATCCCCACGAATTCCGAGAAGCCGCGCTGTGCAATGAGTTCGCTGCCCAGGTGCCACTTGCCGTAGTAGGTGCAGGTGTAGTCGTCAGGTACCCGCTCGGCCAACGTCAGGTGATCAGGCCGTAGCGGGTCGTTGTTCTCGAGACAGCCCGTGGTGTGTGGGTAGTAGCCGGTCATGATCGATGAGCGGGACGGAGTGCAGACCGGTTGGGTGCAATACGCACGGTCGACGACGAAGCTCTCGTCGGCCAGCCGGTTCAGGTTTGGCGCCTGGATGGTGCGGTTCCCGTAGCAGGCCAGCGTGTCGTCCCGTTGCTCATCCGTGAAGATGAAGAGCAGATTCGGTTTCTCAACCACTGTGGGCCTCCCGTCGCGGGTCCTCGCCGCATGGTGTCTCAAGACTACTCGCGACCGAGTTGCCGCCGAATTTACGGCCGGTCAAGGACGAGACCTAGCTTCCGCCAGATGTCTGTGGAGTCGCTTGCGCGCCTTTGGCGTCCTGTTGTGCCTGCCACTGCTCCCGCAGTCGTGCGTGTTCCTCATCGGAGAGATAGCGTCCGCTCTCGGAGCTGGTTCTGGGAAACGAATAATCCTCGAAGGCGCTCTTCGAGTCGCCGCAACCTGCGAGCAAAAGTGCGGATGAAACAGCAATTGCACCGAGCGAATGGCGCAGCGCTGCGCGCCGACCTAAGACCAAGCGCGACTCCTGGGACGGGCGACCGCGGCCAGGCAGCCGCAGGCAGGCGCGGGCTTGAGGGCCCGCACCCGCCTGCCGATACATCGGACTAGATCCAGCCGCGACTGTGCATCTCCTCGATCTGCAGCGCCTGGTTGGCCTCGGCGGCCGTCTTGACGTTCCCAATCATCTCTTCCAGCGCCACCTCGCCAAGCATGTAGCGTTGCTCGAGTCCGATCCAGCTCTGGTACCACTCTCCCCAGTTGGGCATCCGGTACTGGCGGTGACGGTTTTCAGTGCCGTCGGCGTACTGCTTGAGGTAGTGCATATTGTTCGGCGGACCTGACTGCGCTTCCGCAGTCTCCAGGGCCGGCCGCCACATGGGCAGGTGGCCGCGGTCGACGCCGGCCACGCGGTGCTGCACCTCGGTGCCGAAGTAGAGGCACACCTCGGCGGTCTCGGCCACGTTTCCTCGAGCCTCGGCGCCGCTGGTTACGGCGTGGAACTGGCAGGACCAGAAGGTGCCCGATCTGCCGGTTGCCGGATTGACGGGCACCGGCGCCAGCGACCACTCGAAGCGGTCCTTGATCTGAATCAGCGGGCGCGCCGTCTGACGGACGCGCTCGGTCAGGTAATACGCCTGGATGCCAGCCGTGAATGGCGTGCTGAACTCGCCGCGAACCTCGCGCATATCGGCGATGGGCACGGCGACCTCGTGCTCGAACACCGCGTCATGGATGAATTCAATCCCCGCGCTGCCGCCGTTGTCGTACATCGTGAACTTGGTGTCGTCGTAGCTGCGAAAGTACTCCTCGTTCCCCGACCAGATCATCGGGTGCCACGAATACCAGTTGCCGCCCCCGTCCATGCCCCAAAGGCCTTGTTCTGGATCGGTGGTCTTCTGCGCATTCTCCAGCAGGTCGTCCCAGGTCCAGCTGTCGTCGGGATGACCGGCACCCAGTTCATCCACGAGGGTCTGGTTGTACATGAACCCGCTGATCCCACCCTGGTAGGTGATGCCGTACTGGTTGCCGTGCAATTGGGGCGGAGGCGGAAACCTGTGGTCGTCGTCGTGCCCGTTGTCGGTCCAGAGGTTGGGGATGTAGTAGTACTCCTCCTCGTTCCAACCATCCATCTTCGACAGGACATCGTTGAGCTGGAGCACGGTGTTGTCGTCGCGCCAGGCGTTAAAGAGGTGGCCATCCCACAGCACCATCTCCGGCAGGGTGCCGGCCGCGGCTCGGATGGAGAGCGTGTCCCAATAGCCCCCGCCAACCGGTTCCACCAGGACTCTCACGTCCGGCCGCCGATTGGCCCAGTTTTCAACCGCCCACTGCACCGCCGCGCCGCGCGGGCCGGAGGTGTGGTCAGTCGCGAAGGTCAGCACTACGGGTGGGCGCTGCGCCTCGACTTCAACGACTTTCTCGACGACTTTTTCAACGACCTTCTCGACTTCAACTACCTCTTTGACAACCTCCGTGACTACCTTTTCGACTTGGACTTCCTGAACTTCGACCTGAACCTGGGTCTGCGTCACGATCTTCTCGACTGGCACTTCCTTGACTTCGGTCCTTGTGACGATGGTCTCGACCGGCACTTCCTTGACAACGATCTTCTCGACTGGAACTTCCTTGGTTACGACCTGGGTCTCGCCGCAGGCTGCCAGGAGCGCCGCTCCGCTTGCCCCGAGTCCGCCAAGCCCCAGTGCTCGGAGGATGTGTCGTCGCGTCATCGATGGCCTCCCCAGTTGTGCCCGCGTACTTTCCCTGTCCGAAGTACTCTAGGCTCGAACCATCCTCACGCTACGTCCGACAAGGCGAGGCGTCAACACGGGCAGTGGACTGACGTACGGTGGGCGGCAAAACGCAAGTCTGTCGGGTCAAGAATCCTCGGGTATCGGATGACCGTGGCGACAGTTCCGAACCGAGGGCCGTAGGAGGCAACGCATGGCAACGCCGCGACCGAACCTGCTGATCATCCTCTGCGACCAGCTCGACGCCAGCTACCTCGGCGCGTACGGCAACCGCGTGGCGCAGACCCCACACATTGATCGATTGGCGTCCGACGGACTAACGCTCAACCGCGCCTACGTTCCGCTGCCCCAGTGTTCCCCGGCCCGCGCCTCGATGTTCACCGGCCTCTATCCGCACCAGCACCACTTACTCTGCGTGCCGCGGTCGGGCCAGGACGAGCGATTCGGGACCGTCCGGCAGCGGGCCGTGCTTCCCGAGTCGGTGCCGTCGTTGGGCCAGGCCTTTCGTGACGCCGGCTATCGCATGGGTTACACCGGCCCCTGGCACATGGGCAACGACGAGATCCCCCATCACGGCTGGGAGGAGCACTGGCGGACCTACCGCTACTGGAAGAACGGCCGCGACTACTACATCCAGCATCTCGAACGCCACGGCTTGGCCGAACTCTTCAAGCACGAACACCATGAATTCGGCTTCAGCGAGGGTACGAAGTCCGGCGTGGTTCCCTCCGGGTCATCCGCCATTCCGGTCGAGCACGCTCGGACGTCATGGGCCGTGGACGAGACCATCAACTTCATCGACGGCCGCGACCAGCGCCCCTGGGCGTTCACGCTCTCAATCAAGGATCCGCATCCGCCGGTTATTTCGCCGGGCGACTTTGCGGATCGCATCGATCCCGCCGACGTCGAATTGCCGCCCACGATTGATGAGGACTTTCACGGCAAATCCGACGCCTACCAGCGCAGCCTCACCCATCGCTGGGTACGCAACATGTCGGAGGCCGACTGGCGCCGCTTCATCGCTCACTACCACGGGCTGAACGCACACATCGACACCGAGGTTGGCCGCCTGTTCGCCCACCTGGACGCGCAGGGCCTGCGCGACAACACGTTGATCGTCTTCCTGTCGGATCACGGCGAGATGATGGGGGCGCATCGCATGGCCGGCAAAGGGCCGGCAATGTTCGAGCAGTCGATCGGGATTCCGCTCATCATGCGCTGGCCTGCCGCGATCCCCGCCGGGCGCCAGACCGACGCTCTATTCAACACGGTCGATCTACCGGCCACGCTGGGCGCTCTGTGCGGCGTTCCGATCAGTGCCGGCGCCGGAATCGATCAGAGCGCGATGGTTCTCGGTGAGGCGCCGGGCCCGCGCCACATCGTCTTCTGCGAGTTCTACATCGAGGCCGGACTGCGCGACGACTTGATGTTCGTCAAGACGGCGGTCACCGACCGCTGGAAGCTGAATCTCTGGCTCTATGACAAGCCTGAGTTGTACGACATGCGCAACGACCCGCACGAGACCCGCAACGTGATCGACGATCCGTCGACGGCCGACGTTCGTGTCGAGCTATCCGGCGAAATCGTGAACTGGCTCAAGGAGACCGATGACCCGCTCTTGCCGACGGTCGAGTGGACGATCGGACGCGTGATCTAACGCAGGGTCGGCAGCAAGTCCGGCGTGTCAGCCGCGCTTCCGCGCGATGTAGTGCGGGCTGGTGTTGAAGAAGACCTCGGCGGCTTCCATCAGAGTCTCAGACGTCGTGGGGTGTGGATGGATGCTCAGCCGCAGGTCGTCGACTCGGGCGCCCATCTCCACTGCAAGCACGCCTTCGGCAATGAGTTCGCCAGCGCCGCGGCCGGTGATCCCGACTCCCAGCACGCGCTCGGTCGTCGGCTCCAGAATGAGCTTCGTCAGACCGTCATTTCGCCCCAGCGTTGTTGCTCGACCCGAAGCCGCCCACGGAAACGTAGCGACCTCGTGCGGCCGGCCGGAATCGCGGGCTTCGGCCTCGGTCAGCCCGCACCAGGCGATCTCAGGATCGGTAAACACCACTGCTGGGATGGCTTGTGCGTCATACGTCGCCACCTGACCGGCAATGGACGCAGCGGCCACGTTTGCTTCGTATGTGGCTTTGTGCGCCAGCATTGGTTCGCCGGCCACGTCGCCGATGGCAAATATGTTGGCGGCGCTCGTGCGGCGCTGGTGGTCGACCTTCACGAAGCCACGCTTGTCGGACTCCACGCCTGCGGCCTCCAGGTTCAATCCCGAGCTGTTGGGGCGCCGTCCGACCGCAACCAGGACCTTGTCAAAGAGCCGGGAAGGGTTCTCGACGCGCGCCCCTGCCAACTCGACGTCCACGCCTTCCGACCGCACGTTCAGGCTCGCGACTCGCGTGCTGAGCAGAATCTCGGCAAATGCGGATTCCAGCTTGCGCTCCAACGGTCGTACCAGGTCGCGGTCGGCCCCGGGCAGCAGTCCGGTCTCCATCTCGACTACCGTCACCTTGGAGCCTAGCGCCGAGTAGACCGATCCCAGTTCGAGGCCGATGTAGCCCCCGCCAACGACTAGCAACGAGTCCGGGATGTCGTCGATCTCCAGGGCTGACGTCGAATCAAGGATCCGTTCGCCGTCGATCTCGAAGCCCGGCGGCGCCGCAGGCTGCGAGCCGGTAGCAACGACTGCATAGTCAAACTCCAATCGCTGCGCGTCGCCGCCGTCGGTCGGCTCAATCAGCAGCGCGTCGGGACCCTCGAACTGTGCAAGTCCGCGGACGAACCGCACGCGTCGTGCTCGCGTGAGGAGTCCCAGGCCGGAGGTCATCTTGGAGATGACCTGGTCTTTCCAACTACGTAGCCGGTCCAGGTCGATCTCCGGGCGTCCGAAACTCACGCCCCAGTCAGCCGCATCCTCCGCCTCACCCAGCAGTGAAGCTACGTGCAAGAGGGTCTTTGAGGGTATGCAGCCGCGATAAAGGCACACGCCTCCGGGGTTCGGCTCGGGGTCGATGAGCGTCACGTCCATGCCAAGCTCGGCGGCGTGGAAGGCAGCCGGATAGCCTCCCGGCCCCGCGCCGATCACGGCTACGCGCGGCTGCCGTCCGTCAGAGGTCACGGCCCGACGAATCCCCCATCGCCAGCATCAGCGGCTGGGCCAGCGCGTCGACGATCCAAGTCAGAAAGCGTGCGCCGTCCGCTCCGTCGACGGCACGGTGGTCGAACGAAAGGGCCAGCGGCAACATGAGCCGCGGCCGCAACAGTCCTTCGACGTACACCGGCTTCTCCAACGCGCGGCCAACGCCCAGGATTCCAACTTCCGGGGGATTGATGATCGGCGTGAAGTGTCCCGTGCCGAGTCCGCCCAGGTTGCTAATCGTGAACGAGGCGCCTTCCAGCCGTTCGGGCGGCAACTGGCCGTCGCGAACCTGCGCAGCAACCTCGGTCACTTCAATCGCCAATTCAGTGATGCTCTTCTCGTCGACGTCCCGAATGACTGGCACCAGCAGCCCTCGCTCGGTGTCGGCGGCAACGCCCAGGTGGCAATAGTCCTTCAGCACCATCTCGTTGGTGGCGAAGTCCGCGCTGGCGTTCATCTTGGGATGTGCCTTGAGCGCGGCGGCCACAACTTTCATCAGTATCGGCGTGATTGTGAGACTGCCGCCGGCGCTCCGAACCCGGTCCTTCTCGCGCTGCCGCATCGCCTCCACGGACGTAATGTCGGCGTTATTGAATAGCGTGACGTGCGGAATAGTCGACCAAGACTGCGCGATGTTGGTTGCGGTTGCCCGACGAACCCGATTCATGCGCTCTCGCTTGACCGCACCAAACTTGCTGAAGTCGGGCAGCGGCACAGCAACGAGTGACCCAGGGGCTGCGGATGCCGTGGCCGGTCGAGACCGGGCGTGTGCCTTCACGTCGTCAACTGATATGCGTCCGCCGGGGCCGGAGCCTGTGACCTCCCGAATATCCAGACCGATTTCGCGTGCGAACCCGCGGGTCGACGGCGAGGCAAACACGGGCGCGTCGCCGCCGGCCGGTGGTGGTGGAGGTGGCGCGGCGCGCGGCGGCGCGGTTGGTTTAGGTTGAGGTCTCGGTGGTGTTGGCGCGGGTGCAGGAGTTGAAGCGGGCGCATGGGTGACGGTTCCCGCCGACGCATTCGCCGCCGGCGGAGGCGCCACAGGCTTGCCGTCCGCCTCCGAGTCGCTCTCTTCCAACTCGAGAATCGTCTGTCCGACTTGCAGCGTGTCGCCGGCACTCACCAGGATCTGGGTAACCGTGCCGGCTAGTTCCGCCGGAACTTCCAGGGTCGCCTTGTCGCTCTCGATCTCGATGATCGGGTCGTCCTTGACAACCGCCTGTCCTGCGCTCACTAGGACGCTCAGTACGTCAGCGTCAGCAATGCCCTCGCCCAGGTCGGGGAGTTTCAGTTCAGTCGCCATGCCGGCTCCGTCGCGGCGGTGGCGGAAGCGTCAGGCGAGCCGGGGGTTGGCCTTGGCCGGGTCGATCTCGAGGTCCTCAAGAGCCTCGGAGACAATTTCCCGATCAAGCTCGCCTTCGCGCGCCAGCGCATACAGCGTCGCCAGCGTAACGTACCGGGCATCGACTTCGAAGAAGTCGCGCAGGGCTTCGCGGTCCTCGCTACGTCCGAATCCGTCGGTGCCCAGCGACATCAATGGCTGCGGAATCCACTTGGCAACCGCATCAGACATCGTCTTGACATAATCCGAAGCCGCGACCACGATGCCGGGTAGTCCGGCGAGTTGCTGCGTGACGTACGGAGTGCGCGGCTCCTCGTGCGGATGCAGCATGTTCCAGCGCTCAACGTCCAGCGCGTCGCGACGCAGTTCGGTGTAGCTGGTCACGGACCAAACGTCGGCGGCCACGCCATACCGCTCAGCCAGCATCTCCTGAGCCTTGATTGTTTCATTCAGAATCGCTCCGCTGCCCAGCAACTGCGCCCGGGCTCGGGGTTCCTGAATGTCCGCCCGACGGAATCGATACATCCCGCGCAGGATGCCCTCGTCCACGTCCGGCTCGTCCGGTTTCGGCGGATGGACGTAGTTCTCATTGCCCACCGTCAGGTAAACGAAGCTGTCGTCGCCTTCGGCGTACATGCGTCGAATACCGTCCCTGATCAGGGTGGCGACCTCGTAGGCGAAGGCGGGGTCATAAGCGCGGCAGTTGGGCACCGATGAGAACAGCAAGTGACTATGCCCGTCCTGGTGCTGCAGTCCTTCGCCGGCCAGCGTGGTCCGTCCGGCGGTTCCGCCGACCATGAAGCCGCGCGTTCGACTGTCCGCCGCCGCCCACACCAGGTCGCCCACGCGCTGGTAGCCGAACATCGAGTAGTAGATGTAGAAGGGAATCATCGGCAGGCCGTGCGCGGCGTAGGCCGTCCCTGCCGCAATGAAGGACGCCAGCGAGCCGGCCTCCGTAATCCCCTCTTCCAGGATCTGCCCGTCGGTCGATTCCTTGTAATACAGCAAGGTGTCGGAATCTACCGGCTCGTAGAGTTGCCCCACATGTGAGTAAATGCCGACTTGGCGGAAGAGCGCCTCCATGCCGAACGTCCGCGCCTCGTCCGGGACGATTGGCACGATCAGCCGCCCGATCTCCGGATCCCGCAGCAGTTTCGTCAGCAGCCGCACGAACACCATGGTGGTTGACGCCTGCCGTTCCCCGGTGCCTGCTGAAAATTCCTCGTAGGCGTCGTTGCCTGGAGGGGCTACCGGTGTGTACGACGTGGAACGCGTCGGCAAATGCCCGCCCATCGCACGCAGTCGCTCGGCGACGTATCGACCCTCCGTGCTTTCGCGCGTTGGGCGATACAGCGGCGCATTTATGACGTCGTCGTCCGACAGAGGGATATGGAACCGGTCGCGGAACGTGAGGAGTTCATCCACGTTGAGTTTCTTTTGCTGGTGCGTGATGTTGCGACCTTCCCCGGCCTCGCCCAGTCCGTAGCCCTTGATGGTGCGAGCCAGGACGACCGTCGGCGCACCCTTGTGGCGCACCGCCGCGTGATAGGCCGCGTAGACCTTTGTGGGATCGTGACCGCCCAGCCGCATGCGCCAGAGTTCGTCGTCGCTTCGACCCGCAACCATCGCCAGCAAGCGCGGATCCACGCCGTAGAAGTGCTCGCGGATGTAGGCGCCCCCGGCGACTGAGTACTTCTGGTAGTCACCATCCACAACCTCGCTGGCTCGCTTGGCCAGAATTCCCTCGGTGTCGTTGGCGAACAACTCGTCAAAGTCGCTGCCCCACAGCACCTTGATGACGTTCCAGCCGGCGCCCCGGAACAGCCCTTCCAGCTCTTGCACCACGCTCCCATTGCCGCGTACCGGTCCGTCCAGGCGTTGCAGGTTGCAGTTCACGACCCACGTCAGATTGTCCAGGCACTCCCGAGCCGCCAGTGAGATCGCTCCGCTGGCTTCCGGCGAGTCGAACTCGCCATCGCCCAGGAACGCCCACACGCGCCGACCGGTGTCCGGGCGCAGATCCCGATCGGCCAGGTACTGCATGAACCGAGCCTGGTAGATCGACATGAGTGGCCCAAGGCCCATAGAGACGGTCGGGAACTGCCAGAAGTCGGGCATGAGCCACGGGTGGGGATACGACGACAGGCCGCCCCCGTCCGCCAGCTCGCGCCGGAAGTTATGCAACTGCGCGGGGGGCAGCCGCCACTCCACGTACGCACGTGCATACATCCCTGGCGAGGCATGCCCCTGGAAATACACGATGTCGGCGCCGTCGGGGTGATCTGGTCCTCGGAAGAAGTGGTTAAAGCCCACCTCGTACAACGTGGCCGCCGACGCGTACGTGGAGATGTGGCCGCCGATGCCGTCCGACTTGCTGTTGGCCTCCACCACCATCGCCATGGCGTTCCAGCGAATGATGCTCTTGATCCTTCGCTCGATGTCCCGATCGCCCGGATAGTCGGGTTGTCGGTCGGGTGGAATTGTGTTGACGTAGGGCGTGCGCGAGGTGACGGGGAGCGAAACGCCGTCCCGCTGTGCGTGGATTTGCAGGTCCCGCAGCAGTCCGGCAACGCGTTCCGGTCCACGCAGAACGTATACGTCGTCGAGGGACTCCAGCCAGTCCTGCGTTTCCAGGGACTCGATAGCGGAGTCGTCAGCCTGTCCGTTGACGTCGATGGTTGCTATGGAGCCGCACCTCACGAAGTCGAGAGCCCGACCGGTCCGAGCCTAGCGCCCCTGGCCGGGCGCGCGCAGCGGTTTTCTTACCGTTCGCGCGTCAGGCCGGCTGCTTTCTGTCGGGCCGCGCGGGCCTGTTCCCCCGCATGGTACGAACTTCGCACCAGCGGCCCCGATTCGACGTGGGCGAATCCGAGGCCGCGCGCTTCGTCCCCCAGTTCGCCGAACTCGTCGGGACTGTAGTAGCGGACGATCGGCAAATGCTTGCGCGAGGGTCGCAAGTACTGGCCGATGGTGAGCAGGTCGCAATCGTGGTCCCGCAGATCGGCCAGCGTCTTGGATAGTTCGTCTCGCGTTTCGCCAAGCCCAACCATGATTCCCGACTTCGTAATCATGTTCGGATCGATTCGCTTGACTCGCTGCAGCAATTCTAGGGACTGGGTGTAGATCGCCTTGGGGCGCGCTCGCGAATAGAGCCGCGGCACCGTCTCGATGTTGTGATTCAGAACGACCGGCCGGGCCCGAACAACCGTGGCCAGCGCCTCCCAGTTGCCCATGAAGTCTGGGATGAGCACTTCCACCTCCACCTGAGGCGTTCGGTGTCGAATGGCCCGGATGCAACCGGCGAATATGGCGGCGCCGCCGTCCGCCTCGTCATCCCGATTAACTGAGGTAATCACGCAGTAATCAAGATCCATCTGCGCGACGGCCTGGGCCACCCGGAACGGTTCCAGCGGATCCAGCGCCCCGGGTCGACCCGACGTGACCGCGCAGAAGCCGCAGGCCCGGGTGCACGTGTCGCCCAGGATCATGAACGTGGCTTCGCCGGCATTCCAGCACTCGCCGATGTTCGGGCAGCGGGCCTCTTCGCAGACCGTGTGCAAGCGCTCCGAGCGCACAAGGTCGCGAAGGTCTTCGAAGCGCTCGCCGCCGGGCACACGCGCCCGCAGCCAGGACGGTCGGGCTACCCGAATCTCAGTGGCCACCAACGGGCTCCATCGCAGGTGTCGCTGGACGCACCTCGGCCTGATAGACCTCGGCGAACGCGGCGGCTGCCGCAGTCATCACATCGCCCATTGGCGGAGCGATCCCAAGTTCGCGAGCCATCGAGGTGACGCCTAGTCCATGTAATCCACAGGGCACGATCGCATTGAACCACGTCAGGTCGTTCGTGACATTGAGAGCGGCGCCGTGCATTGTGACTCCGCCGCGAATTGAGACGCCGATGGCGGCGATCTTTCGCGAACCGATCCAAACCCCCGGCCGTCCCTTGACTGTGCGCCCAGGCACGTCAAAGGCCGCCAGCGTGCCGAGGATCGTGCGCTCCAAGCAACGGACGTGGTCGACGGGACGCAAACCTCGTCGCCGCAGATTCAGGATGGTGTAAAGCACCAGCTGCCCTGGGCCATGAAAGGTTATGTCGCCGCCCCGGTCTGTCATGACTAGCTCAGCGCCCCTGGCGCGAAGGTCGTCATCGCCCAACAGCAGGTGGTCGTCTCCGCCGCGGGCGCCCATGGTGTAGACCGGCGGATGCTCCAGCAACGCCAGAACGTCGGCCGAAGACCGCGTACGCACCGCCGCCGCCGTGGTCCGCTGCCAGTCAAGCGCGTCGAGGTAGTCCATGTAACCCAGGTCATACATCTCGACTGGCAGTTGCTTCGTCACGGGCAGGCTACGCCGGGATCTCTTCAAGTGGACCGAATTGCATGTCCGTCGGCTCGGCGCAGCAGAACCAGGGTTCGGTGAGTCGTGGCCGGACGGGAAGCGGGCTGCCTGAGAGGTCTGGCGCTGAACCGGCGGTTGCCTCGGGTGCCGCGACGCGGACGGCCGTCCACATTCGCTCGAACAGAACTGCGTCGGAGGATTCCTCCGCGATCCCGCGCTCGACGATCTCGGCGAGCTCTTCCTGCAGGTCGTCGGAGCGCGGATCGTCCGGGCGCCATTCGTGCGTGAGCCGCTCCTCGTCGTAGCCGCGCAAGTGGGGTGTCATCTCGGGCAAGTCCAGCAACAGCGATCCCTGCGGAACCAGCAACCGGATTGTGAACTGCACTGGGTCTACGTTGGCTATCAGGTCGTGGTCGCGCACGAACTCCATGATGGCCAGAACGTCGGCTGGCGTCGTCCACGGGGTGAACGGCATCCAGGACGGGCGTACTTCGATGCCGTGCTGGCGAAGCTGTCGAACGGCCTGCGCCGCCTCGGCCGCCGTGTGTCCCTTGTCCAACCGCCGCAGAATCTCGTCGTTCACCGACTCGAACGCCGACACGACAAACAAGCAGCCGGCGGCCGCGAATCCCGGCCAGACGCTCGCGTGCTCCAGGATGTGCTCCACCTTGGTTGTCACGTCGAACGTCAGATGCGGATGCCGGGCGTGCATCGCGCGCACCACGCGCTGCGAGTGCCGCACGCCATTCAGAAAATCAGGATCGGCAAAGGTGATATGACGTGCACCGGCCTCCACCAGCTGATCAATGTCGGCCAGCACCACGTCAGCGTCGATAATCCGAATCCGACCGTCGTACACGATCGGGACCGGACAGTGGCGGCAGGTATGCACGCACCCTCGGCTGGCCTCCGTATAGCCCACGGGCGACTCGTCATCGCCCAGTGCCATGTGCGCGTAACGCGAAATGTCGGGCAGCAGGTGCCTGGCCGGCAGCAAGCTTGGTCGACGGCTGAGATCCACCGGGGGATCGGTCGCGTTTTCTGCGGAGATTAATCGACCTAGCCAACCGACTAGACCGTGCTCGTATGCCCCGGCGAATTGGGCGTCCGCAAGGTTTGAACCGTCAGGGTGATGGTCCATTCCCGCGTACAACCCGTAGAAGGCGATCGGAACATCCGGATGGATCTCTCGAATCCGCTGCGCCGCTCGCTCGGCCAACCTCGTGGCCGTGTGCATTGGAACCGATATGGCGACGGCCTCCGCCCAGGCCACAGCGTCGTCGTCCCACATTTCGACCGACAGGTCGAGGCAACGCACCTCGTGACCGGCCTGCAACAACGCCCCGGCCGCCGATGCCGCATGCAACGGCTGGTGCCCGAGCTCGTAGGTGGAAATCAGGAGTGTTCGCATCGGTCAATGCTAGGGGTTTTCCGTCACCTTCGCCCTAGTTTGGCGTGATTTCGAAGTTCAACTCGGCGTGCGCCGCGCGCAGCGCTGCTTCGACTTCGTCAGAATCCTGTCCGCGCGCGAATACGAATCCGAGGTATCGGCTGCCTTCCGGCAAGGGCACAAGCTCTTGGCCCGGTGAGATGGTGATCTCCACACCGGCCACGCCGTCGACCGCACGGGCACTGCCAACGCCACGCACTGCACGCAGCCGGCCGGCACGCGGTATGGGAAGCATCATCACGCCCGCGGCGGCGTCGGTCAGCCCCAGGTCGCGAATCGGCAGACTAAGCGCGTGACGCAGGATGAGCTGTTCCAGGCTCACGCCCAGGCCAAACCTGAGCGAGCGCGCGCAGAGTCCGCCGATCGACCGCGCGGCAATCTCTAGCAGCCAGGCGTTCCCGTTCCTCGTTCGCAGTTCGGCGTGGATCGGACCATCCGACAGCCCGAGTGCTTTCGCGCCGGAGGCCGCCACCGCGCGAATGGACTCCTGCGTGGCTGGCGTCAACCGCGACGGTGTGACGTAGATCGTTTCCTCGAAGAACGGACCGTCAAGTGGGTCGGGCTTGTCAAATATCGCCAGGACTTCGAGCGCCCCGCCCCGCACCAGTCCCTCTACGGCCACTTCGCTACCGGGGACAAAGCGCTCGAGTAGAACAGGTTCGCGCGGATCACGACCCTGGGCCTGCACAATCGAGCGCGTTCGCTCGATCGTTGCCGGTAGCTCGTCGGCCCGATCGACGCGAATCACGCCCTGGCTGGCGGATAGCGACACCGGCTTAACGACCACCGGTAATCCCAGGCGTTCGGCGGCCATCTGTGCATCGCCGCCGGGTTTCACGACTTCAAAGGCCGGCTGCCGAACGCGAGCCGCTGCCAAGCGCCGCCGCATGTCTGCCTTATTCCGGGTCGCGGTAATCGCTGCCGGCGAGTTGTGCGGCAGGCCAAGCTGCGCACTGGCCAGCGCGGCCGCCGCCACCCCTTGATCGTCAACCGCCACGACGGCATCAACCACCGTTTCGCCCGCATACTCGACGATCGCCGATGCGGCGACCTCCGGGTTGGCGAGATGGACTTCCAGCACGCCTTCGTCGGCGTCCGACGCGGCTGGGTTGCGCCGATCCGAAGCCACAGTGATGTCGACGCCAAGCTGCCGCGCCGCTTGCAGGAAGTCGGCCGCTCGGTAGCTTTCGCTATGCAGCAATAGGACAACGTGCGCCACGCCTCTATCATGTGCAGACCGGGGACATCATTTACACGTGTTCGGAGACATGGTTTACACATCTGGACATGAAATGGAGGACCGGGATGTGCCGTTTGCGGAGCGACAGGT
>JAJDZD010000013.1 GCA_022824865.1 Chloroflexota bacterium | reverse complement strand
GCTTCCATCGTGTGCGTACGCGGCCCCGACGGGTTGCGCTGGCTGAATCCGCCCGAACCCGACTGGCTTGTGGCCTTGCTCACCCCGTCAGCGCCGGACGACGACCAGCGGCCCGCTGGCTAGCCATCGCTATAAGCCCCGAAACGATAGATACCTTGCGGAAGACGTAGCATTGATGTTGTGCTGCGTATCCGGGAACATTCCGGTGCCGCCGCCAGACGACTTGGACGATGAGGCCGTTCTGCCGGAAGGCAGCCTCTTTCCGCATTGGATCGAATACCTCAAACAGTTGCCGCCCGATGCGCCGGAATGGCAAGAGGCTGAGAACTTTATTGGTGAATTCAGAGAAATCAGGCAGGCGAAGGAGCGGGAGGCGGAGCAGGCGCTGACGGCGGCGTTCGCGGAAGCCATCGGATATATCAGAGATAACTTCCTGGACGAGCTGAGGTACCTGGAGGTTGACATCGACGCATGGTCGGCGACAGACACATCCAATCTGGCTGATCTTTCCAAGACGCAGCAGGCCGTTGAAGAGCTGGGCGCATTGTTGCTCGAGTACTGTCAGATTCGAATTCAGGCGCCTACCCGGAGCGAAGAGGACGCCCGACGCGCGAAGCGGTCGGAACTCGAGCCGCAGATCCTGTCCCTTGTCGAGCAGATCGACGGGCAGATGTCCGGCGACTGGGACCCAGATGACGATACGGCGCCGCCCGAGGGTGAGACGCCTGGGCACGCCGATACCGACGGCCCGGGAGAAGACAGGGATGCTGCAACGGCGCGCCCCAGCGTTGCATCCGAGGTACGGACAGACAGCGCCGACTCTGTGGATCCGGCTTCCGTGGCCGGCAAGCGGGACACCGTTCAGGCTGCTTTGCAGGCGGACTATGCCGCACTCAAGGACAAGCACGAGAAGGTGGAAGCCGAACGACAGGAATTCGAGCAGCAGGTCAAGGCGTTACAGCTGGATACGCAGAGCCTGAAGGAACGGGAGGATGGACTACGTCGAAAGCTGTATGAGAGCAAGCAAAACTACAGATCTCTGCAATCAGCCTACGTCGCCATGCGCCGAGCGGAATCCGGGCCAATTCAATCGCCAGACGCCAATGGAGAAGAGATTCCGGATATCAAGACGGCGGTCGAGCTGGCGGGCCAATCGTTTGAAGACCGGCTGCTTTTTGCGCTGAATTCGAAATCCGAGAAGAATCCAAGCTTCGAAGACATAACGTCGGTGTGGAAGGCGTTTGAATGGTTGGCAACCGAGTACTACGACTCCCGGTGCAATGGATTCGATGGAGTTGACGGCTTTGATGAGGCGAGTCGCGAGGCGTGCGGATTGTGGTACAAACCCAAACAAAGCGATACGGCAAAGGGCAAGTACCCCGATCACTACACGACGAAGGTGAACGGCACGACCTACTGGCTGGACGAGCACATTGGAAGAGGCAGCGGCGACCCACGGAAGATGATCAGAATCGCGTTTGCCTGGGATAAGGACCGGAGAGTTGTCGTCGTCGGGTACATCGGCCGGCATCAGCGAACGGACGCGACCTGAGTCCAGCAGTCCGACGCGCGGTCACAGCCGCACATGCGGGACGAGCGGATTGAGCATGATGTCGTGGATGTCTCGGAAAGCATGCAATAGGCAAATGGGCAAGGGTGCCCGCACATGAATCGAGTGATATCCCGAAACCGAGCCATAGGTGCCCACAAGGGGCACCCCTACAGGAGTCTGTGACGGTCGGTTAGGCGGCGCCGTTGGCGAGGTCGACGGCGGTCAGGGACCAGTCGCAGAGGTTGCCGAGGCGGAGGGGTAGGGGGGCGCCGGCTTCCATGCCCGGCCAGACGGTGAGGTCCACGCTGCCGTCCGACTGCTGGAGTTGCAGGAAGCGCTGGCCGACGGACACGGCGTAGTCGGTGAGCGCGGGATCGGGTCGGTTGACGTTGAGTTGCAGGACCGCCCAGCCGGTCTTGGAGGCGAACGGCGAGTCCCACGGCCGGCCCGAGTGCGACAGGATCACGTCTGCATAGGCGCGGGCCAGGTCGAAGTGCCGGTCGTCGCCTGTTTGGCGGCCCAGCCAGGTCAGACCCGCGATTGCGGTGGCGAACATGGCCGGACGGCAGGGACCGTCGAGGTCAAAGTAGTTTCGGCCGGTCTCAGCGTCCGAGTCGGTGATGACCTCGCCATTGGCGTACAGCCCAAAGTGGAAGCGGCGATCCGGTTCCGGTTGGAGTTCAATCAGGCGTTCCATGAAGCCGGCGGCCAGTTCGGCGGCCTCCAGTTCCCCGGCGGCGGCGCAGCCGGCGGCGGCGGATGAACTGTTGAGTACCCCCTGCTCGCGGCCCTGGTGGGTCTCGTTCCAGAAGCCGCCCAACTCGGGATCCTGTTCCTGGATTGCTCGCCGCGCGACTTGCCGCGCCAGGTCAAAGCGCCCCAACGCCGCGCTGCTCCAGGCCAGCCAGCCGGCCTGGTAGAGAAAGGCGCTGGCGGGGCCGTTGAACCGGTCGTCCTGAAACGACCCGTCGGCCGCCAGCAGGTGGCGCTCGATGTGATCCAGCACCTTCAACGCCAGCGCGCGACGGTCGCCGTACGCGAACACGTAGGGCAGCTTGAAGTGCAGCCCCGGGTCGTTGGGGTCGATGCGACTGCGGCCGTCGTCGTCAACGTGGGCAGCCAGGAAATCCAGCGCCCGGTCGGCGGCCTGTCGGAACTCGTTCGCCTTGTCAGTCTTCATCACTTGCACCCCCGCCGGTCTGGCACCTCAGCCTACGTCCAAATAGGCAATCCGACCTACGTTCGCGGCGGCGGGTCGTGGGTTATTTGGAGTTTTTAGCCGCGAAGACTCCTCACCTTCTTCTGGCGAAGTCGCCAAAATTCTCCTCTTCCCCTGTGCAGACCGGGGACACCATTTACACGTGTTCGGAGACATGGTTTACACATCCAGTGCTGAGGTGGAGGACCGGGATGTGCCGTTTGCGGAGCGACGGGTGAGCGATCTGCGGGCCGAGTTTGTGGCGTTGGCCAGCCAGCCGGGGGCCAACTGGCGTACGCTTGCCGCGTCAGGTAAACCGGGGCGGATGGGTGTATATGGCGGGTGCCGAAGGTCAGAGACGCGATTCGCCTCATCGAACGCGATGGTTGGCGGCTCGTTCGGACACATGGAAGTCATCGGCACTTCAGGCACCCGGAGAAGCCTGGAACCGTCACGGTCGCTGGTAGGCTCAGCAAGGATCTCGCACCTGGAACGTGGAACAGCATCCTGAAGCAGGCAGATCTGGACCGGGGGCCGCGAAGATGAAGTACGCGGCGGTGATCGAGCGGACCGGCAATGGGTTTTCAGCCTATGTTCCGGATCTGCCCGGCTGCGTAGCGGCCGGCGATACGCGCGCGGAAACCGAGGCACTGATTCGCGAGGCGGTTGCCGAACACCTGGAGTTGCTGCGTGAAGGCGGCGACTTTATACCTGAGCCGCAGGCTTCGACGAGCCTAGTTGAGGTTTAGGGAGGGACCGTAGCGCCGGCAGGCTGGGGTTTGTAGCTGTTTTTATCCCCGGCCGAGGCGAGGATTCGGCGCGGTTCCCTGGCGTGGGAGCGTGCACCGAGGGGTCTTACCGGGGGGCGCACGACCGGAAGCCCCCTCACCTTCTTCTGGCGAAGACGCCAGGATGCTCCTCTCCCGCTGGAGAGGGTGAAGAGGCGCGTCCCTTTGAGGAGATTGATACCGGACGCCTGTCCCTCGGGTTTTGCAGAGGTCTCCCAGGCGAGGGGAAAGAACGGCGGCTCCTCGAAGGGATTGCCACCGCACACTCGGCGGTGAGGGGGCCGCCGGCCTCGCCGAGGCGAGGCAACAGAGCGGGCCTTGCGCCCAGCTCACCACCCGGCCGCCTTGGATGGCCGACGGGGCGTACCAGCGCTGTAGCATGGAAACCGACACCGGATTGGGCAGGAGGTCGCGATGGCCGTGATTGACGCCGCGCCGCGATTGCTGACGGCCGACGATCTGCTCCGGCTCTCCAGCCAAGGCGTGCGCGGCGAACTGATCCGGGGGGTGCTCTGCGAAACCATGCCTACAGGACGAGAGCACGGTCGGATTGTCGTAAACCTGGCCGCCGAACTTCGGAACTTCGTCAAGCCCCGACGACTGGGCATCCTTACGGCTTCGGACTCCGGGGTGTGGCTGGAGCGCGATCCGGACACGGTGCGAGAACCGGACATCGCCTTTTTCGCCTCGGAGAAGTCACCGCTGGACGAACAGGTCATGGGTTATTCCGAAACCCCTCCCGACTTGGTGGCGGAAGTGGCCTCGCCCGGCGACAGCCGGCGGGAGTTGCACGACAAGGCGCTGATGTGGCTCAGCTACGGCGTGCGGCTGGTCTGGGTGGTGCATCCCGCTACGCGCACGGTCGACGCGCATCGCGCGGGCGGGGGCGTAGCCACGCTGACCGAAGGCGATGTACTGGACGGCTTGGACGCGCTGCCGGGCTTCAGCTGCACGCTGCGCGACCTCTTCGACGCATAGCGTCGGGTTCTCTTCCGGCGGCTCATTCGGAGACGTTGGTCTCGTTGAGAGACTCATTTGGAACACCCAGCGGCGGTTGCTCGGAAGACCCTCGTGCGGAACGGGAGAGGAGGAAGGGGGGAGGGAGCAACAGCGGCCGCAGCTTCGAGGACGACGGACGTCTTGCAGAGGTTTCCCGAGAGATTGACACCGCACACCCGGCGGTGCAGACGCCGCCGGCCTCGCCGAGGCGAGGCAACCGAGCGGGCCTTGCGCCCAGCTCATCCCCCGGCCGCGTTGGATGGCCGACGGTGCCTGGCAACGCTGTAGCATGGAAACCGACACCGGATTGGGCAGGAGGTCGCGATGGCCGTGATTGAAGCCGCGCCGCGATTGCTGACGGCCGACGATCTGCTCCGGCTCTCCAGCACAGGCGTGCGCGGCGAACTGATCCGGGGGGTGCTCTGCGAGACCATGCC
Source organism: Chloroflexota bacterium (assembly GCA_022824865.1). GTDB lineage: Bacteria > Chloroflexota > UBA11872 > UBA11872 > UBA11872 > UBA11872. Next base: position 138,187 of record JAJDZD010000013.1, on the reverse strand, counting down.
AACGGGAATGGAACACGGCACGATTGTCACGAACCTGGTGTTCTTGCTGGCGAGCTTCATCAAACCCAGAAAACTGGGCAGCCTGACGGCCTCGGACTCGGGGGTTTGGCTGGAGCGTGACCCGGACACAGTGCGGGAACCGGACATCGCCTACTTTTCGGCCGCAAGGATTCCGCCGGACCAGCGGGTGACCGGCTACGCGGAGGTCGCGCCCGACTTGGCGGTGGAAGTGGCCTCGCCCGGCGACAGCCGGCAGGAGCTGCACGACAAGGCGCTGATGTGGCTCAGCTACGGCGTGCGGCTGGTCTGGGTGGTGCATCCCGCTACGCGCACGGTCGACGCGCATCGCGCGGGCGGGGACGTAGCGACGCTGACCGACGGCGACGTACTGGACGGCCTGGACGCGCTGCCGGGCTTCAGCTGCACGCTGCGCGACCTCTTCGACGCATAGCGTCGGATTCTCTTCCGGCGGCTCTTTCGGAGACGTTGGATTCGTTGAGAGACACCTTGGCCCATCCAAGGCTCCTGGAAACGTACAAGAAGTGAGAATGAGGTCGAGACGAGAAGGGCGGTAAGGGGGCGGAGGCGGACGCTTGGCGACAGTACTACCCGGAGGCGGCTGTCCGTCGCTGGCGCAGGATGCGCGAGGCCGCATCCAGGTCGTCGGGCCTCGTGATTTTCAGGTTTTCGCGGCTGCCTTCGAACACGCGTACCGGCAGACCTTCAGCTTCCAACACCGAAACATCGTCCGTGTAGAGGTCCAGCATGGCCGTCTGCCGTTCGTGCGCGCCCAGCAGGTCCGCAAAGCGGGCGAACTGCGGGGTCTGGGCGTGCCAGATCGATGACCGTATCGGTGTTCGCACGACCAGTCGATCGCGGTCGACGATCTTCAGCGTGTCCGTAGCGGGAACGCCGGCCACGGCCGCGCCGTAGACCCGAGCCATTCGCAGGCCGTCCTCGATCAGCGCGGGTGTGACCAGCGGGCGCGCCCCATCGTGCACGGCCACGTAGTCGGGCGGCTCGCTATCAAGGGCGCGAAGACCGTGCAGCACGGACTCGGCCCGCGACGTGCCGCCGCGCACGAAGGCTCGCACCTTGGCCAACCCGGCCTGCTCAACCGCCTCGCGAATGTTCGCCTCGTTGTCGCCAGAGGTCGTCACCACGACGGACCGGATGCCCGGACTTGCCTCGAAGGCCCGCAGGCTGCACACGATCACCGGCTCCCCTTCCAGGTCCGCCAGCAGCTTGTCCGCGCCGCCCATGCGGGCGCTGGATCCTGCGCCCAGCACCACCGCGTCCGCGCTCACGCCAGCGCCGCGTCCAACGCCTGCCGCAGGTTGGCCACGGGTACGGCCGTGGTCTGACGACCGTTGGTTTGCGCTCCGGAGGGGACCACGCAGCGGGTGAAGCCCAGTCGCGCCGCTTCGTCCACGCGCTGCGCGGCCGACGGGACGGTGCGCAACTCGCCGGCCAGCCCAACCTCGCCCACCGCCGCCGCCCCCAGGCGCAGCGGCTGGCCGCTGTGGCTGGAAGCCACCGCCAGCGCCACGGCCAGGTCGGTGGCCGGTTCCCGCAGGCGCAATCCGCCCACGACGTTGACGTAGACATCGTGCGCCGACAGTCCAACGTCGGCCCGGCGCGCCAGCACCGCCAGCAGCATGTTCAGGCGATTCAGGTCCAAGCCGTTCGCCAGCCGTCGCGGCTGGCTGTAGGTCGTGGGTGCGACGAGGGCCTGGATTTCGACCAGCAGCGGCCGCGTGCCCTCCATCGCCACCGCCACTGCCGACCCAGGCGCCGTAGCGTCCCGGCCCGCCAGCAGCATGGCCGAGGGATTGGTCACTTCGCGGAGGCCCGACCCATCCATCTCAAACACGGCCACCTCGAACGTGGGCCCGAAGCGGTTCTTCACCGAGCGCAGCAGCCGGTGGGCGTGGTGATCGTCGCCTTCCAGGTACAGCACCGCGTCCACGATGTGCTCCAGCATTCGCGGCCCGGCCACCATGCCTTCCTTGGTGACGTGACCGACGATCAGCACCGGCGTGTGGGTGGCCTTGGCGTATTGCAACAGCCGCAGCGTGGACTCGCGCACCTGCGTGACGCTGCCCGGCGCCGAGGCCAGCCCGTTCGCGCGAACGGTCTGGATGGAGTCCACCACCAGCATCCCGGCCCGCAGGCGCTCGGCCTCGGCCAGCGCGCCGTCCATGGCGGTCTCGGCGTACACGAACAGCCCGTCGCCGCCGATGCCCATGCGCTCGGCGCGCATCCGAATCTGAGCCGCGGACTCTTCCGCTGCCACGTACAGGCAGGGACGCCTGGGCGACGCCAGCTCAGCCGCCAGCCGCAGCACCAGCGTGGACTTGCCCACGCCCGGATCGCCCGCCAGCAGCACCAGCGACCCGCGCACCAGCCCGCCGCCCAGCACCCGATCCATTTCGCCCATGCCCGAGGGCAGGCGGTCGTCGGCCGACGTGTCGATCTGATCCAGCGCCACCGCCTGCGGCGTCGCCCGCGAACTGCCCGGCCCCTCCGTCACCCGCCGCTCGGCCAGCGAGTTCCAGGCCCCGCAAACACTGCACTGCCCCATCCACTGCCGATGCTCGGCGCCGCAGTCGGCGCAGGCGAAGAGGCGGCGGGGTTTGGCCAATGGACGTCAGCCTCGGACCGGGTGCCCCGAATGGTAGCGCCGGGCGAAGCCGGGCCAGGTGTCGAAGGCTGCGTCCTGCGCTGCAATTCGGGATTCGCGCATAACCGTGGGCTCCGTGAATGTCGTGAGCAACGGGATGGGAGTATCCTCCGTCGGCGAGACGGAGGCTTTTTGGCGGTCGGGCGGATCCCCCAGCGTCGACGAGTTTCGGAGGCAGTCATATGCGGATTCCCAGATTCATCGCACTATTGCTTGCGCTTACTTTCGCCGTGGCGATCACCGGCTGCGGTGAGGACTCCGGCGATTCCACGACCGGCGCAACATCCCCGGCAACGCCAGCCGCGGGCGATGCCGCCACCGCCGGCAAGATCTCTGCCAACAACGCCACCGTTGAGGAGTTGGAGGCGGCGCTTGCGGCGGCCGGGATCAGCAATCCCGGGGCGTGGGCTCACGATATTGAGCACCACCGCCCGTTCCCGGCCGACGACCCGGAGTTTGCGAAGCTTCGGCGGGGGCTCGAGGAGCACAACGCCGCGCCCGATGTCGTGGAGACGATCATCGGGCTACTCAAGCTGCCGTGATTCGATCCTTCGCCGGTGAGGGAGTAGCCGGGACGCTGCGGGGCGCCATGGCGTTGCTCGGCGTTATCAGCATCCTGAGCGTCGCCGTTGCGCTTGCTTACGAACGGCACTGGGGAGACTTCTGGCAGTTGGTGCCGTGGGCAGCCGTGGTGTTGAGTGGTCTGGCCCTGGCCGCGCTCGTGCTTCGCACGTCACGGGCGACGATTCGGATCGCTCGTGTTGTCGCCGTGCTCGTCCTGCTCTGCGCCCTGCTCGGCACCTGGCGGCACTTCGACCACAACTACGAAACGGCCGCTATTGATCAGGACTACTCGGACCGCTGGGGGGAGATGTCGGTCGTGGACCGCGTATGGACGGTAGCCAACGGCGCCGTCGGCCATGTGCCCGTGCCCGCCGCCGGGGCCCTGGTTCCCGTCGGTGTGACACTCTGGATGACGACGCTGGGACTCGGCGGCAAGTCCCGGCGAGACGGCGAAGCAGCCCACCGAGCACCGTAGAGGCTGCGAAGAGCTTAGAAGCAAGGCAAGCCACAGAGGCGTGTTAGCTGCCCCTCGGTCGATCGCGTTGACGGCTCTAGAGGATCTGGGCGGTTGAGCAGGCCGCCACAAGTACGAGCGTCAGGCCTTGTTCTGTCAGAAGGACGTGAAGACTAGGCTTCGACCGGCTCTCGCGATGTGATGGCCACGTCGTCGCCATCTTTGTCCACGATCACCTGGGCGCCCGGCTCGAAGGCGCCGCGCAGGAGTTCTTCGGCCAGCGGGTCCTCGATGAGGTTCTGGATGACTCGGCGGAGCGGACGCGCGCCGAAGTCCGGGTCGTAGCCCTGCTCGGCCAGCAGGCCCTTGGCGTCGGCGGTGACTTCAAGTTCCAGGTCGTGCTCGCTCAGTTGCAGCCGCACGCGCGCCAGTTCCAGGTCCACGATGTCGGCCACGTCGGCGCGGGTCAGCGCGTGGAAGACCACGCTGGCGTCGACCCGGTTGAGGAACTCGGGCCGGAACACCTTCTTCAACTCGTTCAGCACCTTGGACCGCATGTTGCGGTAGTAGGTGTCCTCGGTTGATGTGTCCTCGCTGTGGAATCCCAGGGTGGCGTTGCGCTTGATGTGCTGCGCGCCCACGTTGGAGGTCATGATCACGATCGTGTTGCGGAAGTCCACCGACCGCCCCTTGGCGTCGGTCAATCTGCCGTCGTCCATCAGTTGCAACAGGATGTTGAAGACCTCGGGGTGCGCCTTCTCGATCTCGTCCAGCAGGATCACGGCGTAGGAGCGCCGGCGCACGGCCTCTGTCAACTGGCCGCCTTCCTCGTAGCCCACGTAGCCCGGCGGCGCGCCAACCAGCCGCGATACGGCGTGGCGCTCCATGTACTCCGACATGTCGATCCGAATCAGGGAGTCCTCGCTGCCGAACATGAAGTCGGCGAGCGCACGCGCCAGCAGCGTTTTGCCCACGCCGGTGGGGCCCAGGAACATGAACGCGCCGATCGGGCGCTGGGGGTCCTTCAGGCCGGCCCGCGCGCGGCGCACGGCGCGTGAGATGGACTCGATGGCTTCCTTCTGACTCACCACGCGGCGTGCCAACTCGTCTTCCATGTGCAGCAGCCGCTCGGATTCCTCCTCGCGGATGCGCGTGACCGGGATGCCGGTCCACATGGACACGACCTGCCCGACTTCCTCTTCGGTCACGCGCGGCGACTGGCCTTCGTTGGACTTGGTCCATTCCTCGCGCAGGGCGTTGGCCTTGCCGCGCAGTTGCTCTTCTTCCTGCCGCAACTGGTTGGCGGCTTCGAAGTCTTCCGCGTCGATGGCCTTGGATTTCTCCGCGGCCACCTGGTCCGCGCGAGACTCGAGTTCGCGCAGCCCCTTGGGCGGCATGCCGTAGCGGATCTTGACGCGGGCGGCAGCCTCGTCCATCACGTCGATCGCCTTGTCCGGCAGGAACCGGTCGGTGACGTAGCGGCCGGCCAGCTCGGAGGCCGCGACCAGGGCGTCGTCCGTGATCTCCACGTTGTGGTGGTCGGCGTAGCGGCTGCGTACGCCGCGCAGGATGTCCACGGTTTCCTCGATCGACGGTTCCTGAACCATTACGGGCTGGAACCGGCGTTCCAGGGCGGCGTCGCGCTCGATGTACTTGCGGTACTCGTCCAGGGTTGTTGCGCCGATCACCTGCAGCTCGCCGCGCGCCAGTGACGGTTTGAGGATGTTGGCGGCGTCCACCGCGCCTTCGGCCGCGCCGGCGCCAACGACCGTGTGTAGCTCGTCGATGAACAGCACCGAGTCGGTGGAGCCCTTGATCTCGTCGATCACCTTCTTCAGGCGTTCCTCGAACTCGCCGCGGTACTTGGTGCCGGCCACCAGCGTGCCCATGTCCAGGGTCAGCACCCGCCGGTCGCGCAGCGAGTCCGGCACTTCACCTTCGATGATGCGCTGCGCCAAGCCCTCCACGATGGCCGTCTTGCCCACGCCAGGCTCGCCGATCAACGCCGGGTTGTTCTTGGTGCGGCGGCTCAGGATCTGGATCACGCGCTCGACTTCGTCGTGCCGTCCGATTACCGGGTCCAGCTTGTCGGCTCGCGCGGCGGCCGTGAGGTCGATGCCCATCTGGTCCACGACCGGCGTCTTGGACGAACGCTTGGACGGGGCGGTGGTTGCCGCCTCGCGCGGGCGCTCGCCCTGGCTCTGGCTGACGACCTGTACGACCTGCGAGCGCACCTTCTCCAGGTTCACGCCCAGGCTCTCCAGCACGCCGGCGGCGATGCCTTCGCCCTCGCGTACCAGGCCCAGCAGCAGGTGCTCGGTGCCGATGTAGTTGTGACCGAGCCGCCGGGCTTCTTCGATCGAAAGCTCAATGACCCGCTTGGCGCGCGGCGTCAGGGTGATGTCGCCGACGACCATGCGCTCGCCGCGGCCGATGATGAACTCGACGGCGCTGCGAACCTTGTTCAGCTCCACGCCCAGGTTCTTGAGCACCTGCGCCGCGATGCCTTCGCCTTCGCGCACCAGCCCCAGCAGCAGGTGCTCGGTGCCGATGTAGTTGTGGTTAAAGCGCGTGGCCTCGTCCTGCGCGTAGACCAGAACCTTCTTGGCGCGCTCCGTGAACTTATCGAGCCTGTCGTTCACGGCAACCTCCGGTGGCGGCGACCCAGAGCTTACGAACCGCTCTTGGTCTCGTCGCTCGCCTCTATTGTGGCATCCACGTCGTCGGATTCCGTAGCGATTGCCGCATCCGCGTCGTCGGAGTCCTCGGCGACAGCTGCGTCCGCGTCGTTAAAATCCTCGGCGACGGCTGCGTCAGGGCTCTCCGCCACTGCGGCCAGTTCGCCTTCGACTTCTTCGTCGAGGTAGTCCTCGTCGGGCGGCGGGTAAATCTCAACCGGCGTCAACCGGATGCGACGACGCTGGGCGTCGATGCTCAGGATGCGGAACTGCCCGATGTCGCCTTCGTTGACCATGTGCAGCGCGGCGTTGCCCAGGTCCGACGAGTGCGCCAGCCCTTCGACTCCGTCCGCCAGCCGTATGAACGCGCCAAACGGCGCCAGCTTGGTGACTGTGCCCGGGACGACTTCGTGCTCCTGGAAGCGTGAGGTCAGATCGGCCCAGGGGTCGGTGGTGGCGCGGCGCATGCTCAGCGCGATCTTCTTGTCCACCCGGTCCAGCGCCAGCACGTAGACGTCCACTTCCTCGCCCGGCCGCAAGATTTCCTCGGGACTCTCCACGCGGCTCCACGAAAGCTCGGAGATGTGGGCCAGCCCGTCGGCGCCGCCCAGGTCAATGAAGGCGCCGAAGCTGCAAATGTTGCTGACGATGCCCTTGCGGACCTGGCCGACCTGCAACTCGTCCAGCAGCACCTCGCGCCGCTGCGCGCGCATTTCGCGCTCGGCGACCCGCTCCGAGAGAATCAGGCGGTTGCGCCGCCGGTCGAGCTCGATGATCTTCACGTAAATCTGCTTTTCGACCAGTTCCGACAGCTTTGCGTTGAGTTCCTCTTCGGTCTCGTCGGCCGGCCCGCGCCGCAGGCTGGTGAGCTGCGACAGCGGCACGAAGCCGCGCGGCCCCACGTCAACCAGCACGCCGCCCTTGTTGTATTCCTGGACGGTGGACTCGATGATCGTGCCGTTCTCGAAGAGTTCCTCGGTGGCGCGCCAGACTTTCTCCTGCGCCGCCCGGCGTACCGAGAGTACCGCCGGCCCGTCGCCTTCCGGGCGCACCACGTAGACGAACGCTACGTCGCCGACGCTGAAGACGGGCTTGGGCTCCTCGGACCGCGAGTCCCACAACTCCCGCTGCGGAACCACGCCCTCGGACTTCAACCCGATGTCTATCAACAGTTCATCGGGGTCGACCCCAACGACCAGACCCTCGATCACATCGCCTCGGGATATGCCCTGCATCGCGCCGCCCGGCTCGTTCAGCAGGTCTTCCATCGACTCCAGTTCAACGACTGGTTCTGGTTCGGCTACCGAGACGTCGGCTGGCGCCGCAGCGTCCTGAGTCGCGCTCAAGCGGAGATGCCTTTCGATGTATTGGGGATGGCGCCGCCTATAGGGGGCGGCTGCCTCGTCGAGTATATCTAACGGCTCAGGAAACGTCGGCAGGTTCTTCGAGACGCCTACGGCATCACGAAGCCGCCGTCGTAGCTGATGTTCTGGCCGGTCATGTAGTCCGACGCATCCGACAGCAGGTAGGCCACGAACCCGGCCACGTCCTCGGGCGTTTCAACCCGCCCCAGCGGAATCCGGGAAATTGCTTCGGCGATGACTTCCCCCGGCTGCTTGCCCAACAGCCTTGCCCGCTCGCGGTCGATGTACTCCCACATCGGCGTGTCCACGACTCCGGGGCTCACGGCGTTCACCCGAACGTTGAGCGGACCCAGTTCCATCGCCATCACCCGCGTCAAGCCGTGCAGGGCCGTCTTGCTGGTGTTGTAGACGTTGGTGGCGAACGAGGGCAGGCGCGATGAGGCCGAGGCAATGATGACGATGCTGCCCTGCTTGCGTTCGGCCATTCGCTCCGCCACGGGATGCACGAAGTGGAACGTGCCGTCCAGGTTGACGGACATGACCTGGCGCCAGATTTCGGGTGTCAGGTCCAGGAAGTTCTGCACTCGCATGATCCCGGCGTTGGCCACGGCCCCCGTCAGTCCGCCAAGCTCGTCGTCGACCTCGTAGACCCACGAGCGGACTGCGGCGTGGTCGGTTACGTCCAACCGGGCCGAAAACGCCGTTCCGCCGCCGCTTCGAATCTCCTCGGCCACGGCCGCCGCCGAGTCGCCGTCAATGTCGGAGACCGCCACGGCCCACTCGTCGGCTGCCATCCGCAGCGCCGTGGCCCGGCCGATGCCTCGGCCCGCGCCGGTTATCGCGACTGCCCCGGTCATCGCGTCGCCCTCTATCCGTCCAGCGCCGGCGGTACGCCCACCGATGCGCCGGTGGTAAGCGCGCGCACGCCTGCGTCGATGATGGCTACAACTTCCCGGTTGAACCGGAAGCTCCCACGACCGTCGACCGGCGCGCCCTCGCGGACGCAGTGCGCAAAGTAGGCCACCCCGCTGCGCCGTTCGGGTGCAGGCGGCGGCGACTCGATCAGTTCACCCGCTCGCCGCTCGTTGCCGTCGTAGATGCGCAACTCAACGCCATCCGCGCCCGGCGTCATGACCAGCACGCCCGTCTCGCCGCTCACCTCGATGTGCAACATCGTCCCCTGCGGTCCCGGGTATCCCACCTGCACGTGCGAGGTTTGGATAAGGCCCAGGCCGCGCGGAAACTCCAGCACCGCGGCCGCGCTTTCGTCCGCCCGGGCGTTGCGCTCGGTAACTGACGCGTCCCGCGCCGCCAGCCGGCGCGGCCGCCCCATCCACAGCAGGCACGGCGCCGCGCCGTAGCCCGCGTAGTCGATCCACGACCCTCCGCCCTGCGCCGCGTCGAACAGCCACTGGAACCAGTCGGGCTGCTCCGCCTTGCGCGTGGCAATGGGGTTCCCGCCCCGGAAGACGTACTGCCTGGGCGCGCCGATCGCTCCGTCCGCAACCAGCTTTGTGCCCGTCTCAAATGCCGTCTGCCCCAGCGTCGGCCAGTTGATCAGCGCCGGGATCCCCGCGCCCTCGGCCGCCTTCACCATGCGGTCGGCGTCCGCCAATGAGCTCGCCATCGGCTTCTCGATCAGCACCGGCAGCCCGCGCGCCGCGCAGGCGTCCACGATGTCCGCGTGCTGGGTGTTCGGCAGGGTGGACGTCACCACGTCCAGGTCCTCGGCGTCGAACATCGCGTCCCAGGTCTCGTAGATCGCCGGGATGCCCCACGCGTCGCTGGCCAGCGCCCGCGCGCTCGGAAATGAATCCGCCGCCGCCACCACCTCGGCGTCCTCAAGCTCGCCCCATTGCCGGACCAGCGTGGGCGTGTGGCTGTGACGGATCCCGGCGATTCCAACGCGCAGGTGCTTGGGCATGGGCGGCTAGCCCCTCGGATTAGCTGACGCTGCCGAAGTCTGCGACCCGCCCTGCCCGGACGCAACCTGCGTGGACTCATCTACCCGTACCAGCGGAATGAGGCCCATGTCGAACTCCGCGATGCGGTCCCGCCCCAGGCGTTCCAACTCGTCACGACACCGCAGCGCCGCCGCCCGCAGACCCCGCACGTCCACACCCCGACAGACCGGTTCAAATGGGGCCAGCCGGTCCATCCCGTAGGTCAGCAGGTTGCGCGCGCCGCGGAAGTTCTGCCGCTCCAGGTGGTAGAACCCCACTCCGATCTGCAGGATCCCCCGGTAAAGGTCGCGCACCGGCCCCGGCTCCGCCAGCCAGGCCTCCTCGAGCGCCTCGTGCTGCTCAAAGAACGCCCGCGCATTGAACATCCGGATGCCCTCCAGCACCTTGTCCGGCAGCGGACTGTGGCGGGGCTCAGGGCTGTCGGGAGGGATGGGGTTCGCCCGGGCGCTGTCTGGCCGGTTGACGGATTGCTCCGCGCCCATCGTCTGCGCTCCCGTGGCTCTCCGTGCGGCGGCCTATCGAGAGTATGACCATTCCCGGCCCCGGCGGGGCTATAATTCAGTGGTGAATTGGAGGGGTGTCCGAGTGGCTTAAGGAGGTGGTCTTGAAAACCACTAGGCGGGCAACCGCCTCGTGGGTTCGAATCCCACCCCCTCCGCCAAGTCCCTGTCCTGTCTCACCAACGCCTGGAGGAGTCGCATAGTTGGTCTAGTGCGGCCGCCTGCTAAGCGGTTACCGGGGGTGCTCCCCTCGGTCGTGGGTTCGAATCCCACCTCCTCCGCCACCAGCAGCGGATGAACCTACTCCAGTTGGGAAGTAGCTCCGGCTAAGGACTTCGGCCTCTCGCGATTTGATGCCTTCGATCGCATCGCGCGGCGGGTCGGGTGAAGTCGGCATCCGGGTGCTCTGAGCCGACAAAGGGCGGGGTTCAGATGTGTTGGATGGTCACAGACGCGTTCGAACGCGTACGTGAATCTACTGGTTTAGTCCGTCAGTTCGTTCCGGATTCGCCTACTCCAGTTCGTCCGGTCGCATTCAATCGTGCCTCGAAGAGTTCGAGCCTCCTACCGAAAGAAAGTCCCCGATGAACGAAGCATCCGCCCGAATCAAGATCAACAAGCTGCTCGAAAAGGCCGGCTGGCGGTTCTTCGACGGGCCAGAAGGTCCCGCCAACATCCAGCTTGAAGTCGGCGTCAACCTCGAGCCCAGTGACCTGGACGCCATGGGCGACAACTTCGAGCACATCAAAACCAAGCGTGGCGTAGTCGACTTTCTGCTGCTGGACGCGAGCGGCTTTCCCCTTGTCGTGCTGGAAGCCAAGGCCGAAGCCAAGCACCCGCTTTCCGGCAAGGAGCAGGCGCGCAAGTACGCCCGCTCCCAGAATTGCCGTTTCGTCATTCTCTCCAACGGCAATTTGCACTTCCTTTGGGACCTCGAGCACGGCAATCCCAGGGTCATCGCCGTCTTCCCTCCACCAGACTCCATTGCCGTCCACAAGCAGTTCGTGCCGAATCCAAAGCGTCTGGCGGACCAGCGCGTGGACGAGGACTACATCGTGCTGACCCAGCGGCCCAACTACGCGTCGGAGGCCGCGTGGCGCAATAAGGACGAGCGCGCTGACTTCGTCAGGGCTAACGGCCTGCGCTTTCTGCGTCCGTACCAGTTGCGAGCGGTTCACGCACTCCAGCGGGCGGTGCGAGATGGCGCAGACCGGTTTCTTTTCGAGATGGCCACTGGGACCGGCAAGACGCTCACCGCGGCCGCGGTCATCAAGCTGTTCCTTCGGACCGCAAACGCCCGCCGCGTTCTATTCCTCGTGGACCGGCTGGAACTGGAGGAACAGGCCCGCAAGGTGTTCACGGGGTTGCTATCCAGTGACTACCGAACGGTCGTCTACAAGGAGAACCGCACCGACTGGCGGTCGGCCGAGATCGTGGTCAGCACCGTGCAGTCGCTGCTGTTCGACAACAAGTACCGGCGGCTTGCGGCAACCGACTTTGATTTGGTCATTTCCGACGAGGCCCACCGCTCCATCGGCGGCAACGCCCGCGCCCTGTTCGAGCACTTCGTCGGCTACAAGCTTGGACTCACTGCCACTCCGCGCAACTATCTGCGCGGCTTCGATGAACTCGGCCCGGGCGTTCGCGATCCTCGCGAGGCGGAGCGTCGGCAACTCCTCGACACCTACCGCACGTTCGGCTGCGAGAGCGGTCAGCCGACCTTCCGGTATTCGCTGCTGGACGGAGTCAAGGACGGCATCCTCATCAACCCCACCGTTGTCGACGCGCGCACCGGAGTGACGACCCAACTCCTGTCGGAAGAGGGCTTCATCGCCCAGTTCAGCGACGATTTAGGCGAAGACCACGAGGAGGCCTTCACGCAGCGCGAGTACGAGAAGCGCTTCTTCTCCAAGGCGACCAACGAGCTGTTCTGCAAGACCTTTCTGGAACACGCGCTCCGCGATCCGGTCAGCGGCGAGATTGGCAAGTCCATCGTCTTTGCCGTCAGCCAGGATCACGCCGCCCGGTTGACGCAGACGCTTAACGAGATTGCCGACCACATGTTTCCGGGTCACTACCAGTCCGACTTTGCCGTGCAGGTCACCTCGCACGTGGCGGACGCCCAGCGGTTCACCGTCAACTTCGCCAACAATCACCTTCTGGGCTACAGCGACGCGGTAGCGGGTTACCGAACCAGCAAGGCTCGCGTCTGCGTCACCGTCGGCATGATGACCACCGGCTACGACTGTCCGGACATCCTGAACCTCGGCTTGTTCCGTCCAGTCTTCTCACCCACCGACTTCATCCAGATCAAGGGCCGGGGCACGCGTCTGCATGACTTTCGGGACGATCTGCTCGACAAGGATCTGGCCGAGGGCATCAGACGCCCGGAGAAGAATGCGTTCAAGCTCTTCGACTTCTTCGGCAACAACGAGTATTTCGAGGAGGACTTCAACTACGACGAGGTACTGAAGCTGCCCGCCACTTCTGTCAATTTCGAAAACGGCGGCGAGGCGGACACAGTTGAGACCGTGGGCGCGTATGAACACGCTGGTGGCGACACCCTGGCCAGCATTCGTCAGGAGACTATCGGCTTTCAGGGGATGAAGATCGACCGGATGCTCTTCGAACGGTTTGCGGACAGGGTCAGAGAGGATCCGGTCGTCGCCGAGGCCGTGGAAGCTGAACAGTGGGACCTGGCCGTCGATCACGTCAGCCGCAACCACTTCGACAAGCCCGAGGACTACTTCAACCTGGCGAGACTCCGCAAAGCCGTCGATGCAGACCGCCGTATCTCACTGCGCGAGATTTTGGAGCGCGCCTTTGGGCGCATTCAGCGCTTCAAATCTTTGGATGAGTTGCTGGACGAGGAGTTTGACAAGTTCATTGTCGATCGTCAGCCCGGCGAGCCGGCCGCCTTGCCGGCGCTGCGCAGCTATTTCAAGGCCTATGCCGCCGACGAACGAACGCGGCGAATCATCGAGGACAAAAAGTACACTGACCTGGACACCAACCCGACCTTCACGCTCAATGACTTCATCAGGCTCCCCGACGAATACCGCACTCTCATCCCCGAGTACATCAAGGACTACGTCTCGATCAACCAGTTCATTGCCTAGCTAGTCTTCGTCGTGGACTTCATGGCGGCGATCATTGCGGCGATTCGCCATGATCATGTACGCATTACCGACCACGCTGACGAAGAAGCTCAGGCGGATCACCTTTCGTTCGACGAGGTGTTCGCAAGTGTGCTCCACGGTGAAGTAATTGAGGAATACCCTGACGACCGGCCATTTCCGAGCTGTCTGATCTACGGGGGCACGCCTGGCGACGATCCGATCCACAGCGTCTGGGCATATAATTCTGACACCGGGTGGGCGGCTCTGATTACGGTCTACCGGCCTGATCCGGAACGCTGGCTGAACTGGCGAACAAGGAGACCGAGGTAATGCAGCGCTTTGGCAAGTGTCCGGTCTGTGGCGGCGATCTGAGCGAGAAGGACGTCGAAAAACTCTTGCGCGGCGGCGTCAACCTGGCGACAGTGAAGGTCCGCGCCGATGTTTGCCTGCGCTGCGGCGAGCGGCTCTACTCGCGCGCCACGATCAGCCGCTTCGAGCAGATTCGCGCCAAGCTCGCCAACCAGGAGGTCGACGAGTTCCATCCCCTGGGTCGCTCGTTCCAGATTCCCGCGTGACGAAACGCGTTGGCGGAAGAAGACGTGATCCACGAAGGGCACGAAGGGACACGAATGAAGAGAATGTAAGTGTCCTATCCGACTTCGTGTACTTAGTGACCTTCGTGGACAAGTAAATGGACGGAATAATCCTAGGCGAAGAGTCCTACGCCATCGTGGGCGCCGCTATTGAGGTGCACCGTGAACTCGGCCCGGGTTTTCTCGAGGCGGTGTACCAGGAAGCAATGGAGATTGAGCTTGCGGCAAGAGACATCCCGTTCCAGGCACAGGCGCAGATTCGAGTCCGCTACAAGGAGCAACTGCTGAAAAGAGACTACTTTGCTGATCTGGTTTGCTATGACCAAGTGATCGTCGAGATCAAGACTCTTAGCCGCCTCACCGGCAACGAAGAAGCCCAGACGCTCAACTACTTGAAGGCCACCGGATTCAAGCTGGGCATCCTGCTAAACTTCGGCAGCCACGGCAAACTCGAATGGAAGCGGTTCGTCAATTGATCAACGAAGTTCACGAAGGGCGACAAACAGGACTCACTGACGTGTCTAAGTGCAAGATCTCGCGGACCATTCTCTTTACTTTTCCGTCCTTCGCTCTTCCACTTCGTGTACTTCGTGCCCTTCGTGGATAACTCTTCCCCCACTCCCCCATGCTAGACGTCGAAACCCGCCGCCGAATCGACACCGCCCGCGACATTCTCGTGGGCAAGGTCCCCGACCCCAAGTCGCAGGTCGAGCAGATCACCATTGCGCTGATCTACAAGTTCATGTGGGACATCGAGGCGCGAGGCGAGGAGCTTGGCGGCCAGCGCAGCTTCTTTGTGAACGACTTCGAACGTTACGCCTGGCCCAAGCTGCTGCGCTCGGGACTCGGCGGCTTCGAAACCCTCAACCTCTACGCTGAAGCCCTCGACCGGATTCCGGAGAATCCGGGCCTTCCACCGCTTTTTCGCAACATCTTCAACAACGCCTATCTCCCCTACCGAGACCCGGAGACGCTGCGCGAGTTTCTGAAGGTCATCGACCAGTTCCAATACGACCACTCGGAGCGCCTGGGCGATGCCTTCGAGTACCTGCTCTCCATCATGGGCGCCCAGGGCGATGCCGGACAGTTCCGCACCCCTCGTCACATCATCGACTTCATCGTTGAAATCGTGAACCCGCAGCTCGGCGAAACCGTTCTCGACCCCGCCTGCGGCACCGCAGGCTTTCTGATCTCCGCCTACAAGCACATCCAGCGGGCCAACACCGACGCGGACGGCCAGAGCACGCTCACGCCCCACGAACGCAGCCGGCTGGCGGAGAGCTTCACCGGGTACGACATCTCGCCCGACATGGTGCGCCTTTCGCTGGTGAACATGTATCTGCACGGCTTCGTCCAGCCCGATATCCACGAATACGACACGCTCACCAGCGACGAGCGCTGGAACGAGCACTTCGATGTGATCCTTGCTAATCCACCGTTCATGTCGCCAAGGGGAGGCATTCGGCCGCACAACCGATTTGCCGTTCAGTCCAGTCGCAGCGAAGTCCTATTTGCAGGCTACATAGCCGAGCACCTCGCACACGGAGGCCGTGCCGGGCTCATAGTTCCGGAAGGGATCGTCTTCCAAAGCCAAAAGGCCCACACTAGTCTTCGCAAAGCCCTGATCGAACAGAACTTGCTGGTGGCGGTCGTTTCGTTGCCAGCAGGTTTGTTTCAACCCTATTCCGGGGTGAAAACTTCGATTCTGATGCTGAGTCGAGACCCATCGAGACCCTTAAGCCAAGTCGCTTTCTTCAAGGTTGAGAATGACGGCTATGACTTGGGTGCCCAGCGCCGAACAATCGACTCAAACGATCTGCCCCAGACAACCCGCGCGCTCAAAGAATACCTCTCCATACCTACGCACATCGTTGGCTCGAATTACGAACAACCCGCTCCCTTCCTCTCAGCCCTCCTCGATCAAGGCGCAGCCCTTATAGTCGACAAGAGCCGTATAGCTGATACGGACGACTACAGTCTCAGTATGGAGCGGTATCGAGATACGAGTCAAAGGAGTGGGAAAAACCCAATAGTGCCACTCGGTGAAATCTGCAGATTAGTTCGGGGTGTTACATACCGGAGGGGTGACGAGGTATCTTCAGGTGGGCACGGGATTCTTCGCGCGAACAACATCGTCGTTGAAGCTTCCAGTCTTGACTTGTCAGAAGTAAAGCGGATCTCTGGTGCTGTGAATCTTCCGCAAGACAAAATGCTACGAAAATTCGATATATTCATCTGCCTAGCTAGCGGAAGCAAGGACCATATTGGGAAAGTCGCGTATATTGCTGAAGATATGGACTACTATTTTGGCGGATTTATGGGTGTCGTGAGATCATATCCTGATGTCGTGGATCCTCACTATCTATTTTATCAGCTTCGGGACCGTCGATTCAATGACTTTCTTCGTAGCCAAATATCGGGAGTAAACATCAATAACCTTAGCGCCAAATTGCTTTATCGATTTGCAGTCCCGCTGCCACCCCTAGACGAGCAAAGAGAGATCATGCGAGAGATCAGTGAGTATGGAGCACTGATCGATGGAGCGCGGGCAGTCATCGCAGCATACAATCCGCGTGTCCCTATTGATCGCCGGTGGCCGCTTGTGTCCATTGGGGATCGGGATGTGTTCCGTGTTGAGGGTGGTGGGACACCTAGGTCGAACGTCGCGGAATATTGGAACGGCAGTGTGCCGTGGGCAACACTTGTGGACATCCCGGTCGGTAACACAGTCAGTGACATCACTTCGACTCGACGAACGATTACTGATTTAGGGTTACAGGAGTCTTCCGCAAAGCTTATGCCGGTGGGATCAGTAATAGTGTCGTCCCGGGCGACTATCGGTAGAATCGCCATTAACCGAGTTCCATTGGCGACCAATCAGGGGTTTAAGAATGTGATCATTGAAGATCACAATAGAGCCCTCCCGGAGTTTGTAGCTCTGGCACTGAAGAGACTGGTTCCGACTATGGTTGCATGGGCAAGCGGGGGCACATTTAGAGAGCTTTCCAAGTCCCGCTTTTCCGATCTTGAGATTCCACTACCCGACATTGATGTTCAACGAGCCATCGTTGACGAAGTCTTGATGGAGCAGGCATATGTGCGAGGGAACTACGAGTTAGTGCAGCACTTTCAAGCGAAGGTCTCAGATATTGTCTCACGTGTGTGGGAAGACCAATGAGCCGTCTGTATGTGGACGAGCTAGCAGAGGAGGCGGCTGCGCTCGGCGAGTTTCTACCGATCTCATTCATGAACCCGGATGAGGGGGAGTACGTCTCTTTTCTTTGGGATACGTTCTGGGCGAATCTCGAGAGCCTAAAGTACCAATTCGCGTATCTGGCGTACCATATGGTTATGATGGTGTTTGTTTACTTCAAGATTTGGCAGATCAGGTACTCCCTGCCAACGGAATTCAACAATGCAACTATTGGTTTTTCGAAGGGTGATGAGCGACAGTTACTTCGTGGCAGGTCACCGTTCGCATTCAGCAAAGTCAACGAGTCCAGCGTCTTTCGTATTCTACGGTTGATTGGCTGCGGCGACGAAAAGATCGGAGTATACGCTAGGCTTGTGCGAGATCGTAATGGCATAGCACACGCAAACGGCAACGTTCACTTCAGGCACGCAACCACATTTGAAGAGCAGGTCAGAAAGATCCTTCGCGCGGTTGATGAGATCCAATCGTGTCAGGTAAGTATTATTGAGCAGCACTATCAAGAGTTTCTACGCAACAGTGCCGATCCTAATACTCGTGAGCATTTCGACCCAGACGAACAGATTCGCGAGGTACTAATACATGCGTACTATATGTCTTGGATGGACGTTCGGGTTTGCTCAAGAGTCGATATCGGTTCGCTAGAGGCAGGCGATGGTCATCACGAGATGGAGAACCTGCATAAACGAGTGTGTGCAATGTATCAGGATCGTTTTGACGGCTGACTTGGCGCGCGGATATGTCGGATGTAGTGGCAGTATGAAATTGTGGAGTAATGTTGATTCTAGCGAACGTTTAGAAACGGTTATTCATGTAGGAAGTGGCCAAAGATGCAGGGCGGTATTGTAAAACTGAGATTTGTTGTTACGCGTTGTAACAGGCCACCCGCTGCCCATCCCCCTTTGTCTCCAGCGGCGGATGCGGGTTGTCGCGACAGAAGTCATCCGCAATCGGGCAGCGGCTGTAGAAGCGGCAGCGGGGTGGTGGGTCGAGGGGGGTGGCGACGCCGCCGGTGATTTGGACGGGGGCGCGGGTGGCGGTGGGGTCAGGGATTGGGACGGCTGAGAGGAGGGCCTGGGTGTAGGGGTGCTTGGGGTGTTGGAGGACGGCCTCGGTGTCGCCCATTTCGACGATCTTGCCGAGGTACATCACGGCGATGCGGGAGCACATGTAGCGGGCCACGGCCAGGTCGTGGGTGATATAGAGGTAGCTGATGCCGAGGCGCTCCGCCAGGCTCTCCATCAGGTTCATCACGCCGGTTCGGATCGAGACGTCCAGCATCGAGGTCGGCTCGTCGGCCACCACGAAGATCGGCTCGATAATCAGCGCCCGCGCGATCGCCACCCGCTGCCGTTGCCCGCCCGACAGCTCGTGCGGGTACCGGAACAGGTAGGTCGCGGGCGGCGACAGCCCCACCATTTCCAGCATGCGCGACACCCGATCCAGCCGCTCCAGCGGCGGGCAGGCGTCCTGGACCTTCAGCGGCTCGGCCACCGTGTCGAAGATCGTCCGCCGCGGGTTCAGCGACTCGTACGGATCCTGGAAGATCATTTGCGCCTTGCGCCGAAAGGACTTCAGCTCCTCGCCGCGCAGCGTCGTGATGTCGGTGGCGGCGCCCTCGCCGTCGTCGAACAGCACGTGCCCGCCCGTCGGCTCGGCCAGCCGCACCAGCAGCCGACCCGTCGTCGTCTTGCCGCAGCCCGACTCGCCCACCAGGCCAAAGCTCTCCCCGCGCGCCAGCTCGAACGAGATCCCATCCACCGCGTGCACCGAGCTATGACTGCGCCGGAACCAGTGCGAGGCCACCGGAAACCGCTTCTCCAGCCCCTCCACCTTGATCAGCGGCCTGGTTCCGACTTCTGTAACACCCGTGTCCGCTACAGCCATGCCGCCTACGCCTCCAACGGGTGCCAGCACGCCGCCCAGTGCGTATCCGACCCCTCGACCCTCGGCGGCTCTGCGGACTTGCAAACGTCTGTCGCGTACGGACACCGCGGATGGAACCGGCAACCCGACGGCGGGTTCAGCAGATTCGGCGGCTCGCCGCCCAGCATCGCCAGTTCGTGCTTCGGCCCGGTCACGCTGGGAAACGCCGACATCAGCGTCTGCGTATACGGGTGCATCGGGTTCCGGAAGATATCCACCGTCTCGCCCCACTCCACGATCCGCCCCGCGTACATCACCCCCACCGTGTGGCTCACCTCGGCGATCACCGCCATGTCGTGCGAGATGTAGATCAGGCTCATGTTCAGCGCCTGCTGCACGTCCCGCAGTTCCTTTAGGATGCGGTCCTGCACGATCACGTCCAGCGCCGTCGTCGGCTCGTCCGCGATCAGCAGATCCGGCTCGCAGGCCAGCGCCATCGCGATGCCCGCCCGCTGTTTCATCCCCCCGCTGTACTCGTGCGGATAGCGCCCAATGAAGCCCGGGTCCAGGCTCACCAGCTCAAACAGCTCCCGCACCCGCTCCATCGACACGTCCGGACTCGTCTCGATGTGCACCTCCAGCGCCTCGATGATCTGGTCCCCGACCGTATAGACCGGGTTGAACGAGTTCATCGCCGCCTGGAACACCATCGCGATCCGGTTCCAGCGATGCGTCCGCATCTGGTCTTCCGACAGCGGCGCCAGGTCCGTCCCGTCCAGCAGAATCTTTCCACCAACGATCCGCCCGTTCTCCGGCAGCAGCTTCAGCAGCGTCATCGCAATGGACGACTTCCCACAGCCCGACTCCCCCACCAGCCCAACCGACTCCCCGCGCCCCACCGCAAACGAAACGCCGTCCACCGCCTTCACGTCACCCGACCGCGTCCCGTAATACATCCCCAGGTCTTCGACGCGAAGGACGGGCGCTGAGGTCGACTGGTTGCTCATGTGTCCTATGGCGCTCCGCTCGCCTATGTCAGGTCACCCGCACCGGATGCGGCAGCGGCTGGTTGAACAGGTACCCCTTCTCGTTGAATGGAATCTCCTCCGGCTGCGTATTCCCTACCGCGTCCGTGGCCCGCGTCATGATCGTGTACTCGCCCGGCCGCGGATCCCACCCAAACTCGAACCGCGCCCACGAGTACTGCACCTGCGGCGTTAGAGCCTCCACCGGCTTCCAGGTCCGTCCCGAGTCCACGCTCCACTCCACCCGATCGATAGGCCCGTCCGGCGAGTGCGCAAACCCGTGGATTCGTCGCGTCTCGGCCTCCAACTCGGCCGGCCAGGGCAGCGCCAGCGCGCTCTTGATCACCTGCGTCGTCGTCACCTTCCCCGAGGCCTCGCCCTCCGGCCGGTACGAGTCCCCGATCAGCACGTACGAGGTCGTGTTATTCCGCGTCCAGATCGGGCTCTTCGACACCACGATCCGCCCCAGCCATTTCACGTTCGTGCTGCCCACCCAGCCGGGAATCAGCGCCCGCAGCGGAAACCCATGATCCCGTGGCAGCGCTTCTCCGTTCATCCCGTAGGCCAGCAACGTGTCCGGGTGCAGGGCCTTTTCGGCGGACACCACGCGCCGGAAGCCTTCCTCTGGCGACTCCGTATCCAGTCCGATCAGCAACACGTTTGCGGCATCATCGGTAACTCCGGCCAGCCGCAGCAACTCACCCAGCGGGACCCCGGTCCACTCCCCGTTCCCAACGCCGCCCGTTCTCCACTGCGTCCCCTTGGCCTTCTGACCCCTCACCAGGTCGAACATCGCCCGGTGGTTCCCCGCGCACTCCAGGTAGGAAACGAGCGTGCGGCTCGGCATCTGGCGGATGTCGTCGTACTTCAACTGGATCGGACTGGTAACCGCGTCGCCCTCAATTGACAGCCGCCAACTCTCCACGTCCACGTCCAGGCTCACCGAGTTGTTGCGCACGAAGAAGTACCGCACCGGCGTAATCAACCCCTGCATGTTCTCCAGCCGCGCTTCCAGGCTCTTCCCGTCGTCGTGCACGATGAACGGCGACGTGTCCTTGAACCAGGCCGGCCCCGGCGCGGGCGATGCCGCTCTTGCCGCGCTGTCGGTCGCCGCAGCCTGCTCGGCATCGCGCGGCTCCACGCACGCCGCCAGCACCGCCGCCGCCCCGCCAGCCGTCAGCGCCTGAAAGAATCGCCGCCGGTCCATCCCGTGCTGCCGCGCCAGGCCCCAGAGCCGCGCGACCTGGGGAGACCGGTTCATGTGCGCCGCAGCCTCGGATTCACAACCTCGTCCAGCGAACGCCCCAGCAGGTAAAACGACGAGCACAACAGCGTGATCGACAGGCTGGCCGGGAAGATCAGCCACCAGTACTCGCCCACCTGCAGCAGGTAGCCGGCCGACTCGGTCGTGTGGATCATCAGCCCCCAGCTCATCCGTACGTCCAGCAGTCCCAGGAAGCTCAAGACGGCCTCCGAAAAGATCGCGCTGGTCACGGTGAACATCATGTAGAGGAACGACAGCGGCAACAGGTTCGGCACCACGTGCACCAGGATGATGTGCAGGGTTCCGCCCCCCGAGGTCCGCGCCGCCTCGATATACGGCTTGACCACGACCGATAACGCCTGCGACTTCAACACCACGCCCGTCCCGCCGAATCCTGACAGGATCCCGATCAGCAGCGCCAGTTCCAGGTGCCCCACCTCCATCAGCGCGCTAAGCACAATCAGGATGCTGATTCCCGGCATCATGATCATGATGTCCGCTAGCCGCATCAGCAGCATGTCGACCAGTCCGCCAAAGTACGCCGCCGTAGCCCCCACCATCGTTCCAATGCACACCGTCACCACCGCCGCCAGCAGCCCCAGCAGGAACTCGGATCGCGCGCTGAACATCAGCTGGCTCAGGATGTCCCGGCCCAGCGGGTCGGTGCCCAGCGGGTGGCTCAGGCTGGGCGGCGCCGGCTGCTCGGTTTCGTCAAACGCAAAGCCGATCACTGGGTCGTAGATCCGTTCGTCCCACACCGTGTTCATCAGGATCGGATGCGCCAGCGCCAGCAGCATGTAGAAGCAGATGATCACCAGTCCCAGGATCCCGATCCGCGTCCCCAGGAACAGCGACCAGTTCTGCTTCAGGCTGCGCGCCGCCAGTCCCAGCCGCACCCGCCATAGCGAGCGCGCATCGGAAACGGGTGCGGACTCCACAACCATCAGTACCGAACCCGCGGATCCAGGTAGGCGTACAGGATGTCCGCCGCCAGGTGCGCCAGCAGCACGAACAGCCCCACGAACACAAAGGTCCCAACCGCCAGCGGCAGGTCTTCGCTCACCGTCGCCGCCACCAGCGTCTGCCCCATGCCGGGCCACGAGAAGATCGACTCGATAATCACCCCGCCGTCAATGGCGAAGGCCAGGCTGAATACGAAGCTCGTCACCACCGGCAGCAGCGCGTTCCGCGCCACGTGCCGGTCCCGCACGGCCTTCTCCGGCAACCCCTTGGCGCGCGCCGCCAGCACGTAGTCCTCGCGGATTACCTCCAGCATGCTGTTGCGGGTCAGCAGCATCGTTCCGGCAAAGCTGATCAGCGTCAGCGTGGCAATCGGCAAAACCATGTGCTTCACGATGTCCCAGGCCAGGTAGCCCACGCCCGACGAAAGCCACACGCCCACCACGATCAGCACCGACACGGCAATGCTCCCGACTTGCAGGACCCGCGCCATCCCGAGCCGCCGCTTGCTCGTGACGAGAAAGACGCCGAACACAATCACCGACAGGATCACCGCCGTCGCCAGCATCAGGTTGAAGATCGAGTTCGCGTCCGAGGGCGCGTCCTGCCACACCACCGGGTCCAGGAACTTCCCGATCGGGAACCAGCCGGCCTTGAAGGCGAACAGCCAGATCATCATCAGGCCGAACCAGGGCGTGAACACCGTGTAGAGCGTCACCCCGCCCAGCGTCGAGGTGTACTCCACCCATCCGCCCCGCCGCCACGCGATGATCTTGCCCAGCCCGAAGCCGAGATAAAACGACACCACGGTCGCCGTCAGGAACAGCACCAGCGTCCGCGGCAGTCGCTCCTTGATTACGTCGGCGACGGTCCGCGGATACAGGCTGAACGAGACGCCCAGGTCCCCGGTCACCGTGTTCTTCAGATGCACCAGGTACTGCTTCCACAGCGGCTCGTTGACCCCGAATAGCTCCTGCATCTGTGCCCGCGTCTCCGGCGGCAGGTTCGGGTCCAGGGCATACAGGCGGCTGATGTCGCCCGGCTGCGCGTTCACCAGGAAAAAAACGATCGTCAGGAACACGAACAGCGTCAGCACAATCTGCAGAACGCGCTTGACGATGTAAGCAGCCATCCCTGTTACCTGCGAACTCCTATTGCGCACTCACCGCCGGGTCGTCGGTTCAGACCCGGCGGTGAAGTACGGCTTGGTCCTACTTGATCAGCACTACGTGTTGCAGACCCTGGGCCTGCGCCATTCCTCCCAGCACCGAGGTATACGGAAATTCGACCTTCACAGGCCGGAAGACGTCAATCTTCGGCGTGGTGAACAGCGTCACGTACGGCAGATCGTCCGCCAGCAGCGCCTGCATCTGGTAGGCCTTCTCACGCGCGCCCTCGATGGTCGTCTCCGATAGCAAGCCGAAGGCCAGGTCGTCGAACTCGGGGTTTGCATAGCCGCCCCAGTTCACGCCGCCGTCCTCGTTTTCGGGCGCGTGACGGCTGTGGAATATGTTCTCCAGGTAGTTGGGGAAGATCGTGAAGCCCCAGCCCAGGATCCACATGTCCAGGTCCTTGTCCACCGTCTCGCTGAACAGCTTCTCCACGATCAGGTTGAACCCGAGCAGCCGCGCCTTGGTGGGAATGCCCAGGTCGTTCAGCCAGCGTTCGATCCAGATGGCGAAGGTCGACCGCAGCGGGTCGTAGCCGGCGCTGGGCGCGATCAGTTCAAGCTCGGGCACTTCGCTGCCGTCGGGCATCCGCAGGCCCTCACCGCCGTTGACCACAAACGCGCCGTCCTCGCTGACCTCGGGCTCCTTCTCGTAGGTGAACCCTGCCCCCTTCAGCAGCTCAACGGCCGCCGCGATCCGTTCGCCCCGGCCCAGGCCCTGGCCGATCTTGGCCGTCTCGTCGTTGTACCAGAACGCGTTCCCCTCCGGGACCATGGCGTACATGGGAATCGCCGTGTCCTGCAGGATGGTCCGGGTCACGAATTCCTTGTCGATCACCGTCGCCACGGCCTGCCGGAACGCCTTGTTGTCCATCGGCGGCTTGCGGGTGTTGAACCCCAGGTAGAACACCCCGTTGTCCAGGTTCTCCACGACCTCCAGGTCCGCCGTCTGCCGCACCCGGTCCAGGAACCCCTTCTCCAGGCCCAGCGGGTTGAACAGGAAGTCGATGTCGCCCTTCGTCAGGGCCAGGATCGCCGAGTCCTGGTTGCCGTAGATGCTGAAGATCTCCGACTCGAAGTGCGGGCCGACTTCAAGCTCCAGCACTTTGTCGCCCGTGGGGTCTCCGTAGTAGACCTCCGTGTAGCCCATGCGCTCGTTGATCGCCTCGTAAGCGCCGTTGGCGTACTCGTTAATCATCGTGCCCATGCTGTAGTAGTCCGGCACGGCCGTGTTCTCGAAGAAAGCGCCCGGCTCCCACTGGCTGTACTCCAGGCCCCCCGCGGTGGGTTCGCCGTCCGGCACGTGCGCAAACAGCGCTTCGATCTGCTGCGGAACCTCGCCGGCCTTCCTGGCCTCCTCGACCACCGGCGCCCAGTAGTGCTCCGGCAGAATCGGCATGAAGGCCAGCCCGAACTGCCAGATACTCAGTCCCGGCGTCTGCGCGTTTCCGTCGGCGTCGGTCGACTTGAAGTAGATCTTCAGTCGATGGTCGTCCAGCGCCTCCGCTCGGTCCACAAAGGCCGGATGCACCAGCGATGCCCAATTGGAACCAAGATTCAGCTCCCGCACGGTGCTCACGGTGAACACGAAGTCGTCGGCCGTCAGCGGCTCACCGTCGCTCCACTCCACGCCCTGCTTGATCGCGACCTCGGTCGTCCAGAACTCGGTTCCGTCAACCGTCTCCTTGGCAAGCGGCGTCGGCAGCCCGTCGGCCACCGCCGGCACCCAGTCGAACCGCTGCGGCGAGTAGCCGTACAGCGACGTGCTGTAGCCGCCGATTACGTACCCGGTCCAGACCGACCCGGCCGGACCGCCCAGGTAGTTCCAGGTATTGCGCGAGATAGGATCCTCGAACAGCCCCATCTTGTAGATGGCCGGCCCGGCGGGAGCCGCCGGCGTCGCGGCGGGGGCCTCCGTCGCTGCCGGTGTCACTTCTACGACCCGCTCGACTTCGACGATCTTCTCGACTTCGACCGGCACGGTCACGACCCGCTCGACCTCGACGACCTTTTCGACTTCGACTGGTACGGTCACGATCCGTTCGGTCGGAGGCGGCGCCTCGGCTCCGCAGTCCATCGCTGCCATGGCCATCGCAAAACCGACAACCAGGATCACCGCGCGCTTGCTCAGTTTTCTGACCACGAAGACCACTCCGCCCGTGGATTCGGAACTACCCCACAATCTACACGCCGCCGAGTTGGCGTGACGGCGATCTTATAGGGCTCCAAGTGTCTGAATGAGGTTGCTCTGGGCCAACCGTCCAGGCGATCGAGAGTTCGTAGGCTCTGTACTGATTCACATCGCAAGCCAGCCCCGATGGGAACAGCGATGCCGCGGAGAAAATCACCGGCTAGTCTGAGCCGGTTTGAATCCCGCTCAGTCACAGGCCCGGGAATTCAGAGATTCGCCGCCGCGAACCTACATCTCAACATGCCGATGCCAAGGCCGCAACAATGGTCGCGGGGGAGACTGCCATTGCCGACGCGCTCACTTCTGAACTCGCCCTGAGCGCGCTAAGTCAAGTTATGAGCGATATGGCAAACAAAGTCCCCGAGTGGTCGAGAACATCGCGGTTACTTCCCATTTGGAGTCACTAGGCGTGCTTCCCAGCAGCCTTATTAACAGATTTGATCCTCAAGTCTCGGAATAGGGCAGAAAGAAGCCCAGCCGAGAGTAGGCGCCCATGGCGCATAGTAGACGGCGACTGAATGCGAATGGATGCTACATATGCGTCAATCGCGTGCTGCGGCAGGGTTGGTCGGTAGCTGTAGCCGCCCAAGCGCTGCAGGTCGCACGCCAGACGGGTTGTCGCTAACTGCGCTGCTATCGGGCCCAAGGCACCGCTGGCACACTGGACTGCCCGCCCGTCGCCGGAAGCGGACCATGCGAGCCTGCGTCTGTGTCTCATGAACGCTCCGACTGAGGTACGATTGTGGCAGCAATCTTCCGACGAGGTCTAGATGACATCTCCCAAGCTGGAGTCTTTCTGGCAGAAGCTAAACACAGGTCCATCGATTCTCTTCTTGGGTCAACAACATCTCTGCATTGAGACTGATTCGGATCCCCTTCTGGCACAGATAACCACCAAATATGGTGGCGTAAACAATACTAAGGGTTACGACCAAATTCTTGACGGATTAGCCCATCAGGATGGAGATTCTGCACTGGCATGGATGTCCGAGCGGGCCAGACTACTTTCAGCCCCTACTTGGCTCGAACGTGTGGCAGATTTCGCGTGGAACGGGGTGTTTTCCTCGGCGATTGACACAATTTGGATGTCTGCATTCAGAAGTCCATGGCGAGAAGTTGCTCCAATCTTTAGCGACGAATATTTTCCTAGACATCCGCGCAGCAGGCGGGAGTTGAATTGTACATTTCTTTTTGGATCTATTAATCAAGTGGAGCGGGCCAACCAACCACCACTTCAGCGCCTAGACCATCTGAGACGTCAGCAGACTGCGAGAAACCTCGCACAGCGAATACCAGACATGGTCACGCCTCTCGGTATACTTGTAATTGATGCCTATGACTGTAAATCAGACTGGTTCAACATTTCCGAATTCTATCCTGTGCTTCGCGATCTTAGTGCCGGTCAGGTGCATTATTTTGGTCTTGACGAAGCTAGCGCTCGTCTACATCCCATTCTTGCTGACTTGGTTGATTCGAACATAGTGACTCTCCACGAATGCACTTTGGAATGGGCACTAGACCAAGGAAATTCACGGGGGTTGATTGGGCTCGGGGAGCGGTCTGAGTGGCACGGTGGAGCTCGTGTTATTACGATCGGCAAACGATCCGTTTCAATGCCACGAGACCTTTGGAACAGGGTCGGTCAGTCTGCGACTATACTGGACGAAGATGTTCTGATGGAGCCGCCGACGCTTTCTAGCGAGGCACAGTATTGGGAATTTAGACGGTTCCTATATGAATCGGGAAGTAGACCACTTTGGTCGGGTTTGGCACGAGGTCTAGCGTTTCGTCGTGATTTTGAGGACGTGCTCGTACGACGTGTAAGGTCCAGATTACAGCGCGGATCATTTGATGATGCGCCGATCGTCGTGCACGGCCAAACTGGCACAGGAAAGACGGTAGCGTTGGGTTCCTTAGCATATGGGATCGCACTTGATCGTACATTCCCGACGTTGTTCATTGAGCGTGGTATCCGGCAGCCGACATATCCGGATGTTGATCAGTGTTGCCAATGGTTCGAGGATCATGAGGCGGATGCGGTGCTAGTGGTTTGGGATGGCATGCGACCGGATACTGATTACGATGACCTGCAGGCTTATTTGGCTAGTCGCGGAAGAAAGGCGGTCGTCGTAGGGAGCTGCTACAAGCTTAGTGGGAGCCGCCCAAGTCTAATTACAGTGCCTGATCGTTTGACCGCGAGTGAGGCGGGGAGATTTGGGAACTTTTTGCGGGGACTTGGAATCACAGTCACCGAGCGGCATTCCCGGCTGCTGGCTAGTCGGGATTCGCACTATCTCGTGGCTCTATACAGATTGCTTCCACCTACACGTCCACGAATCACGTCTGGAGTTATTCAAGAGCTAGACATGCTTGAGACTGAGCTTATTCGAGCTGTTGATAAGGTTGTCGTTGAAGAGGGCCAGCCAAGTGCATTGGCAATGGCATTTCTGTCAGCGGGACTAATAGATACGAGCAAATTGGATGAGATTTACGGTCCTTCGGATCAGTCTATCGGTCTCGAGGAGGTTACGGATCTTGTCGAAACGATCATGGTGCCCGCGCAATTTGGCTTAAGTATCCCAATAGAACTCTTGGCTCGTGCTTGTGGCAACGCGAATCTTGCGAATCTAGCACACATACTCGGTGGTTTTGATCTTATAGACTCGTTCGAGGATCCATCTGGAAATGTTGTAGTCGGCGCTCGTCATCGATTGGAAGCAAGTCTGATTGTCAGAGCACGTGTCGGAGGCGCTCAAGCGGAGTCTCGGATCATTGGACGCGTTGTTGAGGCCATGCGTCCGATTAGCTGGCCCGAAGAGAATGAGGAGTTGGCTTTCGTAATCGATCTCCTGCAAGCAGTGGGCCCATCCGGAGAGGAACGAGGAAGATTCGCCGGGACATTTCTCGACTTGGCCAGGACATTGAAGCGTATTCGCGAAGTGCGAGGCATTCAGAATCCGCGATTGATGTTGCAGGAGGCCAATCTGTTGCGAGAGTGGGTGCAATATCAGTCGAGTCAACACTCTCGACCCGAAGGTGTGAGGACGATTCTGGAAGAGGCTAGAGCGATCTTATCGAGTGCGTTGGAAGTGTTGGATGATGATGGTAGGAATCGACGATTGAGAATGATAGTGGCTACAGAGTTAGCAAGTCTATTTGGCACTCTAACGGTCGACTCGATTAATGCACCTGACCGTGGGTCGAGCACCATAAGTGCGGAGTATACTCAGTTGCGCGCAGCAGTTGACACGGTTCGGGCACTTGATGCCGATGCGTATCGACCAGTTGACGTTCTGGCCTGGAGCACACAGCGTGTAGCCGAGGCCGGAGTACTGACTGAGTCGGCTAGAGCTGATGCGATTGTTGAATTACTAGATGCTCTGGAGAATCTGGATCAGAGTTCCTTGGAGGCCCACAATAGGGAGCGTTTGGTTCAGTGGAAATACACCTCTTATCGTTTGTTGGGAGAGGAAGCGCTAAGTGAGGCGGCGTTTGCGGAGCTTCGATCTATGGGTTCGGGTTCTGGATTTTACATTCGCGCATTGGAGATTGCTGGACGGCGCGCATCAAGTGGCGGCTTGCCGAGATTCGACTCTAGTCGCCAAGAAATGGAGATGGCATGGCAGTATCTAGAAGATCACCGTCGTGAAATAGCTAGAGATGTTCGGTGTATGAATCTGTTGTTTACTTTTTGGTTTGAGTCGAAGGTTGGATTCAGCTTCTTCGAACACGAACGGGTGACGCTTTCTTTCGATCGTACAGATTGGGTATATGCGCTTAGCCTTATCAGGGATCTTCGTGAGCTTGGGTCGCATCGAGATATAACATTGGCATACTTTGAGGCGATCTGTATGTTTCATCTTGACTTCACTGGACAATGTCTACAGTTGTTTACTGAAATCGAGTCGCAATCTGATGTGGTTAGAGGAATGCGACGCATTCTAAAGTTCTTTGTCGCTGCGAACTCTGACGGAAGGCCGATGACATTTCACGGAAATGTTCAGAATGTAGCTTCGGATACACGTATAGGGCGAGTGTTTGTGGAGGAAATCAGCGCTAGTATTCCGTTCATACCTCGGGAATTTCGACGCCCGCAAATACGTCGGGGGGACTCGCTAGGGGAGTTTCACATTGCCTTCAACTTCTTGGGGTTGATTGCTGATCCCACAGTGCGTTCGAGAAATTGAGGCACATGTGGTTGCTGAGGCTAGTTCAGGGTTGTGGTATCAATTGCTGGTTCTCCACCAGGAAGTGGTGAATCGAAGTCGTCAATTGCTGGATGGTCGTGATGCGTTTAGCCAAATGCAAGTACGACTGCCACACGCGTCGCACGCAGAGCTATCATTCTATCAGACGGTTACATGGCTATATGCGTTTTATGTGGAGGCGGGCCGAGTGAGCTTCCGCCTCTTGGTTCCCAGATTGGAAGTCTACGGCTTGGATGAGGGGATGAGGAACAGTCGGCATTTCCGAGATATTCGTGATTTGCGAACATATCTTCAGCACAACTTGACGCTGACGTCTGTTCGAGAGGTGAAGTTGCAGGAACGATGCGCGAGGTGGTTCGTTCAACACTGCGGTTCTGCAATGCCTGGTGATGACGAGGAGTGGCAGCGTGCGCTATTTGGTGTCTTAGAGTCGTCTTATCATTTTCTTAGCAGTATTAACGCTTGTGTTCGGATGATAGAGCAAGACTCCTCCCGCGAAGTGATCCTCGAGCAGTGGATTGTGCGGCTTGAGCGGCATCATGATCTCCATGAGTATCTGAAGGTCGTAGAGGCTGTGATTCACGATCTTGGACAGCCGTGGTTGGACGCTGAGCGAATTGGAAATAGCCACTACGGTAGCTGGTCTAGCCATATACGATCATTGTCTGCGGGCTATAATTTTGAGTATGAGGCGCGCAGGTTGGTTGAGCAGACAATCATGAATGATTATGATCTTCCCTTGCCGATTACAGGTGCGGATATCATGCGGGAGTTTGGTTTGGCACCTGGTCGTGATGTTGGAAGGATGCTGCGTAAGGCTCGTTCTTTGTATAGGCATACACCTCGTGGACGCGAGCAGTTAATATGCGCACTGAGGCGCATTGAAAGTGATGGTAGATTGTGAACCATCAGTTGTCGCTCTAACTCGAATAGGTCTTGGTCGTTTGAACTGTTGTCGCATGGGTGTACGTAATGGAGCGTATTGGGTGGTTGGACCTAGCGGCTACGCGGAACCCTCTACCCACGCTCGAATCAGATGATTTGCGATCGCAAAGGAAGCCAGCACCCGAAGCCCGACGTTCTCGCCGGCTAGCGCCCGCGGCGCCATGGCCCGCTCACACCACCGCAAGGCCTGCCGCTCCGCGTCGTCAGGCCGCAGGTCAGCGGTCAGCACTGGTTGGCGGATTCATGACGGTCATGAACGCGCCGGATCATCCGCGCAGGCAACCAATCGAACCCACAGGCGCGGCGCGGGATGATGGGGTCGTTGCGGGACGCCAGCGCCAGAAGACAGACTCTCGCTTGAAGGTGCACGACCGGCCCGCGGGGAGGTTGCTCGGCGTGGAGTTTCTGCCGGTTCCAGGCATGGACGTGCTGCTTGGCGTATGGCCAGTGCGGATTAGTGATTGGGTCGCTATGGGCCGCCAGTACCACGGGCCTCAATCCTTCCGGCATGAGAGCCCGGACCACCCGGT
Organism: Chloroflexota bacterium; assembly: GCA_022824865.1. Lineage (GTDB taxonomy): Bacteria > Chloroflexota > UBA11872 > UBA11872 > UBA11872 > UBA11872. Next base: position 106,900 of record JAJDZD010000013.1, on the reverse strand, counting down.
TGGCAACATCAGCTGGTACGACGCGCAGTCGTTTTGCGCCTGGCTCAGCGAACGCGAGGGCCGAACCCACCGCCTGCCGACCGATCACGAGTGGAGCTGCGCGGTCGGCATCGGGCATCTGGAGAACCCGGCGGCCGAACCCGCGCGCAAGGACTGCCGGCTAGCCGGCGTCTACCCGTGGGGCGAGTCGTGGCCGCCACCATGCGGCGCGGGCAACTATCAGGGTGAAGAGTGGCGCGGCAACGCGGCCGCGTTTCGCGAACTCCGACACGAGTACCGGCACTACTATCCCGACCGCACGGCGGCCGAGATCGAACAGATCGACGACCCGCTGCCGTGCATCCCGGGCTTCAACGACGGCCATCTGTTCACGTCGCCCGTTGGGTCATTCACGCCGAACGCCTATGGGTTCTACGACTTGGGCGGCAACGTGAACGAGTGGTGCCAGGACCGGTTCGCGTCATCCGACCGACGCATCCTGCGTGGCGGGTCGTTCGGCAAGCTGCGCCCCGATCAGCTGCTGTCGTCGCGTCGCTACCGCGGCGACCCGACACGCCGCCTGGCCAGCCACGGCTTCCGCATTGCGGTCGACCCATGACTAACGCGCTGCTCGCGGGCGGAATCGCGTGCTGGACCGCGGGATACGAGCGTGTCGGTCACGCCGAGCCTTCTGCCCACGCCCTGATCAGATGGTGCGCGATCGCAAACGACGCCGGCACCCGCAGTTGGTCGTCCTCGCCGGCCAGCGCCCGCCGTACCGTCGCCCGCTCGAACCACTGCACGGACAGCATCTCCACCTTGTCCGGTCGCAAGTCCGTCGTCAGCGCGTCCGCGTGGCACCCGATCATCAGCGACGACGGAAACGGCCACGGCTTCTTCGATTTGGGCCTTGCAGTAACGCCCAGCACTGATCAACCCGTCATCCGCAAGTTGTCCAATGCGTGCCGATACGTGTGCCTGATCTGCCTCATGGCCCTCGCGGTCCATGCGTCACTTGGACCGCACCGCTTGCCCTGCCTGAACGCCCTCCATGGCATCATTTGTCACTAGGAGCCGCTGTTCAAAGTTCTCGAGTGAAATCGCATACAACAGCCCGGCACCGGAGTAATAGGCCGCAATCTGTTTGCTATCCGGCGACCAGGCCACATGGCCGCGCCCCGCCGGTGTGAGACCACCACTGACACTAAGTAAGAAGCGTGCATTTCGACCGTCCGCATCAACGACCCAGATGCCCCCCGCAACAAACGCGATCTTCGAGCCGTCCGGCGACCACGCCGCCTCGGACACCGGCACCCCAACTCCAATTGACGACAACGTGACAATTGGTTCGCTCGCCTGTCCGTCGGCTCGCACCCTGATGAAGGCCGACCCTGCACTCGCATCGGACACCGTCAGGATCCACTCGCCGTCGGGCGACCACGACGGCGCGATATCCGAGTGGCCAATCTCAGTCACCATGGACACGGGGACCATGGATGTATCAGGCTGCGTCGTCGGCACGTCACCAGGAGACGGCGAGAGCGAGGTAGTGGTCGACATGTCAGTCGTGACCGTCAAATAAGAGCCAGTCTTCACTGTAAATACAAGATAGCCATTTCTATACGCCAGTCGCTCGCCGTCTGGTGACCATGCCAGTGGACCCGAGCTAACGTAGCCGACCGACAAATCGTCGACCTGTACGCCCCCGCCGCTTGGCGTCGTCAGGTATATCTGGAGTTCGTCATTGTCAATGGACCGTCGATCGGCAGACGCTGAGATAAAGGCTATTCGCGTTCCATCGGGCGACCAGGCCGGGAAGTGGTCAAAGCGCGTATCGTGCGTCAGCCGCCGCGGCTCTCGACCATCAATGTCGACCACCGCCAATTCATAATTCAAATGGGAACGCTCGCGCCAGGCGGGGGTCCCTTCCTCATAAATACTGCCATCAAGGGCAGGAATTGGGTCGTCGCTGCGATGGGCACACGACGTATAGACCACCTGCTGCCCGTCCGGCGAAATATCCGCGTGAAAACCGTCTCGAAACCCAAACTTCCGGCGCGGCCCTGGATTTGCATCCACAAGTCGCCGGAGCTCCCGTCCCGTCTGATCCACAACCCACAGCTGGTGCTGAAAACCGAAGATCAGCCGGGATCCGTCCGGTGTCCACTCCACAATGCTGTGGGAATAATTAGCGAACCCTCCGAGGAATGGCCCGCACGGAAACGTTGGCTCACGCATGGGCGCGTTCCTGAAGCCTGCTCCCGCACCTGACTCGATCCTCGTGTCAGGTGTCGCGGCGACCACAGGAGCTGTGGCAACGGGAGTTTGTGCCGAAACCGAACCCCTCCCAACGCTTGCGTCCGCCGACGCATTGCCATCGTCGGCTTTCGCCTCGCTGGGCGCTTCGTCTTGACTGACAGCGCTTTCGGTCCTCTCCGTCCGCTCGACAGCGGCCGACGACGTCTCCTCGTCAATGCCGCAGCCTGATGCAAGCACTGTCAATCCCAACACGATTGCTATTGCGGCGACAAGAGCCCGATTGCCTGTGCAAGGCGACACGAAGACTCTAAGCAAGAGGCTAGGCACTGCGCCCCGCACCCGACTGACGGAGCACCATCAGCCCCAAGACATCAAGTGGATGCGGCGATCGTTGGGGGGCGCCCCCTGCGTAACTCATGATCGAAATGACGCGGCGGGTCGACAGCCAGTAGCCTAACTCTCTCGTCGCGCCGCCTCGCCCCTCCGCTTCTGCTCGCCACATCGCCTTGGCCCTGCGACTGCCAATACCCCTGCACCCAAAACTCCGCTCTTGAGCCTCCACGGCCAAAGCCGCGCCGGTATCGCCGCGCGATTTCGGGCAATCATCGAACTGCTCCATCCCGCGTGCTTTTCGCCACGACACGCCCGTCGGCGATCTCGTGGGCCAAGGCTCGCCTGCGCTGCCATAGGCAGCCCCCGAGGCCCATCGTATTGGCGCGATGGCTCGACACCACCGCCTCGTACTCCATCGCGACACTGAGACTGTCGATGCCAACGTGACCGTTGTCGAACGTCCCTTGAATGACAGAACCGCTCACTAAACGGAGGTCGAACGTCGCTCTAGCGCCGGAATGTCGCTGAGGTCACCTAGCCGAATGCCGCCTCCTGCTGCCCGCTACCCGCCGTGCCGCACGCCTCGTGGGAATCGGGCGCTTGGCGAGAGTGTGGCGCGAGCACGGGCGCGGTGAAGATTGCGGATTCTCAAGCACTGCAGCATCGGTGGCTTGAAACTGCCGATGTGAGCACTGATGGATGGGCCTGTCCACTGCGGAGATAGTCGTTTGGGGGGAACGAGGCGAGGACGAGGCGGACGGACTGGGGGGCCGTCGGGCACTTACAGGGATTTCGGATGAATGGCTGATGCGTCCGAGCGTTAGCTCCACGCTAGCGCCGATGTCCTAGACGAAACCTTCCGCCCAGGCCCTGATCAGGTGGTGCGCGATGGCAAAGGAAGCCGGCACCCGCAGTTGGTCGTCCTCGCCGGCCAGCGCCCGCCGTACCGTCGCCCGCTCGAACCACTGAACGGACAGCATTTCCACCTTGTCCGGTCGCAAGTCCGTCGTCAGCGCGTCGGCGTGACAGCCAATCATCAGCGACGACGGAAACGGCCAGGGTTGCGACGAGTGATATCGCACCTCCCCAACCCGAACGCCCGCCTCCTCCAACACCTCCCGCCGCACCGCCTCTTCGATTGATTCCCCCTGGTCCATAAACCCCGCCAGCGCTGAGAACATCCGCATCTGCGACAGCCGCCCGTGCGACTGTCCCAGCAGGCAACGGTTCCCGTCCGTCACCACCACGATCACCACCGGGTCGGTCCGCGGAAAGTGGTCCGCCCCGCAACTCCTGCACGTCCGCTGCTGGCCGCCCCGCACCGCCTCGGTCGGCTCTCCGCACACGCTGCAATAGCCGTGCCGCGCGTGCCAGTCCACCTGCGAACGCGCCTGCGCCGTAATCCCCGCATCCTCCGCCGACAGCAGCGTCGCCGCCGTCCGCACATCCACAAAGCGCCGCTCGTTGCCGGACGCCAGATCGTCTTCGGTGTCGCTAACGTCCAGCGCGAAATGCGCCACGCCGTCTCGCAGTCCCAGTAGGAACCTCGGCCCTTCCAGGCCAACGGCCGAAGCGCTGCTCACCCACGCCAGCCGCGCCGGATCCTCGCCGTCCAGCAGCACGTCCAGGTTGCGCAGCGGAAGAAACCGGCTCGCCGGATCCCGCTCGCGTGCTTCCAGCCAGTCCGCGTCGCGCCGCTGGTATTCCGCTCGATCCAGCGGGTTTCCCGCAAAGGTGTGTGGACGATTCACGGCAATCCGCGCATGCTCCAAGGCGTCATACGTCTCTCCCGGAGCGCATCATGCAACGTATCGCCTTCGCTCTGCCCATCAAGCCCGACCGGGTCGACGACTACCGCCGCACCCACGCCGCCGTCTGGCAGGAATTGCAGGACGAAAACACCAAAGCCGGCATCCGCAACTTCACCATCGTCCTCTTCATGAACCACGCCATCGGCCTCCTGGAATGCGAGGACTGGGAAGCCGCCTCCGCCTACCTCGACAAGTCCGACGTCCAGGCCCGCTGGCAGGCCGAGCACGCGGACATCCTCGACGTCGACACCGCCTCCGGCCTCGTCCCGCTCCAGATGCTGGAGGAACTCTTCCACCAGGACTGAACCCACGAAGACCGATGCAAAAAGGGCCCCTCGCCATAGGAATTGCGGCTGCTCTTTCCCCCTCTCCCCGTGGGAGAGGGTCGGGGTGAGGGTCTTCCGCGCAACCAACCTTGGGCTAGACAAGAGCCTCCTGGGGCAGCGCCGCGACGAACCCTGGCATCTAACCGCTCACCGCTAGCCACCAACCGCGGCTAATCCCTTGAATCCCCGCGCCTCCGCCCCCACCATGTAGCCCGACACGGCCACTGTCTCCACACCCCAAGGACTCCTCCATGTCCGATCCACGCAAGCGCAACAGCGCCGCCATGACCGACGGCCCGGCCCGCGCGCCGGCCCGTTCCCAGCTCAAGTCCATCGGGTTTTCCGATGAAGACCTGGCCCGGCCTATCGTCGGCGTGGCGCACCAGTGGATCGAAACCATGCCCTGCAACTTCAACCACCGGCGCATGGCTCAGCGCGTCAAGGAGGGCATCCGCGCCGCCGGCGGCACTCCCATGGAGGTCAACACCATCTCCGTTAGCGACGGCGTCTCCATGGGCACCGAAGGCATGCGCGCCTCGCTCATCAGCCGCGAGGTCATCACCGACTCCATCGAAGTCGCCGCCATCGGCCACTCCTTCGACGCCCTCGTCGTCATCGTCGGCTGCGACAAGACCATCCCCGCCGGCGCCATGGCCCTGGCGCGCCTGAACATCCCCGGCCTGGCCCTCTACAGCGGCAGCATCGCCCCCGGCAAGTTCCGCGGCCAGGACATCACCATCCAGGAAGTCTTTGAAGGCGTCGGCGCCCACGCCGCCGGCAAGCTCAGCGCCGACGAACTGATGGAGATCGAGAACGCCGCCTGCCCCGGCGCCGGCGCCTGCGGCGGCCAGTTCACCGCCAACACCATGGCCACCGCGCTTGACTTTCTGGGCATCAGCCCGCCCGGCGCTAACGTCGTGCCAGCCATGGACGGCGGCAAGGCCGACACCGCCTTCGAAGCCGGCCGTCTGGTGATGGACCTGCTGGATCGCGACGTCCGCCCCCGCGACATCATCACCCGCGAGTCCGTCGAAAACGCCATCTCGGCCGTCGCCGCCACCGGCGGTTCCACCAACGCCGTCCTGCACATCATGGCCATCGCCCACGAGGCCCGCGTGGACCTTGAACTCGAGGACTTCGACCGAATCGCCGCCCGCGTGCCGATCCTGGCCGACCTCAAGCCCTGGGGGAACTACGTCGCCACCGATGTCTTCCAGGCCGGCGGTTTGTCCCTCGTGGCCCGCGAGCTCCACAAGCTCGGCCTGCTCCACGGCGACGAGCGCTACGTCGACGGCCGCACCATCGGCGAGGTGGCGAACGCGGCCGTGGAAACCCCCGGCCAGCAGGTCATCTACCCCGCCGACAACCCCCTCAAGCCCACCGGCGGCATCCTCATCCTGCGCGGCAACCTGGCCCCGGACGGCTGCGTCATCAAGGTCTCCGGCCAGGAGCGCGACACCTTCACCGGCCCGGCCCGCGTCTTCGACGGCGAGGAAGCCTGCTTCCAGGCCGTCATCGACCAGGACATCGAACCCGGCTCCTTCATCGTCATCCGCAACGAAGGCCCCGCCGGCGGCCCCGGCATGCGCGAAATGCTGGCCGTCACCGGCGCCATCCAGGGCGCCGGCCTGGGCGATTCCGTCGCCCTGATGACCGATGGTCGCTTCTCCGGCGCCTCCCACGGCTTCATGATCGGCCACGTCGCCCCCGAAGCCTTCCGCCGCGGCCCCATCGCCGCCGTCCAGGACGGCGACCTCATCACCTTTGATGTGGACAATCGAACCCTGGACGTCCACCTCACCGACGAGCAGATCGAGGAGCGCCTGGCCGACTGGCAGCCCCCGGCTCCTCGCTACCCCACCGGCGCCATGGCCAAATACGCCGCCCTCGTCTCCTCCGCCAGCCAGGGCGCCGTCACCACCGCCTAGTTTGGGCTCATGCTGCGCGCGGCCCGGGACCCTCTTGGGTGACGCGCGCAGCACATCGCCGGTTAGGCTCAAGATTGACGCCTTGCCAGCCGTAGGTTGCCGGGCACCATGGCCAAGCCTGTATTGGTTCTCATTTCCGGGGCGCCGGCTACTGGAAAGACCGTATTGGCGCGCCGCCTGGGCGAAGCCCTGCCCGTCCCCGTCATCGAACGGGACGCCATCAAGGAGACGCTCTTCGACAGCTTGGGCGTTGGTGACCGCGAGTGGTCAAAGAAGCTGGGCGCGGCTTCCTTCGCGGTCTTCTATCTGTCTGCCGAGACTCACCTCACCGCTGGCCAATCGGTCATCGCCGAGGCCGCGTTTCATCGTCCGTACTCGATTCGCTGGCTCGACCGCGTGCGAGAACGCTTCGAGGTCAAGGTCCTCGAACTGCACTGCCACGCCGACCCCGAAACGGCATTCCACAGGTACATGCGTCGATCCCGCACAACTGAAAGGCACGCGGGACACGACGCCGGAATGAGTACCGACGCCCAGGCCCGCGAGTGGCGCCAGCAGTACCTGGTCTACGGACCGCTCACCTGCGGCACTGAACTCTTCCGAATCGACACGACCGACTTTGCCACGGTGGACAACGAAGCCGTCATCGCCCGTGTGCGCGCTGCCCTTAACCTCTGCGCCGACTGCTAAGCGGCCCCGACTCTTCGTCGCGTCCCCAGCACCCCAGCCCCGGTTGAAACTCGATCCATAGCAAAAGCCGCGAGCGGCCGCTTGCCGCCTATAAGGGAGCGCGCTGCGACATCTCAGGTCCGTTGCACGGCGCCCCGGCTGAAACTCGATCCCCAGCAGGAGTCGCTTGCGACTACATCATGGGGTGCATCGTTAGGGCCAGGGACGTCTCGATGTCCCAGACCGCCTGCGAAACCTCCCGGCCAATCAGGTCCAGCTTGCGCACCTGCTCGATCCGCCCGGTCACGTGCTCCAGTTCCCGCCGCGACAGCAGCTCGCGGAAAATCCCGCAGGCCTCCGCCAGGCACACGATCACGATATCCCGCGGGTCCGGGATCTCGTCGCTGAACAGCACTTCCATGATCCGCAGCTTCACCTCGCGGTCGGCCTTGCCGTCCACCGCCGGGTAGCGCCGCGCCTGGAACACCCACAGGAACTTCTCGTCCCGCACGTGCAGGATCCCGTGGTCCACCAGCCGTTCCAGCACCCGCTCGCGAATCGGGCCCGCCCGCTGGGCGATGTCTTGAATCCAGAACCTCGTGTCCCGTTCCCCGTCCGCCTGCGTGATTCGTTCCAGCGTCGGGTCCAGCAGGTCGTCGCCCACCGGCGTCGGGTCGATCACCGTCAGCCAGTTCGGGTCCGTGTCGATCCGGTTCTCCAGCGCCAGGTCCATCAGCACCGCGCCCGCCAGCGCGCACTGCACCGACCACTCCGGCACCCGGACGAAATCGCCGCCCTCATCGTCCAGCAGCAGCAGCATGATCTCTTCAGGAAATCTCAGCACCGCCCACGCTCCTTTCCTCGCCAACTCTGGTCTATCGTCAGGATACCCGCGCCCGCCCCACGCCGTGTCCGTGGACCGCGTGGACCTGCCGGGTACAATCGGCTTCACGGCAACTGGGCGGTCTCTTGGGCGTGGAATCGAGTCCGCAATGACAGGTAACGATGCCGACCTCTCGCTGGTTGTAACCCTTCGCTACTGGCGGGAAGACGACGTGTGGGTCGGCAAATGCGACGAACTGGGCGTGTCAACCTTCGATCCGTCGCTCGACACGCTGGTCACCGAACTGCGGGAAATGGCCGAAGACCACATCGCTTTTCTCGAAGAAACGGGAAGCCTGAGCGACTTCCTGGATCGTTTCGGCATCAACCCTGAGCCTGATGGCACGGCATCGAGAACCTGCGAACTGTCAGTCAACTCAACGTCAGATCTTGTCCGATTCCACAAGCTCCACGTAGGCCAACTCACGCACAGCGCCTAGGCCGCAGCAGCGACTGATCGACCGGTTTGGCCGATAGGCCCTGACCACTATCTCCGCTACGCCCGCTCGTAAAGCGACACGTGCCCCTGGCTCTTCGACGTAACCCGCCCACGCCGCCAATCGCCCCACCGCTCCCGCAACCGCAGCCCCGCCAGTCGTGCCATCAGATCCATCTCCGACGGCCAGATATACCGCAGCTGCGCCGGATACACCTGGATCCCGTCTTCACTCAGCAAGACATGCCGGAAGTCCACCAGCTGCTGCATCGGATCATGCGTTGACACATCCAGCCGTACCGTCTCCAGGTCAGGTAGCCGGGCCCGCACCTCCTGTCCCCGATCGAACCGCGTCACGTCCGGAACAAACGCGTCCACCAGCAAGACCCCCGACTCATCCAAATGCGCCGCCGCATTCGCAAAACACCTGACCTGCTCCTCCTGCTCCGTCAGCATGAACAGCGTGTTGTTGATCACGTAGATCAACGAAAACGTCCCCTCCACCTCCACGTCCGCAAAGTCCCCGATCGTCACCGGCACCCCCGCCCCGCCCTCCTTGGCTCGCAGTTGTTCCACCATCGCCTCCGAAACATCGATCCCATGCACCTCCACCCCCCGAGCCACCAGCGGCAGCGCAAACTCCCCCGTCCCAATCCCCAGCTCCAGCGCCCGCCCGCCCGCGGCCAGCGCTTCCAGCACATCCATCCGCACCTCGACATCCACCGGCTCATAGAAGCGGTCATACACCCCCGCTATCCGGTCCCCATACGTTGAAGCTCGATACCCCTCCACAATCCCCCTCACCTCCTGAAAACCCCAAAAAAGAGAAAAAGGCCTCCCGCTCCGTGGAGGCTTCCGTCAGCCTTCGGCTGCTGGATCCAGGCCGCTAGCTTCTCCCCCGCCATCCCACGTCACCGGCGGCCCGCCCTCCAGGTACGTCGTGTGCTCCGCCGTAATCGCCGCCGGAATCGGAAACACCACCATGATCTCCGACACCCCGTCCCCGGCCCCCACAAACCCATGTGGCGTATCCGCCGGAAACACGCACACGTCCCCCGCCGCCGCGTCCCACCACGCATCCTCCATCCGCACCCGCAGCCGCCCCCGCAACACCACGATCGCCTCATCCACGTCATGCCGATGCAACGGCGTCACCGCCCCCGGCTCCACCTCAAAATGCTGCATCGACACCGACCGCGACCCCTGCGCCTCCCCCACAACCTCCCGCACCACCTGCCCCGGCCGCCACGCCCCCACCGCCTGCTCCGCTATCCGCACAATCGGCATCTTGGACCCCTTCGACCCACGTGTTTACCGCCGGCTTTCAGTCTGGACAGGTCAGCCTCCGGCCAGCGTGATGGTCTGCAGAAACTCGGCAGACGTCGTCACATCCAACTCGTCCCCGTCCTCGCTTATCGCGACGATCCGGCGTGAGTAGACGCCCGGCGGCAGCGGTCCGCCGCTCGTCTCGGAGCCAAAGTCTTCGGGCAGCGGAAGGCCGAATCTCAGCGTCGGCGGGTCGAAACGGAAGACTTCCGTATACCGCTGGGTGCCGTTGTCCAGGGTCAGCGAGAGCCCGGCGATGGGCTTATTGAATCTGCATCCGGCGCGGTTGGCGCTGTCCTTGGCCGTGCGCATCCGGTCGTCCGGCGAGCGCAGCACGATGCTCAGGTCGCCGCCGATATCCGTCGTGTCGCACCCGCCGATCAGCTTGACCGCACCGGGCACGTGCAGCCCGAACTCATACGCGACCTCGTTGTACCGCCGACCCAGGGGAGCGCTGGCGTCGCTGTATGGCCATTGCCCGATCACGCGAAGGTGGTAGTCCCCGGGATCCAGGTCCAGTTCGAGCACGGGATAGTTTGGACCCAGTTGCATAGAGTCCACCCTCAGGTCCCCGTGCCGCGTGTACACCTGCGCGAACACCTTCTCCGGCTTCGTCTCCGACTCGATCCTGACGGGAATCGGCCTGCCTGCCTTTGTCTCCGGAAAGGCATCGACCCCAGACCAAATGACGAATTCCTCGCAGACACGATCGGCTGCGTCCTCAACGTGCCAGCAGTAGCGGCTGGGCGAGCCCCAGATCGAGCCGCTCGGGTGCTCCAGCCACATCACCGGCAACGGCGGAACCGGCCAGTTGGCCGGCCACGCGCGCGTCGTTGCGGGCGCGGCATCCTCGCGTTCCGGCCCGCACCCCATCGCCGTCACGCCCACCACCAGGACCGCCACCAACACCTTCACCACACGCGGCATGCGATCAACGCCAATCCGTCGGACCGAGGTCATACCGACCTCACCCTCCCGGCATTATCCGAACCTGCCCCTCCGTCATCCCGGCGTCCGGCTAATCAGCGATAAGCCTGGTCGCGGCCGCTCACCCGCACCACCAGGACTCGCAGCACCCGGTCTTGAATGTCGCAGATCACCCGATACCTGCCGACCCGGTATCGCCACAAGTCGCCCAGCGGCTTCGTGAGGGCTGCGCCGCGCCGCCGCGGGTCATCCAGCAACGCCACGCGCTGATCCATGTAGTCCAGGATCCGTCGCGCCGCCTGCCGGTCGAGCCTCCGCAGTTCGCGTCCCGCCGTCTCGGTGTATTCAATCGTCCAGGCCAAGCTCGGCCCTCACGTCGGCGGCGGAATGCACCGGTTCCTGACCCTTGCGGACCCGCTCCAGTACGTCGGCGGCCAGGTAATAGTCCTCCAGGTCCGCCAACCCATTTTCGATCAGCTCACGCAGATAAAACGCCTTCGACCGTCCCGTCTGCGCCGCCAGAAAGTTCAGCCGCGCCTCCGTCTCAGCGTCCAATCGAATCGAAGTAGCCACCGGCGTGCACCTCTCTGCGAATGCTTGTATTCAAAGTATCGCACCAACCACTCCACCGTCCCCTCCACCTCTCTCCGCGTCCCCTCCCCCTCCTTACTTTCCCCACGCCGTTCGTGGTGAGCCGGGCCGACGTCCCCGGCGGACCGTGTCGAACCACACCCCCAACTACACCACCCAACCCCCTCCGTCATCCCGGCGTCCGCGGCCGGGACCCAGCAGCAACCAACATTCCCGAAATTCGCCTGCCACCCCTGGCACCCAAGCCCCCGAACCCTCCTGTCCCGTTCCTACTCTTCTCTCACTCCTCTTCCCTCTCCACTCTCCCCTTCTTCCTCTATCATTCCGCCAACCCCACCAGCCCGCTTCCCAGCCAGAGGAGCCCCCGAATGCCTCTCCCCCCACGCATGAAATTCGGAATCTTCCTGGCCCCCTTCCACTGGCTCGGCGAAAACCCCACCCTCGGCCTCGAGCGCGACCTCGAAACCGTCCAGTGGCTCGACCATCTCGGCTACGACGAAGCCTGGATCGGCGAACACCACAGCGCCGGCTGGGAGACTATTTCGTCCCCCGAACTCTTCATCGCCACCGCCGCCGAGCGCACCCGCCACATCAAGCTCGGCACCGGCGTCATCAGCCTTCCGTACCACCACCCCCTCATGGTCGCCAACCGCATGATCCAGCTCGACCACATCACCCGCGGTCGCGTCATGCTTGGTGTGGGCCCCGGCGCCCTCGTGTCCGATGCCTACATGCTCGGCATCGAACCCCTCACCCAGCGCCCCCGCATGGACGAGGCCCTCGGCGTCATCATGCGCCTGCTGACCGAAACCGAACCCATCACCCACCACGCCGAGTGGTTCACCCTCCAGCGCGCCATGACCCACCTGCGCCCCTACACCCAGCCCCACTTTCCCATCGCCGTTGCCGCCGCCCAGTCCCCCTCCGGCATGCAACTCGCCGGCAAACACGGCGCCGCGGTGCTCTCGCTTGGCATCCGCCCCGGCAGTTCCGAAACCGTCAAGCTCGACTCCTTCTGGCAAATCGCCCTCGATGTCGCCAAAGAGCACGGCAAGACCATGAACCGCCACGACTGGCGCCTCGTCATGCCCGTCCACCTCGCCGAATCCCGCACCGAAGCCATCGAACAGGCCCGCCTCGGCGCCGCCCGTTTCCAGCGCGACTACTTCGAAGACACCATGGGCTTCGAAAAGACCTTTGATGGCCCGCCCGAACAACTCATCGACCACATGGTCGACAGCGGCGCCTGGTGCGTCGGCACCCCCGATGACCTGATCGCCGCCATCCATCGGCTGGACGAATCAAGCGGCGGCTTCGGCGGCTTGCTCATCATGGCCACCGAGTGGGGCAACCGCCAGCAAGTCCGCCACAGCTACGAATTGATTGCCCGCTACGTCATGCCCCAATTCCAGAACTCCCTCACCAACCTCACTGCCTCCCAGGAGTGGGCCGCCCGCGAACGCCACAACCTCATGGCCCTCCGCACCAAATCCCTCGACAAAGCCACCAAGGACTACCAAAAAGCCCGCTGACCCAAACCGTTCGTGGTGAGCCGGGCCGGAGTCCGTCGGAGGCCCGTGTCGAACCACACCCCCGAACCCAGCGCCCGCACCCCGCCCCTAGCCCCCGACCCCGATCCCATCCCCTTCCCCTCTCACTACTCTCCGCTCACTCCTTCCCCAGCCCCTTGCCATTGGTACTCAGAAAGAGTACCATCCCCCCATGAACACGCAACCCCAATTCCCCACCACCCACCCGCCGCCCCGGTCCCGCCGTCGGGCGCCCCACCATCCCGCCCTCGGGCTATGTCGGACCCGCGCAACCCATGCGTCAACGTCCCCATCTCGTGCCGTGCGAAATGTCCACCCGCCCACCACCGAACTTCATCCCAATGCCCATGCCCCGTCGGCCGCCCGCGCGCCCTCCGCCACCGACTCCAGCAAGAGTGGCTATGCCACCCGGACCGCCCAAATTCACCCCAAAACCGACGCCCCCCGCCCTCAAGAGTTTTTTGGAAAAAACTCTTATTGCGCGCGAGGCGCCCTTCCCAGCACCCCCCAGACCACTCCGATTCGACCCTCCCGCCGCACCCCCGCCACCCGGCCCCGCCCCGCCCGACCGCTACACTCACACCTCGAACTCCGAAGGCCCGCGAAGGATGTGCTGATGGCTGTCGCAACCACCGCCCCCGTGGCTGAACGCGCCCTGATTCTGGGCGGCCGGCCCGTCCAAACCGGCGACCTCCTGGAAGTCCGCCGCCCCTACGACGACACCGTTGCCGCCGTCGTCCATCGGGCCACCCCCGAGGTCGCCGAGCAAGCCGTGCAACTCGCCGTCGACACCTTCCACAACGTCACCCGCGCCATCCCCGCCCATCGCCGCTCAGAGCTGCTCCACCGCCTCGCCGACCTGGTGGAAGCCAACCGCGAGCGCCTGATCGCCGAGGACATCGACGAAACCGGCAAGCTCCGCAGCGAGGCCCACGGCGAAATCGACCGCACCGTCGCCACCCTCCACTGCGCCGCCGAGGAAGCTCTCCGCATCCCCGGTGAAATCCTCACCCTCGACGCCGTCCCCACCGGCGTCGACCGCACCGGCCGCGTCCAGCGCTTCCCCATCGGCCCCATCCTGGGCATCACCCCGTTCAACTTCCCGCTGCTGCTGGCCGCCCACAAGCTCGGCCCCGCCTTCGCCGCCGGCAACAGCATCGTCATCAAGCCCGCCAGCAAGACCCCGCTGACCACCCTCAGCCTGGCCGAACTGGCCCACGAGGCCGGCTTTCCCGACGGCTCGGTCTCCGTGCTGCCCATGGCCGGTGCCCAGGCCGAATCCCTGGTCCGCGACGACCGCTTCAAGGTCGTCACCTTCACCGGCAGCGCCGAAGTCGGCTGGGGCATCAAGGCCAACGCCGGCCTCAAGCGCGTCACCCTGGAACTCGGCGGCAACGGCGCCCTCATCGTCCACAACGATGCCGACATTGACGCCGTCGCCGCCCGCATCCCCTTCGGCGGCTTCCTCTACAGCGGCCAGAACTGCATTTCGGTGCAGCGCGTCTACGTCCACCGCGACGTCCACGACGACTTCGTCAACGCCGTTCTGCCCCTACTCGACGACCTCAAGCCCGGCGACCCCAACGACCTCGAGACCACCCTCTGCCCGATGATCGACGCCGACGCCGTCATCCGCATCATGTCCTGGCTCGACGAGGCTCAGTCCGCCGGCGCCACTGTGGTCACCGGCGGCAGCGCCGACGGCCCCTTCATCGAACCCACCATCGTCGCCAACGCCGACAACGGCATGCGCATCGTGCGCGATGAGGTATTCGGCCCCGTAATCGCCGTCATCGCCTACGACTCGATCGACGAGGCAATCGACTTGGTCAACGATTCCGACTATGGCCTGCAGGCGGGTATCTTCACCAACGACATCCGCATCATCGAACGCGCCTACCGCGACATCGAGGTCGGCGGCCTGATCGTCAACGACACCAACCGCTGGCGGGTGGACCACATGCCCTACGGTGGCGTCAAGCGATCCGGCTTCGGGCGCGAAGGCCTGAAATACGCAATCGAGGAAATGACCGAGCCCAAGCTGCTGGTCGTGAACCTGGAGGACAACTAAGCCCGGCCCCACGCCGGCACCTCGCCGCACTCCCCGAGGAGGGAAACCTGATGGAACTTCGCCGCGTTCAGCTCGCTAGTCCCGGATCCAACCTGCGCATGCTCGAGCGCGGCAGCCAGAGCAACGCCGACCACGTCTTCCTCGACCTCGAAGACAGCGTCGCGCCCAACCAGAAGGTCGAAGCGCGCCAAGTCGTGGTCCAGGCTCTCAAGGACTTCGACTGGTCCGGCAAGATCGCCTGCGTCCGGGTCAACGGCATCGACACGGAGTGGTTCTACGGCGACGTGATCGAGGTGGTCGAAGGCGCCGGCCAGTACCTGGACACCATCATGCTGCCCAAGGCCAACAAGCCGCATGACGTCTACATGCTGGACATGCTGCTGACCCAGATCGAAGAGCACAACGGCCTGGAAATCGGCCGCATCGGCATCGAGGCCCAGATCGAGATGGCCGAAGGCATGATGAACGTCAACCAGGTCGCCTTCGCCAGCCCCCGCCTCAAGTCCCTGATCTTCGGCCCCGGCGACTACTCTGCCAGCGTCCAAGCCCGCGGCCTCTCAATCGGCGCCAGCGAACGCTATCCGGGCCACGTCTGGCACTACGCCATCCACCGCATCGTCGTCGCCGCCCGCGCCGCCGGCCTCCAGGTCACCGACGGCCCCTTCGCCGACTACCGCAACCTGGAGGGCTACCGCCAGTCCTGCGAAATGGCCCTGGCCCTGGGCTGCGACGGCAAGTGGGCCGTCCATCCCGGCCAGATCGACGTGGCCATCGACGTCTTCTCGCCTTCCGCGGCCGACGTGGACAAGGCCCGCCGCATCATGGTCGAGTACAAACAGGCCCTGGCCGACGGCCTGGGCGCCATCGCCATCGACGGCGACATGGTCGACGCCGCCACCCTGAAAATGGCCGAAATCGTCTCCGCCAAGGCAGACGCCGCAGGTTTGTAATGAGCAAATGGCAATGCTCCTTGGCCTAAAGGCTAGGTCCGGTGGCTCTGAGGCTTGGAGTCGTCACAAACCCACAAGCAGCAAGTCCGCTGCGGCTCAAGGATAAAGTGACATGGTTACTAGTACGTGAACCTCTCGGACCTCGTCAGCCGAGCAGAGCCTAGTGTCCTTCGGATATCGACACCCACTGGTACAGGCTCGGGTTTCCTATACGACGGTGCTGGGCTGGCGGTGACAAATGCCCATGTAGTCGGGGGCAGCCACTTTGTTGAAGTAGAGCTCGGTGGCCAAAAGTGTGGTGCCATTCTGATCGGTAAAGACGATGTTGTTGACTTGGCAGTAATTCGGGTAGTTTCTGATCGTGTCGAAGGCGACTTATACCCGACGATTCCAATAGGAACTTCCGACTATATACGCCGTGGTGAAGATGTTGTAGTTATCGGATACCCTCTGGGTGAAGTACTGCGAGGATCACCCACAATAACGAGGGGTATTATCTCGGCCAAAGGACGTTCTGGAGCAGTTTCGTATCTGCAGACAGATGCCGCTATTAATCCAGGCACTAGCGGGGGCCCACTTCTCAATTGCGAAGGCGATGTTGTGGGAATTGTTTCCTCAAAGATTCATCAGCACGGCGAGGCTGCAGTAGAAGGAATTGGGTTGGCAATCGACGCCTGTGAGTTCACGGATAGAATCAAGCGCCTAGAAAGTGGAATATCAGTTGGAGAGTCTTTTCGCAATTGGGTGTACGAGTATAGCTTTGACATACCGCAGGGTTGGCATCCGCTGCCGATAGAGGACTGGGGTCAAGTTGTATTTCAAACCGACGATCGCAAGGCTTGTTTTCGTGTCGACGCAGTTGACTTGGAGGGTAGCGAGGTTGAGCACGACGCGGCCGGGTTGAGAGTCTTCGCGGAGTGGGTTTTGTCTAACGCGATGGATAATGTTGGATCAAAGGATGATTTTGAGCTCGAAGAGTTTGATGCCGTTGGAGAGTTCAGATGGGCCATTAGATATGTCGATCACAAGCACTTGACACGCGATACTATCTTTTGCACATTTCATCACGATGTTGAACGCATGCCGTGGGGATTTTATATTACCACTTTTGTATATGATGGATTCTTGTCTAACTACAATGACGATAGAAATGAGATGCTGTATAGCTTCAGATGTTAGCGCAAGGTGAGTGGATTCGCGGCGTTCTCGCTGGAAAACGCCGCATTTCTGGCCAGAAGAGCAAAGAGCCTATAGCTTCTCCCCATCCTGCCGACAAAAAGAGGGACTAGGAGTCTGACGTTGGCGCGTGCTGTGGCGCTTTCCCTAAGTCGTCTAGAGTAGTGGCAGTTGCCATGAGTAGTTCCCTCCCTACTTCCTCACGTGCCTGCCGTTCGGCGGCGTGAAGTTCCTCGTGTGCGACTCGGTCCGCGTCGATTGATGCACGCAACTCGCGAATATCCGCGCGAACATCACGCCACAGCGCCACGGTAAGGCCAGCCAGTCCGATTCCTACCGTTGCAACAGCCGCGAGGATCGCGGCGAGATCAGCGTTTACGGGGCGTCCTCTCGGATGGCTGCGATGGCCGCCAGGAGTTCGCGCCGTTCGTCGGCTCGCGCCTGCCGCTCCGACGCATGGAGAGCCTCGCGCGTGGTGCGATCAGCGTCGATCGCTGCCAGGAGTTCGCGTCGTTCCTCGGCCCTGGCCTGTTGCCCCGCGGCATGTAAGGTCTCATGCGCTACGCGCTCAGCGTCAATCGCCGCTCGTACGGACCGGATGTCGGATCGAAGCTCAGCATCTTCAGCACGCAGGCTGGCTTCCACTGCGCGAAGCTCGGCGCGCATATCGCGCCAGAGTGCGACGTTTAGTCCGGCCAGCCCGACGCCGACCGTCACTACGGTCGCAAGGATGGCGGCGAGTTCGGCGCTCATGACGCACCCTCTCGGATGGCGGCAATGGCTGCCAGCAATTCGCGCTTTTCGTCGGCCCTGGCCTGCCGCTCCGCCGCATGCAATGACTCATGTGCCGCATGCAATGCCTCATGTGCCGCACGGTCGGCATCGATGGCCGCCAGCAGTTCGCGCCGTTCCTCGGCCCTGGCCTGCCGCTCCGCGGCATGTAGCCCCTCGTGTGACACCCGTTCAGCGTCAATAGCCGCGCGTACTGCGCGTATATCGGCTCTAAGCTCGGCGTCCTCGGCGCGTAAGTCGCGCCAGAGAGCCACGATGAGTCCGGCCAGTCCGACGCCGACCGTCACGACGGTCGCGAGGATTGCAACGAGTTCGGCGCTCATGGCGCGCCCTCCCGGTTGCCTGCAATTGTCGCCAACAGTTCGCGCCATTCGTCTGCCCTAGTCTGCCGCTCAGCCGCATGCAGTGCCTCGTGCGCCAGCCGGCCGGCGTCAATAGCCGCTCGCACAGCACGGATATCAGCTCGAAGTTCGGCGTCTTCAGCACGAAGGCTAGCTTCAACCGCGCGGATGTCGGCGCGCAGCCCCGCTTCCATGGCGCGGATATCGGTACGCACGCCACGCCAAAGAGCCAGGGTAGGGCCGGCCAGGTTCACGCCAACGGTCACAGTCGCCACCAGCATCGTGGCTAGGTCCGCGCTCATGGCGCGCCGGGGATCTCTGTGCGGATAGCTCGCGCGGAGGTTATGGGCATGGGCAAGCAGTCTCTCTCGGAGTGCCGCCCAGTCACTGCCGAAATCCTACCTCACCCCGACGCACCGGGGTCTCTGATCAGCGCCGCTGGCTCACCGGCATCGGAGGTCTCTCGTCGGCCTCCCGGATCTCCTCGAGTGAGCGCACCTGCTTTCGGGCGGCGCCTTGCCAGTCCCGAGTCTTCACGTCGGACGGTGCTTGCAGCCGCTCGACTGCCTTGGGGATCTCGTCCGCGTACTGCGGAAGCCACTCGGCCTGCGCCACCAGCATCTCGTCCGCCATGCGCCAGACCTCCGGCGGGTCGCACACGGCTCCCACCAGCGGGTCGTGCAGCATGGCCTGTTTCAGCAGCGTGGAGTCGCCGGCCGCGGCAGCGCGGGCACCCATGCGTTGCACGTCGATCGAGGCGGTACACGTGGCCGCGCAGGCCAGCGGTAGATCGCCCACTCTCGGGATGTGAATACCCAGCGCATCTACGTACCCGGGCACTTCCACAATTGCGTCGTCGGCCAGATTGCTGATCGCGCCGTCGTTGCGGACGTTGAAGAACCCGCGGTAGGGCCGGCCGGTTTCCAGGGCCTCGATGATTCGGCTGCCGCGCTCGTCGGACCGGTCCTCGGTGCTGATCGGCGGATCGTCGGCAGCCATCCACTCGGGAAAGTCCGTCTCAAACCAGTTGCGCTTCTCGGTACTGACCCTCAAATACCCGCCGGTCTCGCCGTTTCCCCAACTGGCAAGGTCGATCCAGCGTTCGATCTCCTCCGGACGCTTCCGGTACCACGGCAGGTACTCGGACAGGTGGCCGTTCGACTCGGTTGAGTAGTAGCCGAACCGCCGCAGCACGTCGATACGCACTTTCTCTGTATTGGAGAATCTAGGATGCGCCTCGAAGGCCGCCAGCAACTCCTCGCTGCCGATCTCGCGGCCCTGGTGCTCGATGCGCGTGTACCAGGTCTGGTGGTTGATGCCGGCGCAGATGATGTCAACGTCCTCGCGTCGGTCCGCGCCCAGCACCTCGGCAATCTGGGTCCAGCCGTGCTCGATGCCGTGGCACAGCCCCACCACGTTAACGCCGTGGTCCAGCAGCGCCCAGCAGTTCATGGCCATGGGGTTGGCGTAATTCAGCAGCAATGCATCCGGCTTGGCCACGTCGAGGATGTCTTCGCCGAAGGCCAGCAACTGAGGAATGGTGCGCTGGGCATACATGATCCCGCCGGCGCAGATCGTGTCGCCCACGCACTGGTCCACGCCGTACTTCAGCGGAATCTCTACGTCCAGTTTGAACGCGTCTAATCCGCCCACGCGCACGCAGCAGATCACGAAATCGGCATCGCGAAAGGCCTGTCGGCGGTCGGTAGTGGCCGAAACTCGGGCCTGCAGCTTGTTGGTGCGGATGTCCTTCTGGCAGAGCTGCGTGACCAGATCCAGGTTGGGTTGCGAGATGTCGGTTAGCGCAAAGTGCGTGTCCTGCAACTCCGGAACCGACAGGATGTCCCGCATGAGCCGGCGCGTGAAGCCCACGCTGCCGGCGCCGATCACCGCGATCTTCAGGGCCACGGCGCGAACCTAGGTCTTCAGCGGCTGGCCGGTCGGATCGAGCTGCCCGATCTCCTCCAGAAGCCGCACCGAGTGAATCACGTCATGGATGTTCGTAAGCGGTTGCCGGCCTTCCGCGATGGCGTTCAGGAAATCGGCGTGCAGCGCATCAACTCCGTCATCTAAATTTCCGCCGGGGTGACCAGGAATCGGCTGGCCTTCGATGATCTCCGGCTCCGGTCGGTCGTCGGCGTAGATCTGCCCGTGGATGGGCGGCAACAGATAGGCGCTGACGCCGTTGCCGTGCATCTCGATCCGGTAGTGGCGAGCCCCCGCGTGGCCGGTCACCGAGTGCACCGCCACGGCCCCATTGGTGAAGTGGATGATGGAGTTGTAGGTGTTCATCCAGCCTGTGTAGGTGTCATCGCCGCGGGTCAGCACCTGGTCCCAGGTTCCGCCGCAGAGCCAGCGCAGCCAGTCCACCATGTGAATGTCCTGCTCGTAGAGCCGGTTGAGAACACGGCCGCCTTGGTCGTCTGCGATCAGGTTCTTGCTCATGCCGGCGCTGGCCAACATGACAGGGCCGTTGACTTCGACCCGCGCCCGCGCCGCGCGGAGCATCGGCGTCCAACGGCGCTGCAGACCCACGCAGACGATGCGGTTGTTGGCCTCCGCCGCCGCAGCGATCTTCTCGGCATCCGCCGATCCGACACCGGGCGGCTTCTCGACGAAGAGATGCGCGCCGGAGGCCAGCACTTCCACCGCGATGTCGGCAATGTCGGGAGGCCTCGTGACTGCATAGACAACCTCGGGGGTCTCCCGCTCCAGCATCTCCCGGAAATCGCTATAGCGGCCTTCGACGTCGTACTGGTCGGCGGTGGTTGCGAGCCGATCCTCGTCCAGCTCACACATCGCCGCCAGCTCGACGCGTCGATGGGCCCGGTCGATCGCCGGATAGTGCGCGCTGGTGGCCCTGCGGCCTGCGCCTATGAACGCTGCGCGAACCATGGTCCCCTCCAAGCCTGCGGCCGGAACGCCAGTTTAGCCGTCAACGGCCCTGCCGCGGACGCATTCGCAGGCAAGCCGGGAGGGCGTCGAGACCCCCTACATCGACTCCTTCTTCAGCAAGCCGATGATGTGCCCTTTCGGATCGGCAACGTGGCCGATTGTCACGCTTTCCATGACGTCGGTCTCGGGCATCAGGATCTTGCGGCCCAGGCCGGCCGCCTTTTCCAGGGTTGCCGTGACGTCGACAACCTCTACGTAGAAAGTGACGAAGCCGGACGAGCCGTCGAACGTCTGGCCGATGCCGCCGCCGATGCTGTTGTCGCACTCGGGGTCTGCGCCGACAACGCCATAGCCCATTGGGTTATCGGTGAGGACCTGCCAGTCGAAGAGGTCGCCGAAGAACTTGTGCAGCGCCGGGCCGTCCTTACCGTTGACTTCCCAGTGCACCACGGGGTTCGCCATCTGCCTGCTCCCTGTCGAGTCTGCGATTTGCAAGGATGAACGCCGTGCCCGCAGGGCACCGTCGCAAACCTTCCTGAGTGCCGAGGTGTTCGGCGGCATAAGCTGCGAGTCCGATCGCGCGTGTTCCAGCGGAACCCAAGGGGGATGCGATGAAAGTTCTGGGCGTTGACTACGTGTACTTCCCGGTTTCCGACCTCGAAAAGGCCACGGCGTTCTACCGCGATGTGCTGGGCCTCACGCCAACCTTCAGCGTGGGCGGCATGTGGGGCGAACTGCAGGCGGGGGACACGACAGTCGCGCTGCACGTGGAGGACGATGCCCCTATCGCTGCGCCCGACTCCGGCATGCGCCCGTCCACGGCGTTTGCCTGTGAGGATGTCGCCGCAATGGCCGAGAGAGTTCGCGAAGCCGGCGGCAGCGTCGCCGTGGAGCCGTTTGAAAGCGGCACCTGCACAATAGCGATCGTAGGCGATCTGGACGGCAACCCCGTCATGCTGCACCGACGCGACGACGGCACCGTTGGCTAGGCGAGACCCCTCGGCGGCGTCGAGCGACTTACGCCAGCGCCGCCGCTCCCGGCGGCAGCAGGTGGCGAACCTGCGGTTGTACCTCGGCGGGGAGGCCCAGGTACACGTCCTCCGGCAAGTCATCGATCCGCGACTTGTGATACGCCGAATCGTATTCCTGTGAACTCGTGCGCGTTGGATTGAGGTTTAGCCACCAGGCGGCGTAGCGGATCACGACGGCCACCCGGTCCTGGTCCGTGAGATTTGGCGACACGGCGTGCCAGATGCGGCTGTCCACGATGCCTACCGACCCGGCCGAACCGATCAGCCGCTCTTCGTCGCCCCGCGGCGTCATCGCGTCGCCATAAGGACCACCGTCGCGTGGGTGGTCGCTCAGCTTGTGACTGCCGGGAACGATGATCGTGGCCCCATTCTCGACCTTGAAGTCCGTCAGCATCCAGAAGGTGGTGAAGTGCAGCGGGACGTCCGGATACGGTGCTGGGATCCGCGTGTTGTGCTCCTGGTTGTATGGCCAGTCGGCGTGCCAGACGTCACGCGTGCGCCCCGGCCCGGTCACGAATCCCGTAAAAAACGACAGTCGAAAGCCCGGGCCAAGCGTGGCGTCCAGCACGGCCGTCAGCCGCGGCTCTGCCAGGTAGGGGGCCAGGTCCTGGTTGATCCGCAGGAGGTTGGAGGTCTTACCCAGCGCCGGGATGTCGATGTCGCTGTTGGCCAGAATGTCGGCCCGGACGCGATCACGAATTCCGGGCACCTCGTCTGAAGGAATCACGCCTTCGATCAGCGTGACGCCACGCTCAAGCAGTTCGTCGGCATGAGGATTAGACATGGGGTTTCGGATCCGCAGGCATCGGGCGGCCGATTCTGGCACTCGCAGAGCGGACGGAACAACGGCCGCCCACGGCTGATACCGTAGGCCGCGGTTCACCGGACGCATGGAGCGCGACGCCAATGGCCGACAGGCAGGATCTGGGCTATCTCGGAATCGGCGAGGCTGCGGCGGCGCTCGCCAGCGGCAAACTGTCGTCGCTGGACCTGACCGAGGCCGTGCTGGACCGCATCGAGCGGCTCAACCCGACGCTCAACGCCTACACGTTGGTCATGGCCGATTCCGCGCGAGCTGATGCGCGAGCGGCTGACTCTCGCATCGCCGCCGACCGGCAGCTTGGCCCGTTGGACGGAATCCCCATCGCCATTAAGGACGTCATCGACACCGAAGGCGTGGTGACGACTTATGGATCGATCAGGTATCGCGACCATCGTCCCGATGCCGATGCCCACGTGGTGCGGCAGTTGCGGAACGCCGGCGCGGTGATCCTGGGCAAGACCAACACCCACGAGCTCGCCCGCGGCATCACCACCGATAACCCGCACTTCGGGCCGACGCGCAATCCCTGGGATCTGACCCGGCATCCCGGTGGATCGTCGGGCGGTTCCGGCGCCGCCATTGCCACGGGCATGGCTCTCGGGGCGCTGGGTACCGACACCGGCGGTTCGGTGCGGATTCCCGCGCACATGACCGGCATCAGCGGACTGAAACCAACGCACGGTCTGGTCGGCCGCACGGGCGCCAGACCCCTCGTTCGCAACTTCGACCACATCGGTCCGATGACGCGTTCGGCCGCCGACTGCGCGCTGATGCTGGAGGTCATGGCCGGACCGGACCCGAACGACCCGGACGCAGTCACACAGCCAGCCGGCAGCTTCGCCGCCACACTCGACGACCCGATCGGTGGCTATCGAGCTGGAATCGTCCGGGACTTCGCGGACGACGCGGAGCCGCGAATCCGCGAGCTATTCGCTGATGCGGTTCAGGTCATTCGCGATCACAGCGTCGCGATCGACACCTGGTCGCTGCCTACAGACCTTGACCCAAAGGCCGCCCAGGTCGTTTCCCGCTCCGAGGGATACGTCAGCATCCACGCGATGTTCGACGGCGATTTCAGTTCCATTGACGAGTCCATCCATCAACGCCTGAACGTCGGTGCCGACGCGTCGGCTTTCGACTACCTGCGGGGATTGGAAGCCCGCGCCGACATCGAGACCGCGGTCTCGATTGCCCTGGAGTCCCGCGATTTCCTGCTCAGCCCGGCTTATCCGTATCCGGCCGAACCCATCCAACGCTTCGACGCCCGCGCCAACGACACCCTGCACGCCTCGTTGTTCAACTCGTCGCATCATCCGGCGCTAGTCATCCCGATGGGCTTTGCGGACGGCCTACCCGTAGGCCTGCAAATCGTCGGCCGCATGCACGACGACGCCACCGTCCTCCAAATCGGCCACGCCTTTCAACAGGCCACCGCATACCACGAGCGACGACCGGTCGTCCCGGCCTAGTTGATTCGATCGCGGACTAGGCCCAGGCAGCGACGGAGTGGACTGCGCTAGGCGCTCTCTGCCGGCTGCGCGTCCGTTCGGTTGCGTTGAACGAGGACGGTGATGCCAAGGGCGACCCAGGCCGGAGCGGAGAACACCAGCGGGTAGGCCAGGATGCCGATGGGCCCGAACAGGCCGCCGATCAACGCGCCAAACACCGTGATCGGGCCAAGCACCGCTCCGCACGCGTAGGCGACGATGCGTGCGCGACGAAGTAACAGCGCCAACGCCACGGTCAGCGGTATCGCCGCGATCCAGGTGAAGAGGACCATGGACCCAACCATGGCGGCAACCGCCAGTGGACCGCCCAGGCCGCCATCGGTCGGCAAGCCTCCGAAGCGAATCACCGATAGCACCAGGATCGCCAGCGGCAGCCAGAGACATGTAGCCAGTAGTCGAATGAGTCGTCGAGCCTTCGACGATTGCATGAGCCCACCATTGCGCCACGCCGTCCAAGCATTCTATGCAGCGCGGTGTCGATGTCGACTGTAAGACCTGCTACACAGAGGCAGGTGCCGGATAGCCGATCCGCCGCGGGTCGCGGCCTATACGCCGTAGATTCGCGCCGTGTTCCCGCCCATGATCCAGGCCCGATCCTCGTCGGGGATATAGGGGCAGTGGTCCCGCAGGTAGTTGACCTGGTTGCCGTAAAACTCCGGCGAGCGCGCTTGCTCCTGGGTCAGCGCGTTGGCCTTGGTGAACTCGGATCCCCAGATCAGCTTGCGCGGACCGAACGTGTCGTAAAGCGCGCGAAGCACCACGTCGTCCGGCCCCCACCAGGCGCCCGGATACCCGACCAGGACTTCGAGGTTGACGTCGTAGTTCCTCACCAGGTCAACGATGCCCTGGTCGAACGTCACCCGGCCTTGCGCGTCAATAAGCCCTTCCGGTGCCTTCATTCCCACGTACAGACCGTGCACGACCGTAATCGTCAGATCTGGCCACGCATCCAGCAGCTTGATCAGGGCCTGGAAGTGGTCCGGCGAATCGGTGCCGTAGGACACCGTGCAGACCGGCAGCTTCATTTGATCGACGAGTTCCCACACGGGCCAGAATCGTGGCGCATGGAAGTTGGCGAAGGCGTCGTCCGACGGCGGCCAGGGGTCGTAATACAGCCCCTTGAATCCTTCGTCCTCCACATGACGCCGAATGGTCGCCAACTGGGGCGGGAGGTGTGCCTCCCCACCTTCGACCTTAATGACGGCTATAAAGCGATCGCCGTGCTCGCGAATCATCCGTGCCGCGTACTTCATGCCCCAGATGTTGCAGGTATGCAGCACGGCGTAGTCGACCCCGGTGGCGTCCATACAGGCCAGCATGTCGGCCTCGGACTGACCGTTCTTGCCTTCCGGCCAGTAGCCCGGCATGTGGTCCTGCAACTTCTGCACGCCAACGTGGGCGTGAGCGTCGATTACCGGAAGACTGGTGTCCGTCATGTGTCGGCGCTCCTTGAGGCTGTCAGCAGATCCACCAGGCGGTCACGCGCGGCGTGTTGCATGGCTACACGGGTGGCGAGAGCAATCATCCCCGGCGTCTCGGTCGTCATGAAGTCGCGGATCCCGCGATCATAGAAGTAGAAGGGCAATGGCCATTCCCCGTCCGCCATGTATTCGCGAAACCGTTCGTCCCGGGTCTCTTCGTCGCCATGTGCCACCACCCCGCCTTCGACAGGATGGTCGTCCGCCTCAGGCGTGTCGATGATCGGGCCATGCTCGGCCACTGCTTCCACGATCAGACGCGGCCAGGAACTGTCGCTAAAGAACGCGTAGGTGTAAAACCCTACTTCCTCAGGGTCTTCGTGGGCGTCGACGAAGGTGTCGAAGGTGTCGTTCCCCACGGCGGCGCGCAGGGTGCGGACTTCGGGCACTTCGTCGCGCGCGAACTGTCGGTTCAGGTCAATCCCGTCTTTGTTTTCGCGCGTCTCAAGGTCATAGCCGGTTGGATTCAGACATGGAAAGACGCTGAAGGCAACCGTCGGGCTCCGCTTCCACAGGCCCTGCTCCAGGAACTCCAGCACCGTCACTACCGGCGCCGGCTCATCACCGTGCGTGCCGGCGAAAACCGCGAGTCGGGCCACGGCGGGTTCCCGCGCTGGAATGTCGACGCGCAACAGATCCAAGCCAAGCTCCGTAATCGGATACCGAGTCAACTCGAGGCTTGCCAAAGTGGCGGCGGCTTCAACTCGCGCCGTGATCTCGGCGTAGTCGGCTGGCTTCCTCAAGGTCACCTCATGTTCCACAGGGCGGCTCAGCGTAGCGCGACCGTCACGCGTGGTCCGTGGCGCATCACACCTTCGCAAGGCCGTCGTGTGACACCATGCCGCCACGCTCCGCCACATGGAACACCGCCATGCTGAAGGGAATCGATCCGCTCCTGGGCCCGGATCTGCTGCGGATCCTCGCGGCCATGGGGCACGGGGACGAACTGGCTATCGTGGACGCCAACTTCCCGGCCGAAGCCAACGCCAAGCGTTTGGTGCGTTTGGACGACGTGACGGCAACCCGCGCCGCCGAGGCCGTCCTCTCGCTCCTGCCGCTCGACGAGTACGTTGACGAGCCGGCCGCCGTAATGTCCGTAGTCGGCGATCCCGACGCTGAACCCGAGATTTGGGTGGAGTTTCAACGTATTGCCGAGGCGGCCCACGGCGGAGTGGTTGGATTCGAGCGCGTGGAGCGATTTGCCTTCTACGAGCGAGCCCGCCAAGCCTTCGCAATTGTGGCCACCGGTGAGCGACGCCTCTACGGAAACCTGATCCTGACCAAGGGCGTGCTCTAGGTCTGTAGTCAGCACACCGAGCCCAGTCCAAACCTGACAGAAGCATCGCTGAAGCTCGTAGAGAGCCGTCTAATGTTGAGTCGGGTCGAAGTTGACGCAGGCTTCGCAGACGGACTGAGGGATCAGGCCCCAGCGAATCAGGTGGTTGAAGACGAAGCAGCCGGCGCAGAATCCGAGGAATGACTCGAGCGCGGCGAAGACGGTCAGTATGGCGAGGACGACGCCTGCCGCTACCGACAACCCTGCGACGAAGTGCAACAGCAGCGCGGTGACCGAGCAGGCAAGGCCGACCGTTTGCGCGAAGCGCTTGGGCGGCCCCGGCACGAGCTTGGGTTGAGCTATTCGAGGCGCGATGAGCCTGGTCGACAACTGGCCCATCAGGCTCAGCGTAGGTCCGGTGGCGACGCGGGCCAGGAAACCGTAGGCGAGGAGGAAGGCCAACCACCACTGGCCGGTCAGCAATATCGCAAGAGACAGGACGACCACCATTCCGGCCACGACTCGGGCAGCCACTTCATTGACCGGATTGGGAAAGCTGAAAACCTGGCGAAGCTGAGCAGACATCGATCAAAGCTCGCTGACTAGGGTTTGCGGGCGCGCACCCAGATGGGAGAGGCGTAGGCCACGGCGGGGGTGGACTGGGGAAGTGCGGGTTGTGCGGCGAGGCGGACGTAGTAGTAGTTGCGGCTGCGCGGGTTGCCGCGATCGGTCCAGGTCCAGTCCAGGCTGGAAGTGTCCAGAGACTTGCGGTGGGCGAGGTCGCCGTTGCGGTAGACCTCAATCTCGCGAAGCGGCTGCGCGGACTCGGCGACGACTCGAAGCTGCGGGTCGCCCGAGACCTCGCCCTCCCCGCCCAAGGGAATGCCCGAGACCTCGGTGTGCAGCAGGATCTTGGCGGAGGCGGCGATGGTACGCCGATTCCAGATGGCGTCGAAGATGGCCTCGCGGGTTGGCTCGGTGGCCCAGACTCCGGTCATGCAGTAGGCGAAGTGCCAGTGACGGGCGTGGTCGCTGGCGCCCAGAAAACCGATCTTTGCGCCTTCCCGCAGGAAGGTCTCGATCCATTCGCGCTGGTCGCCGCGCGTCTGGATGATCTCCATGGACGGCTCCCAGGCGGCGCGGTAACCCTCGAAGACGTCGGGCTGCCGGTGGCCCTGGAAGTGACGGGCGGCCAGCACTTCGCCGGCCGGCATGCGGGCGTCCCAGCGTTCCATCAGGTCTTCGAGGCTGGGCGACATCAGCGTCAGCGCGCGTAGCTCCTCGCCCAGTTGCTGGTCGCGGTAGAAGATGTTGGTGTGGCCGGGGTTGTTGCCCCACTCAAAGCCGAACAGCGGCTCGAAGCGGCCGTCGCTGGTGAAGGCGGCGACTGTTTCCTCGACCCGGCGCCACTCGTTGTAGCTCAGGTACTCCAGGTGCTCGGTCAGCGCCCACCAGTCCATGCGGTTGTGGTCGACGGCCCAGCGGAAGTTCTGCAGCGGCGTCCCGTCGTTGGGCGACATGCACTTGGAAAGGTGCGAGTGCCGGTGCATATCGCCCCAGAGGAGTTGGTAGGTCCGGTCGCCGACGGTAATGGTGCGGCCGTCGCGGCGAGCCTGCGGAGTGTCCCTGCGATCACCCTCGTAGGGGGTGAACTCCACCCGCAGCGGCGGATCCTCGGCCGGAGGCGGTGGGTCGATTGTCAGGATCTCGATGCGCTCGCGGGAAACGGGGGCGCTGCCGGCGCGCAGTTTCGGCAGGCCGGCGGTCGCGCGCTCGACCGTCTGCATGGGGATGTAGCCGGTAGCGTTGTGCGCAACAACCCGCCGCTCGTCCGGCAGCGCCGCCACACCGTATCGGGTGTCCGGCATGCCCTGGGACTGACTGACGGTCTCCGGTTCGGACCACGACGAGCCGGCGTAAACGATGCGGTCGAGTTGCCAGCCGAAGTCTTTCTGGTGCCGGCTGCGGAAGCGTCGGAAATACAGCTCAATGCCGTTACGCCCCACGACCAGGCGCGGCGAGACGGGGACGATGTACTCCGCGCAGATGCTCTGCATGAAGCTCTCGATCGGGATCGGCGCTTGACCGGCGCCCCACGGGCTTTGGGCCAGGGAGACCTCGCCGCAGGCGTCAATCGCGGCCAGGACGAGGTGCCGGGTCTTGTTGAAACGGTGATCGTCACCCCAGGGCGGCGATTGCTCCCAGGTCACCCAGGCGGTCTCGTCCTCATCCACCGCGATGTCGGCGTCCATGGCCAGCAGCGGCAGGTCGCTGACCTGGATCGCCGCGCCGAGCGTTCCGTCGGGAGCGATGCGCCGGGCGAAGACATGGAAGTGGTGCCCTGTCCATGCGTCCCAGGCCAGCCACACGCCCTGACCGGCCGACGCGCGCAAGACCGGCTGCCAGGCCGATTGGCCGGCAACGGACGCTACTTTGGGCGGCGTCCACCCGTCCGGCTGCCGACGGCTCACGACGACCACGCAGACATCACCGTCAAAGGCCTGCCAGGCGACCCAGGGCTGCCCATCGCTATCGATGGCCGCCGCCGGTCGGGTCAGCGAGGCCGGGGACGAGGCCACGGTTTCGACTTCGGCGCCGGTCCAGGCCCGCACGACGAAGCGGTCGTCAATGCGCTCGCCCCAGGCCACGAGACGCTTATCGCCAAACGTGGCCACGGCGGGGTCCTGGATCGCGGTTCGGCTTTCCGCCAGCTCGACCGGTTTCAGTTCGCCGGCGTCCAGCTGGCCCGCGTACACGCGGAAGCGCCCCTGGCCCAGGCGCGCCATGAAGTCGCGCTCGTCATGCCCCGGCGCGAACTGCCAGTGTCCGCCCGGGTGGGCCGTTCGTAGTGCGAACAGCGCCTCTTCAGCCCAGTCGCTGCCAGCCCAGGCGCCAAAGACGCCGCCGGCGGCGTCTGACGCCACGTCGCAGGCGTAGGCGCCTTGTAGAACGGTTGGCGTGTCAGGCCGGACTGTTACCGACATGGCATCTCTGTCTGGGACTCATACTCCTGTCGTGACCGAAGTAGCGACGCGAAGCACTCCAGGCATTCTCTCTGATTCTTCGACATCCCGCGCCCGCGACATGCCGAGCGAGAATCTGACTCTGTCTCCGAGTCCTTTCGTTGCCCACTGGTCTCAGGGCGACCTGGAAGGTGAAGTCTTGGCCCCACGTTGTCGTGTCCACACGCGTTGCCACCGGGCGACCACGGCACTAGCCTGATACGTGTCCGCGAGCCTGGACGATGGTGTCAAGCTGCGAGGTGGCAGCAATAGCGCTTCACCGTTCGGAGGGCGCCGGTCGCTCAGGACGACCGCGCGAGAACGGACCCTGGAATCACTGGCGTCCCCGGTACCACCGGATCGCAGTGCAGGCAGGCTCCCTCCCTCGTTGGACTTCCGCCGCCTCGCCGGACACGCGATGAAGGAGACGATGACGTGAAGTCTGCTGTGACTCCGATTCGCGGTCTTTTGATCCCCGTGTTGCTGATCGCTTACCTGCACCTGGCCGCGGCCTGCGGGGCTAAATCCGACTCCACGACCTCGGTGACGCCCAAGCCGGCAACGGCGCCCGCGACGGCTGCCGCCGAAACTCCGGAGCCTGCTCCCACGCCTACGGCTACTCCGACGCCTCAACCCACGCCGACGCCTGAGCCGACGCCCACGGCAACGCCGGAGCCGACACCCACACCGACACCCACGCCTACGCCCGAGCCGACACCCGCGGCCACCGCCGATCCCGCCACTGCAGCCGCCGCGGAAGCGGAGCAGTTGCTGGCCGCGGTTGCGCAGAACCTATCCACCATGTCGACCGCAACGTTCACCATGGTCGACGAGACGGAATCGGGCGCTCCGTTCTTTGGAGCGACGTTGAAGCGGATGGAGGCCGTGGTTAAGGCCCCCGACAGCCTGCGGATGAAGGTTGACGTGGTGGCTCCGGGGTTTGGATTCGTAAAGGTCGAGATCGTCCAGGTGGGAGACCAGGCTTTCATCAGACTCACCGAAGAAGCCCCATGGCTCCAGTTGCCCCAGGACCAGGTGCCCTTTGATTTCGCAGGCATGGCCAAGCTGTTTGGCAGTCTGCCCGGCGAGGTCGAGGACCTGACCGTGACGGGCCAGGAGACCGTTCAGGGCGCCCCTGCCATTGTCCTGGAAGGTGTCGTTCAGTCCGAGGCGTTGTCCGACCTCATTACGACCGCGGAGCCCGGTCATCCGGTCAACCTGACCCTGTGGATTGATCCGGAACAGGCGGTCTTGCGACAGGTACGGCTCGAGGGCCAGATCCTTACCTTGGACGCCCCAGAGACTTCACGTCTCATCACCATCGAGGACATCAACGTCCCCGTTGACATCGAGCTTCCCGACCTGACCGCCGGGCGGTAGGCGGGGTGCGGTCGTCGCTCATCCGGCTGGGCTCGTCCCAGCCGGTTGTCCTGGCCGTCCTGTGTTTGGCGGTGTTTTCGACTGCCCTGGACCAGACTGTTGTGGTCACGGCCTTGCCGCGCGTCATGGTGGACCTGGAGATTCCCCTGTCAGACCTGGATACGGCGCAGTGGATCATGACGGGTTACCTGATCAGCTACACGGTGGCCATGCCACTGGCCGGGCGACTGTCCGATGTCTACGGCCGCGTCAGGTTGTTCCAGGCGGCGCTGCTGGTATTTGCCATCGGGTCGGCGTTCGTGGCGCTTGCGCCGAACTTCAACTGGATCGTTCCCGCCAGGGTGATCCAGGCCATGGGAGGCGGCGCGACGGTCCCCATTGGCCTGGCCATGGCCGTGGCAGCCGTATCGATGGAAAAACGCGGCGTGGCGATAGGACTGGTGGCCGCGTCGGCCGAAGCCGGTTCCGTGGTGGGCCCGCTGTATGGCGGCGCCATTATCGAGTGGATTGGCTGGCGCTGGATTTTCTGGCTGGACGTGCCGCAGAGCCTGATGCTGATCGCGCTGCTGGCCATCTTGCCGAATCGAGCCAATCCGGCGGCGAAGATGGACTATCTCGGAGCGTTTGCGCTTGTGGTGGCGCTGACGATGCTCACGTTTGCCCTCGCCCAGCGAGGCATCTTCACCGGGGAATCTCTCACTCCATACCTGACGCTGGCCGTTGCCATCGTCCTCGTCGGCGTCCTGTTCGTCGTGGAGCGACGGGCGACTCAGCCTCTCCTGGCACCGTTCCTGTATGCATCCAGGGCATTCGTCTCGTCCAACGTCACGCAGTTTCTGGTGGGAATCGCGTTGATCATGACGCTGGTATGCGTGCCGCTCATGTCCGGGATCGTTCTGCAGAAGGAGACGTGGGAGAGCGCTCTCAACCTCGTACGTGTCACGGCCGCCATTCCCGTTGGGGCGTTGGCGGGTGGCTACATTCTTCGCTGGGTGGGCGTGCGAGCGGTGTGTATCGCCGGCCTGGCGCTAACCGGAACCGGCTTGCTATTCATGAGCGGGTGGGACTCGGATATTGGGGAACTCAGGCTCACCTTGCCGCTGGTGGCGGCGGGACTGGGATTCGGCCTGGTTATCCCTCCAATCGGCGTGAGCGCTCTGAGTGCAGCGCCCGGCGACTATTGGGGCGTCGCAGCCTCATTGGTCACGGCTTCGCGAATGGTCGGCATGGCGCTGGGACTGGCGGCTCTGTCCGCCTGGGGTATCGAGCGCTTCTACAGCCTGACCGCCGAGGTGACGATTGGAGCAAACTTTGCGGAAACCGCGGCCCAGCTGGCAGGAGCCGGCGTCACCGTCTTTCAGAACCTCTTTATGATCTCGGGGATCCTCTCGCTGGTTGCCATCGTGCCGGCCCTCTTGATGAAACCGGAAGAAGCTAGTGAACCGGCCGAGTCTGGTCTGACGTCGTGATGCTTGTCGCCGGACATAGCCGGGTCGGGGTGTGTGTAAGCCCTGCGATCGGACCTTGCGGCAACCGCGTAGTCCACGAGCGCGTATGCCCCTGAGCGCCCCGGAACAACGCCCCCTGGGACGGACCGGCGATCAGGTGACCACCCTCAGCCTGGGGGGCTGCGGGCTGCCGCGCGTGTCGTTCGCCGAGGGCGTGGCGACGGTACAGCGGGCGCTGGAACTCGGGGTCAATTGCTTCGACACTGCGCCGTCGTATAGCAGCGGGGTGTCGCAGGCGATTCTCGGCGTCGCCCTGCAGGGGCGGCCGGAGCCGCACCTGGTTTCGACCAAGGTGGGCAACCTGGAGCAGCGCAGCCGCTTTCGCTCGCCTGACGCCCTGCACACGCAGCTCGAAGAAAACCTGCGGCTTCTACGGCGCGACTGCGCGGACATTGTGCTGATTCACGAGGCCGACCATCACTACTGGTGGAGCGACGAGCCGAGCGAGAACCTGTTCGTGGACCTGGAATCCGAGCCCGAAGTGGCCAACGCGCCGGTGATGCAGGTGCTGCAAGAGGCCCGGGCCGCGGGCCGCTGCCGTTACGTCGGCATCAGCGGCAACAGTCCGGACCACCTGGCGCACGTTTTGCGCGCGGCGGGCGACGCCGAAGTGGATGTTTGCCTGAGCGCCCTGGCCTATGGCCTGATCGACCGCGGCATCCGTCACCAACTACTGCCGGTGGCCAGTGAGCGCGGTACGGCAATTGCGCTGGGCGGCGTCTTCCGCCGTGGCCGCCTCGCGGCGATCCGCCCGGAGAGTCTTCACACAGCGCCAATCTGGGCGGGCGAGATGACGCCTGAAGAACAAGCACGGGTCCCGCGTCTCGTCGAGTTGCAACAGGAGAGCCAACTGTCGCTCGTCGCGCTGACCCTGCGATACCTGGTAGGCGACCGGAGCATCGCCACCATCCTGGTCGGGGCGGCCACACCCGCGGAGATCGAGGAGAGCGTGGCGGCCGTCCAGGCCGGGCCGCTGCCGCCGGATCTGCACCAGGCCGTGGAGGCGCTGGGCCTGCCCTAAACGCACGCAGGCCGTCAGGTCGACCTATTTCGCCTCGTCGTGGGTCTCGAACTCGGCCGGCATGGTGACTTCCAGAACCTGCCAGTCATCGGAGTACTCCAGCACCTCATGTCTGACCCCCGGCGCCTGGTACCACGCGTCGCCGGCTTCCACGCGGACCTCGCCGATGTCTTCGAAGTACAGCTGCGCCCAGCCGCTGATGAGGTAGACCATCTGGAAGTCGAGCGCGTGGGAGTGGTAGCCCATGGGACCGTCGCACGGTTGCTCGGCGCGAATGATGTGGGCCAGCACCTTGCCCTCGGTCGCGTCCTTGATTCCCAGGTCGCGGTAGGCAAAGTAGGGCCGCAAATCCTTGCCCCAGCGGGCGTCTTTTGCGTGTGCTGCGAATGACCCGGTCGTCTTCTCGGTCATG
The DNA here is from genome assembly GCA_022824865.1 of Chloroflexota bacterium. Classification (GTDB taxonomy): domain Bacteria; phylum Chloroflexota; class UBA11872; order UBA11872; family UBA11872; genus UBA11872. The sequence continues at coordinate 72,219 of JAJDZD010000013.1, read as the reverse complement.
CTGGACCTCCTTGCTTGGGTCGGCAGCGATTCGGGCAGCTATCAATCACCGGCCCGGTCCAGCTTGGCGGCGTGCCCATCGGGCGGCAAGCGCGTGTACAACCCCGGGACCGTCTAGGACTCGCTGGCATGCACCCACACCGGCGAGGCGTAGGCCACGGCGGGGGTGGCGAGCGGGTGGACGGTCTCGGCGGTGAGCTTGACGTAGTAGTAGTTCTGGCTGCGGGGGTTGCCGCGGTCGGTCCAGGTCCAGTCCAGGCTGGACCCGTCCACGGACTCCCGGTGAACCGGCGTGCCGTTGCGGAAGACCTGGATCTCACGCAGGCGCTGCGCGGACTCGGCCATCACCCGCAGCCTGGGATCTCCCGAGACCTCGCCCTCGCCGCCCATCGGGATCCCGGACACCTCGGTGTGCACAAGAATCTTTGCGGACGTGGCGATGGTTCGGCGGTTCCAGATGGCGTCGAAGATCGCCTCGCGCGTCGGTTCGGTGGCCCAGACGCCGGTCATACAGAAGGCGAAGTGCCAGAAGCGGGCGTGGTCGGTGGCGCCGATGAAGCCGATGCGGGCGCCCTCGCGCAGAAAGGTCTCGATCCACTCCCGCTGGTCGCCGCGGGCCTGCATGATCTCCATGGCGGGCTCCCACGTGGGACGGAAGCCCTCGAAGACGTCCGGCTGCCGGTGGCCGTGGTAGTGGCGGGCCGCCATCACCGCGCCGGCCGGCATGCGGGAGTCCCAGCGTTCCATCAGGTCCTCGAGGCTGGACGACATCAGCGTCAGCGCGCGCAGCTCTTCGCCGAGCTGCTGGTCGCGGTAGAAGATGTTGGTGTGGCCGGGATTGAGGCCCCACTCGAAGCCGAAGAGCGGCTCGAAGCGGCCATCGTTGGTGAAGGCCGCCACCGTCTCTTCAACCCGGCGCCACTCGTTGTAGCTCATGTACTCCAGGTGCTCGGTGAGCGCCCAGAAGTCCATGCGGTTGTGGTCGATCGCCCAGCGGAAGTTGTGCACGGGCGACCCGTCGTTGGCGGCAATGCACTTGGAGAGGTGCGAATGCCGGTGCATGTCGCCCCAGTAAAGGTGGTAGGTCTGGTCGCCCACGGTGATGGTGCGGCCGTCGCGGCGGACCCGTGGGGTGTCCTCGCGGACGCCTTCGTAGCGCGGAAACTCAACCTTTAGCGGCGGGTCAACGGCGGCGGCCGGGAGATCGAGGGTCAGGACTTCAATTCGCTCGCGATTCGCGGGGGAGGCGCCGCCGTGGAGGAACGGCAGGCCGGCCCGCCAGCGCTCGAGCGTTTGCATGGGCCCAAAGTCCATGGCGTTATGCGCCACCACGCGCCGTCCGTCCGGCAGCGCCGCCACGCCGTAGCGCGTGTCGGGCATTCCGTGGAAGGGGCTGACGGTCTCCGGGTCGGACCAGGAGGAGCCCGAGTAGACCATGCGTTCCAGCCGCCAGCCGAAGTCCACGTAATCCGAGCTGCGGAAACGCTGGAAGAACAGCTCGATGCCGCGACGCCCCGCGATCAGGCGCGGCGATACGGGCACGATGTACTCGGGCGACTGTACGTGCGTAAAGGTCTCGATGGGAATCGGGACCTGGCCGGTGCCCCACGGGATCTGGGGCTGGTAGGTATTGCCGCCGGCGTCAGTCGCGGCCAGCACCAGTTGCCGCGTCTCGTTGAACCGATGGTTCGAGCCCCAGGGCGGCGACTGCTCCCAGGCAAGCCACGCCGTGTCGTCCGCGTCCACCGCGACATCCACGTCCATGGCCAGCAGCGGCAGGTCGCTGACCTGGATTGCCGGCCCAAGGGCGCCGTCGGGTTCGATGCGGCGGGCGAATACGTGAAAGTGGTACCCGGTCCAGGCGTCCCAGGCCAGCCAGACGCCGTGCTTGGCCGACGCGCAAAGGGCCGGGCGCCAGGCCGACTGGCCGATAACAGAGGCGACCGTGGGCAGGGTCCAGCCCTTGTGGGATCGTCGGCTTACAACCACGGCGCACCCGTCGCCGTCGAAGGCCTGCCAGGCAACCCACGGCTGGCCGTCGGAGTCAATGGCGGCGGCGGGTCGGGTCAGCGAGGCCGGGGTGGAGGCAACGGTTTCAGCCTCATCGCCTGTCCACGCGCGGACTACAAAGCCGTTGCCGTGGCGCTCGCCCCAGGCCACCATGCGTCGATCGCCCAGGACGGCCACCGCCGGGTCCTGAATGACCGTGGGGCTCTCGGTCAGCTCAACTGGCGCGAGGTGATTTCCGCCCAGCTCGCCGGTGTATACGCGATACCGCGCGGCGCCCAGCCGCGCCATGAAGTCGCGCTCGTCCCGACCCAGCCCGAACTGCCAGCCGCCGCCCGCGGTGTTGGAGCGCGCCACGAACAGCGCCTCCTCGGCCCAGTCGGTACCGGCCCAGGCGCCAAAGGCCCGCCCGCTGCCATCCGGCGCCAGGTCGCAGGCGTAGGCGCCCTGTAGAGCCGAGGGAGTGTCAGACCGGCTGTCCGCTGGCATCGTGTCTACGCCTCTCGGCCGAACGGCGACTGCCGCCAAGCGCTGGCAGCGTAGCGCGGGGGGTGATCAGGCCTCGAACGGATCGGGGATCGGCGTGCGGTCGCGGTGGATCGACGCTTCGAGACCGGTGAGCTTCTCCGAGGCGACGTAGTAGCGGCCGCGCCGCTGGCCGCGCGCCTCCAAGAGCCCCGCGCCCGCCAGCAGCTGTAGGTCGCGGCCGGCCACGACCTGGCTGACCTCGGCGAGTTCGCGGTAGACCGCGTTTCGAATGCGGAAGCCCTGGGCGGCGTCGAACAGGCCGGGGATCGATCGTTCCGGCAGGCCCCGAGCCCGAGCCTCCCGTTCCAGCAACTCCCAGCGGCGCTCGGCCTCGTCGGCCCGACGACGCAGCGTCTGGATCTGCCGAAAGTGCGCGGTCATCGCGAAACGGACCCACGGGCGAGCATCTCGGCATGGCTGCCACGAGCCGCCGCCAACCTCACCCAGCACCGCGTAGTAGGCCTCGGTGTTTTGTCCCAGGTACTCCTCGATGCTGGCGAAGGCAGGGGCAAGCACGCCGGCACACGCCAACACGAGGGACTGGAGCGCCCGCGCCATCCGACCGTTGCCGTCCCTGTAGGGATGAATCATGACCAGGTTCAGGTGCGCCATGGCCGCCCGCACCACCGCCGGTTGTGTGTCATCCGGCTCGCGAAGCTCCGCGACAAGTTCGGCCACAAGGTTTGGCACTTCCAGAGCGTCAGGACCCTCGTAGACAAGCTCCTGCGTTCGCTCGTCGCGCACGTAGACGTGCCCTGACCGCCAGCGGCCAGGGCCGCTCCGCATGTCATCCTTCGTCATCATGAAATGCAGGCTCTTCAGCAGCGACGCGTCGTAGATAAAGCTGGGATCGTCCGCCAGTTGCAGGATGAACGTCAGGGCGTCGCGGTAACCCTGAATCGCGGGCCACACATGGGGAGCCGCGTCCAGTGGATCGCCCCCGCCAACGGCCGCCACGGCGTCGTCAAGCGTGACGTGCAGGCCCTCGATGCTGTTGGAGCCCTGAATGGCCCGGGCACCCGCGACACGCCGCAGCATCCCGCTCCAGCGCCGTTCGTCGGCGACCTGATATCGCAGCGCCGCGCGAAGACTGTCCAACTGCGCACAGACGGCAAGCTCGCGCTCGTCAAGCGTGGGCGCGTCGAACAGCATGTCGAATTAATTCTTTCATCACGACGTAGAGTCTTATAATAAACGACTCCATTGTGTATTCAATATGACTATCGAACATTCGGGCTCGACAATACTGGGTGCTTTGTAGGCCGGAATCTGGGAATCTCCGCTCAATCGCCGAACTGAGTGGTCCCAGCTAGTCGAAGCGGACCGGCGTTTATCCGCCGAACGACCTCGGGCAACGCGCGCCCGCGCGGTGTAACGTAGTCGGGCGGGGCATACGGCGAGGTCGGCTGATGCGCGGACGGACTCTAAGGGTGGCCGCAGCGTGACTCCGCGCCGCATTGGCATCCTCACGGCTGGGGGCGACAGCCCAGGGCTGAACGCGGCGATTCGCGCGGTGGGCAAGGCTGCCATCGGGCGCTATGGCATGCGGGTGGTGGGGATTCGCGACGGGTTCCGCGGTTTGGTGGAGAACCGGGTGGAGGAGTTGGACTCGGAGTCGCTGGCCGGGATTCTGACCCGTGGTGGCACGATCCTGGGCACCAGCCGCGACAAGCCGCACAAGTTGCGGGTTGGCGATCAGACGATCGACATGACGGCCCGGGTCTGCGAGAACTACGCCAACCTGCACCTGGACGCGCTGGTCTGCCTGGGCGGCGGCGGTACGCATTCCAGCGCCCAGCGGCTGCTGGACGCCGGTCTCAACATCATCACGTTGCCGAAGACCATCGACAACGACATCGCGCACACCGACACCAGCATCGGCTTCGACACGGCGCTGTCCATTGCGACCGACGCCATCGACCGGCTGCACAGCACGGCCCACAGTCATCACCGAATCATCGTGGTGCAGATCATGGGTCACAACGCGGGCTGGCTGACCCTGGGCGCCGGCCTGGCCAGCGGCGCGGACGTGGTGTTGATCCCCGAGCTACCGTACGACGTGGACTACGTGGCCGAATCGATCCGCCAGCGCAGCATGGGCGGCCACGGGTTCAGCATCGTGGCCGTGGCGGAACGCGCAAAGCCGCAGAGTCCCGCCGACCTGGGGCTGACGGACGAGGCCTCAACCGGTGGCCTAGCGTTCGAGTTTGCCGGTCCCACCCTGGCGCTCACACACCGCCTGGAGTCGCTGACGCGCTTGGAAGCCCGCTTGACCATCCTGGGCCACGTGCAGCGCGGCGGGACGCCGACGGCCACCGATCGCACGCTGGCAACCCGGCTGGGGACAGCCGGCACGGAGGCGGTAGTCGACGGGGCCAGGGGCGTGATGGTGGCGGCCCGCGGCGAGAGCACGGCGCTGGTGGATGTGGCGGCCGTGGCCGGCGAGCGCAAGACGGTGCCGCTGGACCACCCGTGGATTCTGGCCGCTCGCGACACGGGCCTCTGCCTGGGAGCGCCGCTGGACTAACGCCGCGGCGACGCGCGCCTGCCCGGCCAACCGTCGCCGCGGGATTCCGCCGCACATGCTGAGGTGGCCGCTGATCCCCAAGGGTCTCTCAAGGCGGAAGCGCCCCGAAAAGGCCGGGGTACGCTCTGTACGACGGTCGTCCGCCGAATCCACCGAGGGAGTTGGAGATGCTGCGCCGAGCATGGGTTTCACTGGTTATCGCCATTCTGGCGCTGACGGCGGTTATCGCCACCGCCGGCGCGTCATCGGGTGAAGATGCGTTTCCCGCTTCGTTGCGCACCCTCAGTGTGAGTGGTGACGGCGCGGCGACCGCCGCCCCGGACATCGCGGACCTCGAGCTTGGGGTTCAGACGATCGACGAAGACCCGACCGTCGCCATCGTCGACAACACGACCGCGATGGCCAACGTGATTGAGACGCTGATCGATCTCGACCTCCACGAAGACGATATCCAGACATGGAGCTTCAATATGTGGGTCGAGCAGGTCTACGGCCCCGATGGGCCGACCGGCGAATTCCTGTACCACGTGGTCAGCCAGATCCTGGTGCGGGTACGGGACCTGGATATGACCGGGGACGTACTGGGCGCGGCGCTGGCGGCAGGCGTAAACAACGTCGGCGGCATCAGGTTCGGCGTGGAGGACACGCAGGCGCTGGAAGTGGCGGCGCGCGATGCGGCCGTGGATAACGCCATGGCCAAAGCCGAGCAGCTGGCGGACCGCCTGGGAGTCAACGTGGGCAACGTGCGGCACGTCGTCGAAACGTCGGGAGACCTGCCGCCAGAGCCCCGGCTTGAGCGAGCGATGGCGCTCGACGCCGGCGGCGCGAGCGTGCCGGTTTCTCCCGGCGACTTCACGGTCCGCGTGTCCGTGAGCATTGTGTTCGACATCGAGTTCTAGTCCCGGCGCGGCGGAGACGACGTCGTGGTGAAGGGGCGCTCGGTATCGTTAGCGGGGCGGCGCCGTTCCATGGCCCCGTAGCTCAGTGGATAGAGCGGTGGTTTCCTAAACCATGCGCCCCGGTTCGAGTCCGGGCGGGGCTACCGCGCCGCGCTGGCTCGAACGGCACTGGACTGCGATCTGCCAGCTGTCTCCGGCATCATGCGGGTGTGGGCTCTTGATTGCGCTCCAGGCCGAGGAGTTGAGCATGGCCGTGCAGACCGTTGGCATTCTGAGTCCGGGCGAAATGGGGGCCGGCGTCGGCGGGGCCCTGCGCGCCAGTGGGCTTACCGTCCTGACTTGTCTTGCCGGACGCAGCCCCGCCTCGCACGAACGGGCCCGGGCCGCCGGAATCGAGGACGTGCCCGACCTGGGCGCGCTGGTGGAGCGCTGCGATCTGATCCTGTCGATCCTGGTGCCGGCGCGTGCCCGCGGTGTGGCTGTTGACGTGGGCGCCGCAGCGAGATCGGTCAGCGCTACGACGGTGCTGGCTGACTGCAACGCGATCGCCCCGCAGACCGTCCAGGCCATGGCGGTCGACCTGGACGGCAGCGGCGTGAGCCTGGTGGATGGCGGCATCGTGGGCGGACCGCCGCGCAACGGCCAGGGACCGCGCGTCTACGCGTCTGGGTCGGCGGCCCATCTGCTCGGCGAACTCGACGGCCGCGGAATCGACGTGGTGGACGTCGGACCGGAGATCGGCAAGGCCTCGGCCGTGAAGATGTGTTACGCGGCCATGACCAAGGGAACGACCGCCCTGCGCACGGCGCTGCTGGTGGCCGCGAGGCGGCTGGACGTCTACGACGAGCTAATTGCCGAGATGGAAAACAGCCAGGCCGCCGCCCTTGGCGCCGCCACGCAGGGCATGCGACGGCTTCCCACGGTCGCCTACCGCTGGATCGGCGAAATGGAAGAGATCGCCAGCACCTTTGACCACGTCGGCGTCACCCCCGACTTCCACACGGGCGCGGCCCAGGTGTTCCGCGAAGTGGATGCCGCGTTCGCCCGCGGTGAGGACCTGTCCGACCTGGCCGAGGCGGTTACCCGGCTGGCAGGGACCGAAAAAAAGGACTAGATATATCAAGGACGAACTGACAGGCAGCCCCAAGGCTATGCTGGGTAGGTCGCCTGCCGGAGGACGCGCTGACCGGTGAACTTCAAGAACCACGCCACGCTCGCACTGCGCATCCTGACCCTTGCGCTCATCGTTGGCATGGTTCCGTTGCTGGCCGCCTGCGGGGAGGGTGAGGACGGCGGGGCGAGCGTTCGGGATCCCGAGGTCAGTGGGACAAGGCTGGCGGCCTTTCAACAGCCCGTTCCCGATAGCGCGGCCGGACAGCCGGCGCCGGAGGTGCGCGGTACGTCGTTTGATGGGGCGGCCGTGTCGATCACCAACGACGGGCGAACCAAGGCGCTGGTCTTCCTGGCGCACTGGTGACCGCACTGCCAAGCCGAGGTGCCTGTCGTACAGGCCCTTGTGGACGCCGGGGGCGTACCAGAGAACATCGACATCTACGCGATCGCCACAGCCATTGACTCGGGGCGGGCCAACTACCCGCCGGAGGCCTGGCTGGAACGCGAGGGTTGGAGTTCACCCGTTGTGGTGGACACCAAGGACGCAATTGCCAACGCCTACGGGCTTGGGGGCTTTCCGTTCTGGGTGTTCGTGAACTCCGACGGCACCACCGCGCTGCGCGTGGGCGGGCGGATCTCGGCCGACGAGTTGACCGTAATCCTCCAGCACCTGCAGTAGTCGTCGCTCGTCAGCCGGCGCACGTATCGCTTCTATACTTTCGTGCCAGCGGCATGGTTGGTCCGGGGCCATCAAGATCGGGAGGCGGTGACGGGAATGGTGTTGCGAGTCGTGGCGGGCTACCAGATTCTGATGGCGTCGGCGGTCGGCATCCACTTCATCATTACGAGCCTCTACCACCCCGGCGGCGATGAGCCGTTCACGGCGTGGCACGTGATGGACTGGTTCATGGCTGTCAGCGTTGTGATCGCGCTCGGGCTGAGCTTCCGTCGCAAGCTCGCGCTGGACAGCGATCCCCACTGGCGGGAGTACCTGGAGACCAACCTCACGTTCTACGGGGTCATCCTGCTGGCGCTCTGGTTCTTCTGGAACTGGTTCGGCGTCTTTAGCGGCCAGGACAGCGGCACGTTCTGGGGATTCATCAACCCCCTGTTCGTCCTCGTGGTGGGCTCCCTGGGTTGCCGCATGTGGAGTCGCCTGGCGGCTCTGCGCCGTTCGTCCTGATTCCCGGCTGACATCACGCCGGCCGGGGTTTGGCCTGAGCGAGCGCGGTAGGGACGGCCCATAGGCCAAGATTCCAGGACTCGCTGGCGTGGCAGGCCGCCCCGCAGCGTTGTGGCGGGTGAGAGCGGCGGTCCTTTGAATTGCTTACGCGCCAGCACGCGGGTACCGTGCCTGCTGTAGCCGTGCGCGAGGGCTGGCCGATGGTGCGCTGGGGAATTGTGGGCTTGGGAGACATTGCGGCCAGGGCCGTCGCGCCCGCCATCCAGGCCCACGAGGGCAGCGAGCTCGTGGCGATCTGCCGCCGCAATCCAGAGCTACTCGACCAATACGCTCGGCAGTTCGGGACTTCGCACGCCTACACCGACTACGACGACATGCTGGCGGCCGGCGGGCTGGACGCCGTGTACGTGGCGACGCCGGTGAACCTGCACGGCCCGCAGACGCTGGCGGCTTTGGAACGCGGCCTGCACGTGCTGGTGGAAAAGCCGATGGCCATGGACGCGGCCGAGGCGGCGCGCATGGTGGAGGCGGCGGACCAGGCTGGTCTGCGGCTGGGCATCGCGTTTTACCACCGGTTCTATCCGATCAACCTGCGCGTGCGGGAGATCGTGGAGTCCGGCGAACTGGGCGACCTCATCGCCCTGCACGCCAACACCTCAGGGCCCTTCACCATGACGCCGGACGACCCCAAGTACTGGCGCGTCGACCAGGCGCAGAGCGGCGGCGGCCCGCTGATGGACCTGGGCAGCCACCGGCTGGACATTTTCTACAGCCTGGCCGGCAAGGCCGCGCGCGTGGCCGCCTTCAGCGACCAGCGCGTGATCCCCGGCAACGTGGAGGACACGACCTCCGTAATCGTCCAGTACGAGTCAGGCGTCCAGGCCACCATTTCGGCGCTCTGGTCGATCAATCCGGCGCGCGGCGACTACGAAGTCTGGTGCACCGACGGCCACATCAACGTGCCCTTCGCGCGTGGCGAGGAATTCACCGTCGAGCGCCCCGACCGCTCGGAGACGTTCACCCTGGCCGAGCACGAGTTGCACGATCTTCCGCTGATTGCCGATTTCGTCGAAGGCGTAAATGGCGGCACCCCCGTTCTGACCGGCGAGGGTGGCCTGGAAGTGCAGCGGGTGATTGACGCGGCCTATACCTCAGCGGCTGAGAGCAGGGTGGTGACGCTCTAGCCCAGGCCGAAGTGAGTGTGCGCCGAGGGCTTTCAGTCCTTGGGGGCGCGGGCGAAGGCGTAGAAGCCGGAGGCCAGGTCTTCGGCGGCGGGGCTGTCGGCGACGAAGCGATCCAGGAACTTGATCGGCGTGGTGAGCCAGGCGGCGACGAATTCGGCGGCGCGTTCGCGCAGCCGGTGGCGGGAAAAGCCGCTGAGCAGGCCCTTGACGTAGCCGCGCAGCACCCAGCTGAGGGCGGAACTGGGGCCCACGCACACGCCGACTTCCACGTCCTCGAAATCTCGTAGCAGTTCGGCCACGCCGCTGCTGGTGTAGCGCTGGTAGTCGTGGGGCGAGGCGTGGAAGCCCTGCAGAAAGGGCACCTCGATGTAGATCAACGCGCCGGGCGCACAGACGCGCGCGACCTCGGCCATGGCCTCGCCGGGACGGCGCACGTGCTCCAGCACCGCCGTGGAGAGGGCGCCTCCGAAGGCATTGGAGGCAAACGGCAGGCGAGCCGCGTCGGCCAGCACATGCACGCCAGGGTGACGTTCGACGTCAATGTTGACGATGGCCTGTCGCACGAAGCCATCCAGCGTGCCGGGTGGAAACTGCCGACCGCCGCCGCCAACGTTCAACACGCGCACACCATCGCGTCGGGTCGGCTCCGAGAGGAGGCTGCCAAGGCGCTGCAGATTGCGACGCGAGGCGTGGTTATAGGTGGGGCTGGGCACGCGGTAGACGCGCCGGGCAATGCCCATCAGCCGTGCGCGAGTGCGTCCCGTCACGCGGCGCGTTCCTGCTGGTCCAGTTCGGCGATCGCCGGGATCAGGTGGCCGAGGTCATCGATGACGGCCGCGGCGGACTCGTCGTGGGGTCGCACGTCGGCCGAGCGCAGCCAAATGGCTCGAATCCCCAACCGCTGCGCGGCGCGCACGTCAATCTCCCAGTCGTCCCCAACCATCACCAGGGCCCGTGAGGACAGGCCCAGGCGTTGCGCCGCTGCCCGATAGGGGGCGGGATGCGGCTTGAGCCAGCCCAACTCCGTGCTGAACACCACCGCGTCCAGAAGCGAGGCCAGACCCAGCGTGCGCAGGCGCTCGAGCAACAGGTCTTCGCCGTAGAGCACGTTGGCAATCGCGGCGATCCGCAAACCGGCTTCGCGAAGCAGCTGCAGTACGCGCACGGCCTGAGGCAGCGGCTGCATGGCCTTGAACCAGGGATCAAAGTAGGCGGGCAATAACACCTCGATGGCCTCGGCGGAGGGTTCCCAGTCCATTTCGTCGAGCACCTGGGCCAATATGCGGTGCGCGTCGGGCAGGGCGCATTCGTGCTGATACGCGTCCACCAGCGCCTCCTGCAAGGCTTCGCCTAAGGATTCGGCCAGTTGTTCATCGGTGAGTTCCGTTTTCAGAAATGGCCGAACGAACGGCGCGATGGCGGCGGCGCCGCGCAGATTGCTTGGGGAGCCGACCAACGGCTCCTGCGTGAGGAGCGTGTCGCCGACATCGAAGATCACACCGCGAATTGGCATTGTGACCGAGTGTACGCGTGGCACCGGGCGGCAGTGGCCGCGCGCCGAGGCCGCGCCGGTGAGATACTGCCGCGAGGGATACCAGGGCCAGCGCCGCCCGGCGGTGCTGCCCGAACGCATACGGAGGCGGCGTGAGGGATCCGACTGACCGCGACCGCGAACCGCCGCCGGAGTCGCCGGACGAGTCGGCAACCAACCGCGATTGGCCCGAACCGACGGATTCGAACGACCGGCCGCCGGCGACCGGAGGGCTGGGAGGCTTCGCCGCCGACTCCGGGCTGGTCTACCGGCGCGTGGGCGCGTACGTCATCGACTCGCTGCTCGTCGCGCTGACGACGACCGTGATTGGCGTCGCCTCGGGCATTATCAGCATGGACCTCGAAGCGCCGGCCATTGATCCGTCGCTGGCGCTCTGGATGCTGATCTTCGAGGTGCTGTACCGCTGGTCGGTGCAGTCCGCCTTTGGATTCACGTTGGGCAAGCTGGCCCTCGGACTGCGGCTCGTCGGTTCAGACGGAGGCCCGGCCGGACCCTTGCAGATCCTGGTTCGCGAGATCGCCCTGGGCGTCATGCTTGGGGTCGCCCAAGCCACCGGCTGGGCCATCCTGCCGGCCCTCGTGCAGGTACTTCTGGTGTACGTGGTGATCCACCGGCCGGACCGGCGCAGCCTCCATGACCTGACGGTTCAGACGCGCGTGATTCGGGTCAAGCCCAGCGACTCCGACTCACCGATGCGGCCGGTCTAGCGCAATGATGCGCGGGTCTAGACGCCGGCGTCCTTTAGGCCGATGCCGGTCGCCGCGATCAGCACTTGGTCATCGGACTTAATCACGCCCGACGCGCGAAGTCGCGACGCGGCGGCAAGAGCGACGGCCGACGTGTACTCCAGGTCTAGGCCTTCAAGTCGGGCCAGTTCGGCGCGCGTGCGGCGGGCCGTGTCATCGTTGATCTGGACGGTGCTGCCACCCGAGGCCCTAATGGCCGCCAGCACCTCGACGCCCCGCGCTGGCCGGCCCACGGCCACGCCGCCGGCCACCGTGGGTTGAGCTTGGACGGACAACGGCGCGTCGGCGCCTTTGGCAAACGCCGCGGCCAGGGGCGCACAGGCCTTGGCCTGCGCGGCGTGCAGCCGGGGCAGTGACGCGCGGAAACCCGCCGCCGCCAGTTCGCGGTAGGCCTTGAAGGCACCTAGCAGCAGCCCACCGTTGCCCACCGGCAAGACGATGTGCAGCGGCGGGTCGTCAACCAGCGCGGCCGCGATCTCCAGGCCAAAGGTCTTGGTGCCCTCCACAAAGGCTGGGTGGCGGGCATGGGAGGCATAGGCCACGTCCGGGGCGTGAGCCGCATGTTCGGCCGCCGTGGCCACGTCCTCGCGCGTGCCGGCGACGGCTACAACCTCGGCGCCGTAGCCCGCAATCTGGTCGCGTTTGGCGGCGGGCGCTGACTCAGGCACGAAGATCTGCGCCCGCAGGCCGGCGCGTGCCGCGTAGGCGGCCATGGCCGCTCCGGCGTTACCCGATGAGTCCTCAACCACCGAAGTCACGCCCGCCCCGGCCAGCACGGATATGACCGTTGCCGCACCCCGATCTTTGAACGACCCGGTCGGCGACACGTACTCCAGCTTGGCCAGCACGTGCGGCAACCCGTGTGCCGCACCCCAACGCGGCAGTGGAACGATCGGAGTGTCTCCTTCACCCAAGCTGATCTCCGGGATGTCCGCAGGAACCCCAAAGGCGGGACGATGCCGCCAGATGCCGGATCTGTCCGGATCGCGTAACGCCGTCCAGCCCGCCGCGGCGTCCGGCAACGACGTTAACTTCAGCGGTTCCGGTGCATTCATCTAGGCAACTCCCAGTCGCACGAGATCGGCATCAGACAGGCCGAAGAAGTGGGCGAACTCGTGGATGACGGTGGCGCGAATCTCGTGTTTCAACTCATCGACATCGCTGAAGGCCGCCAGCAGCGGGCCGCGGTAGATGGTGATTCGGTCGGGCAGCACCATGTTGTAGCCGGACGTCCGCTCGGTCAGCGGCACGCCGGTGTACAGGCCAAACAAGGTGTAGCCCTCGGGAACTTCGGCGGCTGCCAGATCGGCGGCCGATGGCCAGTTCTCGATCAGCACGTCCACGTTGGCCAGGCGCGCGCGCAGCGCCTCGGGAATCGAGGCGATGGCCTCCATCACGACTTCTTCGAAAGCGGACGGTGTCAGCTTCGCCACGCTCAGGTCTCGCTCAGAGGGCTCGGCAGGTCCCTGTGATAGCATCCCGCGCCCTCGAATCGGGAGCCACGCGCCAGCATGGATGACGTGCGCGAGCACGCGCTCGCGAACGGGCTGGCGGTGCTGACCCGCGAGGTACACACCGCTCCCATCGCCACCTTTTTCATCTGGTACCGCGTTGGCGCGCGGGACGAACCGCGGGGCATGAGCGGCGCTTCCCACTGGGTCGAGCACATGATGTTCAAGCGTACCCAGAAGCTGGCGCCCGGCGACATCGGTCGCATGGTGGAAGGCGTCGGCGGCACCTTCAACGCCTTCACCTACGAGGACGCCACCGCCTACCACGAAACCCTGCCCGCTGAGCACCTGGACCTGGCGCTGGAGATCGAGTCCGACCGCATGCTGAACGCGGTGTTCGACCCGGACGACGTGGAGGCGGAGCGCACGGTCATCATCTCGGAGCGGGAAGGGCACGAGGCCTCGCCCATGTTCCGGCTGATGGAAGCCGTGGAATCCACGGCCTTCAAGGTGCATCCCTACGGACACGGCGTGATCGGCAGCAAGGCGGACTTGCGCTCGATGACGCGCGACGACCTCTTCGGTCACTACCAGAAACACTACGGTCCGAACAGCGCGGTGATTGTGGCCGTGGGAGATTTCGCCACGGACGACCTGTTGAAGCGCATCGCTCAGCACTTTGGAGAATTTCCCGCCGGCAGCCCGCCGTTACCGTTGGCCGAGCGGGAACCTCCGCAGCATGAGGCCCGGCGCGTGGAAGTGCGCCACCCCGGTCCCTTCCCGGTGCTGATGCTCTGTCACCACACGCCGGAACGCTCACACGCGGACTGCGCTCCCCTGCTGGTTCTGAACGCACTCCTGTCCGGACCGCCCAGCGGTCCATTTGGCGGCGGGGGGACGCTGCGTACGTCGCGGCTCTACCAGCGATTTGTCGCGTCCGGCGTTGCCGCGTCGGTCGGCGCGGACGTTGGGGTGAACATTGACCCGTCGCTCCACCGGGTGCTGGTGATCCTGCACCCGGGCGGCGTGCCCGAGCCGATCGAGGAAGCGGTCCTGGATGAGATTCAACGGCTGCATGACGAGGAACCCAGCCAGGAGGAATTGGACCGGGTCGTCCGGCAGACCTACGCCAAGCGGGCCATCGCGCTGGAGAGCGTGACGGCGCAGGCCGTGCAGTTGGGAATGCTGGAGATGGCCGCCAACTGGCGGCTGGCGCAGACGCTGACGGACGACCTGCGCAAAGTCACCCCGGCCGACGTGCAGCGCGTGGCCCGCACGTACCTGCGGGAGACGTCGCGAGTTACCGGCTGGTTCCTGCCGGCGGCGGCCAACGGCGCGGCGGCGTGACTTTAGGAGGCCGTCACGCGATCAACGCGGAGAGCGTCGCGCGGCACACGCTGCAAAACGGCGCGACGCTGCTGGTGTACCCGAATCCGGCCTCGCCGTCGGTCGCAATCGGCGCCTACCACGCGGCCGGCGCCGTGCTCGAGACGCGCGAGCACGCCGGGCTGGCCAGCCTGACCGCCGACGCCCTGAACCGCGGCACCGCGAACCGCACGTTCCTGGAATTCAGCGAAGAGCTGGACCAGGTAGGGGCCTCGCTGGCGTTCCACGCCGACACCGAATACGCGGCCTTCGGAGGCCGCGCGCTGGCCGACGACCTGGAGCTCCTGCTGACGCTGGCGACCGACGTCTTGTCGAACCCGACCTTCCCCGATGACGAAGTGGGGCGCGTACGCGAGCAGACGCTGACTGTGCTGGCCCACGCCGAGGACAACCCCGGATCGCGGGTGGCCCGACGCCTCCGCGAGCTGCTGTACGGTCCAACCAATCCGAACGGCTGGCCGGAAGACGGCTACGCCGGGACCGTTCGCGAGATTCAGGCGGACGACCTGCGGGCATTTCACGCACGCGCTTTTGCGCCCAGCTCCATGGTGCTGGCTGTGGTCGGCGCCGTGGATCCACCCGCCGTGCGCGACCTGGCCGAACGAACCATCGGCGCCTGGGCGCCGCCAGCAGGCGCGGTCACGGAGGCAAGCTGGCGGGAGGCGCTGGCGGCGGCCGACGCGCCTCAGGCGGCGCCCACCGAGTCCAGGCGCGAGGACATTGCCATTGAAGGCAAGACGCAAACGGAGTTTCTGCTCGGCTGGATGGGGATCCGGCGCACCGACCCGTCTTACTACGCAACCATCGTCGCTAACTTCATCCTTGGCCAACTGGGTCTGGGAGGACGCATAGGCTCGAATGTGCGCGACACGCAGGGACTGGCGTATCACGCCTCCAGCTACGCGGTGCCCGGCCTGACCCGCCAGCCCTGGTCGATCCGGGCCGGCATCAACCCCGCCAACGTGGACCGCGCCATCGAGGCCAGCTTGAAGGAAGCGCGCCAGTTAGCCGAAACGCCGCCTGACGACGAGGAGTTGCGCTTGAGCAAGCGGGCTCTGGTTGGGTCGCTGCCATTGCGCCTGGAGCGCAACGACGGAATCGCGAACATGCTACTGATGATGGAGCGCTACGAGTTGGGCCTTGACTACCTGGGCGGGTATCCAGCCCTGGTTGACGCAGTAACGGCCGACGACGTCCGCGACGTGACTGCCGCCGTTATGGCCGACCCGGCCTACACGCTGGTGACCGCCGGACCTGACCTCCCGACCAGCTAAGCGCAGGCGCGTGGGTATCCAATGTTCGGTTAGGACGAGTCCGGTATAGCTAGGGGTCCATTCACACTCAAGGGTCCAACGTTGCTGCGATCCACGTATGGAACTCACGCACGCCCAATACGCCTGCCTGGTGCCCTCCCTTTCCGTGCCTGTCCAGACCGGACACATGGTGAACAGGTGTTCGGAGACATGGTGAACACTTTCAAGCGGGCTCCCGCAGGTCGAGGGTCCCCAGGTCGTCGGTCAGAAAGCGGATCGTCCAGGCGCCGTCGGTGGAGGTCGGACGAAAGGCGACGGCCTGGCCGCGCAAGGCTTTGGGCAACCGCAGGTGGCGCCCCTGGAAGGACACCCAGCCGCCGGCCTGGACCTTGCGCACCTGATCGTCGGGGCCATAGGGCAGCGGCGGCAGTTGGGCCGGATAGGACCGGGGGCTGACGTGATAGCGACTGGCGGGCACCGCCAAGGCCAGCGCCTCATGGGGGCGCACCTGGTTGGTCCTCCTGCCGCCACGCATCGAACGCGGTCTGCCAGCTGGCCAGATCGGGGCGCGGCGGCTGCCGCCCGAGGTCGCGCTCGAGGGTGCCGTGGAAGCGCTCGTCCTTCCCGAGCGTCTGGGGGTGGTACGGCCGGCTGTGGCTGACGGCGATGTCCAAGCGGCGCAGCCAGACCGTCAAGGGCGTGTAGGGATGGGCCGGGTGATGGCCCCAGGGACTGCCATTGTCGACCAGCAGGCGGTCCGGCAGCCCGTAGCGTTGGAAGGCCGTGATCAGGTGGGCCTGCACGGTGGCGGTGCGCTGATTGGGACAGGCCACCAGGCCGAGGGCGTAGCGCGAGTGGTCGTCGAGGATGGTCAGGGGGTGGCAGCGCCCGGGGCCGCAGGGCCAGCCCGCCTTGAAGTCCATCTGCCACAGGGCGTTGGGATAGGGATGCTCGAAGCGCCGCAGCGCCCGCGGCTGGCCGGCCCCCTGCGCCGGATCCAGCCGGTCGTGACGGCGCAGGATGGCGGTGATGGTGGACGCGGCCGGCAGCGGCTGGACGCCCTGCCGAGCCAGCAGCACACGCAGCTTGCGGCCGCCCCAGGTGGGGTGCTGGGCGCGCAGGGCCAGCACCGCCCGCTCGATGGCCGGGGCGGTCTGCGCCGGACTCTGGTGCGGCCGCCGCGAGCGGTCCTGCAAGCCGACCGGCCCCTCGGCCGCGTAGCGCTGCAGCCACTTGTACCCGGTCGCCGGCGCGATCCCAAAGTGGCGGCACAACGCCCGCCGGTTGGCCCCCGGCTGCCGCGCCAACGCCACAAACTCCGCCCGCTGCTCCGTCATCGATCGATCCTCGAACGGCACCGGCTCATACCCTCATGGCTCCCCAAGGTGTCCACCATGTCTCCGAACGGGTGTTCATGATGTCTCCGGTCTACACAGTGCCACGGGGCCACGTACGGATTTCGAACCCGCAGGGACTCAATGCCGTTCTCTCCGTCGCCCAGCACGGCGTACTCGATCGAGTTTTCGAACACCCGCCAGCGGAAACTGCTTGTGCGCCTCAAGCTCGAGGCGGTCGCGCTGAACAGCCCCCGGCGTCAAGGGCCAACCCGATGGCCTGGGCGCGCGACCACAATCGGTCCGCCGGCCCTCGGCTGCACGCCGGCCCGAACTCGGCGGTGGATTCGCGGACAGGCGGCCTGCGAAGCGGCTAGAACCCTCGGACCAGGTCCACCACGTTGTTCAGCGGCTCGCCACGCAGATAGCGACGCAGGTTTTCTACCACGAAGGGGACCACACGTTCGCCGCGGCGGGGTGAGGCCCCAGCCATGTGGGGCGTCATGAGGACGTTCGGCAGATCCCAGACTTCGCTGTCCGGCGGGTGTGGTTCTTGTTCCACGACGTCCAGCCCCACACCTCGCAGCCGGCCGGCGCGCACGGTCCGAATCAGAGCGGCCGTATCGACGCACGGCCCGCGGGCCACGTTAATGAGGTAGGCGTCGTCAGGCAGCGCGTCAAAAGCCGCCTGGTTGACGATGTGATGTGTCTGCGGCGTGTAGGGACAACACAGGGTCAGCACGTCGGTTTCGGGGAGTAGTTCGAGCAAGTCCGACACCGGGTGAACCGACTGCAAGGCCTCGTCCGGCTCTCCCGCGACCACGTCGGCCCCACGGACTTCCATTTCGAGGGCGTGATACCGACGGGCGACGGCGCGACCAATGCCGCCCACGCCGACGATCAGCGCCCGCTTGCCGGCCACCTCGTCGTAGTTGTAGCTGTTGTCCCAGCGATGTTCGGCCTGCCGCAGGGCGGAGAAGTGAATGCCGCGGGTCAATGCCGTCAATAACGCCACCGCCGACTCGGCCACGTGCGACGCCAGCAGGGCACGCGCGTTGGTGACGAGGAGATGACCGTAGCGGTCGGCGCCAAGCGCGGCGAGGGAGTCGATCCCGGCGCTGGCCACCTGTAGCCACTTCAGGGACGTGCCAGCGTCAAGCACCTCGGGCTCCACCGCCGCGCCAAGCACGACCAACACTTCGGCGTCCCGAATCTCGGCGACCGCGGTCGTGACGTCGGAGGCAAATGCGAAGTCGTGGTCCGGGAATATCGCCGGCATCTCGGCCCACTCGTCCGCCCAGTGGCTGGGCATATAAATGAGGATTTTCATTCGGTGAAACCCTGATTCGGGCGTCAGCAGTTTAGAGATTTCGCCGGATTTACGGGCAGGCGTCGCTGCTACACTTCGCGCGCTTGCCGCCCGGAGGGCTGGAGCATGGCCAGTTCGGGCGTGTCCAATCGAGACAAGACAGGTGGCGGGGCGCGGCGGCTCAGGGCAGCCGAGGTCCGGTGGACTTGTGGGCCAGACGACCTGCCGTTTCAGTCCACGGCGGAGCTGACGCCGCCTGACGCGCTGATCGGCCAGGAGCGGGCCGAACGCTCGCTTGAGTTCGGCGTCGACATTCGTAGCCGCGGGTTTAACATCTACGCCGCCGGTACGCCGGGCACCGGCCGCACCTCAATGGTCATGGCGCGGCTGCAGGCAGAAGCCGCCCGCCGCCCCACCCCGGACGACTGGTGCTACGTCCACAACTTCGACGACAGCCACCGACCCCGAGCCCTGCGTCTGCCGGCCGGCCAGGCCCCCACCTTTCGCGCCCAGCTGCGTGAGGTTGTGGAGACCCTGCGCCATGACATGCAGCGCGCCTTCGACACCGAGGAGTACCAGAACCAGCGCGACGCAGTGACGCAGGCCGTGCAAACCGAGCGGCGCGAGGCGTTTACCGCGTTCGAACAGCAGGCCTCGGAACGCGGCTTTGAGGTCAGACAACTGCCGGCGGGACTGGGCGTGTCGCCGATTCGGGACGGCCGCTCGATGTCGACCGAGACGCTGCGGGACCTTCCCGAGGCTGAGCGCGAACACATCCAGGCAATCAGCCAGGAACTCGAAGACCGGCTCGGGCGTCTGATGCGGCGACTGCGACGACGCCAGCGCGCGGCACGTTCCACGCTCAGCGAATTGAGCGCCGACGTGGCGCGCAGCGTCGCGCGCCCTCTCCTGGACGACCTGCGCGAAGAATACGAAGCGTTGCCGGACGTCACCGCGCATCTGGACGCCATCGAGATACATGTAACGCAGAATCACGCCAACTTCCTGGAGTCCGACGCCACCACGCTGCCATCGCAGCGGCCGGGTCCCGCGCCTGACCCGTACGTCCCGTATCGCGTCAACGTGCTGGTCACGCACGAGCCTGGGACCGGCGCACCGCTGGTGCGCGATACCCATCCCACGCACCCGCACCTGTTTGGGCGGGTAGAGACGCGGACGGAACTGGGTGTCAGCGTCACCGACTTCACGCTGATTCAGCCCGGGGCGCTGCACCGGGCGAACGGCGGTTACCTGGTGCTGGACGCGAACGACCTGCTGCAGTCCGGCACGTCCTATGCGGCTCTCAAGCGCGCCCTGCGCAATGAGCGGGTTCGCATTGAAAGCGCCGCCGAGGAACTTGGCCTGCCGTTGGCGGCGCGACTCGAGCCGCAGCCCATCCCGCTGGATCTCAAAGTGGCATTGGTCGGGCCACCGGACGTGTATGTACTGCTGTACGAGCTTGACCCCGACTTCGGGCAGCTGTTCAAGGTTCTGGCGGAGTTCGAAACCGAGATTGAGCTAAACGATGAGAACACGATGCGCTACGCGCAGTTCATCGCCGCCCGCTGCGTCGATGAAGACCTGCATCCCTTCGACCGCGCTGCCGTGGCTCGGATCGTGGAAGAGGGCGTCCGGCTGGCCGGCGACCGAACCAAGCTTTCCACTCGCTTCGGGGACATCAGCGATATCGTGCGCGAGGCGGAGTACTGGGCACGGCGCCGCGGGGGCGATCTGGTCACCGAGGAAGACGTGTGGGCCTCCATCGACGAGCGCATCCGCCGCTCCAACCGCCTGGAAATGCAGATTCGCGACCGCATGGCCGACGGCACGGTCATGATCGACGCCGAAGGCTCGGCCGTCGGCCAGGTTAATGGCCTCACGATTGTTGGCGTTGGCAGTCATGAATTCGGACAGCCCAACCGAATTACGGCTCGCGTATTCGCGGGACGCGACGGAGTGATCAGCATCGATCGCGAAGCCAAGCTGTCGGGACCCATCCACGACAAGGGCGCCATGATTCTGACCGGGTTCCTGAACGGCACGTTCGGCCTCAGCGGACCGCTGACGATGAGCGCAACCATTGCGTTTGAGCAGTCGTACTGGGGGGTGGAGGGCGACAGCGCCTCGCTGGCCGAACTGTTGGCCCTGCTTTCAGCGCTGTCCGACTACCCCCTGGACCAAGGCACGGCAGTCACGGGGTCTGTGAATCAGCACGGCGATGTGCAAGCCGTGGGCGGTGTGTCGCAGAAGATCGAAGGGTTCTACGACCTGTGCGCGCGCCAGGAGCTTAGCGGACACCAGGGCGTGCTGATCCCGGCAAGCAACGTTCGGAATCTGACGCTGCGCTGGGATGTGGCGGGCGCGGTAGACGAGGGAAAATTTCACATCTACGCTGCAACTCACGTCGCCGAGGCTGTTGATCGGCTGACCGGCCGCTCCGCCGGTACACCAGACACGGTGGGCCGCTTCGCTTCCGACACGGTGTTCGGTGCGGCGCAAGCGCGGCTGGACCAATTCGCCCGCCGTTGGCACGACGGCCCGCCACACTGACGCCCGGGCTGTCCCGTCCGCGCGGCGCTTGGTCGGCGCTCATTGCGCGGTGAGGCCTTTACGTCAATCGTCACAGTCCCGCCAGCGCCTAGTCCAATCGGAACACCTGTCAGCCATCCCGCGCCCATCCCCACGCCAGTCAAAGGGGCCGCCGGCACCACGAATACGTCCCCTACCGCGCCGGTACTGACCGATCCGATACCCGGCCCGGGTGGCGACGGTTCACCTTACTTCGTTTGGTTCGAGATCGGGCCGTTCAATGACTCGGACGTCGATGACGGTCAGACAGTTACGGAGTTCGAAGTTTTCGACACCGCGCTGAGCACGCACGTTTGGCGCGCGACCCTGGATGGGCCCATCACGAGGGCAGACCTTCGATCTGGAACCTTCATAGGGCCACTAACTGGGCGGCTCGGTCTCGAGATGGGCCGCGTGTATGCATTTCGCGCTCGGGTGCGCGATGACAGTGGTGACCGACAGACGGAGTGGTCGCCATGGTCGAGTTCCGTGTTGCGGATCGTGGCGGCCCCGGTGACTGGCGAACGCCCGTCCAGCTACCCGCGCCGCGTCGCCGGCGTCAAGCCAGACACCTTTGCGTGGACCGGACCCGACGGCCAGCCGATCGAATTGCCTTCTGGCGATTCGCAGCCGAGTTCAGCTGAGATTCTGGCCGGGCGGCGACCGCTCTTGACCGTAACCGCGCATCCCGGCGTGCCAGTCCAGATTGCGGCGGGGTCTCCCGGCGGACGACTTGAGAGCCTCGTGGTCCGGATCACTTCGGGAGACGCGGACGTGCTGCTGGTGCCCGATTCAACGCTGCGCTTTGTCGACACGCTCGGGCGTGAAGTTAGCGTGTATTTGCCCGGACTTGCCCTTGGCCCCAATCAGACCATCCTGCTCTCAGTCGCAACCACCGGCTCGACGTCTTGGGAACCTGACGATCTCCTTGATACGGCTGGACCGGTGCAACCGCGCCTGGAGTCCCCAGCCCGCCACGCGCCCAATGGTTGGCTGGCCCGAGCTGGCTACCGAGTTGAGCGTATCGCCGGCGGACTGCGGTTCCCCGTGCATCTCACCTTCGATCCCGGGGCACCTCCAGGCGAGGATGCCGTCGTGGCATACATCGCCGAACTTGGCGGCAGCATTAAGGCGCTCACGCGTACCGGCGACCTCGTCCCGTTCGCTGACGGCCTGCTCAACTACGACCCGGCGGCACCTCCGGAAAGCCTGCCAGGGGAAAACGGGCTCTCAGGCATCGTGCTGGATGCCGAAAGCGGCGACCTCTTCGCGTCGCTCGTGTTTGAGCGCGATGGCCAGCTGTACAACGCGATCGTGAGCATTGGGCGCCGTAACGATGGAACTCAGGCCGGCCCGGTTGAACGCATTTTGGAGATGGATTCGGCGCCAACTTCAGCCTCGCATCAGGTACATGCCGTGACGATCGGACCTGACGGCAAGCTCTACGCGAACGTCGGCAACGCGTTCAGTGCTGACCAGTCGCAGCACCCGGACACGTCTAACGGGAAGATTCTGCGTATGAACCTCCACGGCAGCGCGCCGTCAGACAATCCGTTCTACGACACTGACCGACCTTCACACCCACGCAGTTACATCTTCGCGAAGGCAATTCGCAACGCATTCGGAGCCGCCTGGCGCGGAGCCGACGGTCAACTCTACATCTCCGAAAACGGCGAGGACTTGGACCGCGTAGCGCGCGTGACAGCCGGGCTGGATCTTGGATACGACGGTGAAGACACGTCGCTGGTGCCACAGGCACTACGCGTATTTGGCCCTCCCGCGCACGCCCCGACTGGGCTAGCCGCGCTGAACGCACGGCAGTTCCCAGCCCCGGACGGCACGCTGTATATGGCGACGTCCGGTCGGAATTTCGTGCGCGGGCCTCAGGCGACCGGCAAGCGGATCTGGGAGTTGAACCTGGAAGACGGCGTCGTGGCCGAGCCAGTTTCCGAGTTGATCGCTTACGCGGGCGAAGGTCGATCAAGCATTAGCGGTATCGCATTCGGGCCTGACGGGTTGTACTTTCTCGATCTGTTTCCGGAGCACCCGGTCGGCGGAGACCCCTCCGCGGGCACCGCGGCGATATGGCGAATCATCTACGTCGGCCACGAGAACTGAGACTGACTCTTAGCAAGATCACCGTGGCGGAAACAGCGGCAGCGAGGAGTAGCACGGAATCGACGAGTATCGCCAACATCAGAGGGTCGCGCTGGACGAGCCGAACAATTGCCGCCAGCTTGGCAAACGAGGCATCGCGCGGGCCATAAAGCCGGTAGTTCAGATCCTGGCCGACTGGCGCAGGTTGGCCGTTTGGAAAGACTGCGCCGTCCGCCTGCAGATCGTCGCTCGTAACCGACAGCGTAAAGGCGCCAGAAACTGAGGGATGCGCCGCTACCTGCAGCACGGCGGGCTCACCAGCCGCCGTGAGAACCGGTGTAAACCGAGCCGCGTGCTCCGCCATGATCTCCCCTGGAACAACAGCCGTCGAGGCTTCGCGGATGGAAGCGCCGTCGGGTCGGCGCAAGCGGATGGCAAGAATGCCGGGACTACTATCGTCAGCGGCATAGGACGCTTGGATATCGATACGACCCAGTGGACCTCCTGGCAGCGCCAGGGTCTGGTCGGCAGCCGTGCCCGCCGGAAACGGGCCCATCCATACGCTGGTCGTCCCCCAGTCGTTGAGAGGAACCTCTGCACGCCAGCCCAACCAAACTCCAGCGACGAGGGCAAACGCGGCCAGAATCAAGGCGACTCGTCGAGTTGAACGTCCGTGGGTCGTGGCACCTGGCCCGCGGGCCAACGCGGCGACGGCGATGAACACAGCGGTCCCCAGGATTTCCGCGCCTTCCTCGAGCAGGTTCTCCAGCGCCGGAGCGCGAGTTGCGAACACAAGGTCGGCCAGTGCTTCGTGCATGAGGACCGTCATCCACAAGAGTCCCGCAGTCCACGCTGCGCGCCGCAACAGGGGTCGCGATGCCAACTCATGACGAATGAACACCACAAAGAGCACAGCCACCAGCACCGCTATTGGCGCGGCGAGCCCCACCCAGACGGCATAACCGCGTAGGAACGCCAGCTCGCGACCAACCTGTCCCAAATACGCCTCGGAGAGCAGCCGCAGGTGAGCATCGGTTAGCTCGTCGATTGCCAAGCCGCCAGCCAGCAGCGCGAACCCCATCCATCCCAAGACTTGCCGTCGACGGCGTCCGCAACCGCGGGCGCTCGCCAGGGCATTCCGGCCGGCAAGTGCAGCGAGCAATGCAAAGAAGCCGGCCGACATGGCATTGGCCGGCCCAAACTCAACCGACGGATCGAGAAAGCCGCGCAGATCCTGCGATATCAAGTCAGGCTCAAGAGTGACCAGGGTGTGCGCGAGTACCAATACCCATGCGGCGAGCAAGGCCAGCACGGCAAGTACGGGGCGAAGCTTGGACGACGCTGCGGTCATTAGGCTGAGTCGGTTGATTTCGCGGAGAAGCGAAGCGCGACGGCGCCCTTGAGCAACGGCCACAACGTCAAGATGAACGCGGCGCCAGAGCGCACAACCCAGAGCAAGTCGCGCGTGAGCGGGAGCAGGAACTCCACGACATAGACGGGAATCAACCAGACGGCACGCCCAGGTCGGGCGGCGACGATGAGACCCGCAGTGAGCGGCAGAACGTAGTAGCGACCGTGCCCCAACGTGAGCGCAAAGCCATAGAGCAGCGAGGCGCGAAATACCCCCCACCGAGGATCGCGACTTAGCCAGCCGAACGCTGGCGCCGCCACCAGGACTAACAGGAATGCCCAATCCTGCGGACCCTTGAGATTGTCGGGCATGTCACCGGTGAAGGTACGCATCACCCCACGGATCACCGGCAGCCCATCGCCTCGATCCTGGAGGTGGCCCACGACGGCCCAATGCACAGCGGCCGCGTCCCTGATGAGATATGGACCCACGATGAGCGTCCCGATTGCGGCCGCGCCCAACGTGTAGGCGACAAACGACTGCCGATCGTTACGGATGTAGAAACCCGTAAGGGCCAGACCTGCCACGATGAACTCGGACCGCGTGACGACGCTTAGACCTATCAGCGCGCCAGCCTGCCACGGCACCCTGAGCCGAAGCATAGCGGCCACCAAGAAGAAAACCGCGACGGCCGATGCGTGTCCGTTGAGCGCGCCGGCTTCAAAGACCCACGGCGTGAACAGCCACAGTGTCCCGATGCCCAGCGCCAGCGGCCGCGACAGACCTTGCCGGCGGGCCAGGAGTATCAGAAGCGCTGCGGTCGCGACCTCGAAGATGTGCACGATGACCTTGACGGCCAGGATCCGGTCCCAGCCCTGCATGTCGAAGACGCGCTGCAACGGGGCGAGCAACATCGGGAAGAGCGGTAGATGGGCGTAGGTGAATGATTGGTCCGAGTTATTGGCGTAATAGTTGAAGTGCTCTGAGGTGTAGAGGACCTCGGCAAAGGCGAAGAAGTGCTGCAGATCGCCGTAGAGAAACGTCTTTCCCTCCAGCGAACGCAGCGTGAGCGCCACGGCCAGAGCCGCAGTCGCTAGCGCGGCAAGGACGGGCAGCCGATCCAAGCGCGCGGCGACGCCGTCAAGACGCGTCACGATGGTCGGTTTTCTCGTCTGGGCGTAATGTTCGACACCTTACGGCCCTAGAGCCGCGGCTATACTCCAATACTCCCCGCTGGCGGCTGTCGGGTAACCGGCGTCCGCCGGGACGGACCGGCCCGGAAACGAGGTGTGGCGATGGCCTCCATGGACTCTGAAGTGCGGCGCCAGGCACATATGCGCCGCAGCCCGCTTACCTTCGTGCGTGATCACTGGCGCGCGATTCTCCTCTACCTTGGCCTCACAGGCCTGTTGGTCTACGGCCTGACGAATGCGTCAGAAATCACGCTGGGGATTCTGAGCTTCGCTTTCACGCTGGTTTACGCCATGATGTTCATGGTCGTCCAATTCGGCTTTCTGTTCTACATATTGGGCAGGGGCCGCGTCTACTGGGTCCAGCCGGGCGAAACCGGGGTCTACTTCACGGACTATCGCGGGAACGACCAGGTGCTGGAAGTCGCGCGTCGGGTCGTGCGGCTGCTGCAGGGCGCGAAGTCTTTCAAGCGCATGGGCGGCGAGATCACCCGCGGCGTTCTTCTAGAGGGTCCGCCGGGTACCGGTAAGAGCTACCTGGCGCAGGTCATTGCCAACGAGGCTGGCATTCCTTTCGCTTACGCCTCGGCGCCGGGTTTCCAAAACATGTTCATGGGTATCGGCAACCTGCGGGTGCGAATGCTCTATGGCAAGGCCCGCAAGATGGCGCGCAAGCACGGCGCCGCCATCATCTTCATTGATGAAATTGACGCGATTGGCATGGCCCGCGCCGGGCAGACAGGCGGCGGCATGATGATGGGCGGCTTGTTTGGCGGCGGGGCCGGTTTCGGCCTGCTGAACGAGTTGTTGCTGCAGATGGACCCGCCCAACTTCGACAACGGTTGGTTCTCACGACTTCTGCGAACGATCGGACTTCGGAAGACCAGAGCCATGCCGCCAATCGTCCTGACGATGGGCGCCACCAACTTGGCGTCGGCGCTGGATCACGCACTCCTGCGTCCAGGCCGCTTCGACCGCAAGATCCACGTGGACCTGCCGGACCTGGACGGCCGCAAAGACATCATTGAGTACTACTTGGCCAAGGTACGGCACGAAGACATGCCGGTGGACCGCATGGCCAACGACACGATCTTGTACACGCCGGTGGCGATCAAGTTCGTAATCAACGAGGCTGTCATTCACGCGCACTTCGACGGGCGCGACGCGATCAGCTACGACGACTTCACGCGGGCGCGCGAAAACCATGAATGGGGACTGCGCGAACCGATTCGCGGGCTGACCGACGAGGATCGGCGGCGGCTGGCCTACCACGAGGCCGGGCACGCCATCGCCCAGGTCAAGCTCAAGGAGTGGGAACGGCTAACCAAGGTGACCATCGTCCGCCACGGCGACGCGCTGGGCTTGGCGGCCTGGAAGCCGGTGGAGGAAAAGCGCGTGCTCATCCGCGAAGAGTTGCTGGCCAGCATTCAGGTCAGCCTGGCCAGCCGTGCCGCCGAGGAGCTTTTCCTTGGGTCGCAGACGCTGGGCGTGACCTCCGACTTCGCCGGCGCGACGCATTTGGCCTTCCAGATGCTCAGCTTCTGGGGCATGGACGGCAGCTTCTATTCGTCGCTGCCATTCGGTCCGATGGTGGACGCCAACGATCCGCGCATGAAGCGCAAGATCGACCAGGTACTGGAGCAGGAATACCGCAAGGTCAAAGGCTTGCTCTCGGAGTACTCGGGCGCGGTGCATGAACTGGCCCAGGAATTGATCGAGAACGACGAGGTGGACGGCCAGGACGTTGAGGACATGGTCAAGCGCTGGGACGAGAAGATCGCCGAGGGCAAGTCACTCAAGGCACTGCCTGAAGGCGGTGTTCTGGTCGGCGTCGACGCCGAGCCGCAGCCATACGCCTACGGCGGCAACGGTAGCGGCAATGGCGCGAACGGTCGCAACGGACACTCCGACGATTCGCCCGGCCGTGCCCGGCGACGCAGCAGACTCCGAGACCGATACAAGCCTCGCGGCGCCGAGGACTCCTAGCCAGCAGAACCGCCAGATGCGCGTCCGGCTTTCACCGGGCGCGCGTCTGGTCGACTGGCCCTCCTACCCGTCGATGAGCGCCAGCCGGTCGGACAGGAAGTCAAGGCGCTCAAACGCGCCTCGGCGGAGTCGTTGGTAGGTAGCGAGGGCCTTCTCGGCCTGGCCAGCGCTGATCGCGTCGCGAATCACCTCGGCGTCACCGACGAATCGGTCGAAGTGTTCGAGAAACGTGCCATGGAATAGCGTGCCCAGCGTTGGAGCCTCGAGCTCGGCGGCGCGCGCCTGGGCGTCACGCATGATGTCGCGAAACTCAATCGTCTGCTGCGCGGCGCCGGAAATGCCTTCCAACGTGGCCCAGGTGTCGGCCTCCGGACCAAAGAAGGCTTCAAACGCGGCCCGCTCGTCGGCCAGGATCGTCGCAACCGTTTCCTTGTATTGCCGGCGCTGAAGATCCGCCGATTCGGTCGGCGTTGCATCCGATGCCTGGGTCGCCGCGCCGCAGGCGGCCAGGAGAGTGGCCGACATGATCACGCCGAACGAGCGGCGGTCGATCATGCGCGGGATCCCGGTCAGAAGTCAGCTGCCAGTCACGGACGGCACGTAGCCGACGGCGCTAGAACGGTCAGCCCGTTCCACGTTCCTGAGAACCACTAGACCTCCACCTCTTCCCAGGCGTCGACTTCCTCGCGCTCGCGCTTGTCGTCCTCAATCTTGAGGCCGAACTGCCGCATCCGGGCATGCGTAAGGATGATGAGCTGGCACCCATCGGCGCCATCGCTCATGCGCGTGGTGTAGGTGGCTTTCATGTCGAAGTGCTTGAAGAACTCGTCGTCGTAGACGTTGCTGACGCTGCAGACCGGATGGTCCTTGCCCGGCGTCAGGCCGTAGGGGCAGGTTCCGAACTCAATCACCGCTGACGACTCCGCTCGCTGGTCGACCTCCACGGCGTCGTGTGGGACCAGATGCCGACGTCGGGCCGCCCATGCTTGTGCGATATCCATCGGCTCGGGGTCTTCAAGATCGCCGAGGCTCTCGGCATCGGCGCGAGCCTGGCTGCGAAGCGCGGCCTCGGCCTGCTCGGCAAAGTCCGGATCGGCATCAATCGCCTGCATGACCATGAGCCGCATGAAGCCGCCCATCTGGTTTTGCAGTCCCGGGGTGGGCGGGCCGAGGGCCGCCGCAGGTGCCTCTGGCTCGTCCGGCGTGGTGGCGGCGGCTGCGGCGGTTTGCTCAGGCGCGGGCGCGGCTACCGACGGCGGGCCCGCCGGTGGGGCTGCTTCAGTCGGACCGTTAACGTCTGGGGCGTAGGCCGACAATCGTTGACCGGTCAGCTGCGGGGCCACCGATTCGGCCACCGGAGCAGGCTCGGGCGCGGCTTCGACGGCGGCGGTCGGCGGCGCCTCGTCGGCCTGGCCGTTGGTCGAGGGAGCAAAGGTGTCCTTAATCGCCAGTGCCATGGCGTCGGCCGCCGGCAGAGGTTCGGACGCCGTCGCTGGCGTCGACGACGTAGTAGCGGACGCTGGGGTCGGGAGCGCAGACGGCGCTGACGTCGCCGAGTCACTAGCCTCCGGCGCTGGCAAGGCCGGCGCCGACGTGGTTCCAGCCGACGGACCAGAAGCTCCCGGCGATGCCTCAGCTCCAGCCTGACCCGCGCTGACCGCGCCGCGCAGGTCTTCCGCGATGCCCTGGCCGGCCACGTTCACATCGTCCGCTGCGCCTTGCAACGTGTCCGAGAGTTCCGACCGGATGTCGGCCAGTTCCTGGCGCGTGTTCTCGGCTTCTTGGCGCAGGACGTCCATTTCCTCGTAAAGGATGGAGAATTCTTCGGCGAATTCCTTGCGAAACTCGCGTGTCATCTGGCGCAGTTGACGCACCCAACGGCCCAGCGTGCGCATGGCGCGCGGCAACCGCTCCGGTCCCAACACAATGAGCGCCAGGACCAGAACAGCGAAGAACTCGGCGACACCAATGCCGAACATGAAGGATCAGAGCGGCCGACGGCGGCCAAACGTCAGGGGCCTAGGTGCTCAATCGTAGGCAGCGCGGGACACCGCGACAAGGGTTCCTCTCACGATGCGCGGGCTTTGAGGGCCGTGCGCACGGCCTCGCCGAACTCGCCAGTGGAGGCATTGCCGCCCAAATCCACGGTGAGGACGCCGGAACTGGTTACATCCGCCAGGGCATCCAGCAACAGGTTGGCGGCCTCAGTGTTTCCGAAATCCTCCACCATCATCGCCGCCGACCAGATCGATGCGAGCGGGTTCGCGATCTCTTGGCCGGCAATGTCGGGCGCGGAGCCGTGAACGGGTTCGAACATTGGCGGATAGCCGGTGCCCGGACTGAGATTGGCGCTGGGAGGCACGCCCAGGCTGCCCATCAGCGCGCCGCCGATGTCGGACAGGATGTCACCGAATAAGTTCGATGCAACCAGCACATCCAGGGTCTGGGGATTGCCCACCATGCGCGCGGCGCAGGCATCCACCAGGTTGCGGTCGGTGGTGATGGCCGGGTACTCACTCGCAACCTCGTCGAAGATCTCGTCCCAAAACACCGGTGCGAATTGCAGGGCGTTGGACTTGGTGACGTTGGTGACATGGCGTCGGCCCAGGCGCTCGGCCAGGTCGAAGGCGTGCCGGATTACACGCTCGACGCCCACGCGGGTAAAGACAGTCGTCTGGAGCGCGACCTCGTAGGAGGTGCCCCGATGCACGCGACCGCCGGTGCCGGCGTACTCGCCCTCGGAATTCTCGCGGACGCAGATGAAGTCAATGTCTTCCAGCCGGTCGGGCGCGAGTGGACTAGGGACGCCCGGCCAGATGCGGACCGGGCGGATATTGGCGTACTGCTGAAAGCTCTGGCGTATCAGCAGGATCATCTCGCGCTGCGAGATGGGGTCGGGAACGCTGGGGAAGCCGCAAGCGCCGAAATAGATTGCGTCGAACTGCTCCAGGGTCTTCAAGGCATCCGACGGCATCATCTCGCCGTGATCGAGGTAGTACTGGCAGCCCCAGGGGAAGTCCTCGAACTCAAGGATGAGGTCGCCGGTGACCTCGGACAGCGTTTCGAGGGTCAGGCGACCTTCGCGAATGACCTCGAGACCGATCCCGTCGCCGGGAACTACAGCAATCGAGTGCGTGGACATGGCACCGGCTCCGGGAGCGAGCGGGCAGAGTATACGGGCGGCGACACCACGGCCCGCAGCGGCGTTGTGGCACCTTGCGTAGGGATATGAACCTACAGCGATAGCCGGTGAGCACGGAAGCGACGTTTGAGGACCTGCTGGACGCGCTTGGGCGTCCAGGCTGCGCGATCTGCCGGCTATCCACGCGCCGAGCGGATCGGTTCCTGGGTTCGTACATCTATGAGCACGTCAACGACGTAGACCTGCGAGCGACCATTCGTGAAGCGCGCGGGTTCTGCGAGGTGCATGCCGGGCACTTCCTGGAGAAGCTGGACGCGCTGGCGGTGGCGATTACGTACCGCGACATCCTGAATACGCTGGTCAAGGAGCTTGATGGCGCGGCGGAGGCTGGTCCGGACGGATCGACCGGGATGCGGGCGCGACTGCGAGGGCTGGCGAGAGGTCGGTCGCAGAGCCCGAGGTTGCCGGCGACGTGTCCGGTGTGCGAGGCGGAAGAGGCGGCGGCGGGGCGGGCGCTGGACGTGCTGACGCAGCATGGCGATCAGATTGCCGAGGCGCTGGCCGAAGGCGATCCGTTCTGTTTGCCGCATGCGCGGGAGGCGCTGCGACGGCGGCCTGGATTCGCGGCGCTACAAGCCCGTCAGCATCGGGGCTGGTCGGCGCTGCGGGATCGGCTGTTGGAGTTCATTCGCAAGTCGGATCACAACTACCGGTGGGAGACGCTGACGGACGAGGAGCGGGCGGCGATTGTGGGCGGGGTACGCGCGGTTACCGGCATTCGCGAGCGGCCGCGGGACGACGCAAAGGCGGAGACGCGGAAGCTGCGGCGCGGTGGGTCCAACGCGATTCGATCCAACCGGCACCCTCCGAGAAAGCGCCGTTCGCGCTAGCCTCGGTCCGCCTCGCCAATGAAGCGCAGGATTCGGTCGGCCATCTCGTCGGGCGCCTGAAGCTGAACGAAGTGGCCGGCGTCGGCCACCATGTGCAGTTCAGAGTTGGGAATCAGCCGGTGGAATTGGCGGGCAACGGCCGGTTTGAGGTAGGGGTCGCGGGCGCCCCAAAGGACGAGCGTGGGCGTTTGCAGGGCGGTGAGCGTTTCCAGGCTGCGCTGGTTGGATTCGATCTGGTCAACGAGTTCATTGTTGACGGTGTGGAAGGCCCGTCGGGCCGTCGGTGAGTGCCGGAAGACACTGTGAAAGATCCGTAGCAAGCGATCGAAGTCGGCCGTCCAGCCGGGCAAGACCTGACCGACTTGCCAACGGTAGACGTGCCACGACAGACCGGTTCGGCCGATATCGAGAAAGCGCCGGACCAGCCGTCCGACGTAGGGCAGGTGGAGCAGCTTGAGGGCAAAGGGCATGCGGGCGGAGTTCCAGCCGTAATAGGTGTTGAGTAGAACCAGGGCGTGGGCGCGCTCGGGGTGGGCGGCGGCCCAGCGAAGGGCAGCGGGACCGGACATGTCGTGGGCCAGCAGGACGACGCGTTGCAATTCAAGGGCATCGAGGATCTGCGTGAGGGTGCGATCCAACATGTCGAAACCGAGCGAGAGTCCGTCGTTCGGCTGTGAGGATCCCCAGCCGAGGAAGTCGGGCGCGACGGTGCGGTGAGTCGCTGCCAGCCTGGGTTGCAGGCAGCCGTAAATGCGGGAGTCGTCAGGCAGACCGTGCAGCAGGACGATGGTTGGCTGGCCGTCGCCAGCTTCGCGGACAAAGCAGTCGCCGGCGGGGACCTGGACGTGCCGGCCCGGTGGGGGCGACCAGTCGGCGACGGGGTCAGCGGCCATTGGCGGCTCGCAGCAGGCGCAGGCCCCGCAGCCATTCGGCGGCGCCCCAGGCCTGGGCCGGCGCGCCTTCGGGGGCGAAGGGGGCTTCGGGCTGGAAGAGTTCGCTGACGGCGCCCACCACGCCGTCGCTCAGGTGCGCCAGCATGGCCTCGCGCAGGCCGCGGAGTTCATCGGCCGGAGCACCGACCTTGAGACTGGCCTGGATGTACATGCCCAGCAACCAGCTCCACACCGGGCCCTGGTGATAAGACCCGTCGCGTTCGCGCGGTCCGCCACCGTAGTAGTGGCAGTAGGCCGGGTGGTCGGGCGACAGGGAGCGAAGTCCGACCGGCGTCAATAGGGCCACACGGGCCTGTGCGAGGACCGAGGCGCGCTGCTGCGGTGAGAGCAGGTCCCCAGCGACCGCGAGGGCGATGACCTGGTTGGGACGAATGGCGGGGTCGGAGCCATCGGGACCATCGACGACGTCGAAGAGGCCGCCGGTCTCTGGATTCCAGAAGCGTGTCGCGAACGAGTCCTCAATCAGCGAGAGAATGTCGGTGTCGAAGGCGTCGCGCCAGCCGATGCGGGCGAACGCCTCCTCCGCGAACTTGAGGCCGGCGTACCAGAGGGCGTTGATTTCCACGGGCTTGCCGCGGCGCGGGGTGACGACCCAGTCCTCGAACTTGGCGTCCATCCAGGTCAGCTGGAGGCCGTCTTCGCCGCCGGTCAGCAGGCCATCGTTCGGATCCATGCGGATGCCGTGGCGGGTGCCGCGGATGTGCCAGTCGATGATCTCGAGCAAGGCGGTGCCGAGTACGTCCAGGACTTCGGTGTCGTCGGTAGCGCGTACGTAGGCGGCCAGGGCGTGGGTGAACCAGAGGGCGGCATCAAAGGCGTGGTACTCGGGCTCGTCGCCGGCATCAGGCCAGCGGTTGGGGACCATGCCCTGGTCAATGGCCTGGGCGTAGTTGAGGAGGATGGTCTTGGCGGTGGAGGCGCGGCCGGTTTCCAGGCAGAGGCCGGGCAGCGAGATCAGGGTGTCGCGGCCCCAGTCGCCGAACCAGGGATAGCCGGCGATGACGGTGTTGGGCTCCGGGGCGAAGCCAGGAAGCGACGGGCCGCGATGCACGAGGGTCTGGTCCGCGGCCAGCCGCAAGCGCTGCTCCAACGGATCGGCGGCGGAGGCCACCAGCGAGACGGAGCGCGCGTCAAACCTGGCCAGGGAGGCATCGACATCGGCCGCGGACTGAA
Source organism: Chloroflexota bacterium (assembly GCA_022824865.1). Classification (GTDB taxonomy): domain Bacteria; phylum Chloroflexota; class UBA11872; order UBA11872; family UBA11872; genus UBA11872. The sequence goes on along the minus strand of JAJDZD010000013.1, from coordinate 38,398 downwards.
GCTCATCGGTAACAAGTTGCAGGGTCACGCCGTGTCCGGGGCGTACCTCGGCAACGAAGTCCGCGGGAGCGAAGGCGTCCTCGATGTAGTCGAAGCCGCGGGCTTGTTCGACGCGGCGGTGGAAGTTCCAGTACCAGTCAGACTGCATCTCAAGCCGCCAGCCGCTGCCGCCGAGGTGGACGCAGGGAGCGCCGCCGTCGGCGCGAACGGAGAGCGAGCCGGGTCCGGTCTGCAGCGCTTCAAAGGACGAGTCGGCACCGCGACGCAGGGCGTGGAACCAGCGGAGGGTGACGAAGGGCCGGACGCGGAGGCGTAAGGGGTGCTCGGCGTGGTTGGTGTAGCGGACGAAGGTGCGGCTGCGTCCGCGTTCCATCCAGATGGTCTTCTCGACGGTGCCGGCGTCGGTGTCGAAGCGCCAGATGGGGCGCTGGCCGCGGAGGGTGAAGGCGGCGATGGCGGGGTAGCCGGCGGGGTGGAGCACGCCGCCGTCGTACTCCTGGGTGCTGAGCGGGACCTCGGGGGCGTCGCCGTGGCGGATGAACTCGTCGGCGCCGGAGACGAGGACCCAGCGGGCGTTGGGGGGTGGGTCGGCGGCGACGAGGAGGCTGTGGTAGCGGCGGGTGGCGACGCCGGCGAGGGTGGCGGAGGCGAAGCCGCCGACGCCGTTGGTGACGAGCCACTCGCGCTCCAGCAGCGGGTCGGGGGCGCCGGTGAAGAGGTCGGCGGGGAGGTGGAGGTCGCTCATGGGAGGGTCTGGCGGGGGGTGCGGAATGGGGTGGGTTCGTGCGCGTTAAGAGTTTTTTCTAAAAAACTCTTCGGTTCTTTCGGGGCGCATTTGGGCGGGGTTTGGGGGGCGGAATGGAGGCGTGAATCCGGGGTGTCTGTGAGCGGGGCCGGGGCGAGGACGGCGCGGCCGCAGGTCACCGGACCGCGCAGGTCGCGGCTCGCGGTGGCGAGGGAAGGGATCGGGAGCCGTCGCGGGGCGTCACCAGGCGAGGGGGTGGCGACGTTGGGGTGCGGCGGGCGGGGTGGGGGCACTTGCGGGCGGGGTTGCGGAGACATCGGGGCTAGTGTACACTGACTGGTGACAGAGGGCAAGGGCGAAGCAGGCGGGCGGGGGCGAGCGGGGTTCCCCGGCGAGCGCAGCGATTGACGCGGGGCGCTGGCGGCCGGCGCCTCGGGGCGAGGCAGTCGCTGCCCTGGCGCCTCCCGGCGGCGGTGGGGTCCATATACTCCGCCGATGGAACGCGCGGCGACGACGACCGAACGGCAGGCGCCGGTCCCGGTGCTGATCGGGATCGGGCTGGCCGGGGGCGTGGTCAGCGGGCTGATCGGGGTGGGCGGCGGGATCATCCTGATTCCGTTGATGGTTGGCCTGCTGGGGATGTCACAGCACCGTGCGCACGGGACGTCGTTGGCCATCATCGTACCGACGGCGTTTGCGGCGACCATTCGCTACGCCACCTCGAATCCGATCGACTGGTCGGTTGCGCTGGCGCTGGCGGCCACGTCAGTCGTATTCGCGGCGGTGGGGGCGCGGGCGACGGCCTACATCAACGAGAAGCTGCTGCGCCGGCTGTTCGCGCTGGTGCTGCTGGCGGGGGCGCTGCGCATGTTCGTCTCGCTGCAGGACGTGGCCCTGATGAACCTGGACGGCACGGAACGCATCATCGCCGCGGTGATCACCGGCGTGGTAGCGGGGCTGGTGAGCGGAACGATGGGCGTGGGCGGCGGGATCGTGATGGTGCCGGCGATGGTGATCTTCATGGGAATCGACCAGGTGGTTGCGCAAGGCATCAGCCTGGCGGTGATCATTCCGACGGCGCTGTCAGGGGCCACGCAGCACTACCGGCTGGGCCACGTGGACGTGCGGCGGGCGCTGACGATCGGGATCGGCGGCCTGATCGGCGGGTTTGGCGGTGCGCAGGTGGCGCAGCTGCTGCCGCGGGTGGTGCTGCGGGCGCTGTTCGCGGTGTTCCTGCTGTACTCCTCGCAGCGGATGCTGGGCGTCCAGACGTGGGTGACCGAGCGGCTGCGGCGGGAGGAATAGGGCCTTGATGGAAAGGGGGTACCCACAAGGGGCACCCCTGCCAGTCGTGCATGACGCTGCGGTCGGAAGAGGATGCCGGCAACGGTGATTGACGCGTGTGCTGTGTCCCGCTTGGGTGCTACGGTCGTATCAAGGTTCCCCCATACGCGTTCGCGAAGCGCTCACATTCCGGATCGGATTCCAAGTCATGGCCTTTACGGGAACGTAGAGCAACATGTCGTCTGAGTTTCCGCCCAACGGTCCGATTGGTGCGTTCACCGCCGACCAGGTGTGCGAGCTGACCGAACTGTCACGCAGCCAGCTGCGCTACTGGGACAAGACAGGGTTCTTCAAGCCAGAGGCGGGTTCACTACGGATGGGTCCGTACTCGCGCGTTTACTCGTTCCGCGATGTCGTCGGGCTTCGGACGCTGGCTCTCCTACGCAAGCACACGTCGCTCCAGGCACTCCGGGGCGCCGCCGGCATGCTTCACCAGCACAGCAACTATCCGTGGGCCAATCTTCGGTTCTACACGCGAGCCGACGAGCCCACCATATTCTTTGGGGTCAACGACGAGACGTTCGTGGTAGCCAACACCAAGTCGCAGACTACTTTCACCATCGACCTGCAAGAAATCAGCGACAAGATGTTGAACCTTGTACGGCGAATGCGCGAGCGAAAGGCAGAGGAGATCGGTCGGACTTCGCGGCACCGGTACGTTGCGCATAACCAACGTGTCGTAGCTGGAACACGCATCCCCACGTCGGCCATTTGGAACTTCCATAAGGCCGGATATCGAACAGAACAGATCATCGAAGAGTATCCGCGCTTAGAACCGGCAGACGTGGACGAGGCTATTCGTCTTCATGAGGCCGAAGCCGAAGCATTGAAAACGTAGCTTCTACGCTGGCCGCACTGTGATTCGAGCACCATGCGGTTACTGATCGACGAAAATGTGCCAGACTCCACCGCCAAGGCGTTTGAAGCTCTGGGCCATGAGACCATCTATGTGCGCGACGAAAACTCGCGTGCGCCGGATCAGGCTGTCGCACGCATTGCAGAACTCCGCGGAGCCATCGTGGTTACATGGAACATCAGGCACTTCAGGCCGATCTTAAGGCAACGGCTTGGCATCACTCGGCGTAGCGCTCAGCAGATGGGACTCATTGGATTCAGATGCGACGAGAGCCTTGGAGCACAACGCGTCAAGGAAACAGGCAGCCTCATCGAGGACGCGTTCAGTACAGGCCGGCAAGTGTCAAGCGACAGCGTTGCCGTCACGGTAACGACAGAAGAGGTCAGATGGGAATTGGCGTTCGCCCGGTGAATGGAGTAAAGGATGATGCCTATGCCGGCGAAGGTCGAGTGGGCCGCCTTTGACGGTTGGGCGGATGAATGAGGCCATGAGGCAGCAGGAACGATCCAGAAGCGGGTTTGTTCGGACCGCGGTTCTCCCTACATTGAGGAGTGCGAGTGGAGACAAGTGTCCCAGTACGGCGAGGCGAGGGCCAGTGCGAAGAGCATCGGCCCGGAGTAGGCGGCCGGTCTGGTGGATGAGTGCCGGGCCGAGGTCAGCTCCTCCCGTCCATGAGTGTCGTCCTAGACACCAACGTCATCGTCTCCGGTCTGAGTTTCTCACGGAACGAGCGACTCATCCTCGAACTGGCTCTGAGAGGGCGGTTCGAGATTTCGCTGTCTCCCTTCATCCTGGAGTAGGTTGCCGGGGTGCTTGGACACAAGCTCGATTGTGCCGAGGAATGCCCGTCGCATGCCGGCAGGGCACTGGCGGATGCCGCCACCGTCGATGAACCAGATCCCCTACTTGAGGCGATCAAGGGCAGTCACCCCGACAACCGCATTCAGGAATTTGCGGTAGAGGTTCCCGCCACCTACCAGGTGGACCGGGGACTGTCGGCACCTGTTGCGGCTCGAGGAGCACTAGGGCGCAAGAGTCCTCAACTCTCCCAGCTTACTGCAGCGATTCAGGGAAGGCTGACTGTGGATGCAGTCCGGTTCTCTTCGCTCGCCCATAAATTCGGCAGGGAGGTGAATTGATGTCGCGAAGGTCATCCTGATGTGGTTGCCGGCTAAGGCTGAGTAAGCCGCAGGCTGATTGCAGTGCTCTTGGTTTACGCCGCTCAGTGCATGCTGACTGTGCAGGTCTAGGCGACGCGACGGATACGTGAGCAAGACTGACGTCAGGGATGCATCCGAGTTGGTGCCGACATTCACCTACGGCACTAACTGGCTCCACTTCGAAATCGCAGCAGACACCTACCAACGATGGTCAAAAGACAATCACGCCGACCGACAATTGTGACAATCTCACTCGGCAAGATCTTGCTCCTCAGTATTGTCTTTTGCCGCTCTTTCTCGCTCTACAATGCTTGCCACATATTGATCGATACGAAGCTGACCGAGACGACCTAGAAAACCAACCACCGGAATCACATTGAACACAGCCCAAGCGAGAAAGAAGGTTACCCATGACAGCCAAATGCGCTGCATCAACACACAAGATGATGGAACTAGAGCAATGCCAAGAATTCCGCTGATAATCACAATCACGACAAGCCAAGCCATGAACCAGAAAGGCAAGATTGCCTCAAACATGCCATCGTCCATCGCATCCTCTTCTAGCCCCACCCTATACAAGAAGATCATAAAATCCTCTCTCATCAACGCAATCAGAATGGAAACACCAGCCAACACCATGCCAAGCAAGGCACCTGCTACTGTAACCTCAATCCATACTAGTCGGTGAAAGTTCCACTCCGAAGCATTGTAGTTAGGCGCAATTCCAATAATTACCGTGATCAACACCGCAAGCCCAAAATCCCAATGGATGAAGACATCCTTCCATCGCACAATCAAAGCACGAAGGAGAATTCTATTCACCGTTGTGACCTTCACCATCATTTTCATCATGATTATCATCTGGGTCAGGAAGGGTCAATTGAAATAGATCGTAAAGTCGCATGAATCTGCGTCTCGGTATGTCGTCCTCTTCCACTTGCATCCGACGGTTCTTGGCATTGGTTCTCGTATTGAACCTGCGTCCCCTAATGCTCTCAGCTGACACTCCTTGGTCGTGAGATATCGAATACCTCGTCAAATCCTCAATTTCCTCATTATCAAGATTCAATGGGCGCGCAACAGATGTTCGTAGGATAAGGTCAAGATGCTGTGCATCTGAAGGCTGCATAATCCTACGCCCGATTCCTGGCAGTGCGGCCCAGTTCGGATTCGGCCGATCTATTCGTACTTGCAGCGTCTTGATTTCACGTACTTCGCTCAGCCATTCATCAAAAGTCGTATCAGGAATGAATTCAACTTTATACTTGCGGGGACTATATGGCTTATTGAGAAATTTCTCTAATACTGCTCTGGCGGCTCTTTGTGAAATATCCTTATTCGTCTCTATAGCAATACAGCCAGATGGATAGTGTATTATATAGTGAATCAATGTCCCGCGCGCAGGTGGTGCCTCACGCCTTTCAAAGTCAAAGGTGTCTTCATTGTAAGCCATCTCATGCCGAACATCGACGGCTTGAAACCCTAATCTGCCGGCCACAAACTCACCATCGTTTGAAATAATTGGCAGAGAAAGTCTCCACTGACGTCCCCGGTACATTAGATACGATTCCGGATTGAGACTCTCGTCAATATGATCAACGAGATTCTGTGTATCGTAAAAGGACAATTGGACAGGGTGGCGGTCAATTGTCGTAATCTGCATGAAATACACGCGTCGTGTTGGCATAATAGAATTCGCAGTCCGAACGCGACGAAGGAGTTTATCGCCTTGATGGCGGTGAGTATACACTCACGCTCATATTGGGCAACCGTTGCCGGTCAGGACCCTGAACGTGGAACTAAAGCCCTTTGGTATGTCCCTTCCACCTCTGGTTTGGTGTGCGAGTCGGTGATTCCTTTTTACATACGTCAACAACCTGCTGTCTAGCTCACCGACTTTGATAGCGGGTAACGCCTCAACGATCCCCGCGTGCCCACTATGCGACCGTCCCGATTGTCCTTCGGCCACATGCGTTTTGCTTATGCGTACTTGGTCGGGTCAATGTTGACTGTGAGGAGGAGCTCGTCGTTTCTGGAGTTTACAGCGGGGAGGTGGTTGCTGGGGGACAAAGGCGACGCGGCGACGATTGGCGTGGTGGGGTAAGTGGGCGCGCTCGTGGAAGTTAGCGCGAGGTCCTTGGGTTTGAGGGGTAGGTGACGGAGCGGCTGTGGCGGGGGAGTAGGGCTTGGTAATGAAGAGGGCACTCACAAGGGGCGCACTTACGGGTCAGGGATTGCGGCTGGATGGGAAGAGGGTGCCCACGAGGGGTAGCCCGACGGGATGCGATTGACGCCGGGTATAGGATCGGGTGGCGCGGCGGCGTCCGGGGATGGGGACGGTTCCGAATGTGGAATGTGGGGGTCGCGATGAGGCGCCCGAAGGTGACGAGCCAGCGTGTGATGGCTGCGGCGCTTGTTGTGATTGCCGTTTCGCTGGCCTGGCAGACGGTTCGGCAGGAACTGGGATGGTGGGGAACCGCCGGGTGGTTTGGTTACGCGCCGCTGGGCGCCCACAGTGCTATTGAGACCGAGGTGGACGTGGCCGACCTGTGGACCGTCGACGGAGAGGGCCCGGCGCCGGTAGGGATTGACCTGGCCGCCGGGGTGTGGACGATCGAGCTGATTCAACCCCGGGACAACACGGCGCCAACGAGCGTAGATCTGAACTGGGGCCCGGGCGCGATCCACTGGCTCTCGGACCGTCCGGTCATGGTGCGCGTGGGCCCGGGTCATGAGGATGCGGACCTGGGCGCGCCTGAAGGACCGGTGGATTTGAGCGTGGATACGGACGGGCCGTGGACGGTTCTGCTTGAGCCGGTTGCGTGCCCGTGATATCCCCGGTCTCGACACCCCAAGGAGAGACCCTTGCATAACCCAGGGTTGGGTGCCCGGAAGACCTCTCACCCCAACCCTCTCCCCGAGGAGAGGGAGCAAAAGCGGCCCCACCTTCGAAGACGAGGGGCGTTTTGTGAGGGTCTCGCATGAGAGGTATTCCGATGCGGGTGCGGGGGCTGGGTGGTGGGGCGTTTCGCGTGGCGGTTTTCCTGGCGGCTTCGCTGGTGCTGGCGGTGATGGTTGGCGCCGGGGTGGTGATTGGGCAGGTGGCCTTCAGCTACTTTGCGACCATCGAGCGAATCAGCGGCTACCGAGCCTATTCCGATTACGACAACCTGGATCTCTACCGAATGCTGGAAGTCGTGGAAGGTTCCGAGGATTGGAAGCTGCTGTACCAGTCAGACTACGAATCGCACGTCTCGTACAAGTACACGCTGCGCAACAAGACGAACCGCGACGTGCTGGTTTACGAAAGCCAGATCCGACCGACGTTTCTGGACTCGGAGGGGTTTGCGGTTCGGGAAATGCACGGCAGCGGGCGGGTGGTCCCGGCCGGTGGCGAGCTTGCCAGTACCGAGGTCATACAGATTGCGAACGAGTTGGCTGACCAGATCACCGATTTCAGGGTGCTGGGGCCGTAAACCCGGTTCCAGTACTCGCACCAGATGGATCGTCGGTAGCGTCGGGACGCTCGGCACGGTTACGGGGAGCTTGCTGGCAAGTTCGATTGGGCCGAGGACTTTGGCGTGGCCCATCTGACAGGCCCAGGCCCGGCTCACCACGAACGGAGCGGCCGGGCCTGCGAGTGGGCTGATGGACCGAGCGGCGGGCTTGGTTGCTGCATCTTGTGGTTCGACACGGTGCTCCGCGGACTGCGCACCGGCTCACCACGAACGGGTAGAGGCCTTTGGGTCGATGTCGACGGTGAGGAGGGATTCGTGGTTGCCGGGGTTGGTGGCGAGGAGGTGGCCGCCGGGGGCGAAGGCGGCGGAGCGGCCGGTGACGCGGTGAGGCCAGTGGGGGCGTTCGTGGAAGTTGGCGCGGGGGTCCTTGGCGTCGAAGTAAAGGGCGAAGACGCCCAGGCGTTGGGCCAGGTTTTGAGCGCGGCGCTTGAGGGTGTCGCGGCGGTTGAAGTCGAGGATCTGGTCCCATGAGGTTCCGGCGTTCTGGAAGTCCTTGATGCAGTCGAAATGGGGCTGGACGATGACGCGGGCGCCGAGGCCGACCAGGGTGTCGTGGATGGCGGGCGACTCGTTGTCGGCGCAGATGGTGACGCCGATGGAGGTGTCGCCAAGCCGGAACGGGGCCATGTCGTCGCCGCCGCCGCGGTAGAAGTCCATTTCGCTGGTGGTGGGTTGGAGCTTGCGCTGGACGTGGCGGAGGCCGTCGGCATCCACGGTGACGTAGGCGTTGAAGGGTTTGGGGGCGAGGCCGCGTTCGGCAATGCCGGCGCCGATGGCGAGGCCGTGGCTTTTGGCCATCTGGGTGAGGCGGCGGGTGGCGGGGCCGGGAATGGGCTCGGCCTGGCGTTCGAGTTCGGCGGGGTCGGCGGCGGCGTCGTAGGTGACCCAGGGGCCGTGCACGGAGAACTCTGGAAAGAGGACGAGGTCGCAGCCGGCGTGGGCGGCTCGCCCGGTGTAGGTCTCGATCTTTGCCAGGTTGGCGTCGGTCTTTCCGCGCAGGGAGCAGAGGGTAACCAAGCCGATGCGCATCAGGGTCTCAGTGGGAGGGTTTCGGGTAGCCCATAAGGCTCGCACGGTCGTGGATATCGTGCGCGCCGTTAGCGCCGCTCCTGCCGGGGTGTGCAAGGGCAGAACCGAGTAGGCTCCCATGGCTTTCAGGGGCGGGGGACGCGATGGGCGTGGAACGGGCGGCGGGTGGTGGGCATGAGATCAGGATCGATGTGCCGGTGACCGTACGGGCCGCGCGGGTGAGCGAGATGCGGCGGCTGAGCGAGCTGTGGGGTCCGGCGGGGAAGGCTTCGCGGCAGCGGCTGCTGCGGCGCTATTTCCGCGAACAGGCGGACGGGGTGCAACGGGGGCTGGTGGCGGATTTCAACGGGAATCCGATCGGGCAGCTGTGGGTGCGATTGCGGCACATCGATCCGTCCATCGAGGCCGGCTTGCGGGTGGCGTACGTGCATACGCTGGTGGTGATGCCGGAGTTCCGTCGGCTGGGGGTAGCGGAGGGGCTGGTGCGGAGCGCCTCGGCCCTGGCGGTGACGCGGGGTTGTACGCACGTGACCATTGGGGTGGACCGGCCGAATGAGGCGGCGCGACGGCTGTACGCGAAGTGGGGATTCGAGGGGTACTACGAGAGCTTTGACCTGCGGGGGGACCTGGTGTTCATGCGGCGGGAGGTCTTCGAGGCGGCGGTGCCGGCGGAAGTGCGATGAGTCGACTCAGCAAACGCCTCGACGTCAGGCATCGCTGTTGATTTCGGCCTCGATTTCCTCGTGCGGGATGTAGTCCGAGGGATCGGTGTCCTTGAGCCGCTGGCGGGCAATCTCAAGGTCTGACTCGTCCTCAAGGCGCTGGAGCAATTCAGCGTCGGCAATGGGTACCAAGGCCACGAGGCCTTTTCCGTGGCGGGTCAGCACGATTCGCTCATCTCCGTATGCGACTCGGTTGGTGAGTTCGGAGAGATCCCGCCGAGCCTCCGACACGGGCACTTCGTTCATGTCCAGTTCCTCCCGTCAAAACTGGCGAACGCACTTCGCCTGATCGTGTCACAAAAGTATATGTTTGTACAAAACATCTGCGATTTAGGCGGTTCGCTCGCATCTCGGAGGGCGCAGGGAAATTCGACAGATTCCGCTGGCCACAAAGTTCTGCGCCAGGACGATGCGGAGTTCGAGGCGGGCGGTGATTAGCTGGGTTGATCTCCTTGAGGTGGACTACAGGGCAGCGGTTCAGGCGGAGGTGCGGTGATACCATGCGGCGCGTCCGCGCTGGCGCGGTGAGCGTCGCGCGGTTGCGCGCGTTTTGCGGGCGAGAGTCCGCCGGCGGGGGTCTTGATGCAAGCGTTTCTTAACGGCGAATACATGGACCTGGCGGACGCCAAGGTCAACGTGATGACGCACGCGCTGAATTACGGGACCGGGGTGTTCGAAGGCATCCGCGCCTACTGGGACGACGAAGAGGAGCAGTTGTTGCTGTTCCGGGTGCGCGAGCATTTCGAGCGGATGCACCAGTCGGCCCGGATCCTGCGGATCGGGATCGACTACTCGGTGGACGAGCTCATCGATATCTGCGTGAACGTGCTGCGGGCGGGCAATTTCCGCGAGGACGTGTACGTGCGGCCGCTGGCGTTCAAGAGCGCGCTGCAGGTCGGATTGAACATGGTGGCGATGGGGCCGGACGGTCTGCGGCCCATCGAGAACGGATTCACGCTGTTCGCGCTGCCGTTCGGCAATTACCTGGACATCGAGAAGCCGATCCGCTGCACGATTTCGGCGTGGCGGCGGGTGAACGACAACATGATCCCGGCGCGCGGCAAGGTGACGGGGATTTACGTGAACTCGTCGCTGGCGAAGACGGAAGCGCTGGAGTCGGGGTTCGACGAGGCGATCATGCTGACGCACGACGGGCACGTGAGCGAGGGTTCGGGCGAGAACCTGTTTATCGTGCGCGGCGGCAAGCTGCTGACGCCGTCGCTGAGCGAGGACATCCTGGAGGGCGTGACGCGGGCCACGGTGATGCAGATCGCGCTGGACGACCTGGGGATCGAGACGATCGAGCGCCCGATCGACCGTACGGAGCTTTACATCGCGGACGAGCTGTTCCTGGTGGGAACGGGGGCGCAGATTTCGCCGGTGCGGGAGATCGACGGACGCATCATCGGCGACGGCGAGATCGGTCCGGTGACGGGCGCGTTGCAGGATCTCTACTTTGACATCGTGCGCGGCCGCTCAGCGAAGTATCGTGGGTGGTGTCTGAGCGTGCAGGAACAGGCTGCCGCGCAGCACGCATGACCGGGAGGCGAAAGGAGGCACGGCCGCGCTGACCGCGAATCGCCTCCTCCAGCCCACCCGCGTGGGCGATCCCGCCTCACGATCCGTAGCTCACCGACTCTTTCGACTCCACCCGCGGCGCCGCGCCTGAGCTATGTCAAACCTGCAACTCGACGAGCCGACGCTGGGTCGCCTGGAAGCGCGCCTGGGCGTCCGGTTCAAAGATCGGTCCCTGTTGCTGCAGGCCCTGGTTCACCGGTCGCTGGTCAACGAGGCGGACCTGGCGGATGCGGACTGCAATGAGCGGCTGGAATTCCTGGGCGACGCGGCGCTAGGCCTGGTGGCCGCCGAACTGCTGTACCAGCGTTACCCGGACCGTGCGGAAGGCCGACTGACGCACGCGCGGGCGTCGCTGGTGAACCTGGAGTCATTGGGTGACATTGGCGGGGCGCTGGGCCTGGGCGAGTTTGTGCAACTGGGGCGCGGCGAGGACCTGAGCGGCGGCCGAGAGCGACAGAGCGTGGTGGGCCGGGCCCTGGAAGCGGTGCTGGGCGCGGTCTACCTGGACCAGGGACTGGACACGCTGCGAACGCTGCTGGAACCAATCCTGATCGCCGAACTGGACCGGTACGGCTGGGAAGGCCCAGCCAAGGACTTCAAATCGCAACTGCAAGAACACCTGCAGGCCGACGCGGGGCCCACGCCTGAGTATGAGTTCGTTTCGGTGGAGGGGCCCGACCACCACCGCTTGTTCACGATGGCGGTGCGGGTTGGTGAGAGGGTGCTGGCGTCAGGCGAAGGCTCGAGCAAGCAGCGCGCGGAGCAGGCGGCCGCCTGCGCGGCGTTGACGGCGATTCTGGACGCCGAAAGGACGACGGATGTACCTGCGGCGAATTGACCTGCAGGGGTTCAAGACCTTCCCCCTGCGGGCGACGCTGGAGTTTCGCCCTGGGGTGACCGCCATCGTGGGTCCGAACGGCGCGGGGAAGAGCAATCTGTCGGACGCGATCCGCTGGGCGATGGGCGAGCAGGCGCCGCGGCTGCTGCGAATTCGCCGGGCGGAGGACGTGATCTTCGGCGGCTCGGAGTCGCGGCGGCGTACCGGGATGGCGGACGTGCGACTGACTTTCGACAACGCCGCCGACTGGCTGCCGACCGAGTTCGACGAGGTGGTGATCGGGCGTCGGCTGTTCCGGACGGGCGCCTCGGAATACACGATCAATGGGGCGCGGGTGCGCCTGCGGGATGTGCTGGACCTGATGAGCGCGGGCTCCGCGAGTCATGGCGGGCACTCAGTGATCAATCAGGGCCAAGTGGAGCAGGTGTTGCAGCAGCGGCCGGAGGATCGGCGGGCGTTCCTGGAAGAAGCCGCGGGGGTGGCTCGCTTCTACGCGCGGCGCGATCAGGCCTGGCGCCGTCTGACGGAGACGCGGCGGAATCTCCAGCGCCTGCGGGACCTGGCGGCAGAGATCGAGTCCCGGTTGGACACGCTGCGTGAGCAGGCGCAGGTCGCCGAGCGCGGGGCGGACCTGCAACGCGAACTGCGCGAGGGCCAGATGACGCTGGCTCGCCACCGGCTCTTCACGGTGAACCGGCAACTGGAGACCGCGGAAGAGCGCGAGCAGCAGGCCACCGAGACGCTGGCGGCGATCCTGGCCGAACCGGTGGAAGAACTGCGCCGACAGGCCGCGCAGGCGTCGCTGCGGAGTTCAGAACTGGAGCACGAACTATCGGCGGCGCGCCGGCAGGTCGAGCAGGCCCGACGCGAGGCGGCGGAGCGGGCGGCGCAACGCGCGCGGCTGGTGGAACGGCAGCGACATCTGGAAAGCCGCCACACCGACCTGAGCGCACGGGGCGCGGGCCTGGCGGCGCGCGCCGAGGCGCTGGCGGAGGAAGCGCGAGTTGCCGAACAGTCGCTGGCAGAACTGGATGCCCACGTGGCGCAGGTGCAGAGGGAACGGCAGCGGCTGCTCGAAACGCTGGCCCCAGAGCGCGAACGGCGGGGTCGAATGCAGACGCTGGCCAGCCAGCTGGCCAGCGCACGGGACCGGCGAACGTCGTTGCGGGAACGCCAGCGGCACCTGTCGGGCGAAGGCGAGTTGCTGGAGGCCGAGCTCACGCGGCTGACGGTCCAAGTGAAGGACACACGCGAACTGGCCACGGCGGCGCGTGCGGCGGCGGAGGCGGCGGAGCGCGGCGCGCAAGCAGCCGCGGCAGGCGTTGACCAGGCTACGGACGCGCAGCGCGCCGCCGTAGACGCGGCTCGAGCCGCGCAGCAGGCCCAGGCGCGCGCGCAGGCAGACCAACGAGCGGGCGCCGACGCCCTGACCGCGCTGCAACGGGAACTGGACGCGCTGCAGGACGCCCACGCGCAGGACGGCGGAACCGACGAGGCGGTACGGACATTGGCGGCATCGGCGCCGGGCACGGTGATCGGCCGATTACGCGATCGAATGCGCCCGCGCAGCTCCGAGGCCGCACGTCTCATGGAGGCGGCGTTTGCCGGCAGTCTGGATACGTTGCTGGTCGCTCGACCAACCGACGGGACGGCCTTGCGCGCGGCCGCACGGGACTTGCAATTGCGCCGGCTGCGCTGGCGGCCGGCGGCCGGGTTCAGGGGGTGGCCGTACGAGGGCGACGCCGTCGCGGCGCCGGCGGCGGGCCTGCGCGGGACGCTGGGCGACATGGTGGACGCCATCGGTCCCGACGCCGACCTGGTGCGGCGGTTGCTGAGCCGAGTAGTAGTGGCCGAGAGCCTGAGCGCCGCGCTGCGGGCGCGCCAGGACCAGACCGACCTTGCCGACTATCAGATCGTGACGCTGGACGGCGACGCTATCGATGCCGATGGGACAGTGCGACTGAGCGCGCAGGACGCGGCGGGACGGGACATCAGCAAGCGGCTCGCCAAGGCGGAACGGGCGTTGGCCGAGGCTCGTCGTCGACAACCAGAGTTGGAACACGCCGCGAGGGCCGCCGACGAGGCGTTGCGCGCCGCGGATGCCGCCCTGCGTGGCGCCGAAACGGACAGCGCCGCCGCGGCCAGCTCGCATCAGCACGCGCACGCCGCGGCGACCGCGGCGATCCGGCAGCATCAGCGTGCCGAGGCCGAAGCCCGAGCCCTTGGCGCGAGAACCCACGACGCCGAGGAACGCCTGGGCGGCATCAAGGGTCGCCTGGAGGAGTTGGCGCCGCGCGTCGAGGAGTCCGAGCGCGACGTGACGCGGCTGAGCGAGGAACTCGATCAATCGGGAGAAGCCGCGACGGGTACCGCGGAGGCGGAGGCGCAACTGGCGGCGCTGGAGGCGGCGCTGGGCGTGAACGAGCGCCGCGTCGCCGATCTACGGACACAGGCGGCCCAGCGAAGCATGGCGGCAGCGCTAGCGCAGTCGGAAGCGGAGACCCTGGAACGCGATCGGCTGGATACCGAGCGCGCGCGGAACGCGGCGACGGCCGCGCTGGAGGAGATGGACGCACAAGCCGAGGACGCCGACGCACCGGACGATGATCTGGTGCGACGGCTGGAGTCCGAGGCATTGGAGGCTCGCCTGGAGCTCCAGCGCCTGCAAATGCGGACGGAAGTGCGAGCGCAAGAGCAGGCCCGGGCCGAAGCGGAGGTGGCGGCGGCGCAGCGCGAGACCGAACGCCTGGTGGAACGGCGCGCCGAGATTCGGACCCAGGCTCGCGACGACCTGGACATCGAACGCCTTGAGGCAGCCAAGGCCACGAGGCCGGTCGGCCAAATCGAACGCCGCACCGCCGAGCTCCGGCAGATGCTGGGCCGGCTGGGGCCGATCAACCCGCTGGCCCCTGAGGAATACGAGCAGGAGCGCAACCGGGTGGAGGACGCGCGGCGACAGATCGCGGACCTGGAGGGCGCCGAGGCCAACCTGCAGACGCTGGCGCGCGATCTCCAGCAGCAACTGCACACCGAATTCATGGCCACCTTCGAGACCATGAACGCGGCATTCAGCGAGACCTTTACCGACCTGTTCGGGGGCGGCGAGGCGCACATGACGCTGACGTCGCCAAACGACATCGAACAGACCGGGGTGGAGTTCTCGATTCGAATGCCGGGCAAGCGGCCGCAGCAGCTGGCCGCCCTATCGGGCGGCGAGCGAGCGTTGGTTTCGGCGGCGCTGATCCTGGCGCTGCTGAAGATTCGCCCGCCGCCGTTCTGCATCCTGGACGAAGTGGACGCGGCGCTGGACGATCAGAATGTGATGCGGTTTTGCCGGCAGGTCCTGAGCCTGAGCGAGCGCACGCAGATACTGTTGATTACCCACAACGCCCTCAGCGTTGAAGCGGCGTCCACGGTCTACGGTGTGACGATGCGCGAAGACGGCGTCTCGGAGTTGTTGTCGTTGCGCCTGGACGGCGTGCCGACGGACGGTGAGCCGACCAACGGCCACGCGCCCGCGCCGACGCGCCGCACCTCCAGGCAACGGAGTGCCGCCAACGCCGCGTGAGGCCACTGGCCGCCACCGCGGCGTACGCTCAAGAGGCGCAGAACGAGACCGTTTCCTGACTGACCCAGGCATATGAGCAGCGTCGCGAACCGACCCCGACGGCCGGTCCGGCGTTACGGCCCGCCCCGTCGACCTCGCCAAATCGTGCGACGCCGCAGTCGACCGCGCGCGCGGCGAACTCCAGTCCCGGTATGGGGACTCGCCCTGGCGCTGGGGACGTCCGTGGTTGTCTTCATGCTCGTCCTGGCCGCCGTGGCGGATCCGTTGGCCGGGCTGCGGCCGCTGGTGGAGGACGCCGCCGCGCTGCTCCAGCCGCAGGCACCGGCGACGACCAGCGACGAGCGCCTGGTGCCGCGACGGGAGGACCCCAGCGCCGACGTTGTGGAGGTGCCGTCCGTCGTGAACCTGGATCGGGAGTCGGCGCGGCAGACCCTGGAAAACGCGGGTTTCCGACCGCAGATCGAAGAGACCTTCGACGACACGGTGGCGGAAGGGCTGGTGATCAGCCAGGAACCGCCGGCCGGAGCGTCGCTCGGGCGCCTGGAACTGGTGATCGTGACCGTGAGCCGCGGGCCGTCGCTGGCGCCGCTGCCCAACGTCGTTGGGCTCTCGGCGGGGGACGCGCGCGCCAGCTTGGACCAGGGGGGATTCCAGGTGATTGAAGTTTCCGCCTTCAACGAGGACGTGCCGGCCGGAACGGTGCTTGGCCAGGAACCGCTGGCGGGGGCGATTGTGGATCGGCGATCGGTGGTGGTGCTGCAGATCAGCCGCGGCGTTGAGATCGTGCCGGCGCCGCTGGTGGTAGGGCGGGCGGAAGACGACGCGCGGCGCGCTATCGAACTGGCGGGGCTGTCGGTTGGCGAGACCACCTACGTCGAGAACGACTCGGCACCGAATGGCGTCGTGGTTGCGCAAGTTCCGGCCAGCGGCGAAGGCATGCCGAGTGGGTCCGACGTGCAACTGACAGTGGTACGTATCGGGGAGGTCGTGGTTCCCGAGTTGGTGGGGCTAGCCATAGACGTGGCCGAGCGGATGCTGTTCGACAACGGTCTGCTGGTCGGATCAATCCGGCTGATCCCTACCCCCGGCGCGGCCGGCGAGATCGTGGTGGGCCAGGAACCGGGTCCCGGGGCCAAGGTGGCGCGGGGCTACGGCGTGCGCCTGATCGTGGCGATCCCGGCCGCGGCCCCAAGCCCCGCGCCCGCACCGGCGGCTAGCGGCTGACGTCCAGCGGCAGGGCGCGCACGGCTTCAAGGCCGGCCGCGAGCACGGGATCGTCGTCACCGCCGAGCTGGCCGTCGGACATTTCGACCTGGAGGTCGGGCGTGAGGCCGCTGTCGCCGCCAGCCAGCGCGACGCCGGCCGGGGTGAACCAGATGCCGGTGGTGACGCGCATGATGGAGCCGTCGGAGAGCCTGTGCAGTTCCTGCACGGAGCCCTTGCCGTGCGTCTGTTCGCCGATGAGCGTGGCGCGGCCATGGGCCTGGAGGGCGCCCGCGAACACCTCAGAGCCGCTGGCCGACCCGGAATTGACCAGGACGACCATCGGGGTCCGCAGGTCGCGGAATCCGGTGACGGCGTTGTAGACCTGTGTCGGCTCCTTGCGGCTTTCCCGGCGCAGGATCAACTCGCCCTCGGGCAGGAAGCGGCTGGTGGCTGAGACGCTGGCGTCAAGCAGCCCGCCAGGGTTGTTGCGCAGGTCCACAATCAGCCGATCAACGCCCGCGGTTTGAAACCCGCTGAGGGCGTGATGAACCTCGCCTGACGTACGTGACGAGAAGTTGGAGATGCGAAGGTAGCCGACGTCGTCGAAGACCCTGGTGGTGACGGATTGCACGATGATCCGGTCGCGCACGATGGTGACGTCGCGCTGGCTCGTTTCACCCTGGCGCCGCAAGGTGAGGGTGACCGGCGTCCCGCGCTCTCCGCGCACGAGTCGTCCGAATTCCGAAAGGGCCATGCCCTCGGTCGAGACGCCGTCGACGGCCAGGACGTACTCGTGGATGCCGATGCCCGCGGCCTCGGCGGGTGATTGCGGCAACGGCTGGATTACGAAGGGGAAGTTGTCGCGCACCTCGATCCGGATGCCAACCCCGACGAACGAACCGGAAAGGTGCGCACTGGATCGACGGGCCTGCTCCGGATCCTGGTAGAGGGTATAGGGATCCTCGGTGGCCTGGGCGAGACCGCGGATGGCGCCTTCGCGCAAGGTTTCGGCGGCCAGCGGACCGTCGTAGTAGTTGTCCTGAATGACGTTCCAGGCTTCCCAGAACAGGCTGAAGTCAATCTCTTCGTCCTCGGCCTTGAGCTCAGGCGGCGGGTCGCCGGCAACGATCTGCGGGGGCGGAATGCCCGGACCGAGAGCCGTGGCGCCAGCGACGAAGCCGATGGAGAACACGAGACAGAGCGCAATGACGGTGCTGGCCATCATGAGGGCGGTGCGGAGGGGGCGTTGCATGGGACGTTCGACCAGGGGAGGCTGATTCCACCGTAGCGCAGCGGCGTGAGGAGGCGGTGAAAACCTATGTCCGGTCTGACGATGGCCGCTGACGCATCTGGGTCTCACGCCTCCTCGACGGCCCCTGCGGAACCTGGGCCCTGACTGGAGGCGGCTTCACCAGCCAGCGGGCCACTAGCCAGCTTCTGGCAAATCCGTCCAGCATGGCTTAGCATGTAATCAACTGCTTCATCCAGTAGTGTCTGGTGGAGCAATCGGTCAGATTCGGAGCGTGGCCACTCGATGGCGACAAGCAGTCCGGTACCCGTTCGCTTCACCAGTGGCGACGTTGAAATACTGATTGGCGACAGCCAAGACGTGTTGCCAAAGCTTGTAAGCCAATCCATTCAAAGTTGTATTACTTCGCCTCCATACTGGGGATTAAGAGACTACGACCACGAGGCCCAGATTGGTGCCGAGGAATCGCCCGAAGACTATGTGGAACGACTAGTGGGGATCTTCCGAGAAGTTCGGCGCGTACTCTCGGATGATGGAACGCTCTGGTTGAACGTTGGCGACGGATATGCCCGCAACGGCGGGACGGGACGAAGCGGCCCAAATGCTCAAGTTGGTAACACGAAGAAGCTGATCCAGAAGCGAAATTGCAAGGTGCCCGACTGCTGGGGACTGAAAGACCGCGATTTGATGGGACTGCCATGGCGGGTAGCCTTCGCGCTACAAGCGGATGGATGGCTTCTGCGCTCGAATATCACGTGGATAAAGAGAGCACCCATGCCGGAGAGTGTAAGAAACCGACCTTCAAACGCGACCGAGCAGGTTTTTCTCTTCTCGAAGAAGCCCAAGTATTTTTACGACAATCAGGCGATCCGGGAGGAAACCGGAGCGAATCTTAGGAACTACTGGCTTCTTGGACCTGACCCAGGCGGCACATCCCACCCAGCCGCTTATCCAAGAGAGTTGGTACGACGGTGTATTCTCCTAGGGAGTCGGACAGGGGATGTGATTCTTGACCCCTTCTCCGGGTCTGGGACGACCGGTGTCGCCGCGGCTGAGTTGAATCGCAGGGCGATTCTGATTGAGTTGAACGAAGACTACGCCGTGCAGTCAAGATCACGGATTGACAATGGCGTACAGCGCGTTTTGGGCATCCCAGCGTTGTAACAACTGTCTCTTTCACTCAACATGGCAACACTTGCAGAACTTCGGCGACTCTATCATTCCAAGATTGGCAGCCAAATCGTGCGGTTCGCTGACAGTGGAGGTCAGGCACATCCTAATTTTGCGGACGGAAGCAGCCGGTCGAGTGTCTTGATATCAAATGCTATTGCAAGGCAGCTTGGATTCCACGAGCAGGACACGGAGAGTATTTCAGGTCAGACGGCAGGGTCACTATTTGAAAGGCTAACATGCGAATTCATAGAAGAAGCGTTTTCGGCTATCAGTCACTTACGGCCTGGACGTTGGCAATACCTTACTACACAGACACGGATTTCTAGATTCGTTCAGTATCGGCATTTGGAGATCCTTGACAAGGTCGTCAGCACAAATCAAGACCTCTCAGCAGCGCTTGGCCATGGCTATATCGTAACGCCGGACATCGTCATATCGCGCCTCCCCACGACCCAGGAGGAGGTCAATGAATACCGCGTCATTTTGGATGACTCGAAAGCAGCCTCACTGACGCCGTTTATCGAGACAAATAAGGCAGCCAGCCTTCCATTCTTGCATGCGAGTGTTTCGTGCAAGTGGACGATTCGGAGTGACCGTTCTCAGAACACCCGCACGGAAGCGCTGAATCTCATCAGGAATCGCAAGGGCACCCTGCCGCATATCGTCGCCGTCACGGCTGAACCACTTCCAATGCGGATTGCGTCGCTGGCGCTTGGGACGGGTGATCTCGATTGCGTGTATCACTTCGCGCTGAACGAGTTGCGGGGCGTCTGCGCATCTTTACCCCGAGGCTGGAGACCAATCGGAGATGCTGGAGACGATGATTGAGGGCGACCGATTGCGGGACATCAGCGACCTCCCGTTTGATCTTGCCGTCTGATCGTTCTCCTCGCCGAGTGAGCTAACGCCGGATTAGGTGGCGCTGAAGACGCCGACGGGTTCGTCGGCGAGGATGGCGCCGGCGTCCATGCGGATGACGCGGCGGCGGAGGTTGTTGACGATTTCGCTGTCGTGGGTGGCGACGAGGGTGGTGACGCCGTCGCTGTTGATTTCGAGCAATAGGCCCATGATCTCGCGCGCGTGCGTGGGGTTGATGCTGTCGGTGGGCTCGTCGCAGAGCAGGACATCGGGCTTGGAAATGACGGCGCGGGCGAGGGCGACTTTGCGCTGTTCGCCGCCGGAGAGTTGACGGGGAAATCGCTCGGACTTATCGGACAGGGCCACGCGATCCAGCACGTCGTCCACCGCCAAGTCGATTTCGCGGTTGGCGCGCCCGCGGACTTGAAGCGGCAGACCCACGTTCTCGCGGACGGTAGCGTTCGGCAGCAGGCGGGTGTCTTGAAATACGACGCCAATGCGGCGGCGGAACTTGGTAAGCGCGGCGCCGCGAATCCTGGACACGTCGACGCCGTTGACGAGGACAACGCCGGAATCGAAGGCCTCTTCGCGCAGAAGGATGCGAAGCAGGGTGGTCTTGCCCGCGCCGTTGGTCCCGATGAGAAAGGCGAACTCGCCGCGGGCGATGGCGATCGAGACGTCGGCGAGAGCGGGCTCGCCGTCGTAGCGCTTGGTGACTCCCTGGACGACGATCAGCGGCGCGCTCCTATACGGCGAGGTAGCGGCGCACGGAGACGTAGCTCCCGATGCTGCCGACAACCAACCCGACCAGGATGATGAAGACGGCCAGGTTGCGGACGAAGGACACATCCGTGGCGATAGGCAGGAACGAGATGATGCGGGTCACCGTGGGTGCGGCCTGCAGGTAGAGCACGACCAAGGCGACGGCCGCGAGGGTGGCGCCGACCAGACCAATGAACGCGCCCTCAATGAGGAACGGGCCGCGGACGAACCAGTCGGTGGCGCCGACGAGTTTCATGATCTCGATCTCCTGGCGGCGGGCGTAGACGGCGATACGGATCGTGTTGGCGATGACGAACAGGGCGACGCCGGTGAGGGCGATGATCATGGCGGTGCCGGCGGCGCGCGAGACGTTGCTGATGGAGATGAGGCGTTCGACGACGTCCAGGGGGACCGCGACGCTCTCGAAAACCTCGGTCATGCCGCGAAGCTCATCGGCGAGTCCGGGAAGCACGGCAGGGTCGTCCATGCGGAGTTCGACGCTGGCGGGCAGGGGATTGGCTTGCAGGATGTCGATGACGTCGCGCTGGTCGAAGAAGCGTTCCTGGAACGTGCGGAGGGCGTCTTCCTTGGTGACGAAGACGACCTCGCCGACGCCGGGGCGCTGCTCCAGGTCGCGCATGATTTCGGTGACGCGGGAGGGTCGGGCGTCGTCGCGGACGTAGGCGATGAGATTGCTCTTGCGGCCGAGGGCGGTGACCATCTCGTTGAGCGTGTCGTTGATGGCCAGGAATGCGGCCAGGGTGACCAGCATGACGGCGGTGGTGACGATGGCGCCCAGGGTCATGGTGCGGTTGCGCCAGAGGCCGAGCATGGCCGCGCCGAGGATGTAGCGCAGGACGTTGAGCTTAGCCGTCATAGCCGCCGCCGAGTTCGTCGCGGACGACCTTGCCGTTGGCGATCTCGATGACGCGACGCCGCATGGTGTTCACGATCTCCCGATTGTGCGTCGCCATCAGGACCGTGGCGCCGAGGGCGTTGATTCGTACCAATAGTTGAATCGTGTCCCAGCTGGCGGCGTGATCCAGGTTTCCGGTGGGTTCGTCGGCGACCAGGATGGGGCAGCGGCGCACGATGGCGCGGGCGATGGCAGTGCGCTGCTGCTCGCCGCCCGAGAGCTCGTGGGGGTGGTGGTCGGCGCGGTCGCTGAGTTGGACCAGGGCGAGGGCTTCGTCTACCCATCCGGAGGTGCGGCCGTTGAACTCGCCGGTGGACTTGAGGACAAACTCCACGTTCTGGCGTACGTTGAGCCCCGGGAGCAGCTTGTAGTCCTGGTAGATAACGCCCACGCGCCGGCGCAGCTTGGGGACCTCGCGGCGCGGAATGCGGGTGACCTCGGTGTTCTCGACGAAGACGTTGCCGCTGTCGGGCCTGGTGTCGCGGTTGATGAGCCGGATGAGGGTGGTCTTGCCCGCACCGCTGGGGCCAACCAGGAAAACGAATTCACGCTCGTCGATCTGGAGGCTGACGTCGTCAAGCGCCCGCGTTCCGTTGGGGTAGACCTTGGTGACGTTCTGGAGAACGATCATGGTTGCGGGAGGGGCAGCGCAAGGGCCGACGCGGTCGTCAGGACGCGGGCGCTGGCCGTGGGTTCGGCGTCGGACTGGTCCAGCGTAGCGAGCCATTCGGCTTCGAGGGCATTGAGACTGAGACCCACGGCCTGCCGCAAGGCCCGGTCCTGGGACGCGCCCTCGCGGTAGGCGTCCAGGATTTTGGTGATCGCGGATTCACCCCAGCGGTCAATGATGAATTTTACGAACGAGTTGCTCTGGGCGTAGGCGAGCAATGCGCCGGTGCTCTGGACCGGAAACGACCCGGTGAGGCCGCGTAAGGAGATCAGCCGGTCGGCTTCAAACGCCGCTTGCACGATGTCTTCATAGGAAAAGCGCTCGGCGACGGCGCTCTCGACGACGGTGGCCACGCCCTCGTGGAGCCAGGTAGGCAGGTTGCGCGGCGGATCGCCGACGGCGTGCTCGATGGCGATGTGCGTGAGCTCGTGGGCGATGGTGGCGGCGAGCGTGCTGCGCCCCCAGTCGAATTCGGAGGCGTAGAGCACGATCAGGTTGAACCGGGCGGCCGCGACGCCTCCCACCCAGGGGCGGGTGCCCCGGCCCATGTCGGCGCGCATGCGGTCACCGTCGGCATAGAAGACGAGCCGCGTGCGGCGCTGGAGTTCGAGGCCGAAGTCCTCCTCAAGGGCGGTCAGTCCGCGGCGGATGCCAGCCACGGCATCGGTAGCCAGGCCGTCGCCGCCCGCATACCACCACATGTCCACCAGGCCCTCGGACTGGGTCTGCCAGGGAAGCTCGGGGTCGATGTAGACCACGGTGCTGGTGGTGGTGTGCGCGGGACCGTCAGTGCCGCGAACTTCGAACTGGTACTCGATCTCGGCGCCCGGCAGGAGCGTCCCGCGCGGCCGCCAGCGGTGGGAGGCGACCAGGCGGCCGTCGTCGAGTTCGAACGTGGCGCGTCCGCGCCGAGTGACCGCGCCGTCCGGCAGGCCAAACAGGATGGACACCCTGGAAGGGGGCGGGCCGGTCCAGGGCGCGTCGAGCCGGAACGTGATGGCGGATCGGATTTCGACTTCGGCCTCAAGATCCGCCGGGATTGACTGGGCCGCAGCAACGGGTGAGGCGCCGAGTGCGAGCCACGCAACGATGATCCCGATGAGCGTCAGGGCAAGGCGCCTGGGCAGCCAGCGGCTGAACGGCCGGTAGGCGAGCCCCGTGGTCATGCGTCGGTCTCGTTTCCAGAGGAAATGGACGCGCGGAGCCAGGCCTCGATGAAGGGGTCAATCGCGCCGTCGAGGACGGCGTCGGCGTTGCCGACTTCGAGCCCGGTGCGCAAGTCCTTGACCTGACGATAGGGGTGCAGGACGTACGAGCGAATCTGGCTGCCGAAGTCGACGGCGGCCTGCTCGCCGCGCAGGCGGGCCTGTTCAGCTTCGCGCTCGGCGATCTGGCGCTCCAGGAGACGCGCGCCGAGCATCTCCATGGCGACCTCGCGGTTCTGGTGCTGCGAGCGCTGGTTCTGACAGGAGACCACGATGCCGGTGGGTTCGTGACGGATGCGCACGGCGGAATCGGTTTTATTGACGTACTGGCCGCCGGCGCCGCTGGCGCGGAAGGTCTCGACACGGAGATCCTCAGGGCTGATCGCCACCTCGTCCACGTCCTCCAGCACGGGTACGACGTCGACGCGGGCGAACGAGGTGTGGCGGCGGTTGCTGGCGTCGAAGGGGGAGAGACGCACGAGACGGTGGACGCCGCGCTCGGCCTTGAGGTAGCCGTAGGCGTAGCGGCCGGAGGCGCGCAGGGTGGCGCTCTTGATGCCGGCCTCTTCACCGTGCGAGATGTCCACGACGTCGGGCGCGAACGAACGCGAATCGGCCCAGCGGGAGTACATGCGCAGCAGCATCTCGGCCCAGTCCTGGGATTCGGTGCCGCCGGCACCGGATTGGACCGTCAGGAAGGCGTCGTGCTCGTCGTATTCGTCTCCGAGCAGGAGTTGAAACTCCAGGGAGGCCAGGCGGTTTTCGAGGGCCGCGACCTCACTCGCGACTTCCTGCTGGAGATCGTGGTCGTCGGGGTCCAGGAGTTCAACCAACCCAACCACATCGTCGGCTTGCGTGTCGAGTTCGTCCCAGAGGTCAACTTCGTCCTGGACGCGCCGGTGGCGGCGCATGACGTCGCGGGCGCGGTCGGGGTCGTCCCAGAGGTCGGGGGCGGCGACCTGGCGGTCGAGTTCGGTTAGCGTCGCGCGCTTGGCCGCCAGGTCAAAGATGCCTCCGAATCTCGGTGACCCGCTGCCGGGCGCGGCGGGCGCGCCCCTCGAGATCGGCGGTATCGACGGCTTCGGTCATGGCAAGGCGGCTCCCGGTTAGTGGACGCGCTGGCGGCTGCGGCGTCGGTTGCGTTTCTTGCGGGCGCGCTCCTGGGCGCGGCGTTGGCGACGAGAAAGGCGCGGCGCCTGGCCGGCGCCATTGGTGGCTCGAGCCGGTTGCGCGGCGGCCGGCGGCCGATCCTCGCCGCCTGCCGGCATGGCAGCCGCGTTTTCACGGTGGCGGGTCAGCACCGTTTCTTCCTGCACCGGGTCCTGAATCTGCACGCGGAAGAAGCGGCGCACGATGTCGGAACGAATCGAGGCGATGAGTTCGCTGAACATGTGGAAGGCTTCGCGCTTGAACGCCACCAGCGGGTCCTGCTGCCCGTAGGCCCGCAGGCCGATGCCCTGGCGAACGTCCTCAATGGCGGTCAGGTGACCGACCCAGAGGTAATCGATGGTCTGGAGCATCATCCAGCGCATGAGTCGCGGCCCAAGGTCCGGCGGAATGTCGGCCAGGCGCCGCCGGTAGCGCGCCTCGGCATCCTCGGTGAGCAGTTCGGCCACATCCTCGCCCTTGAGGCCTTCCAGATCGGCGGTGGCAACCGGCGGCTTGCCGTCGACGGCGATGTCCGCGGCGTAGGCCTGCAGGAGTTGCTCAAACTCCGCAACGTCGCTGTGCGGCTCAATGCCATGGGCTTCGACGATCCGTTCGACTTCCTCGCCGAGCATCTCCAGGAAGAGCGCGTCCAGGTCTTCGGCGTTGAGCACGCGCTCGCGCTGGTCGTAGATCACGCCGCGCTGCTGGTTGATGACGTTGTCGAACTCCAGCACGTATTTCCGAGTCTCGTAGTTGTGGGCCTCGACCTTGGTCTGCGCCGATTCGAGCGCACGGGAGACCATGCCGCTCTCGATGGGGACGTGCTCCTCGACGCCGAGGTGCTGCATGACGCCCTTGATCTTGTCGGAACTGAACCGGCGCATCAGGTCGTCTTCCAGCGACAGGAAGAACTGGGAGTAGCCCGGGTCGCCCTGGCGGCCGGAGCGGCCGCGCAGCTGGTTGTCGATGCGGCGGGCTTCGTGGCGCTCGGTGCCGAGGACGTAGAGGCCACCAAGGTCCACCACGCGGTCGTGCGCGGCCTGCCAGTCGGCGGCGGTGCGGCCCTCGGGCTTGCCGCCGAGGATGATGTCGGTGCCGCGACCGGCCATGTTGGTGGCAATGGTGACGGCGCCCTCGTGGCCGGCGTCGGCCACGATGACGGCTTCCTGGGCGTGGTACTTGGCGTTCAGCACGTTGTGGGGAATGCCGCGGCGCTGGATGCGCTGGCTCAACGCTTCGGATTTCTCGATTGAGGTGGTGCCGACCAGCACAGGCTGACCAGTAGCGTGAACCTCGGCGAGGGAGTCGATGAGGGCTTCGTCTCGGGCCTTGGCCGTGCGGTAGACAAGGTCAGGCCGGTCGTCGCGGACCATGTCCAGGTTGGTCGGCACGACCGTAACGTTTAGGTCGTAAATCGACTGGAATTCCTGCTCCTCGGTCTTCGCGGTCCCGGTCATGCCGGCGAGCTTGTCGTACATGCGGAAATAGTTCTGGAAGGTGACGGTGGCGAGGGTCTGGCTCTCGCGCTGGACCTCCACGCCTTCCTTGGCCTCGATGGCCTGGTGCAGGCCCTCGCTGTAGCGGCGGCCGTGCATGAGGCGGCCGGTGAACTCGTCCACGATCACGACCTCGGCGCGGCGGTCGCGTCCATCGACCACACGGCCGTCGCGGAACAGCACGTAGTCGCGCCCGCGGGCGTAGATGGCGTGGGCGCGCAGAGCCTGCTCGACGTAATGAACAAGCTGGAACGATGACTCGTCGTACAGGTTGTCGACGTTGAGCATGCGTTCCAGCGTGGCGATGCCGGACTCGGTGAGGCTGGCGGTGCGCAGCTTGAGGTCCAGGGTGTAGTGGGTCTCGTCCTTGAGCCGCCGCACGACCTGGGCCATCTGGTAGTAGTGCTGGGTGGACTGCTCGGCCGCGCCGGAAATGATGAGCGGGGTGCGGGCCTCGTCGATGAGGATGTTGTCGACTTCGTCGACGATGGCGTAGTGCAAGCCGCGCTGCACGCGCTCGTCCAGCGCCTGCACCATGTTGTCGCGCAGGTAGTCGAAGCCGAACTCGTTGTTGGTGCCGTAGGTCAGGTCGGCGGCGTAGGCGGCGCGCCGGTCGTCGGGGGCCAGGCCGTGTTGGATGACACCAACCGTGAGGCCGAGCCGCTCCACCAGCGCGCGGCCGTACCAGTTGGCGTCGCGGTTGGCCAGGTAGTCGTTGACGGTGACGATGTGCACGCCCCGGCCGGGCAAAGCGTTCAGATAAGCGGCCAGGGTGGCGACGGAGGTTTTGCCTTCGCCGGTGCGCATCTCGGCAATGTCGCCGCCATGCAATACCGCGCCGCCCATGAGCTGAACGTCAAACTGCCGCTCGCCGGTGTGCCGGCGCACGGCCTCGCGCACGGTGGCGAAGGCTTCCGGCAGGAGGCGGTCCAGCTTTTCACCCGCATCCAGACGCTGGCGAAATTCCGGCGTCTTGCCCAGCAACTCCTGGTCCGAGCACGCACGGATCTCAGCCTCCAGCGCGTTGACGCGCTTGACCAGCGAGGCATAGCGGCGCGCGGTCCTGCCGGCGTCGTCGCCAACGAGCTTCTTCAGGAATCCCAGCGGCATGTCTGTCGATTAAGTGCGGTGGCGCCCACGGCAGGCGCGGGACGTTATTCGAGTATATCGAGAGGCTGTGTGAGAACCCGGGCGATCACGACAGTCGGCGGCGGAGCCGGCGAAACTAAGTCAGAGGGTTATGACAGCCTCGTAGAGGTCCTCGACTTCGGATTGGGTGGCGAGGCGGGGGTTGTTGGCGGGGCTGCCGCTGGCGAGGGCGTCGCGGGCCATGGCGGGGGTGACTTCACGGAAGCGGGGCTCGTCGACGCCCCAGGCGCGGAGGGTTGGGACTTCGAGGTTGGCCGCGAGGTCGCGGACGATGGCTACGCCGGCGGCGGCGGCTGCGTGGTTGTCGCTCTCGGTTGCGCCGAGGACGCGGGCGATGTGGGCGAAGCGGGGGATGTCGCCGCCGAGGCTGAACTCCATGACGGTGGGCAGCAGCATGGCGTTGGAAAGGCCGTGGGGCACGTGGAAGTAGGCGCCGATGGGTCGCGACATGCCGTGCACCAGGGCCACCGAGGCGTTGTTAAAGGCCAGGCCGGCGTGCAGCGATCCCACCAGCATTTCCTCACGGGCCTCGGCATCGTCGGGGTGGTGGTAGGCGCGGGCCATGAAGCGGCCGATGCGGTCGATGGCGTCGATGGCGAGCGCGTCGGTGATGGGGAAGCGGCGGCGTGAAACGTAGGCCTCGATGCCGTGGGTGAGGGCATCCAGTCCGGTCGACGCGGTCACGCCGGCCGGCATGGTGAAGGTGGGCTCGGGGTCGACGATGGCAGCGGCGGGCACGAGGTGGGAACTCATCAGCAGCATCTTTACGTCGCGGTCGGGGTCGGTGATGGCGACGCCGCGGGTGACTTCGCTGCCGGTGCCGGCGGTGGTGGGGATGGCGATGACGGGCAGGCCGGGGTCGGGGATGCGCTCATAGCCCTCGTAGTCGGGTCCGCTGCCCGGGTTGGTGTGCAGGACGGCCGCCAGCTTGGCGGTATCGAGGGCGCTGCCGCCGCCGAAGCCAATCACGACATCGGCGTCGGCGGCGCGGATGGCGGCAAGGGCGGCATCAACGTCGCGGGTGGTGGGTTCGCCGGTGAGTTCGGCCAGGATGGTGGTGGTGACGTCGGCGTCGGCGGCCAGCGCTTCGAGCCGGGGCGCCCACTCGGAGGCGCCCATGACGCGGTCGGTGATGATGGCGGCGCGTTCGGCACCCAGTTCGCGCAGGGCGGCCGGCAATTGGTTGAGCGCGCCGCGTCCGACGTGGATGACGGGCGGCGCGCGGAAGTCGCGGCCTTGCAGGTCAGTCGTGGCGGCGCTCACGATTCCGGTGCATGTCCCGCATACCTGGTTGGTCTGCCTAGACCCGCTCGATCACGCCACAGGCCACACGATCGCCGGCCTCGGGCTCCTCGCCGTAGGTATCGGGCTTGGCGTGAATGATGATGGCGGACCCGTCAGCGTCGAACAGCGAGTGATCGGCACCGGCGTCAAGGGTGACGGCGGCGGTGAAAACGTCGGCGCGGGCGGCGCCGTCGGCACCGGCAAAGAGGTTCGGCAGGTCGCCAGGATGGGGGTTGTCGTTGTGCATGAGGCCGTGGCCAGTCTCGTTGGGGTCGAAGTGACCGCCGGCCGCGGTGAAGTCCGGGGCGCAGGCGCCGACAGCGTGGATGTGGAAACCGTGGCCGCCGGCGGACAGCCCGTGCACGTCGGCGGAGACCAGGACGCCCGACGGGACCTGCGTCAGCGTGACGCGGCCCATGGATGCGCCGTCAGGCTCCGACATAACGGCAACGGCCTGGGCGCCCACACCGGACGGCGCTGCCGGGCCGCTCTCGCCGCAGGCCCCCAGTACGAGCAGCACAAGCGCCAGGCCGCCAAGCACTCTGATTGCACGCGTACCGCTCATGTCAACCTGTCAACTTTCCCGCGGTCCGGCCAACGTAGCCCGCCCTGTTGCTCTCAGCGCATTGTAGGCGGCTGTTCTCAGCCGCTAGTAGTCACGCCGCGCGGTTTCCTCGAAACGGCCCTGCGGGCGGATGAAGCGAAGGTCCACGTTACCGACCGGCCCGTTGCGGTGCTTGGCGATGTCGAGTTTCAGGTCAACTGGGCGCCCGATTGACTCTTCATCGCCCGCCTCGGGCTCATGCAGGAACGCCACAAGATCGGCGTCCTGTTCGATGGACCCGCTCTCGCGCAGGTCGGAGAGGCGGGGCCTGGAGTTCGGGCGCTGTTCCACGGCGCGGGATAGCTGGGCGCAGGCGATGATGGGGATGTTGAGTTCACGGGCCAGCGCCTTGAGTGAACGTGTGATCTCGGTGATTTCCTGGACGCGGTTTTCGCGGTGGCCGGAAGCCGTCATCAACTGCAAGTAGTCCACGACCAGCAGCCCGATGTTGTGTTCCAGGTGCATGCGGCGGGCCTTGCCGCGCAGTTCGAGCACGCTGAGCGACGGCGAGTCGTCGATGTAAATCGGGTACTCGGCCACCTGGCCCATGGTGCGGACGACGCGCTGGAGCTGGTCATCGTCAAGCTCGCCGTCGCGGATGCGCATGGCGTCCATGCGCGCTTCCGTTCCGATCAGGCGTTGCACGATCTGTTCGGCCGGCATCTCCAGGGCGAAGAAGGCCACCGGCACGTCGTTCTGCTTGGCGGCGTGCAGTCCGATGTTGAGCGAAAAGGCCGTTTTTCCGATACCGGGCCGGGCTGCCAGGATGATGAGGTCGGACCGCTGGAGGCCGCCGGTGAGGACATCCAGGCTGCGGAAGCCGGTGGAGACCCCGGTGGGCACGCCGCGGTGTTCGACCCGGAACATCAACTGGTCGCTGACCTCGTGGAGGATCTCGCGGATCGGGAGGATGTCGCGGGTGTGAACCTCGTTGGCGATGCTGAAAATCAGGCTCTCGGCCTCGTCCAGCACTTCTTCGGGCACAGCTTCCGGAGCGTAGGCCGAGGCGACCATGCGGGTGGCGCCCTGGATGATCTGCCGCAGGACGGAGGTGCGGCGCACGATGCCGGCGTAGTGCTCCACGTGGAAGGGCGTTGGAACGGCCGATGCCAGCTCCACGACGCGGTCCTCTCCTCCGACGTCAGCCAGCGTGCCGTCGCGCGCCAACTGGTCGCAGAGGGTGACGTAGTCGGTTTTCTCGTTGCGAGAGGCGAGGGTGGTCACGGCGTCAAATATCGCCCGGTGGGCTTCGCGGTAGAAGTCGTCCGGCCCGATCTGTCCGGCGATGCGGGTGATGGCTTCGGGGTCGATGAGCAGGCTGCCGAGCAATGAGCGTTCGGCATCGATGTTCTGGGGCGGCAGGCGGTCGGTGGCCGACGCCATGGTGGCTACGGTCATGCTGGGCGTATGGCTTGCTGGTGTTCTGGCGGACCGAGACAGGACGTTACGCGGGCCGGACCAAGCGGAAAAGAGACGCGCGTTACGCGAATTGGCGAATTCGGCAGATAGCAGGTCCGATTCCAACTATCCCCGTTTTCCACAGCCAGCATCACTCGCGGGGGACGTGTACAACTCCAGCTTAAGGCGGCTAGGTGTGGAATCCAGAATACGGACGGCGCATCGGGCCGTGACCGACTACGGATCCCGGTCCTTGAAGGAGTTATCCCCAGTTACCGCTGGTAGGAATTCGTTACCCCAGGCGCTTCCGGAATCTCCGAGGGTTGCCGCGGGTGGCGGCCGGCCTCGTCCCTACCGTCCGAGGCGAGAGACCTCGAAGTCGTCCTCGGTCTCTTCCGCTTCGTCCTCCACGGTCGGTTCAGGCTCGTCTTCCTGTTCCACGACATCCAGCATCACCGAGGCCTCCAGGCCCGCGGCCAGACGAATGGGAACGAGGTAGCGACCCAGCGAACGGATGGGGCTGTCGATCTGGATGAGGTGGCGATCGATCTCGACACCGTTCTGCTCGAGCAGCGCCGCTGCTACGTCGCGGTTGGTGATCTGGCCATGCATACGCCCCTGGTCGCCAACCTGCACGTGGATCGTGAGCATGACGCCCTGGATCATGTCCGCCAGGTGCTGAGCTTCGCGACGCGCATTCTCTTCACGACGGTCCTGCAGCTCGGCCTGGAATTGGGCGTCGTCCAGGCGCCGCTTCGTAGCCGGGATGGCCAGACGACGGGGTAACAGGAAGTTGCGCGCGTAGCCGGCGGCAACCGATCGCACGTCGCCGATATCGCCCAGGTCGGGCACGGTTTCCAGCAATACCACCTGCACGTCAGCCATCGGTCGTGTGCTCCTCATCCACGCAGTCGCCGAGCGATGTCACCGGGACGAATCGCTCAGCGATGCGAAGAATTCCTTGTTGGTCGCGGTCCGCTTCATTCGGTCGAACATGAGTTCCGTCGAGTCGTAGGCGTCGTGAGGATCGAGGGCGTTGAGCATACGGCGCAAGGTCCAGAAGTACTTCAGTCCCTCCGCGTCCAGCATCAGCTCCACGCGCCGGGTACCAGAGCTGAGCACGTTGACGGCCGGGAAGGTTCCGCGTTCGGCCAGGCGGCGGTCCAGCATCAGCTCCCAGTTGCCGGTGCCCTTGAATTCCTCGTAGATCACCTCGTCCATGCGGCTGCCGGTCTCGATGAGGCAGGAGGCGATGATGGTGAGGCTGCCGCCGCCATCGATGTTGCGGGCCGCGCCGAAGAACCCCTTGGGCGGATACAGGGCCTGGGGCTCGATACCGCCGGAGAGGGTGCGGCCGCTGGAGGGCTGGACGAGGTTGTAGGCGCGGACGAGGCGGGTGACGCTGTCCAGCAGGATCATCACGTCCTCGCCGCTTTCGACCATGCGCTTGGCGCGGGCGGAAGTGAGTTCGGCGACGCGCGTGTGGCTGTGGGGCTGCTCGTCGAAGGTGGAGCTGATGACTTCAGCGCCTTCGACGCTGCGTTGCCAGTCGGTGACTTCCTCGGGTCGCTCGCCGATCAACGCCACGATGACGCGCACGTCGCTGTAGTTGTTCAGCACCGAGCGCGCCAGGCGCTTCATCAATTCGGTCTTGCCGGCCTTGGGCGGGGAGAGCACGAGCCCGCGCTGGCCGCGCCCGATGGGCGCAATGATGTCGACGATGCGGGAGGTGAGTTCCGTGGCGGAGTACTCGAGCACCAGCTGCTCGTTGGGAAAGATGGGGATCATGCGCTCGAACTGGGGTCGGGCGCTGGCCTTGTCCGGGGTTAGGCCGTTGACCGCCATGACCCGGACGAGGCCGTGGTAGCGGTCGTGCTCGCGCGCCGGCCGCACGTGGCCGCTGACGTGGTCGCCGTTGCGCAGCGCAAAGCGGCGCACCTGGGCCTGTGAGACGTAGACGTCGTCGGGCCCCGCAAGCCATCCCAATTCGCGCCGCAGGAATCCGTAACCCTCGTCCATGAGCTCGAGGTTGCCCTCGAGGAACATGGACCCGTCCTTCTCGGATCGGGCCTGGAGGACCATATTGACGAGAGCGTCCTTGGTCAGATCGGCGGCGCCGTTGACGTCGATTTCGAGCTCGGTCGCCAGAGTGCGAAGCTCCTCCATGGGCTTGGCTTCGAGTTCGGCCAACTCGCGATCCGGATCGGGTTGCAGCTGGCGCGGACGGCGAGGACCACGACGGTTGCGGCCGGAGCGCCGCGGACGGCGATAGCCGCCGGAGCGTCCGCTGGAATTAGACATTCGAGCCTCCTCCACGTCGCGCCGGGCCTTCAAGCTCGGCTGGAGGTCGCGGCCGGGACCGCAATGTGTGCGAAATCACGGGCTGGTACTGAATTCGAGGCCCTGACATCGGGGCGTGCGAGCCCACGCAGGAACGGAAAACAACCTGGTGGCTCGGAAAAGTGACCGGCCGCTGGGCTAGCGCCGTGCGGCCAATTGCCTACCTGTGAACGCTAGCACCGGGGGATTTTGAGTGTCAAGCGGGACGACACGGCATGGGAACTTGCCCGGCCAACCACAGCCGATCGGCCACCGACTCACCGGGGAAGAGCAGCGACCAACGCCGCTGGACCGACCAAGACAGGACGTCGCCGAATCTAGGTGAACTTGCCCCGGCCAGAGATGGGCCAGATGTCGACGACTTCGTCGTCCTGAATGACGTAGAGGGTGTCGTGCAGGTTGAAGGTGGTGCAGCCGTGCCAGGGGGTGACCTTGAGGCGGTCGCCTGGCTGGAGGTCCGGGGCTCCGTCGTGAAGGGCCAGGCTGCCGTGTTCCTCGGAGAGGCTGAGGAGCTCGATCCCCGGAGGGTCTTCCACGAGGGGCAGGCCGCCGGCCTCGAAGGCCATGGACTTGCGGCCAACGTCCAGTATGGCTCGGCCGGGCGCGGGAGTGCTCACGACGCTGGACAGGATCCACATGGCCTGGTCGAACGCGTGGCCGGCATGCGGGCGAAACCAGACGTCCATGGTCACGTAGGTGCCGCACTGCAGTTCGGTCCAGCCGTCGATGGCGCTGGTGATGTCGAAGGTGTTGGTGCCGCCGCCGGTGACCTCGCGGATTTCCAGGCCGGCGGCCTCGCAGGCGGCCTTGGTCTCGATGACGGCCGCCAGGGAGCTGTGGGCAGCAGCTTCACGCTCGGCGCGGTCAACGATGCCGACGGCGTGACCCTCGTAGCCCATCAGGCCCACCAGGTCCAATCCTGGGGCGGCATCAATCTGCTTCGCCAGGGCCAGGGCGGGCTCGCCCGGCAGGACGCCGCAGCGGTTCATGCCGACTTCGATCTCAATGACGATGCCAATGGTGACGCCGCTGGCAACGGCTGCTTCGGACAGCTGACGCACGTTGCGCGCATCGTCCACGGCGACCGTGACGGCAGCCTTGCGGGCGAGCTCACAGAGCCGCGAGATCTTGATTGGGCCGACGACCTGGTTGGCGATTAGTACGTCGCCAACGCCGCCCTCCACCATGGCTTCCGCCTCGCCGACCTTGGCGCAGGTGACGCCGGGCGCGCCGGCTTCGATCTGCATGAGGGCGATTCCCGGAGTCTTGTGGTGCTTGACATGGGGCCGCACGTGGACGCCCGTGCCCTCCAGGTGCCGCTCCATGGTCTCGATGTTGCGCTGAACCAGGTCGAGGTCGATCACCACCGCGGGCGTATCGATGTCGGCTAGCGTGCGGGGGGTGGCGGGCATGGATCGGCTCCTCAGTTTGCGGACCGGACGGCGCTCGCCTGTCAGACTGGACCAGCCGCCGCCGGGCGGCAACCCCGCATGAGACGAAGGCCGTGCACGTAGGGACGCTGGAAGTCGGGCTGGCGGTTCACGCCGCGCAGTCGCTGAAGGACCGGCGACGGTCGGTGGAGTCGCTGAAGCGCCGCATCCGCAACACGTTCAACGCCGCGGTGGCCGATCTGGACGAGAATCCGGTGCCAGGACGAGCGCGCATTGGGGTTTCGTGCGTATCGAACGATCCGCGACGGTTGGACGCGCAGATGCGGGCGATCCTGGAGTTCATCGAGCGCGTGCACCTGGACTTGGAAGTGACCGACGACGCGATCGAGATCATTCACCTGTAACGCGCATCGCGGCTAGCGGCTAAACTGGACGCGGATACAGGCGGTGGTTCGGAGGTGATACGGCGGCAATAGCCGCTCTGCCGGGATGACCGGCGGGGCTTGGAGGTTTGCCGTTGCCGCTTGAAGCGCTGCTGGGAATCGTTGCTTTTGCTGGTCTCTTCATGATGTGGGCCGTTATTCCGGCCCGCCTTCGGAAGCGATAGCCCAGGGTTCTTCCCCGACGAAGGCACCGCAATGTTGCGAGTTGGGCACAGACAGCCCAAGCCTGCTCGATGACACCGAGCCTGGGACGCCGCCGGAGCACCCGAGCCACCGCCTGCTCCGGAGTCCCGCCAGGCGGCGTGTCGTCTGTAGCGCATTGGAACCCTGACTCGAGGTAGTGGCGGGACGCATCGAATCAAGCGCCCTGGAAGGCCCGCTGCTAGAGGCCGGTCAGGTTGCGCAGGCCGGCGGGCATGCGGCCGGAGCTCATCATTTGCATGACTTGGCGCGCCTGCCGGAACTGGCTGAGGAGCTGATTGACTTCCTGGACCGAGGTGCCGCTGCCGAGGGCCACGCGGCGGCGGCGGCGGCCATTGAGGATGTCGGGATTGGCGCGCTCGGCCGGTGTCATGGAGAGGATGATGGCCTCAAAACGGCCGACCACGTTGCCGTCCAGCGCGGCCTGGACCTCTGCCTTGTTGGCCATGGCGCCCATGCCGGGCAGCATGCCGAGCACTTGGCTGAGCGGACCCATCTGGCGCACCTGGTTCAGCTGCTCCAGGAAGTCGTCCAGGCCGAAGGTGGCCTTGCGGAGCTTGGATTGCAGCTCTTCGGCTCGCTCGAGATCGACGACCTCTTCGGCGCGCTCAACCAACGTGACCACGTCGCCCATGCCGAGGATACGGGAGGCGATGCGGTCGGGATGGAAGACCTCCAGCGGCTCGATGCGCTCGCCAGTGCCGACGTACTTGACCGGAATGCCAGTCACGGACCGGATGGAGAGGGCGGCGCCACCGCGCGCGTCGCCGTCCATCTTGGTGAGGATCAGGCCGGTCAGCGGGGTGCGGGCGTGGAAGGCCTGGGCGACGTTGACGGCTTCCTGGCCGGTGGTGGCGTCGGCCACGAAGAGGGTCTCGACCGGCTGGACGGCGCGGGAGACCTGTTCGATCTCATCCATCATCCGGTCGTCCAGCTGGATCCGGCCGGCGGTGTCGACGATCACGTGCGAGTGGGCGTTGCTGACGCCGAGTTCGAGGCCTCGCCCGGCGATGTCAACGGGACTGGGCCTGGTGCCTTGCTGGTGTACGGGCACGTCGATCTGCTTGCCCAGGGTCTGAAGCTGGGCGATGGCGGCCGGCCGGTAGGTGTCGGCGGCCACCAACAGCGGTCGTCCGCCGTCCTTGCGAAACGCCAGCGCCAGCTTGGCCGCGGCGGTGGTCTTGCCCGAGCCCTGGAGTCCGACCATGAGGATGACCGACGGGGGACGTTGCGCGGTGGCCAGGCGCGCCGTCTCGCCGCCGAGCAGTTCCACCAGGTTGTCGTGGACGATCTTGGTGACCTGCTGGGCGGGGGTGACGCTCTGGGTGACCTCACGGCCAACGGCGCGCTCGCGCACCGAGGCGACGAACTGGCGGGCGACCCGGAAGTTGACGTCGGCTTCCAGGAGCGCCATGCGGACCTCGCGCAGGGCCGCGTCCACGTCCTTTTCGGACAGGCGGCCGCGACGGCCGAGGTTTCCGAAGACGCCGGACAGGCGCTCGGTCAGGCTTTCAAACATGAGGCGTCATCGTCGTGCGAAGGTCTGCTTCGATTGTACGGAGCGCCGGCGACGGGCCAGAGCGCGGTCAAGTTTCGTAGCATAGGCAGCATCGGACTTCGGTCCGCGTGGGGCATTCGTCTAGCGGCCTAGGACACCGCCCTCTCAAGGCGGAGATCGCGGGTTCGAATCCCGCATGCCCTACCAGTTCATCGCTGCGGGTTGCGGGGACTCGACCTCCTCGGCCGCGGCCTACGGCTGAGCCTGCCAAGGGTAGTGGCGGCTCTCGTCGGGCTCAGTTCGCGACCTGTTCAGGTTCGAGGCTTTTCCACCAGTCGGGCCACGCGGGACCAGCGTAGTGATCGACGAATCAGACGTGGAGTGAAAGGACTCGGATTGCCTTCACGGCTTGCGAGGGGGGCCGATTAGGACTACGACGTCACTCCTCGGCGTACCCCATGATCAGGTCGCGCAGAGTCACCCTGCCGAGTGCATTGCGCTGCCGGTCGACAACCACGGCACGTGAGCGTTCAAAGCGTACGAGCAGGCGGACCGCGTACTTGGCCAGCATGTCATCCGGCACCGTCAACAGCGGTTTGGACATGATCTCGTAGACGTTAACTCGCTTTGGGGAACGGTTGTTCGCAATCACTTCGCGTGCAATATCACCAACCGTTATTACGCCCAACTCGTCGTCACTGTTACGTCGATTGACAACGAGATAGTCAACCTGGTGCCGCTTCATCAACGCCATCGCCTGGGTCACGGTCGCGAGCCCGTCAATAGTGTGCATCTCCGTGACCATGAGATCCCTTACACGTATGGAAATATCCTCGGTCATATCTCGCCTTCCACCTCCTCCAGGATTGTGGGTAACTGCGTCGCCAGGCCCACAGCATCCTCAATCGGCATCTGGAAGGCAATGCCGGCGCCCGGTTCGGTGTCAAGACCTCCCGCGTCGCGGATCTGCTCCAGGATTTCGCGCGCCCGGGTGTCGGCCACCAGGAACAGCGCAACGTCGCGCTTGGCTGACAGGTCAAGGCCGAAGAAAGTCTTTTCGGGCCTGAGGCCGCCGCCTCGTACGCTGGTAATGACCGTGTCGCCGGTTGCGCCGGCTGACCGCGCCGCATCTACTACTACGTCAGTCTTTTCGTCGCTCACCAGGGCGACAATTAACTTTAGCTTCACGGCTCAAGCCTCCTCACGAAGTTTCGACTTTCGCCTGCGGCTCAGCCAGGACGCCACCATAGCGTATCCCAGGACGGTCATGATTGGGAAGACGCTGGCGAAAGCGATGAGTCCAAATCCATCTATCAGCGGGCTTCGACCGGGAACACTTGAGGCAAGGCCCAGCCCGAGAGCAGCAACAACAGGCACGGTGACGGTCGACGTGGTGACGCCGCCCGAGTCATAGGCGATCCCGATGATCTCGGCCGGCGCGAAGAACGTGACGCCGACGACGAGTGCGTACCCGCTGATGATGAGTTTGACGAGCGACCAGCCGGCGATGATTCTGAGAACGCCCAGGACGATTGCCGAGCCGACCGCGAGCGCGATCGAGATTCGGAGCCCGAGTGCGAACAGGAACTTCGCGTCGTCGTTGTTGGCGATGAATCCCGCCGCGGCCGATGTCTCCGCCGCTTCACCGGCGACCGCCGTCACGGCCGGTTCCGCGATCGTGCTGCCGAAGCCGAGCAGGAAGGCGAACACGACGAGCCAGACGACGCTGCCCCGGCGTGCTAGCGCATGTGCGAGCGTCTCGCCCATCGGGAAGAGCGCGAGTTCGAGACCGTAGGTGAAGAGCGTCAGGCCGAGCACGACCGCGATGACGCCGTCGATCAGTGCCGCGAGTTCGCCGATGGGCCGATCCAGGACGAACAACTGAAAGAACAGGATCACGAGCACGATCGGCAGCAGATCCCTGATGCTGCCAAGAGCGATAGTGGAGAAGCGGTGCACGCGAGTCTCTGGAGCGGGCTTGCGGTCAGCTCGGCGTGCGGGGGAACGTCATCACGAGGCGAGTGTACCGCCAAAATATGTTCAATATT